>PSPT01000020.1 GCA_004195635.1 Methanobacteriota archaeon
GTTATCTCCGCCAGTGTTATTTCCAAGGTCATTTCCTAATACACATTCATAGACATCTCTAGTGGAATCATATGAGTTAGAGTTACCACGTGTCCAGAATGTAATCTCTTCACGGAAAGTTCTCAATTCAACGGAGTTTGTATTAGGCCAGAACTTCTGACAGTACTCGAGTTTGCGGTCACCGTAACCATCAGACCCCCACTGTGAGTGGGTTCCGCCACCAGAGACACCATCAGGGTCGGTCATCCAGGTACCATTTTCATTGTGCTGGTTAACCTTTCCATACCACAATGAAATTCTTGGAGTAGTATCATTTGTGGTATCATTCATTGGCTGAACAATAAGGATTCCAGACTGTTGTACTTGGTCACCATTTGTTGATTCAGCATCCATTTCCCAACTTACTAGAAGTGTATTTGCCAGAGCCCCAGTTGCATATCACTTTGAAAACAGTTAATTCAATAGTTCCAGAATTTAGATTTGCTACACAGTCAATGTCCATTGTATATGTTTCAGGAGCAACAATAATCCTAGTTAGTTGGCCGTAACTTCTTTGGCCGAAGTCTTCTATGTCTTGTTCATCATAAATGTCGCCTTGACTATCGGTGAGGGTGAGGTCACAGACATTTTCAATCCCCGCCATGTAAGTTGGGCTTGCTGAAGCAAATGCGGTCATTGGTACAAGTAAAAACATCAATGTAATTATGATAGTTTTTGTTAATTTCGTGTTTAGGTTTGCAAGTGTTTGCATGTTTATTTATGTGTCACTTGATGTATATTAACACTAACAGGGGGTCCGCAGGGATATCCCATATAATGCAAAAAATATGTCTTTCAACTGCTCCGAAAAACAATACCAATTATGCACTAATGGTGATTTTGGAATTTCCGTTCGAAGTATCTTCACTCAAATCGATGGAAGCCAGTATTACCTGCTCCCGCTTCCTTTCTTTGCTTGGTAAGTTTAAGCGCTTCTCCCAATTTATCAGGTGAAACTCTTGCTCCTTGTATATGCTGACCTCCGACTCCGGTCATTATTGCCATGACTTTGATGGTGTCACCAAACCCTGGGTCTTGCCTTGCACCCCAAATCACATGGGCGTCCTCGCTCACCTTTGAAGTCATTAAATCAACAACTTGGCTTGCTGCTTCAAGAGTCATGTATGGTCCACCAGTAACGTGAATCAATACCCCTGTTGAACCCGAAATATCTATGTCTAATAATGGGTGATTCAGCGCCTCATGAACTACTTCTTCTGCCCCTCTATCAGATTCTCCATAAAGCATCATTGTGACTCCACCGTTCTTCATGATGGTTCTAATATCGGCAAAATCCAAATTGATAAGACTTGGTAGTGTAATGGTTTCAACAATTCCTTTAACGATTTCAGCAACTAATTGATCCATAATTGAAAATGCTTCGTCTAAAGGCAGATTTGGCACATAATGTAGAAGTCGATTGTTGTCCAAAACTAATACTGCATCTGCAACTTGCCTCAGTTTTTCTAAACCTTCAAGGGCGCGTTGCATCCGTTGCCGGCGCTCAACATGGAAGGGAGTAGTAACAATTCCAACTACAAGTGCGCCGGCGGCTTTTGCCTCCTCTGCTACAATAGGCGCAATTCCAGTCCCTGAACCTCCGCCAAGTCCACTTGCAATGAATACCAAATCAGCACTATTGACAATCCGTCGAATCATTTCGCGACCGGCCTCCGCACAGCGGCGGCCAGTTGAAGGATCTCCTCCAGCACCAAGGCCTCGGGTGATGTGCTTACCAACCAGCAATTTTTGTAGCGCCCTCGTGTGGTCTAAGTGTTGTTTGTCTGTGTTAATAGCAACAGTAACAGCACCTTCAACTCCTAAATGAGTAATACGATTAAGTGTGTTATTTCCCGAACCTCCACAACCGACAATGAGGATTCTAGGGTCGGGTACGCCGAAGCCGTCTAACTCTTCATCTAATAGAGCAGTGCCGCCTTTAGATGCTTCAACATCCTTGCGTAATTCGTTGACTAAATCTTCGTATTGATTACCATGCAAACTCGACATTCCGGCGTCACCGGTATCTGCTCCGCTATTGCTTGTGGGTCCCATCCCTGTTTGCCTCCGAAGTCAATATGCCTTTTCCACTCCGTATTAAGCGTGACCCATACGAGGTGGCTCTCATTGCTATTTGTTGACCCTCAAAACCGCGCCGAACCTTCAAAAAAACTGATGAATTAGTTGTCATGATACTCCCTTTCTACTGGTAAATCTCTCCGTCCTACTTTCAACTTTCCCTTTACCGATGGAAGGTTCAGTGTAATTAGTCGTTCTCGCAGGTTATCTCTATGAGATAAGTCTGCAGATGCGGTGAATACAAGATGCAAAATTTTGGAAAAAAGAGATAGTTGAGGCGAGAAAATTCTTGCAATTCAATGAGTGAGGGTTAAATGCGCGAGGCGTTTCGGCCGGTTTACCTCGCTTAACTCAGTTGGTAGAGTGCCTGACTGTAGTCAGTAATAAGACCCGTCTGTTAAAGGCAGATATCAGGACGTCCCCAGTTCAAGTCTGGGAGCGGGGACTCATTTTGATATGTATTGATTCTATTTGATTTTTGATGTTCTCGTCCCCTTTGCTTCTGTTGAACTGAAAACTTCCTTCGCTTCACTCAGTCCAGTTTTCAGTCACTTCAGGATACTTTGTATCCTTCGTGCCTTTAACAAGAAACGCTTCAATATGGTCTTGCTTCAAGGTCAAGTCTGGGAGCGGGGACCAAAGTTATCATCGATTGTGCGTTAGAGGATTGCCTCTATGCACACTATTCTTGTGGCGGCAATACGGCTTCACTAAACCCATCTTTCAACTCTTGAATCAGCTCAGAAACATGAACCAATTTTTCACTTCTCCACGCGTTAGAACCGGCAAAGGCAAAGCCCTTATCCAGATTACCCCTTTGAGCACTTAGTAGTGCAAGAGCAATACAGTAGGGTGTAGTCTCCCATTCACAAGTTCGCAAACATTTCCATGCACAACTTTTTGGGGTTTTGAGCCCATTCTTTACATCGTCTAGATATTCGTTGCTAATTGCTCGCCCAGGTAGTCCAACGGGGCTTTTTATTACTACAACATCTTCCTTTTTGGCATTGAGGTGCGCTTGTTTAAATTCAATCGAAGCATCGCATTCGTGGGTTGCTACAAAGCGCGTCCCCATCTGCACGCCTCTTGCCCCAAGGGCGAGATATCTTGCGATATCTGCACCAGTGTAAACTCCACCGGCAGCAATAACTGGTATTCGCTGATTATATTGCCGCTCGTAATTTGCAATTATTTTTACAACTTCAGGAATTATTGATTCCAATCTAACATTAGGATCGGCTGCATCTTCGCGGGTGAACCCAATGTGCCCTCCGGCCATGGGTCCCTCAACAACTACTGCATCTGGGACAAAGTTGTAACGCTCATTCCAAAATTTGAACATGACTTCAACAGATTTGGCTGAAGAAACGATGACAATAATTTTAGTTTTTGAAGTACGGATACGTTCCATATCAACTGTGGGAGGGGCCATCAAGAATTTTCCTGCGCCGAGCAAAATCACATCAGCACCAGCATCAAGTGAGGCATTAATCAAAGAATCATAATCGGTTAGAGCCATCAAGATGTTGGTGCCAATTAACCCATCAGTCATGGTTCGTGCTTTGGCGATTTCTGCTTTGAGAGCGATTGCATTTGCATCGGCATATTCTTCTCCCATTCGGGGGTAAAGCAAACCAATTCCAGCAGTTCCGATGATCCCGAGACCACCTTCATTGGCAACAGCAGAGGACAATCCGGCTAGGGAAACACCCACGCTCATTCCGCCTTGAAAAAGAGGCAAAGGTACTTCCAAATCTCCAATAAAGAGAGGTGGTAAGTCCATTCTTAGATCATGCAGATTTATGGAATTTACATTAGCGGTTACGGTCACCTAAGTCCCCCACAATCACTCCTGTCGGCGCTTGGCTATTGTATGTATGCCTGTTGCGGATACTAAGGGGTGGAAAAAGCACTTGGTGGAAAAAAATACACCAAGAGCACGGCATCCGGGAACTATGCACTTAGCATGGATAGTAATGCAAACTGCAAAGATAGTGCTAAAGCGCATATTTACAACATCACCAATAATTATTCAGTTTTTCTTCTTCAGTCCATACCTCAAAAGTTATTGGAGAGAAGGTCCCCCACGAGTTATATGTCGCGTAAAAACATATGTCCTATATTGCTGGCGCTGTTAATGGTACTGAGCGGTTGTATTAATGGTGGCACAATTGACCCGGGCGACAATAATCCAATTGACAATGAAACAGATACTAACAATTCCACTACTGGTGGCGAAGGTGATGATCCAGCAAATAACACGGGTATTGATAACAATACTCAGCCGGGAAATAACGGCACAGATAATTCAACAGACTCCACTGGAGCTCTCGGTTCTGCCTACTTAATCATTCATTTTGAGCCGGCAACAGATACACAAATAGATGATAATTGGACTGACCTTGAGATTTTTATTGCCGCAGCCGATGCAGGCAATCATAAAATCACTCTCGCATTTGCTCATCATTGGGCGAGTAATATTTTGGCTAATGCTTCTCGTTTAACTCAAGTAAGAAGTTGGCAGGCTAACGGTCATGAATTGGCTCTTCATCATCATTCGCGAGACCATCCTACCGAATGGGATGGATATTCAAATACCCCTCCTCCTCAACAAAACCCAAATAGCCCATATTTGGGAAATATGACTGATTTGATGGCATTAATGAATCAATTACCCGCGAGCGGCAACATAGTTACGTCTGCAAGTGATGGGCGTGAAACTGATTGGCATCAGAGTTTGTTGTACAGCGCAGAATCGGGAGTCAAAACTATTGCAGATTTAGTCAGCCAGCCAGTAATCAATACTTATGCAGGGAGTGAAGTAACTACTGTGACCAAAGCTGGGTACAAAGTCCATTTTACTTCATATGAAGCACAAATGACCACTGATTTCATAGACTCAAAGTTGAATTTAACCACATCTGAAGACATTGTCGGATTTGTAATTCAAAACGAAACCTTCAGTGATTACCTTGCTGAACTTCAAGACCTGTTTGATACACTTGAGAGGCGGGCAATACCAATGCGCTCTTTGGGAGATATTTTAGCCAATTATGAGGTGGAAACCAATGGTACAAATGATAGTGGAATAGATACACCTGTGCTTTACCTTTCCTTTACCATACACGTAGAGGGCTGGTCAGATGAAGTTACTAATGAGGTAATGTTTGACCGACATAGTATGGTAATTCAGAATGCTTCAAATCTCTTTGCTTCTTATGGCGCTTATCTCAACATTGAGGTGCGGCCAGATGAGTTTATTGCCGCAGCAAATGCATGGAATTCTTCAATTCTTGCAGATTTAGAAGCAAGTGGGCATACGATTGGAATCCATGCAGATATTGGAAATTCACCTGGAACTACCTTGTCATCAATGACTAATGTTCTTACAAATATGAAGATTTTAGGCGAAGCCCAAGGAGTCACCATTCGCGGTGTTTCGGGAATCTGTTCAAGCTTAGATTGGATTCAAGCAGCATATGATGCTGGGTATGAATACGTCACAGGTATTGTCGAATATTGTATGATGTCAATGACTAATGAAACAATTTCAGAAGGGTATGAAGATGCATTGAATTGCACCTCTCCGAGTGCTTGTCATGATGTGGCTTTTTTTGCAGCACCTGATAAATCAATGCACCCATATCGGCCAAATAATGGCTCTGATTGGGGGACGATAAATCACTCAAGTGATTATCCAGTGTTGATAATGGGCGGTGTTCAGCAGCACAGTTTCCATTGTCTTTCAACTCATCCAATTAGTGGTGCATGTGAATACAACAATGGAACCATTACCGCCTATATCGCGGGAGTGGAATTGGCTTTAGAAAACTTGGATGCAGACTATCTTAACTCCATGAATACGGTTTGGAGTATGGGTTCAGATATTCCGGCTGAACTTCAGCATGGGTTGTTCACCGCGTTGCAGCCTTACATTGATTCAGGGCAAGTGGAACTTGCATCGGTTGGCGATGTCTATGATATGTATATTCAGTGGGCTGCAGACAATAATTAAAGTGTCTAATGAGGGGTCTATCAAGGCTATCTATTCGAGAGATGTGAAATAAAAGTTGAGAATAATTACTCGCTGCGCTGAATTCTCTGCCTGAGGCACTCAACCAACATTACCGCCATCGGTGCCTGCAAATTATAGCACGGGTAAAAACCAGCCATCGGAATAATAACAATCTCATCGCACAAATCTAACACCTCTTGGGAGATCCCAACTCCCTCGGCTCCGACTATCAACAATGGCGCCCCTCCTTCATCACTAAGGTCAATATCCCACGGCTCAACATTGCCGCAATCTTCCACTGCAATCACTCGACGGCCGGCTGACTTCGCCGCCGCCACAGCATCAAGACTCGCCTCCCAAAATACTGGCATTACTCTGTCAGAGCGCATTGAAGCCCGCACTGCGGTCTTGCGCCCATCCGAATTAAGGGGAGTATCAACCACCACTGCAGTAGCACCCGAAACTTCTGAAGTACGAATAGTATAACCAATATTTAGGGCATAAGAGACCCCTGAAAGTAAGACAATCGGGCCTGGTCTTCCCATCACTTCGGCCAAATCTCCTCCGAGTTCACGCCCCACCAAAGCCAAGCATGACGGCACACCCTGCCTCGCCATTCTTCGCATGTGGCTCGCATTTACCCACTTTACTTCAACTCCGCAACCTTCTGCAAGTTGAGCAATTGCTTCCGTTTCTTCGGCTGGGCCATCCTGCAATAAGAAAACCAGATTTACCTTTTCCGTGGTTAGGGATGCGGTAACTTCCTCTAAGCCGCATCTTTGCATGGTGCGGCCAGCAGGCCGCGGCTTATGACTTCTATTTGACCAAGAAGCACAACTTGCCCTAATTCTCACTCAACTCTAATTTCGCTCGGATTCCATTATATTACTGTGGTTGACATTTTCCCAGCCGGACTCGCTCACTCTCAATCTCGCCTCGGCAAAAAGTAACTTGGATAATAGATGATATCACTCGTCCACAAAAGGTTTTGTCACTCGGTCAATTTGATTTGTGGCATGACCGAGCGGTTTTGCATTTTTTTACTTCTTGCACTGAAATTGAAGGTTATGTAAATACCCTAAAATCTGCCCTCCGCGGAGGCGGTCATGCGATAATCAAAATCTTCCCAAATGAAGGCGCTGCCAAATGTTCGGGCCTCCCTTTGCAACGCTACGATGAAAAATGATGCAAGCATTACTCGGGGAGCAGTTCCAACTGCTAAAATGTATAAAACACACTCACGTAATGCCATCTGGTGACAAACGCCCATATGTTTCTTGCATCTTCAAACGTCAGTAAACCTCAAGAAAACCTCCCTCTCCCACCTACTCACCCTCCTGTGTTTTTACAGGTAATTAGGCCCCTATCTCCTCATTTGTCGTTTGGAAAACCGCGCGGCAAGGTTATGAAGGGATGGTCGGTCGGCGGGATGCTCAAAGAGCAGGTGATAGCATGTCCAAAGGTCTTTATCAACACGTTCGTGAAACTTGGAAGCGTCCAAAAGATGCTATGCCAAAAGCATATATTCGTGACCGAATGGCTTCATGGCGCCGTGAAGAAGTGTTCACTCGCGTTCACCGCCCGACCCGTATTGATGCTGCTCGCCGCCTCGGTTACAAAGCCAAGCAAGGCATAGTCATCGTCCGTACTCGCGTCCGCCGTGGTGGATTGCGCAAGGGTAAGATTCACATGAAGCGCAAGCCAAGTAAGGCTGGTATTCGTAAGATCACAATGGCAAAAAACACTCAGCGTATTGCTGAAGAGCGCACAGCTCGCCATTATCCTAACATGGAAGTACTCAATTCTTATTGGGTTGGCCAAGATGGAAAGCAAAAATTCTTCGAAATTATTCTAGTTGACCCATCTCACCCAGCAATCGCTTCTGACAAGGACCTCGGTTGGATTTCTCGCATGGATGGCCGTGGATCTCACAAGGGTCGTGCATACCGTGGAAAGACCAGCGCTGGAAAGCGTGGACGCGGTCTATTCAACAAGGGTAAGGGCGCAGAAAAACTTCGCCCATCTCTCAAAGCACGTGGAAACATCGGCAAGTAATTACCCACCTGTCGCAAATCCCTTTGTATTATTCCATAATTGGAGTATTGCCAAATATAGGATGAACATGATTAGTGAAACATAAAGAGGTGTTTTTTTTGGATTATTCAGAATATTTCTTTGCGATTGGCTTTATGTTCTTCATGTGCTGGTCACCGGGCCCCAACACCATGCTCTGTGCTGCGCATGGAAACCAACATGGGTGGAAGAAATCTTTACCTCTTGAATTTGGAATGTGTGTTGGATTTTTTGTTATGGCAACAATAGTTGGCTTTGGAATTGAATTGATTGAACAATATGAAATAATTATTGATGCAGTTCGTTATTTTGGATCTGCATATATGCTCTATTTGGCATGGCATATTGCTACGGCAAGGGTTGAAGAAAATACCTTTGAGCAAAGTTTGGTTGGCAATGATGACTCTGACAGAGAGATTGTTGTTGAGGGCACATCAGTAGACTCAATTGAATTTAAAGGTGAAAAGGCACTCGGGCCGGTCAATGGATTTTTTTTACAATTCGTCAACCCCAAAGGTTTGGTCTATTTCACCCTCCTCATGGGAGTATATGGGCCACGAATTGGTTCAACCCTTTCCATCAAAATCTTACTTGTATTTTCCACAACACTTGTTGGTCTTGGTTCGGTGTTATTTTGGTCTGGTGCCGGCGTATTCCTGTCACGGATTTTTTCTCAACCAGAATCTGCACGTAAAGTTAATATTGTTCTTGGATTGATATTAGCATTTGTCGCTCTTGATATTGCCTTTCATGAAAATATCACCGCACTTCTTTAATTTCATTGTCATGGCGAAAGGAATCCACTTTATGTCCTGCTTTTTTTGTTCACTTTTCGGGTAATGTTCATGACTTCCCCCTTGGTGGTAGGTTTGTGTCCGAGAGGCGAATGACCAGTTTACGGGGGAGGAGTGTATTTCTTCCCAATGGCCGTCGCTTAGGTGTTGTTCATGATACTGTGACCGATTTAAACAATTGGCGTTGTAGTCATATTTTCGTAAAAGAAGTTGACCCGGATCTTGTTGAAGATGCAATACCTCTAGCGATTCCTTGGCGATGGGTACGCTCAGTCGGAGATATTGTCCTCCTCCGTTGGTTCCCCCCTACCCAAATCCCCCGCGACCCTCAGGCTTGAAATACCTCTAAAGGATGGTTATACTGATGGAACTTGAAGCACACTTACTCGGCACTTCAAGTGCTAGACCTGCTAATGGTCGCGAAGTTAGTGGTTCAATTGTAATTGTTGGAAAATATCAAATTGCAATCGATGCAGGTGAAGGTTTCCAAACTCGCCTTAAAAAACAGGCGCAGGTACTAAAAAATGCAAAATGGGAAACTCGTATTTCTCATACCCGCTTAGATGCAATCGCTTTGACCCATGGTCATCTTGACCATTGTTGGGGTGTGTTACCCATGCTTCTTAGCATGGGTCTTGATTGCAAGAAAAATCCACTATCAGTTCTCGCTCCGCTTCACCACGATGCTTATATCGCTCTTGTCAAAGATGGCATGGATGCCAAAATGCCTGATTCTGTTCCGACCGTTGATTTGATTAATCAAATGCGATTCTGGTGGGCACATCTATTTAACAAAATTTCACCTGAGGATATGTTCCCTATTTTTTGGTATACAGTTTCATGGATTGATGGCGAAGAAAAGTGGTTACAATTGGACCCACAAAATGGTACGGTTAGCCAACTTTCCACACCTCCCAAACCTATAGGTCCACACTCGCTAACGCCGCACCAAACCACACATTCAGTTCCGAGTTGTGGCTGGAGAATAACCTCAGCAGACCACCTCGGTAAATTCAATGCAAAACGATCTGCGGAACTCGGCCTCAGCCACAATCAAATTTCGAAACTTGCCAATGGTGAAGACATCACTTATGTCGCTACATCCGCCACCACATCATCCGCCACCACTGGCGTAATTTCTGTCGCAAACGAAATTCTGCTTGCGAGTGATTTCCGTGGCCCTTCAACCTCTGGTGTTAGCATATTGATTACAGGAGATACTGGGGCCGATGCGCCAGAACTATTGGCACTCGCCAAAGCAGCCCCGCTAAACTTACTTATTCACGAATCAACCTATTCGGATTCTTACCAAACCAATGCAATAAATTATCTTCATTCCACTTCTCGAGATGCTGCTAAAGTTGCAACTAAAATCGCTGCTGAAAACCTAGTGTTGACTCATTATTCCAGCCGTTTTGTTAAAACCGAAATTCCATTGACTGAAGCCAGAGAAGACCATCCTAGAGTACACGCTGGCGAGGATGGAGATATTTTCCAAATTGAACGCGACGGTAGCCTCAAAATATTCCGCATTTCTGATGGTTCTCCTTCCCAAATCTTTGAACCATTTTAGCCAGCCTCCAGCGTCCTCTTTCGCAGCCCCCTCTCAATTTTTCACATAGTATTGTCAAATCCCCCTCTATTTCACAATCGCACGCCGATGAGTTGGCTTGAAGTGTGATAGGTACAACCCGACCCTGTGGGTCGGAGAATACAGTTCGCAGTTTTGTTGCTGGTCGGCCTCTTCATTTTGCCAGTAATTGCAGTCAATATCGTTTCTATTTCGCAAATTTCCTCTGCAATAAATGATGACGTTGATTCTAATTCCCCTCACCCCTCTCATTTCCCATCTTTGGAATCTTCTTTGAGAGTTAGCGCAAGGTCAGCAGTAACCTGTTCCTCTGTTGAAATGTCAACCTTACCGACTAATCTAAGTCTTTCTTCTGGTGAGTGTTCTTCTTTGAATTTGGGGACACTTGCCTCGGAATCTGTTTTGGATATTTCCGTTCAAGTAAGTGACTCTCCAATTGATTTGCTATTTTTTAATGAAAATGGCGCTACTACCTATCTCGCAGGACAAAACTATCACTTGGCCATGACTGCTGACCCAACTCTTGAATCTTTATCGGGTACAGTAAATTTTCACTGGCAAGTTCCCGCCAGCCTAACAGATAAAGGATGGTTCATTATTATTGACAATATGGCTCATCCAGGTGATGAAAACTTTGGTGATCAAGGTGCTAATTCTTCAACTGTTTCCCTCGATGTTGAATTTCTTTCTTCTAGCGAGTTTGACTTATTTCATGGGCTTGCAGTACTCGCTCCAGGTTCTCATTCTGAATTGGCTGGCGGGAGCGAGTTAACATTTGATGCAGGTGATAAATTAACCATCACCACTTGGCCAATAAGCGGTGATGCTGACCTCTATTTGATGACCGATGACCAACGTACAAATTACCTTTCAAATGGTAATGGCGAGGCATTTATTTCCGGTGCCTCATTAACCTCAATCACAGCCCAACAAACTCTTGTTTGGACTGTTCCTGCTGAATTAGACGGCACCCCTCTTCATCTAATGTTTGATAATGAAGCAGAACCAACTGGAGGAGGCGAGGGAATTGGCATGGCAAAGGTCTCTCTAAAACTAGAATTAACTCCTGTATTATCTCCTGAATTTTCAATACAAGGTAGCGAACTCGGGACAACAATCGGTTTTCAAGCCGCAATGCCAAATTCTCACAACCAAATCAATACACTCCAATGGGACTTTGACACCTCAGTTGATAGCGATAATAATGGCGTAAATGATGATGATAATGATGCAGGCGGTTGGGGTGTGTCAACTACATATTTGGCGCCAGGTGTATTCGAAATCAGCCTGACAATAGCATCTCTTGATGGTCGCAGTTCCACGATTGCTCACAGTGTCACTATTACCGATACAGTCGCCCCTACCTTTTCAGTTTCTATTCCCGGGCTTGATTCTGAAATGCATGCTCTCGTTGACCACAGTCAATTGATAACCGCTTCTGCCAATGCAGAAGATGCCCATGCTATTGCTTCAATAAATTGGATTGTTGATGGTAATTTGCAAGGTAGTGGTTCAAGCATTGACTTACAATGGGGAGTTCCCGGTGAGCATCAAGTCGAGATAATAGTAACTGACCCGAGCGGGAATTCAGATTCGACGAATATTACTGTAGAGGTAATTGACACTACAACCCCAGTGATAAATGAAGAAAAAACTTCAGTCCCAATTAGTGCGCAGGAGGGCAAAGCGGTAACTTTCAATGCTTCAGCTCTCGATGCGTGGGACGAGGCTTCAGATTTACATTATGCTTGGGATTTAGACCCCGATTTTGATGCAGACAACGACGGAAATGCCAGAAATGATGCAGATTTGCAAGGAGCAAATCCGGGTCATATTTTCCAAAACCCTGGAAAAACCGAGATTGTATTGACCGTCACTGATGCAGCAGGTAATTCAGATTCTGCCGGATTTACAATTCAAGTTTCTCCAGCACCAAGTAAAGGAAACATGTTTGCCCTAGTGCTGATAATCTCCATTGTAGCAATTGCAACTTCTGTCGCTGGATTAATCGGTTATCGTAAAGTTCAGGAACACGCGGCAGTTCAACTATTAGTCGGTCATGGATTAAGTGCAGAAGAAGCCGAAACTCAAGTTCTTTCAATCAAGGTCAATCGGAAATTATCGGTATTCGCAAATGCTGAAACTTTGGCAGGATTAGATTCTGGTGATGTAAAAACTGTAGTCCAATTACAAAATGATGAAAAGAGCCAATTATCTCAGCAATTATATGGTGGGGACCCAGTTCCAGCATCACAAATCTCGGATCCAAATGCAGGATTCCAACGCTCTTCAAATGCGGGAAGTTATGGTGGCCATGCAGGCTATGGAGGCAATTCCCGAGCCAATGCTGAAAATGAGTTGGCACGAATAGCCGGAGTCACTCCTGCTGCAAGTGGATATGCTCAAGGTCAACGATCTCGTGTGCTTTCTGAGGATGAATTTTCGGCTTTTGCAGACGATGTCGCAGGTGCTGACTCTGAACAAAGCACACATATTTCTGATGCTCCTGCATCAAACGACCATTTCAATCCAATATCTCAAGATTCTCCATCCAGCCAAACTGTCCAAACAGACCAGCAAAGTACCGCTGCTGCGCAAAAGCGTGCAACTTCAATGGGAGTAGTTATTCCTCAAAATAGTGCCGTAAGTGAAGGTGAAATGGATGAGGATGTTGCCTTCCTCAAGGGCTTGCAAATGCAAGGTGATTCTGGTTCCGCCGATAGCATGTCCTCACAGTCTACTTCCACCCAAACCGCCGCTGAGGCTCCTTCTCAGGCACCGGATACTAACTCTGGCGCAACCGAACAAGAAGGCTTGGTTGAAGCCGCTTGTGGAGCCTGTGGTGCTCACTTTTCCCTGACCTTCCCCGATGGCATAAACGAGGTGCTGGTAGACTGTCCTTCGTGTGGCGTGGAACAGGTATTACGCAGTTAGTTTCCCTCTCTTCAAACCTCGATGTGGTGAGTCCAATAGACCCAATGTCCTAAAGCATACCTGCACCCCTACGGGGTGCATGGGTGAGCATGTTCGAGTGTTAGTGGCCGGTTTGAAGCCAGCCGATACGCGTCCGATGCGCCTTGGCATTATCATGATGATTCTTTTCATCGCCCCTACTTTTTCACCACTTGCAAGCGCCGGGTCTCTGCAAGTTGCAAGTGATGATTTCGGTGTACTTTCAGCCCTTGATAAGGTGTTGAATGAACGGGCTGGTGCCGCAGATGATTCTGATGTTGAGCTAATGGCTACAGGTTCATTATCCGGTGTAGAAGCAAGCCTGCGAGACAGTGGTCCCTCAGACCCCCTAGAAGAAGTAAAAACACAAATGGCCAAAATAGCCTTGCGTGACACATCCCCTCCTTCCCCCGACCACCCTCGCCCTTACGAGTTATTATTGAATGAGGATACCCAACCCCCCAATTTCCCCTCAAACCTTCTCGATACCCTCTTTGGTCTCCCCCCTGATTTGAGTGATCCACTTGCTATTGGAATCAATTCCTATGTCCTCTATGTCAATTATTCCGCTCGAGGAAATGGCCCTCAATACGAAGCTTGGGATTCTGGCACTTTCACAGGCGACTTGATTACTCTCTCCGGTTCTACTCCTTTTGAGAATAGTATTGATTTGGATGGGGATGGCAATGATGATTTATTGGTTGGGTTAACCATTATGGGACTTGGGCAACAAGGAGTTGGTTGGGATATTGAGATGTCAGATGGTTTGGTGCCAACCCCCGAATCTTTGTGGATTCGCCCAACCTTCCAATGGCGAGTTCATATGTTGAATGATACTGCTAATTCTGCTGCGATTTGGGAGTCAATGGAATCAATGGAAGTAACTCTAATCAAAGGCTTTGCCTATGAATTGTCAGTAGGTGCTGATGGTGAAGGCTATGCCTTTGTTATCGATTCATCTTTTACTCAACCCCCATATGATTTCCAATTACGGGTTGGTCTTGAACGCATGACATTTGATATCACTGCTCTTGGAACAAATGTTATTACTCTTATCATCCAATTATTTAGCCCTAGTTTCAATGAATCCACTTTACTCCTTACCGAAGTTTCTGCGCCATATTCAATTACCATGCATAATCCAAATGAACCGGGGACTAATCGCCAGCAAGATTGTTGGGATGAGTTGGCAAATGGTGAATTATGGTACGACCCTAGTCGAGACCATTTGGCAAAGTCGCGTCAGCATAAATGCAAAATCGGAATTGGTATTGGCTACATTCATTATGGATTACCTGACTCATCTGGTTCCCGCAATCCCCTTGAAGTGGCCTATATTGATGCAGCATTCCATCCTACTGAAGATTCACAAATGTTGCTGAGTGAAGCCGATTTGGTATTCCGTAACGACAATCTTGGCGAGGATAGTCTTGATACGATTGAATATTATGGTGATATCAATGCCGACTTAACCATACATTATTTCGAGGACCGCTCAAATTACAGTGAACCCAATTCACCTTATGGTAATATTACCGATGCTTCGGTTATTTTCCGTGGCCTCCCTGGCGATTCAATGCCGCAAGATGAAATCAATGCAATATTTACTATGTTAGGGGCAGCACCAGACTCTCTAGACCTCCCAGGTCAAGTTCCCGATGAGCGCCTTTCTATGATAATCGGCATCAAGAATTTCTCTCGCGATAATGATGACAATGTCGATGATGATACCTTACCCATAAACCCGGCAGATCCGCCTGCTAGCCTACTCTTAATCGCCCTCAATGAGCGTGCTACAAGCATTGAATTTACTGCCCATGTGATGCGTTATGGCTCGTCATTCGACTATAGTCGCACCCATATTTTCATTGAGGATATTCCTGAAGTATTGTTGATTTATGGTAGTTTTGAAATGCCTGCCGGTGGAGGAATACGGGTGATGTATGATGATATTAATTTGGATATATTCTCACAATTTTTTGATAACATTTTGCTCGGATTAGTAGAAATAATTCTCGATGTAGGCAGCATTATTCAGGGATTGCCAACGGCAATAGTTTCTACTGCAAGTGAAGGTGGCGGGGTTGTAAGAATTGAATCCTATAATCAAGTTCTATTTACCTCACTTGAAAATGGTCAACGTACTTCAGAAATACTTGGGACTCTGTCACTGGAACTCGGTTCAAGCGACCATCCGGTGTTTTTAGGGGAGGACCACATTGTTTTGGGCTATGACCGCGGGCTCGACCCCGTCCCTGGCCGTTTGCAGTTGGAAACTCCACTCGTCTCGGTTTCTTTGAGTGCAAACATTAGTCAAGTTTCAAGTATATATCATAGTTTTGACCCTGATAATGAAATACGTGATATTGAATTAATTGGTACCAGCACCGCTCCAATTGATATCGTATTCATTTCACACGATAGTGGCACACTGAATGCCAGCCAACACCAATTTGCCCATATTTCAAACCGTCCACTAAGTTTGATGATAAGTCAAAGTCCAGAATCAATTACCTATCAAGCAGATGGCCCAATTGGTTCAATTACCTATGCTGCATTTGAATCTCCACAAGCAAATGCAATACGAATGGAAGGATTGCCTTCTCATTTTGAGGTACTTCTTGGCGATACCCTCGGTTATATTGCCGATGAACCGATTGCATCTATTAACGTCCAAATAAGCAATTCATCAAACCCAAAAACTATGGATGGAGATCATTTTTACTTTTGGCAAGATACTTTAACTGGCGAAGCCGACCTTTCGGCTCGCCTGTCTAACCTCACAAATATTCGCAGAACTTCCCCTGAAGTTCCTGGTGCGGTTGGTGAATTAGGAAATGGTAACATTGCCATTAACCGTTCTTCTTCGGCTCCATTCAATGTATTAATTCGCGATGATACCGCCTATGCGGACCCACATTTAGGATTAAATGTAACCATGTTGATTGATCCTCTTCCATCATCCCTAGCCTTTGATTATCCCAGCGAAGTAGATAGTGGTGGTTTTAACGCACCTGGTTTTGGTGATGAAGAAGGAGTTAGTGCTTTGGCTTTCTTCCTTGGGGATATGGTTGGCTTTGGCCAATCGGTTTCTGACCTTGTTTCCGAATTAACCCGTGACCTCGGAGGTGGTTCAAGCAATGATGATCTTGCCCTCGGGCTGGACCTCCATGCCGATGCCCCTTTCACAATAATTGCCGATATTGAGAAGGGAGATGTAGTTCCAGAAGATCCCAATTGGATGCACGGTGTTGCTTTGAGCATAGAAGACCGAACTTTGTTAGATTTCAATCTAAGCGCAATGGTTTGGCTTACCAGTACTCCACGTGGGCAACTTGAAGGGATTTTGCAAGACGGGCTTGTTTCAATTGATGAACGTGAATTATTCCTTGCAATTCTCGGCGATAATATCCTTCAAGCATCTGAACTTGCATTTGCATTGAATGATGGATTGATTGAGCCAAGTGAATGGGAATTACTTGACCAAACCCAACTTCTAACCGAGGGGATTATTGCAGAAGAACGTCGCTCTTGGCATCTTCGTACTTGGCTTCCCAACCTACCTCCAACGATTGAGAATCTTGGGTATAGATACTCAGAACCAGATGGCGTGCCAACTTATGATTTCAGGATTGATTTAGAGGGCTGGACTCCTGCTCGAGAAATGTTGAGATTTGAAATGAATGGAGTTTCAAATCGTGATGTATCAATTGAAATAAGTGGTCTTGATACAACATTACAAAGGGACGCTTCGGTGAGAATGCAAATCTCAACCGATGATTCTTTCACGGTTCCAAGAGTAAATGTCGACCTTCATTATGAGTTTGGAGAACCTCTTGAATATGCTCATGCAATGTTAATTGATAGAAATGTGGATAGTCGTTATGAAACCCTAATCAATGATTTACCTGCCGCTGGAGACATGTCAACAGTAATTGGTGATTTATTGCAAATTGACTTTGCAGTTCCTGAGTCAGCACAAAATAATGGGTTGTCGGCAGGCTCAGCGATGATTCAAACTATGCGTTATCGCGATGGTATTTGGTATCCTGCAACGGTATTTATGCATCAACTCCCCGGTGAATTACATCTGTCAATGCAGCCCAGTTACGAATATGACATTAATGAACAAGCGATGTTCCAAGGCATGTACACCCTTGAATATACGAGTAATGCTGACACCCTTGACCTCTATGTTGATGCAAATGGAAAAGCTCTTGAATCCCGTTCAAATATGGTGATGATTGCTGAGAACCTACCCTCTCGTACCAGTATTTCGCACACCGATGATTGGGGATTACAAATTTCTACTTCTGGTGATGGAATCGGACGGCTCTACTATCGCCAAACCGACTCGCCGATTTATCCAGGAATGTATTTGCATTCAATGGAAGCAACTGGAGAGAATCTCAAATCCATGACCGTTCATGTCTATGGTAGTTGGATATTCCCTGTTGTCGTTCTTGATGATGTGGCCGGGGGCCGTATTGTAGCGACTGCGAACGCCGAAGTCGAGATTGGAGGCATTACTTGGGATGCTCGTGGAGTTCTAATCGATGCTCAAGCAACAGGCCCAGTCCCTTCAGGCTCAACCTTTGGTGTAAATGGAGTTACAGGCGATCTTTCCCTCCTTAATACGTTGACAGGAGGGCGTGCTGATACTACTCATGTGCTTATTATTGAACCACTTTCTTCCCTTATATTAACCGTGGTTATGACTTTATTTGGAGGTGGTAATTGATGAAAGATGATGAGCAAATAATCCTTTCAACTACATCTGATGAGGATGAGTTGATTGATGTCAGCGAAGAAGAATTTGAAATAGCGCATGAAGTTGCTGAAAAATTATTGGAAATAGGGCATCAAGTCACTCTCGGTAGAGTAATTGCCGCCAGTTGTACCCTCTTCGTACTATTTTTGCTTGTTGCAGCATCATGGCATTGGGCTGTGCCGAGAGACTCAATGTCTGTTGAAAGCAGATATTATCAGCGCGGCGGCACTCATGTGTTCCTCGTATCATTGGATAATGATGGAAGTAGGGCTGTCACTGATGTAAGAGTAACAATTAGTTTTTTTGATGTTGAAGGTGAACTGGTTGACAGTACTGGTTGGAGTGGCGAAATACTACCCGCCCATAGTAGTGTAACTGGAGATGATTTAGAATTGGTTATTCAAGGTCATACGGTTTGGGATGAGTATCAATATTCAGTTATTCTTGATTGGACTGATGGAAAAGGTTCTTCACATTCACAAAGATATGACCATACAGTTGGCAACTATGCCAGTGATTGGTTTGTTGATAAGGCACCGACAAGCATGTGGTTGCTTTGATAAAATAGGAGATAGTTTTTATGCGTATTAGACTTGCTTTTTTACTCCTCCCACTCTTGTTTGTGAGTATTTCACCTTTTGCTGCAACCTTCGCAATACCCGATACTTCCGAAGGTAGAGATAGCGGTGGATTTGGTAATGGTGGCCCTTTTTCTTTGGGCGATGAATCTAGCGATTGGAAATTATTTTCAATTGATGAGAATCATATTTTTGATGCGCTGGGCATTCAAAGTGAGTCTTTTGTTCCAGAAGGCAGGTCAACATTAGCCATATCTCGATTGGGGATTCATGGAGTAAATGGCACAATACTTGCAAATGATTTGCCCCCCGCTTCCCTATTAGCGCGCGAAGACCTTTCCCTGTTGATTATTGATGGAGATTACCAACTAACGGATGCCCGAAATAATCTCGCTGAAATTGATGGATTAGTTGTGCGCGAATATATTTCTCCAAGTGGTTTAGTCGTTCAAGGAACTCCCAATTCGCTTCTTCGAGCAAGTGTAGCAGAAGGTGTTGTCGCTAGTTTGGACGTACCTATTGCAATGATGGCTAGTGATATGATTTTGGATGCTTGGCATGAAGACAGCACTACCAATATTGATTCTTTTCTCGGCCCAGAGTCACTTCTTGGCGAGGAAGTACGCATTGAAGGTTGGCGAGATGATGCAACCAGTACAGTCCCCGATGCTTGGACAATAGTTGATGCTGAAGAAGTTCTATTGGCGGGCCACATGGGTCGTGTCGCACAGAACTCTCTCATTGAGGCTCATCGTTATGATGCTGGACGCTGGGAAGGTAAACTCTCAACTTCTAATCTCGTTGAACTGCTCAGCCTTCCTGCGGTTGGATGGTTCCATACTACTCCCATTGTTGGAGTTGATAATGAAAAGGCACGTAATTACATGGGTGTTGGTACAGTAGAATCATATTTCACATCAAATCTTGACGGTTCTGGTCAAGTAGTTGCAGTAGCCGATACAGGAATTGATCATGATCATGGCGACTTTGGAACGCGTATTGATGCAAAGGTTGACTTGGTTGGTGATAGCTCAACTGCAGATACTGATACAGGGCATGGAACCCATGTTGCTTGTTCAGTTCTTGGAGATGGAACGCGTGGAGGTTATGCTGGTGTGGCACCCGAAGCCCACCTATATTTCCAAGCAATGGAGCATGACCCTTCTGGTAATCTCTATTCTGTAAGTATTAATTATTTATTGAATACCGCCTATGATAATAACGCACGCACCCATACTAATTCGTGGGGAAGTATGTCTGAATCAGAAAATGGAGAATATACTTCTGATTCAGAAGATGTTGATGATAGAACTAATTATTACGACCGCTATTACAATGGTCGTGATGGTTTGACAGTTCTATTTGCTGCCGGCAATAATGGACCAGACTCCGGAACCGTAAGTCCTCCTGCAACTTCTAAGAATGCAATCGTAATAGGCATGCATCAATCACGCTATTCTGGTGCGCCAGATAGTGTGATGAGTGGCTCAAGTCGCGGTCCAACTGATGATGGAAGAATAAAACCCGACCTTCTTGCACCAGGTGGCTATGTCCGTTCTTGCCTTGCTCAAGAAGCCCAAGATACATCTGGTTCAACTTGGAATAATCAGTGGTACATGGAATACACCGGCACCTCAATGGCGACTCCAAATGCTGCCGGTGCTGCTGTTTTAGTTCGTGAATATCTAACTGAAATCGCTCTCCGTCCAAATCCACAAGGCGCTCTCGTCAAAGCCCTCCTAGTTCTCGGTGCCCAAGATATGGATACTCGCGATATTCCCAATGATGATGAAGGATGGGGGCGATTAAATGTTCGTAATTCACTTGCACCAAGCGGTAATAGAGGGATTTGGGTTGATGACCGCGCAGTTCTTTCATCCTCTGGTTCAGTAAAAACTTACACCTTTGAAGTTGAACAATCACACCTCGCTTTTAAAGCCGTTTTAGCATGGTCAGATGAACGTGGCTCAAGGTTCTCTTCATCTCAACTTGTCAACGATTTAGATCTAGAAGTTGAAATGCCCGATGGTACAATCTACATGGGTAATGCTTTTGCTAATGGGAAAAGTGTAACTGCTGGAACTAGGGATAGCGTAAACAATCTCGAAGTCGTATTAGTTGACCAAGCAGATATTGGAACTTGGACAGTTAGAGTCAAGGATGCCAGTCATGCTGGCTCAAAGACCCAACCTTTTGCTCTCGCAGTAGTGGGTAATGGTGTAAATGACTTACGTCCAGACCCCGCTCCAGTTGAAGGTAGCATAGTTACCGATATTGCAATCCCGCAAGTAGGAGATACAGTTGTCGTCGCCACTCAAGTGCAGAATTTTGGCAATGCAATCGTTGAGAATTTACGCGTGGATTTCGTCGTTGAAGGCATTGTTGAAGATACAAATACAATTTCTCTTGGCCCTGGTTCATTGACAAACTTGTATTGGAATTGGGTGCCTCAAGTCGATGGTAATCTATCGGTTGGAATAGAAGTTGACCCATTGGACAATGTTGAGGAAATTAGGGAAAATAATAATCTCATTCAAACTATTATTCAAGTGACTACACCTGGGGTGAAAATTGAATCAGCACAACCCACAATTATCCTAACAGACCCTGACCAAGCAACAACATCTTGGACAATTTCATTGACAAATACCGCTTTATTGATGACAAATGCTAGCCTAAATATTGGTTCCGTTTATGAAACAAGTGATGGTCAAGAATATCCTAGTTGGTATGTTAGCGCATCGGGTTATAATTTCAGCCTTAATGGTTCTGCATCTGCACAAATCCAGGTAAATATGGTTCACCCAACAACTCCTAGCCCCGGCACTTTTGTTATTCCGTTAACAGGAATTGATGTTGACAATGGCCTTTCTTATCCATTCAGTTTGAAATTAGTGGTGCCCTCTATTGCAGATATCAATTTAAATATTCCCTCTATAGTACTAGTCAGCCCGGTCGAACCAACCGACTTTTACATCGATTTAACCAATCAAGGAAATGATGCAATTGGATACAATGTATTCCTTGATTCCCCTTCGGGTTGGGATTCAGGATTAATTGACCTTGGTTCGCAACCCGGAGCCTCCTCTGGTTCAACAGGGGCTTTGTCAATAGGAAGTTTACGGGCAATTGGAATCACTTTAACTCCACCTCAAGTTATGATTGAGGCCGGGACTCAATTGAGTCTTTCGTTGCGCATAGTTAGTCAGACCGATCCTTCAGTAACTTGGATTGAAGAAATCCCAATTGAGGTGGAAGTACATGATGAATTAATTATCAGCCTTGAATCAACTTTAGGACTTCTTCGCCCAGATAGCAGAGTCAATATGCAATTTTCAGTAAGCAATAACGGCAATTCAGATGTGACAGTTCAACCTTCGGCAGTACTCCCAGGGGGTTGGGATTTGGAATCATCAATGAATACCATTACTATTACTCGAGGGGATAGCGTAAACTGGTTGATAACCATTGAAGGAAATGGGAATGCTGGTAGCGGAATAATGAAATTACACCTAACCTCTGCCTCAGGGAGGGAGTCTTGGGAGGGTAACCTCAGTGTAATTAGGATAGCCAATCCCAGTCTCTCTTTCTATTCAATTACATATCCTGACGGTAGTAGTTTTAGCAACGTGTTAAGCGGCGGCGCTCACCCAGTTGGCCAACAAATAACCTTACAATGGCAGGTGATGAATAATGGAGATGGAACTTGGGACCCGTATTCTTCATTGGTAATCCCCAATGGTTTTTCAGGAGATTGTATACAAATGGATGAATTAGGTTCAGGCCAAGAAGATTTTGTTTCCTGTTTTCTGTACATCCCAAATACAGAAGAACCCGGTACACAGCCTCAAATTGAGTTGCGAATGGTTGGTGGTGAAATATCTCGTTCCGATACTATTTCCTTACTTGTTGCTGAGGAATTAGCAGTTGATTGGACTACTGAATTATTGCCCAATGTGGAAACTGGCACAGAACATTTAGTAAAATTACGCCTTCTAAATAGTGGTAATTCTCAAGTTAGCAAAGTAATCAATATCGATGTACCAAGTGATTGGGAAGTTCGTATTGATGGTGAACCGAATGTAAATTTGGAAGCAGGCCAATCTACTTCAGTTAGACTCTTTGTACAAACATCAAAAGCAGGTGAAAGCAACTTTAACATCTATCTTTCAGATGCTGATGAGGTCAGCGGTTCTACGTATAATTTCACACTTATTGCCGAGGGAGAAGAAATAGTTGAAGGCAAATCAAATATTCTTTACACGGCAATATGGTCATCTTTCATACTTATTTTGCTCGGAACAGTTGTTTTCGCTACAATAATGCTGAAAAATAAGTCAAATGACAATGGCCAACACTCACCTCACCTCGGTGTAATGCCACCAAGCATGGTCGCATCGGGGTTTACTCCAATCGCCCCTACGGATCCTGTACAACCGATTTCCGCACAACTCCAAACCACCAATTCCTCCAGTAATATGGCGGACCAGCACAAGGTATTACCTCCGGTAGAATCACAGCCTCAGGCCTCACCGATTCCAACACCTCAAGATGTTACTTTATCACCCTCTCAAAATACCCCTTCAACCGCCCCATCCTCGGGCAATTTTTCTGCAGCAATTTCTGCAGCGGCGTCAGTGCCGGTAAAGCCTGAAGAAAGTGAGATAAATAACCCAAATCACAAGTGTTGGGTTTGCTTGAATGGATTGGCCGAAAAAGGTTGGCAAGGTTGTCCAAACTGCGGCGCCCGCTATCATTTAGCCGCTAATTCTTGCGGCGTTGAAAAACTTCAATCATGTAGAAATTGTGAGGGCGATATTTCAGCCTTTGTTATCAGGTGAGTAATGATGCAATTAGATACCAATAGCCGGACCGTTTTTCATAGGTCGCCGCGTCGGGGTTCTATGGAACACTACGGGGATAGCCGAAAATTGCTTCGTCAGAAGCGTCGTTCCTACTTGATTTTCGCTATTATGGTACTAGCAATAATTCCAGCATTTTCAGCACCAATTGTAAGTGCTGGCGAAGCCCGAGATGCAAGTATTACTCTAACGGTTTCTCCAAGCAGCCAATCTGTTAATCCAGGTGAATCCGGAGAATATTCTATCGTAGTTCGTAATCTTGGCGCAAATGATATTACTGTACAATTGCAATCAAGTGAAGATGGGACCCAAGAATGTGGCGCATATTCTAGCGCAGTTACCCAAATTACTGGCGTAATCGCCCCCGGTGCAACAGGGGAGGCAACGATGAATGTCACTCTAACCCAAGGTGCATCAGACCAATGTGATACTACTGTTAGGGCAACTGCAAATGAGCAAGTAACTCCTCCAGACCAACCAGGTGCTCCAGACCAACAAGAGTCAACTGTGACTACAATTAGCGATGATGGTGAATCAAGCCCTCTTTACGGAGTTGATTTGAAAATTGATGAACCTAGTCAAGAATGGGGTGGTGAAGCACTATATGTCTTTGATGTTGAGGTAGAAAATACTGGTCGAGTAAACGAGACAATTATTCTTACCGTAGAAGATGAAGGCGGACCAGGGTGTGATATTTCAGACCTAACTGTGGAGATTGAGCCTTCTTCATTGAATTTGGATAATGAAACAAGTGAATGGGTTGAAGTTAGAATTGATGTTCCTTCTGATTCTCAAGCCAGTAAGTATTGCTGGGAAGTCCACGCGCAAGTTCAAAATGACCCGACTCAGAACGCATCTGATGACCAATCATTGGATTTAACAATCCCTGAAATACATTCTTGTGATGTGTCGATTGGTGCAGGGACAATGTCGGTAAACCCAGATGATTCTGAGACAACTACGGTTACTTTTTCAAATACTGGCAATACGGACTATAGCATAAAAACCGCAAAAACCGGTGCGCGTTCTAATTGGGTGGAAATAGAAAATATGGGCTTGCACAATCTCGGTCATGGCGGAACGGGTACCAATCCGTTGACCTTTGAAATAACAGTAAGTCCTGATGATTCTGTTGAGGCTGGTTCTGAACATATTGTGAATATTGAGGGCCATGACGGCTCTTCCGGCCCTCTTCTTTGCGAAGTTCAATTGCGCATACTTGTCGGTCAAAGTCACGGCGCAACTATTTCCCTCTCCAGCAGTACAATGTCTAATGTTGAACCTGGAGGAAATGGTTCAATTACAGTAACTGCGTCAAACCAAGGCAATGGACCGGACTCACTCAAAATCTCCACAAGTGCTCCACCAACTGGGTGGGGCGTTAGTTTATCTTCATCTACAGTATCTGTTGGAAGCAGGCATGGTACTGATCGTACAGAAAGTATTGAATTAGTTGTTACTGCACCATTTTACGCATTAGCAGACGATGCAATCATCCTTTCCATTTCAGTAGGCGCCACCTCTGGTGGACAGCCATATGATACGATGAATTTGACAATTACTGTTAAACCAGTCCATAGTTGGGATGTTGGTAATTTAGATGTTGGTGACCAAACAGGTCGTAGCAACCAAGATGTACATTTTCCTATTTTATTGATAAATGATGGTAATGTCGAAGATACATTCCGTTTCATTGTTGCCAGTCAAACGGCTCAGCCAGAGTGGAATACCCATTTCTTGTTTGGTGAGACTCCAGTGATTGAAGTGGATGTTGCGGCATTCTCTGAAGCAACAGTAACCTTTGTAGTCAATATTGAAGGGGAGGAGGAACTGGATATGTCTAAATTATTTGTGCGGATCATCAACAAGGATGATTCATACACGGGTGATGATGATGGAGATGGGATTCCAGACAATCAAAGAGAAAAGGAATTTAAAGCAATTCTTTCAAACCGCAATTATTCAATGGATGTGACTCTCGCCAATTGTGATGACCGTGAATGTATGGATGGGCTTGAAGATTACATGATTGTTGATTGGAGTTGCCTAATATCTAATGGATGTCCTGTTTCCCTTATAGTAGCTCCTGGTGGGGAGTTTGATATACCGCTATGGATTGAAAATACCGGTGATTTAGGTGACAATGCCTTGATTAATCTTGCAGGGCTTGAAGGCATGGGAACCCGTAGTGCTGAGATTCTAAATCCCAATACCAATGTGTGGGAAGATTTGAACTCCATAGGTAGCACTTTCGGAGTACCAAAGGCATATGGTGTGTGGAACCTTGAGACTCATCGTTTTGAAATTGACTCTAATTCCCTAACTCATTTGTGGGACTATTCATCTCGGTGTGATGAAGCCTGTGCTGAAAATGGCGCAAATAACTGGATTGCCGCAAATGGAGATGTTAATACTCACGAGGCTCGGGTATTCAAGATGGCCATCAACTTACATATCTCCATCTCAGGTGGTGCCGCTAATGGAGAGGGAAGTACTTTTGATGTAATTGCCACAAGCAGCCATAATTCAGCATTAACTTCTACCACTTCCTTCAATGTCCAAGTGCAAAGTATTCGTAAAATCGGCTTTGAAATAATTAGTGAAGAAACTCAAGATGTTTACTATCCAAACAAAGCGATATTCGAGGCAAATGTGAGTAATCTTGGAAATACTCCAAGTGAAGTGCGTATTTTTACTAGTGAAAGCCTTCGCGGTTGGATTGTTACAATTGAGACAGACGATCCGTATCATATTTGTAATCCAGATGATGGTTTAGAAGTTATTTGTAATTTACAAGTAGGCGAATATGTACTTGTTCGTGCGGTGGTCAAATCGCCGCACGGTTCTGAAATTGCCGATGATTTTGACTTCACATTCTCTGCTGAACCTACTGACATAGGGTTGGTTGGGCGCAAGAATGTCGAACTCCACATACAAGGGGAGCCAAGTCCTGACGACTTTGGGTTGTCAATTCTTGGTTCAACTACTGGGCTTTCAATCATAGCAATTCTCGCATTATTGATTATTTCTTATGTATATGTTGAACCGCGTCGCCGTAGTTGGCAAGCAAAGAAAAGTGCCAAGCCTAATTATTCCAATGAACTAACTCCTCTCCCCGTCACCAAAACCGGAGTAAAGAGATTCAAAATAAGTGATGTTACGATGAATTTAAAGAAGGTTGGTTCTGAAATTTGCATCAGTGTTCGTGACTCAAATTTGGATAATGCTGTTAGTTTTGGTATGGCCGGCGGCCTTGGCTATGCAGTACGAAACATTGGCAAAGGTAAGCAAGACATCATGGTATATGCAGACGACACTCGTGCTAAGCCACAATTACACTTAATAAATCGTAATTTCAAGAAGCGAATTTTTGATGTAATGGATTCGGCTTCTAATTCACCATTCTGTGTAATCAAAGAAATTAGAACCTCATTTTTCAAGCGATTATTCTCTTGGAACCGAGCATCATGGCAAATCTTGCAAATTGATGGAACTCCATGGATTTCAGTTACTAGGACTCAAAAAGTTCGTGCCTTCCTTCGTAATTACTACCCGATGCACCCACTTTCAAAACTCGACCCACTTTCAAAATTATTAGCTCCTACTGAGTGGGCGTTTATGGCAGTTGAAGGTGAAGATGTGTACGGAACTCTAAGTATTAACAAGCCCATCGGCGACCTTGAAATGTGCCTCAGAGCCGAGGCTTTCACCAATGAACTTGACAATCGTGCTATGTGGGTTGCTATGCTTATTCTATTGAATAATAACTTCCGCAAATAATTCACATCTTCACCTTTTCACAACAAGTGTTGATACTTTCAACAATAAGGAAGGTTGATATCACCTCAGCCTAAGCGTCATATTGGCCAAGACCATGTTAAGGCCGAGATTCTGGCTCACTTTGACTAGGATCTCGTTGTCTTGAACGTGATGCTGCGAGCCATTACCCCAGTGGGGGGATATAATTGAGTACCAAGAAAGATACGCCGAAGGCAAAAGAAATAGTAATCGATGGACCAAACTTAGGAATGGCTCATTCAGGAAATAGTTGGCCGGCATCGGCCAAGGGTATTGAGATAACAATTCGATACTTTCAACAATTAGGTTGGCGGGTCAGAGCATTCGTTCCGCGCCATTATCTAAGTGCGGGCGGAAAGCGTGGAGTTGATGACCATAAATTGCTCGAATCATTATGTGATGAGGGTTGTGTTGTTGCAACTCCTAGCCAAGACCATGATGACCATTATTGGATAGCCTATGCATTACAAACCGGAGCCTATGTGATCACAAATGACCGGATGAAAAATCATGCTGAAGAGCATGATGGTGGAAAAGAGGAATTCTATTCTTGGCGCGATGAAAGGGTAATTTCATACATGTTCGTTGATGATATACTCATCCTAAACCCAGATTTTGATATTTCTGATGCGCCCGCCCAGTCCGCAAAAACCGTACAAATCAAACCTCCAACCAAAGCAAGCCAAAAAAGTCGCCAGGGTGGCAAAAAGGTGGGTAAACAAACCAGTAAACCAGATGGTGGGGATGGCAAAAAAGGAAAACAAGGTGGTAAAACTTCTACACAAGGAGGAGGAAAAATCTCGGCACAAAGTAGCAATCGTGGCAAAACCCCCGAGGCAGCAAAAATTTTCAGTAAATTAGATGCAGGGATTAACCCGGATATCATCGCCGTTCGTAATACAATTCGGCATGTAATAATGCAACAACTAGACCGTAGTCCTTGCAATTTGACAAAATTAGGCCAGATTGTTGTAGATGGCGCAAATAAAACCATGAGAAGTAATTATGTTTCGAGAAAAGAAATAATGAAAGCGGCTCAAATACCGATTAATATAGCCTTTTATGAGCAATTATCGTTATTATTGGGAGATTTAGTTGAATTTGGGAAAAAGGGTAAAAGATTTGCTACTGTGCTAAAAAGCGAATTGGACTCTAAATCGAATCAAACTAAGTCAAAGGATGAGTCAAGAGGAAAAACGAGAGGGCAACCCAGCAAACCAGATAAAGGCAGAAAGCAAAAGCAATCTGCAAAATCTAGTAGTGCGGCCAAAGCAAAACCCTCTGTAAAGAGAATGACTTTGCTTCGTTTCAAGGACCACCTTGGAAACAAACGTAGTGCCCAATTATCCTGTCAACGTGCAGAATTACCCAAATCTGTTGATGCGGCATTGGACATGTTATGCAAAATGAGATTCCCCGCAGATATGGCCCTTATTGGCAATGAGTACAAGAAAATTACTTCTTCAAAATTGACCTCGGCTTTCACCAAACCAGAACGTTTGGTTTGGTTTCTAAATTTACGTAAAGAATGCCCGCTCCGTGACTTAATTGCCGATGGCCATATTATCTTGCGTAAAAGTAAGCAAAACCTCTCTGAAAAAGCATCTTTAGGGTCGTCAATAAACCCTCAAACCAAAGGCCAATCCGCTACAAGAAAGGAGGCAGTAAAGCCCTTAAACAAAGTTGTTACTTTCTTCCGTTCATTATTTGGCGGCAAATGATTTTTCATTTAGCATTCCAATACCACCGTAGGTGGTCACCACAAACGCTTATGGCGGGTCTACCTTTGGCCCGTTTTAGAGAGCCTTTGCGCTCACTCGGTAAGGAATTATCATGGCGGTAACTGACACCTATCTTGCGGTAGGCCTAATGACTATCATAGGAATAATGCTGCCTCTCGGCGCTTTCGTCACATCACGCTTCGTTAGGCCGGTTGCAGATCCTTCCAATCCAAATGTCACCCGCTCCTATTTCTTCCCCGGATATGTGGTTGACCATAGCCAATACCAACGTCGTCTTTCTACATACGAGTGCGGTTCTGAACCAGTTGGCGATGCAATGATTCAATTTCACTTCCAATATTATTGGTATGCGATTATATTCCTTGTTTTTGACGTCGCATTCATGTTCATGACTTTAGGCGGCGTAGTCGTGGTTGAAGCCGATAATACGGTTACTGACGGGACAAATGCAACTCGTGCAATTACTTTCCTTGCAGCATTCCTCGGCTTAATGATTCTCGGGGTATGGCATGTATTCCGCAAGCGTGGTCGCATTTACATCTGAGGTGATTTCATGACAGACGAAGGAGAAAATTTTACCACATTCAATTCACGCACCCTCGTAGAGATGGTTGGTGATGTTACCGATGAAGCCCTTAAAGCAACTAAAATAAAGGACTTGGTTGGTATTTTGGGCGGCCGTTTCTTCAATTGGGCTCAACGCAAATCAATGTTCCCTCTCCACTTAGGTATCAAATGTTGTGCTCTTGAAATGGCTGCTGCCGGCGGCCCTCGCTTTGACGCAGAGCGCTTTAGTGCAATTTTCCGTAGTAGTCCACGGCAATGTGATGTTCTTCTTGTCAATGGTCCAATCTCTAAGAAATTTGCCGACCCAATCGTTCGTCTTTGGGAGCAAATGCCTGAGCCCAAGTGGTGTATTGCTATGGGTGAATGTGCAATTTCTGGCGGCCCATATTTCCAATCTTATAATATTCTTGAGGGCGTAGATACTTTAGTTCCTGTTGATATTTACATTCCCGGTTGCCCACCACGTCCCGAGGCATTAATTGACGGGTTTGCAAAACTACGTGAGAAGATTATTCGAATTGGTGGAGTGCCAAGCAATCAGCGTGAACATGACGCACCAATTATCATCGGGGAGGACTAATTATGTCGGACAAAGCAACAGGTGCAAGTTGGATGGTAAGGGCAAATCAAAATGAATCCGCTGCCGATGCAGCAGTTTCTGCGATTAATTCACATTTTTCAAAAACCGGAGTCGTCGCTTCAGTATTGAAGCATAGCAGCGGCTCAAAGCGTAGTTATGTTAGCGTAGAGTGCCCACCTGAACATTGGTTGGCCCTAGCAAAATGGCTCCGCTTCGATAATGGCGTAAACCATTGCTCAATGATTACAGGAATCCACCATCCAGATGGCGGGGCAGACAAAGGTTGGGAGGTAGTAGCCCACCTAATGCGAATGCCTGTCAAGAACCAAAAACCTGGCGTTGCTCATGTAATGCGCGGTGGAGAACTCGAAGGTAATGATATTCCAATGGAGTATGAAATTGGAATTACCCTCCCTCCTTCATCGACCCCTACGGTGCCTTCCGTCCAATCCGTTTGGGTTGGAGCAGATTGGAATGAAAAAGAGACTTGGGATTTAGTCGGAATTAATTTTGAAGGCCACAAGGATATGATGCGAGTATTGAACCCTCACGACTCACCTGTTGGTTTCCATCCATTGCAGAAGCAGCACCGTTTGCGTTATGATGGATTTAATGAGATGTATGATGATGCACAAGGTTTTGGCCGCAAACCGATAGATGCGGACAAGGTGAAGTGAGGTGAATTGATATGGCACAAATGTGGATAACAATGGGTCCTCAGCACCCTATGACTCATGGTCTTTGGACCCTGCGCGTAAAAATTGATGGAGAAACCGTCGTTGATACTGAACCCGAGTTGGGTTATATTCACCGTGGAGTAGAGAAAATTTGCGAGTCACG
>PSPT01000021.1:0-8218 GCA_004195635.1 Methanobacteriota archaeon
ACAACTGCAATAATGCTCAAATGGCCGTAAATATTAGCCTAAAACTATGGCGTTTTATCAGGTATTAAGTACTGCCAATATTACCTCCATCATATGCACTTGAAAACCACTTATCTAAATCATTATTAAAGTTCATTTTTGAAATTTAGCAAATATTTTCTCTGGGGCTTGTTCGAAATAGTGGAATAAAGCTGGGCATAACCAGCCTTGCATACCTAGTTTCGTACTTTGATACCACCATCCTCCAGATTCTTCGTGTTGCCTATCTAACTGTAAATCATGTCCGGGGAAAGGTAAATGAGAAAAAATTAGATTAAATCCTTCATCAGCATTATCTATTTCTTCTACCATTACATCTATGATATCATCTGCACCTGATACGAAAGGTTCTCGCACAAGCCCAGTATCTTCATCATCAAATACCCACATTCCATTCCATCTATACGGTTTTATTACTAATATTGTATTCATATAATCATCTCCTCTTCAGCATTTGCCCACCCTTTATCTATTTTCTATTCTAAATTTTCTCATATTGAATGATTGACGTTCCCACACCCATTTACAATCCGAACATGGATAAACAAACTGCATATTATCCATTAGCAAGATTGGCCTATCCCACGGAATTGTAGAGTCACAATTTGGACATTTTATTATAGGGTCATACATATTTTCCAAAGAAAACATCATTACAACATTAACATAATCATTGCTTCCAGGGGGAATTAATTTGCATTGAGATAATTCTAATTTTATTCCATTGCTTAGATGTACAATTCCATTATTGTCTATTTGGTTAGTTTTTACACTTGCATCAATATTATTTTCATCGTTTTTTCTATTCATATCACTCACGCGTATATGGTGGGATTAGAGATGTATATAAAGGACAAAAGGTTGAAATCATGTTCAAACTGAAAAAGTAGGGAGGTTTTACCCGCTAAAGTAGGGTAGTTTAACCCGAAATTCAATACTTGAATACAAGGGTTCCTCAAGTATGCCTAAATGATAACAAGGGTATCGTTCAATAGAGCCCACAAAGAATCCATAGATTCGCAAATATTGTATGTATGGGTTTGAGCAAAGAAAAACAATGATTATTCTTTCTCAGAATCTTCATTATTCAATACTTTGATTGCACTTGCTAACACAACGCCTATTGCACCACACAAAATCATATAATTCAAAACGACAGAATTGCTTGAACTGTTTATCCAAATATCTGTCCATTCCACAGACTTGAAGAATTCTGCGCCCAATTCTTGTTTTAATTGGTCAGATACTCTCCATTTGCCCAAAATAAAACCTATTATGGCTCCTAAAGATCCCAAAAAGGCCTCACTGCATAATTTCTTTAATTTTAGAGAAAAATCAGATGGGCTCATGATTTTCGGATGTGGTTCTATTATTATTGCTTATCTAATATTGAACGCTACGGTTGCATTGGGTTTGAGAGTTGGCTTTCTCAGAGTGGTTGATGAGCAGGAAGGGATTTAGAATTGTAAAAACGTTTCATGAAAAATCCCATCGCAGCAATTGGAATTGCTGAAAGTGCATCAAAAGAATCGAGGGTGCCATTTATCCACAGTGCTACTATCCCGCCGGCAATTACATAGCAACCAAGAGCCATTCCAGACCAAGTTCGATGTTGAAACATTGCGGCTTGAATTCGGGAAACTTTACGCAACCATTGTTGCAAATTTTGTGGCGTCTCCTCCCCATATATTTTGCATAGAGCGAGATACTCTAATTTCTGCTCATATTCCCAAATAAATACTCCTCCACGATGAGTATCAAGTGCCCGTTCTCCACTGATACTTGGCGGCGCAGTTGATCTCCAACCGGACAATAAAGAAAGGCGGAGTTTGGATTCCAACTCTCGCAAATCATTGCTTTCCACCTTCTCATCTGTTTGAGCCGCATTAGGTTTATTCTCAAGTGGAAACTCTAAGTCGTTTAGTAATTGGTGAAGGCTTGAAAGTAATGCAGCAATGTCGCTAATTGCAGGGTGGTTAAGCGGTAAATCCACGAGGGAATTGAATACACTATCAAAACACCCTCCAATCATTATTTCAGAAGAAGATTGGTTAGAAGAATTAGTCAAATGAAGAATATCTAAACTCATATTTTGGTGAGTGATTGTTCCTTTTGTTGCTGCCGAATGGGGGGCGCGCCAAAGGGTATTTGCTTTGGTTAAATCCTCTAATTTTTTGAGGCGGTCATTCCAACGGCGTTCAATATTTGGAATCGAATGTTTTTGCATTGCTTTAGTGTGAAATCTTCCAAGCGTTTTACCAGCACTTTCCATGAGAGTAGCAGCCGAGGAAATTTTGTTTTGGGCGAGCGAGGTTTGTAGTGCTCCTCGAAGAGTTTCATCTTCCGCTTTAGGAATAAGCAGGAGAAGGTCCTTGCCTCCTATTTGTAGGCCACCGATTGCTGAATATGTTGTTGGAGATGATAATTCAGCCAACCTTCTACCATGACCGTTTCTGTCCATCGGCAGAGCCCTCAATTCAAATTTCTGCGGTTTGGATTGGTTTGAGCCATTTTGATTTGCAATGGGCATTATTATTTCCCAGCACTTTCCATCACCCCACTTTTTCTCGGTGATTTCTGCAGTTGAAAAATTCTTTAATTCACCCCACCAACCTTCGTTTGTTGTTACAAGATGCCACCAGTCAGCGTTATCTGGCCCAGAAGTTGGCAGATGAATGTCAAATGAGCCCCACCTAGTTGAAAGTCGCCAGTAATCAAATCCAGCAACTTTAGACTCTCGGGATTCACATTGGGTGGCGATTTCAGAAGGATACCAAGTCTCATTTTCTATAGGGATGGGGAGTTTGGTGCTGTCATCTTTGCGGGCATCAATGGCGCCAGTATTTTTGCTATCGCCCTTACTCACAACACTCCCTCCTATGAATCATGCCAAGAGGTTCTTCTTCTCAAAGCGTCGGTAGCGAGGCCGCTAATAACCAATTGATTTCTCCTGTGAAAAAAATAATTGCTTCAATTCCATATCCCCTCTTTCTTGCTTCAAGAGAGCCCCAATACTCGATTTTTGAAAAACAAGTTCAACAATTGAAGGGGGTTCAATCAAGAAGGATTACCTCTTCGGTCGGAATGAGCAGCATGGCCGGAATTAGTGAGCGGGTTGGTGATGTCCTCGGTGCAGCCGTGGATGCTAAACTCACTGCGAAGGTCATTGAAGCTGGAGTACCTCAGCATGTAGCAGTGATTATGGATGGAAATAGGCGCTTTGCTTGGCGTAAATCCATACCGGCAAAAATTGGCCACAGAATGGGTAAAGAAAAACTTGAGAAAATGATGGATTGGGTTTTGGAATTGAATATCCCTTATCTCACAGTATATGCTCTTTCAACTGAAAATATCACTAGCCGGAGTAAAAATGAATTAGAAATCCTTTACGGTTTGTATATCGAAGGACTTGATGACATTCGTCAAGACCCTCGGATTCATGAAAATAAAGTTAAAGTCAAAGTAATTGGCCACACCGAATTACTTCCTCAAAATGTTATTGATGCAGTAGATAGGGCTGAAGCCGATACTGCTGAATATGATGATTTCACCTTCACAATTTGCCTTGCATATGGTTCAAGGGAAGAGATGGTCACTGCGATTCGACAAATTGCTGCTGACCATGCAAGTGGAAAAATAAGCCTTGATGAAATTGACCAAAAAGAGGTTAGTAGCCGCCTTTATACCGGCAAAATTCCAGACCCTGATTTGGTGATTAGAACCTCTGGAGAGGAGAGGATCTCCAACTTCCTATTGTGGCAGGCGGCATATTCTGAATTATATTTCACCGATGTATTTTGGCCGTTGTTTAGCCGTCGAGATTTCCTCAAAGCAATTGATACCTACCAACAAAGAAAACGCCGTTTCGGAGAGTGAAACTATGAGCGGTGTGGACGACAAAGAAAAAATAATCAATAGGGCTGCAAAACATAACATCCCTCCGTCCGATAAGTGTCCTACTTGTAGGGCAGAAATAGATGGGCTTGGCAGAGCCCTACCTCCCCCACAACCAGATGGTTTTCGCAACCCCGCCCTAACTGTTGATGCGGCCTGCACAAAAGAGTCAGAAAGCGGCACTGAGGTCCTCTTAATCACCCGAGGAAGAAACCCTTTCAAAGGACAACTCGGCTTGCCTGGTGGGTTTGTTGATTATGGTGAAGACCCACAAATAGCAGTACTTCGTGAACTTCAAGAAGAAACTGGAGTCGGTGGAATAGTGACGGGATTATTTGATGTGAGGGGCGACCCAACTAGAGATCCACGTAAGCATAATGTGACTATCGTATATTGGGTTGAAGCGGATGACAGTGAACCGATTGCAGGTGATGATGCGGCTAATGCGGCTTGGTATAATTTGGATGATGTCATTTCTGGAAACTGCGGAGTTACTTCCTTTGACCACTTAGATGTATTAGTTAAAATCAAAGAGAGTCTTTGAGAGAAAGCAATTCAAAAACCACGCCCCAAGATGCTTTAGTATCAGGCCATTCCTGTTGTCTTGAAGTTAGGGGAGTATTCATTGATTCAACGGTTTCTGCTTTAGATTCACTGCTTTCTCCACTACCCCCACCCTTACTATTTTTGAGTTCTTTTTGCCTGTTAATCCATGCTTTTAATTCAGTTTTACAATCCGCTGTATTGGATAAACGGCTTAGGGGGGTGCCATTTTCTTCCAGCCAATTGAGCACCCCTCGTTCTGCCTTGCTAATGAGAAATACCGGAACCCCCAACACTGCTGCCTCAGAGGCAAGGCTGACAGATTGAGTGATAACTGCATCAAAATTCAATATTGAATTGGGTAATTCCCAAGGTTTGTCCAAGCGCTCACCTTCGCTGTGAGATTTGAGTTCTATACCGGAAACTGAAAATTCTGGAATGGCAATTACTTCTCCCTTATCATGAATCCCCCCACCGAGTAAACTGCGCATGAGAATTTTTACCTCACTGGACTCGGAAGTGCTTGTTGAAAAGGTGATTGGGCGAAGGTAAACATGAGGTTTTGTGCCTGGGAAATGATGAACTTCTATTTTTTCCCTGTTCTCTGCTCTATTACTGAATCCACCGTCTAAATCCTTCCGCCAGCTTAGTGGGATGAGAATATCGGTTGCGGATTTCAGGGCCCACTTGTGAGAAAGGTGGTCCGGCTCTACATCTGAGATGTAGAGGCGGGCTTTGATTCGCGAACGTTTTGCAGCGTACAGTTCAATCGGCGTACCGAGGCCAATAATTCGCATTATTTGCCGAGAAGTTCCATTACGCATTTGTAATTCTCGCCTTACCATTTTGTAACGCTTGTAAGCAATTGTTAGGCGTTTTAATTTTCCCATCCTAATGCCTGTAGGGCGTGGAACCCACAATACTTGTCGGCGCGGAAGAATCCCTTCTCCCGACTCCAACAAATGACGAACATCGGGGCGATCGCAACAAATGAAAAGGTCTGCCGTATTTCCATTTCGAATGAAGGGTGGTCAATAACCCAACAAGTAACCGGTTGTTGAAACTCTGGCGAGGTGCTTTCAGACTCATTTGGCAAATCACCAAATGGCTCTTGTGGCGACGAAGTTCTCGCCCCAACCTCCCTGTGCATATACCTCCGAAACAGCACTAACTCATGAGCGAATCCCTATGAGCCCCTTCCACCTAGCCCTATCTATGGCCGGAAAGGAGCGTATTGAAGTAGCTGGAGGAAAAGTGTATGGGCCATATTCACCAGGGGTCAAGGCAAATGGAATCATTTGGCTTGCAGGCCAAATTGCACCTGAAGCAGGTGATGATGTGAAATCTCAAACTGCTGCAAGCCTAGCAAAAATTGACCAATTATTAGATGCCGCCGGAGTGAGCAAAAACGATGTAGTTTTTGCCCAAGTGTTGCTAGATAATATCAACGATTTTGCCGACATGAATGAGGTCTATTCAAAATGGGTTGAAGGTATTGAAATTCCCCCTGCAAGAGCCGCCTTTGAGGCAGGGGCGCTGCCAGCCAACTCTATGGTTGAAATTGTAATCCAAGCGGTTGAATCTTGTTGTAGTAACTGAGGCAGAATTATGCCGGGTTCACCATACTTGGAAGAGCCTCCAAAGGGTTTGTGGACATGGCCACGAATAATGAAAATCGCCGGACCAACTGTAGTGGTGATTTCGGTTGTTGCAGCATGGAATGGATTGCTGCTTGAGTGGATGATTTTTGCAACTATTGGTTTTGCATCAAGTGCTCTTCTGCGGCGATAATTTGTATTATTGAAGGGCAAATCAAATGCCTATGTGATTGAATGGTGGCAAAGAACGAAGGTTCTGGAAAGCAGATTTTATTTAATACTAGGTAGTAGTTTTCAATACTAAGCGACTACGCCCAACAAACATGGGGAACGATTGGCCCGAACACTGTTTCAAAGCCTACGACATCCGTGGCCTTGCATATGGTGATGGCACTGGAGAGTTAACCCCTGAATTTGCTTACCGCCTCGGTAGAGCGGTGGCGTCCTATTTTGATGCGAAAAGCATAGCCGTAGGGCGCGATATTCGCGACTCATCACCAGCACTTGCAAACAACTTGATGAGGGGATTAGCAGAAGGTGGAATCAAAGTTCTCAACCTCGGAATAGTACCGACTGGTTGCCTTTATCACTCGGTTTGGAATCTCCCTGTTCAAGGCGGAATTATGGTTACTGCAAGCCACTTGCCTATGCCAACTCATAACGGTTTTAAGATGTGTAAAGGTAATTTACCCCTTTGAAGCGGGTATTCTTGAAGGGTGATTTTGTAGAGGGAGGTGGACAAATAATTCCGAGCCTGCATGATGATGCTTGGTTGAAAAATATTGTCGAATCAAGTGGTCAATTATCTCGTCCGGTGAAGGTTGTTGTTGATTGTGCTAATGCCGTACCTGGGCCCTTCATGTTGAGGTTGCTCGATACTCTTGGTGCTGATTACACACCCTTGTTATGCGAATGGGATGCATCTGAACCGCATCATGGCGCTGATCCAACTCGGCCGAAAAATATGGTAATGCTGGCCGATAAAGTCAAAGAAATTGGAGCCGAGTTAGGAATTGGAATTGATGGCGATGGTGATCGTGTTGGAATTGTAGATGAAAAAGGCAATTTTATCTATCCCGACAGATTGTTGCCATTTTTTGCCTATGATGTTCTCTCCCAACGCCAAGGAATGTCTGAGGAAGCGCGTTCAATCGTTTTTGATGTCAAAAGTTCGATGAGCGTAGAACAAGCAATTCTTGCCGCTGGTGGCGTTCCAGTAATGGAGAGAACCGGACACTCATTCATGAAAAAGTGGCTCTCAGAACACCCAGAATGTGGGTTGGCCGCCGAAATGAGTGGGCATATTTTCTTCAATGAAAGTGGTTGGTTTGGTTTTGATGATTCGCTTTACATCACTGCAAGGCTACTCACATTAATTTCTCGACTTCCAACTTTATCTAATGGTGACGAGACGATTGGACAATACTTGGACCGTATTGTACCTAGCCTGCCTACTACCGGGGAGGTCAAAGTTCCTTGTCTAGAAGATATCAAAGATTCCACAGTTGAGGCGATTAAACAGGCTTACCAAAATGAAGGATGGGCTATGTCTACGGTTGATGGGGTGAGAGTACGATATGAGGTTGATGGAGAATATCTTGGTTGGTATTTGGCAAGGCGTTCTAATACAGAGGAAGTTCTTGTTATGCGGGCTGAAGCAACTTCTGAAGCCGCATTATCCAAATTAATGACTCACATTGAGCGCCTTAGTGGGCCGCATATTGATATTAGCAAATTCCTCGCTACAGTCAACTAAGTCAACAATCCATCTTCTTTGCAGGATGGTGAGATTACTCGCTTGCTTCGGCGGCTTCAACTAATATTTCGTAAGCAAATACTTCGAACTTCACATTAACTTCCTCGCCATCTTCATTGTTTGAGGCTAAGAGGGGGGAAGGTCCTGGAGTTGAACCGGTGTTTGTTGAGACAGTGATAGTTACTGAATAATCACCATGTCCTTTGCCATTATCTTGCCACATTTCAATAATTTCTCCACGGCTAATATTATCCGCAGAATAATTTGCTCCAGAATAATTATCGGTTAACAATGCCATCATTGTGTATGAGCCACAATCAGTTCCGCTGACCGTGAGTGTATGTCCGTCCTCGGAAGTATCAGCCAAGGAAATATCCAAAGCACCATC
>PSPT01000021.1:8225-43234 GCA_004195635.1 Methanobacteriota archaeon
GATTCAGCATAAGTTAGAGTTATTAGCACATAGCCCAATTCTGAACCATCGGGAACTTCCATTTCTTCAGGGAAAGAAAAAGTGAACTCATCAGATTCACCATCATCAGCCCAAAGTACCTGTGAAATGCTGCTCAGTGGAGATTCAGTAAATGACACATTGAAAGCACCCACTGGTCCATAACCACTCGGATCTATTGTGTCGGTATTTGAGGACACATAACCAAAGTATGCGGGGAACATAGCGGCAAAAACCACAATTACCACAAGGTTAGTCACGAATGCTTGGTCTTGGAATTTCGCTGATAAACTCATCCGTCTGCCTCATAATTGCGAAAAGGTCGGGGCAATAAAACCCACCCCCATAAAAAAAAGTTGTTTTGAGCCCTATGGGCTCATCAAACACCCTCTATTCTTCCTCACTTTGATTTATTGAAGGTGCCCATTGCGACCAGTCAGGAAGTTCCTTCTGTGGCCATTGATTTTTTGCAATAGGAACTCCAACTGCGGCGAAGGCTTTTCGACTTCGCCGAAATAAGGGTAGCAAAAATCCAAGTATCAATTTCTCGCCCTTTGTCCATTTGAACGGACTACGTGGAAGCAAAACAACCCAGTGTTGAATAAACTCATGAACTCTATCAATTGGATGGCGATTAGAAAAATGGAATACCATGTGATGAACCTCACCTGCTGATCCAGGTGTATGTGACCAGCACTGCATTTCCATGCCAGTCAAGGGGCCAGATTTGATGACCAATCCGAGAGTTCTCGCATGAGTCGCAATGGGCATTATTATCGCCCAGCGGTCAACCATACGGCTGCCCTCTGTTCTTTCTTTTTCCCAACCAACCTCACTGATGAGTTCGCGAAGCGCCCTTACCATTTGCGGTGGTGGCACCGTCGTCTCAAACTCGAGATGCATTGGTTTTACCATAATTGCTTCACCGCACGGGTTGGGTCACATCAAACCCTCGCAAGGATTTGTGGATAGATAAGTTGTTGAGAGCAGATGAACTGTCGGTCGCCTAACAAATTCGTCAGGTGACTACGACGACGACCAAAGGTCCCTGCGCTCGCTGAACCCGTTCTAAACGGGTCCCGATAACTCGGGTCTTTCTGATCTAATCGCTTGACAGTTTCATCCAAAGAGGTCGCCGAGTCCGCCAAATGATGCTTCCTCTTCTTCCTCTTCTTCTTCAACAACAGCTTCAGCAGGAGCGGCTCCACCGGCAGCAGCAACAGGTGCGGCGGCGGCAGGAGCTGCGACGGCTTGGGTCATTGCGTCAGCGATGTTAACACCGTCGAGTGAAGCAACGAGTGCTTTCACGCGAGCAGCGTCTGAACTTACACCAGCGGCCTTTAGGACGGCGGTTACAGCATCTTCACTGATTTCGTTTTCTGAACTGTGCAAAAGCATAGCAGCGTATACATATTCCATATTTTTTTCACCTCAATATTAACCGAATAGGTCTCCGAGTCCACCAAATGATGCTTCCTCTTCTTCCTCTTCCTCTTCCTCGGCTGCCTCGGTTGGGGCTTCCTCGGTTTCCACAACGACGCTGGCTGCAACAGTTGCTACAGCACCGAGTTGATTTCTCAACTCATCATCTAGGGCGGAATCATCCAAACCTCCTGCAACTCCGAGAGCACTGGCCTGAGCACGGGCAATCATTGTTGGTAGGGTCTTGGAATTGGCAATGCCTGCTTCAAAGGCAACAGCAAGAGCCTCAGAGGAGGCCTTGCCTAGCAATGTAGGCATGGTTTCTTTAGTGAACCACGAAATGTGGCAGGCTAGGTTGAATGTTCCAGCCATTGCGCTAATTAGACTGTTCTCAAAGGCTTCAATATCTATGTCTAAGGCAGTTGGACTGAAGACTACACCGTCTTCAAGAGTACCACAAAGACGAAGTCCTGTAATAATTGGCTCTACACCAACCTTTGCAAGTAGCATACCTAATTCACCTTCAAAGACTTCCCCTTCCTTTAGAACGGTTGTAGTCTTGGCAATGTGCACGCTACCCTTCATAATCTTCGCAGGAATATCTACTGAATTTAATTCACCTACTATTGGACCTGGAGCCATACCGGTATCTTGCTTCTCGACAACAATGTCATATGGAGCAATATCCCCTGGCTTTGCAGCACGTCCTGCTTCGGTCTTCTTTAACTCACTAAACATTTCAAAGGATGATAATGAGGAAGATTGTACTAGGGCTGGTTGAACGGCACCCGTGAATAACTCTTCAAGTTGATCTAATTCTCCACCAGCATCAGTCCAAGCACGACGCATCAGTTGCTTCTTGGCAACTTCAATGGTCATGTTTTCGCGGAGAGATTTACGCATGCCTAGCATTGAACCGGCAGGAACGCCGTGAATATCAATGATAGCCACTACGCCACCGGCGTCAACAGCCTCACGTAGGCTAGCAACTGTGTTTTTCTTCCATGGTGCTACCTTTGGAATCAGAGGACCACCTCCACCTTGTGTGATGGACCCATTGTGGTCTTAATGTAGAAACTGCGGATGTTTCCTGCACCCCTCTCTAACTTTCGGGTAACACGATCCCAAACTGCAATAGCATTAGCCAACAACTCTTCATGAGATTGTGAACGTGTGCCAATTGCGGTGTGGAAAGTAATTCTGTCACGGCTACGAACTACAACAGTGGACTTTAATCCGGCTGCTATCATACCTGGGTCAACATTTGGAGGGCATGGTCGTGGCATTTTTCCACGAGGACCAAGAACCACACCGAGATAACGACCGATAAGGGCCATTTGCGAAACTTCAGCGAGGAAGAAATCATATCTATTTGCCAATTTCTTAGCGGTCATCTTATTCTTCCCCAACTCCTCAATTTCTTCAGGAGCAATTACAAAAATTCCTGCTTCTTTGGCCTTAACTGCGGCTTCAGTACCAGCAAACATTGCAATTTGAATGTCTCGACCTCGGCCAGATGGCAGACGGATTTCTTCTTGGACACGATTTGCTGGGTTCTTCAAATCAACGTCCTTTATTGTAATTGCAAAGTCAACTGACTCTACAAACTTTCTTTCAGGTGCTGCTTCCAAAGCAGCCTTTATTGCGTCACTTATATTTTGTTCCATTTTTCCTCACCCCTGCGGTCTGCGAGGCGCTAACCTCTCCCGCATTTCGTGCTAGAGATCATTCAAAGCGTGAATCCCATTCTCCCCTCTTAATAATCTCCAAAGCATCCTTCGGCCAGTGACCGTCAATCTTCACACGCATAGATACACATGTTCCAATGACTTCACAAGTCAGAGCTTTTATTGAATTTCCAGTAAGGTCATCAGCCTTTTGCTTGGCGACCTCTATTGCCTTTTCAAGAGGTAAATCCTCTTTGGCTGCAGCCATACTCCCGTTGCACTTTGCAACGCCTAGACTCTTGATGATGAGTTCGGATGTCCATGGTTTTGACATGTGTAATACCTCCTTGAGTGTGTCGCCGAATTGACTCCCATATTTAATCGCGACGCGCGTCACTCAACTCTCTCAATAACGCGAACGTGGTCTGCACGCATGGTCAAAGTCATTGGAATTGGTTGTTCATACAACTCCATAGACACCTCTTCCTTTGTGTCGCTAACCGCTATAACACGAGACTTTTCTCCCTTGAAAGCACCATTAATAATTTCAACAATACAACCAACTTCAATTCCAGAAGTTGCTGCCTTTGGTTCCAAATATGGCAAAACATCTTGCAAGGGTGCTTCAGTACCCAATACGCTCTTTGCATTCTTTAGAGGAGTTGACAATATTGGCCCTCGTGTCTTACGATCACGACCTCCTGTTCGCCCAATTAATTTTTCAACGTGGTGTTGAGCACTACTTTCTACGAATACATAACCGCGCATCCCAGTTGGATGAAGTACAGAAAATACTTCATTTTGAATGGTACTCAAACTGCCACTGCCACCCAAGCGAGCTTGCATTTCTTCAGCAACTCTCTGTTCAGAGCCAATTGCAGTTTTTACAATAAATAAGAAGGAAGATACACTTCCATACATTTCACGAAGAAGTTTCTCACTACCTTCGTGCTGCCTATCGGTGAATACATGCACATATTCTTGCATCTTTCCTGGGTCAACCCAAACGTATTCATCATACAATGACGCTGGCAATACTTCACCAGATTCACTGGTAACAAGCCAAGGTGTAACATCGTTTAAGCGACCATCAAATTCAATTCCGCGTGCTGGACCATATATTTCTGCAGTTAAATCTTCTTCAGGGATTCCAGTAACTACCGCTACACGATTAACGATTTCCTCTTCAGATTCTCCACCAACACCGTATACCCCATCCCAAAGCATTGGGTAATCACGGTCGGATTCTGCACGACGGAGGAGTAATACCTCGTCGCCAAAGCGTACAAATGCTACAAATGCGTCTGCCATAAAATCAACTCCTAGTTAATCAACCACTCAAAGAATGAAGGGATAATGCGATCCATGGTAAACATTACTGCAAAGCCGATTAAACCGAGGATAAACATTCCAATCCCACAAATAATCGAGGTCTGAGTAAATTCTTGCTTAGTAGGCTTTCGAGCCATACGGAGAATACGTGCCCAGGAGCTTCGACCAATACGGCGGAAGCCACTTTCTATACGGTCTTGGGCGGCCAGAACCTTATCCTCAAACGTGCGGTCTTCGGACTTTGAATCACTCTTTGCAGCGGACATAACGAAACCTCAGCCAACTGCCCGAAACGCCACCCCCATTTAACCGCGCCGGATTGGCCTCCGCAAAGGGAATCTGAGGGATGACGCGCGGCTATAGCAAGATGTATCTATGGTTTTCCCCTATTTATGTTACTCCAAATAGCCGCCATAGCACACGCTCAAAACTCCTATACCTCCATTAATGCAGCAAAAACAAATTGGAAAGTGAAAAAAACCATGCCTACTGGGGTAATCCAAGCAAAAAATCGTTTGGTTCAAAAAAGAGTGAACCACCCGAGGCATGTTACGCATGGCTGAATCCGACCCCTACGAAGTGCTTGGTGTGAAGAAGGATGCGAGTGACAAAGAGATAACAAGGGCGTATCGCAGACTTGCAAAACGCTTTCACCCTGACAAAAATGACGACCCTGCTGCCGAAGATAGAATGAAGCGGATTAATGCAGCATATGAAAAAATTGATTCTCCAGAAAAACGGCAAAAATATGACCAAGAATCGCAAATGCACAATATGTTTGGTAGGCGAGGAGGAAATCCATTCGGCGGTGGTGGTAACCCATTCGGCGGTGGTGGTAACCCATTCGGCAGCGGTGGTGGTAAGCGGTCTATTTGGCGGAGGAGGTATGCGTGGCCAAAGGGGCGGAATGGGCGGACAAGGAAGGCGACAACAACAAGCACAACAAATCCAAAAAGGTGCTGACCTAAACGCCTATCTTGACCTTTCAATTTCTCAGGCTGAAGAAGGGGGGAAACGGCCCTTCAAAATCCGTAGGCTAGAAAAAGATGGTATGGGAGGAGTGTCTTCTACGCCTAAAACCCTCAGTGTAAATATCAAATCTGGCATAATTCATGGAACTGTAATGCGTCTCAAAAAAATGGGTCATGAACATCCAAAAGGTGAGGCGGGAGACCTTAATTTAACTATCCGTATTGACCCAGGCGAAGACCGTCGTTGGGAAGGAGACGGGCTTGTTCAACTGGTTGAAGTGAATTATTCTACTTTGTTGTTGGGTGGGAAAGTGAGGATTACTACCCCCAATGGCAAATCTGGCAATTTGAACATTCTTGCTAATAGTCGAGTTGGCGACCGCCAGCGAATGAAGGGGAAGGGATATACAGGTGGTGATTTGGACTTGGAATTTATTATTGCTGAATCCAGTGAATTAAGTCCTGAACAGATTTCTGCTCTCAAAGAATTACAAAAGGTTGGACTTTGAAGTAACATCTATTCTCTTTTTAGAGGTATTAATTTTCCAAGAAAGGAATATTATTATCATTTTTGCTAAGGGGAGATCCGATGAATGCCTAAATAATTCACTAATATTAGTTCCGTGTGTAGTTCGTTTTCCTCAAGTAATAGTGTCTCCTGCGATTGCTGATGGCAGGAGAAACGCGAGACTTTTCCACCCTAGCGAAGTGGATGGTGCCTCATCGCCGTAAAGTCCATCTCGCAATTGCATTACTCACCTTGCTAATGCTACCTGGAGTTCTTACTGCAATTGAGCCAATTGATGTTGAGTCTTATGATCTTGATTCACCTGAAATAGAAGCATTGGATGTAATAAAAAATGAATTTGGAGCCTCGGAAGAAGTAGTCGGGTTTATGGTGATTCTACGCGATAGACAATATGTAGAAGATGAACATGCAGATGTCCCTTCGGTTAGTGAAGGTATACCAGATTATGCAAATTTACACCCTAATACAGAAATTGCTTCTTTCACCGGCAAAGACTCAGGAGTTAATTCTCCTACAGGTGGCATCCTCAACCTCTCTGTCATACAAGAAATTGACAGGAAGGCAAATATCGCCCGAAACCACTCACTTGGACAACATCTCACGCCGATGGTAAATGATGTGACTGGCTGGCAATCAGATGGAATAATGACTGTGACTGATATTTTTCGTCATTTCATGGCTAATGATTCAATACTTACCCGAGAAGGTGTGTCTCCCTTTGGCAGCATTGTCCCTCCTCGCACCCAATGGACTGACTGTGGAATTATTGAGTGCCTGCAATTTGATGACCCTGCTATTACCCAAGCACATATTGATTTGGCTGCCCATCGTATGGCAAACAGTTCCGAAGGAAATTTCCTACGCTGGCTTTCCCTTGACCGAGCATTTCTACCCGACCCCACCTCGGATGTCACCGGCCCAATTGGCGGAAAAATGTCCTTTGATGGGAACTTCTCTGAAGCAATATGGGGAAAAGGACGTTGGAGTGCATCAGCAACTTGGCTTTTGGTGCAATTGGATAAACCGGCAATGAAGGAAAATGGTTGGACTTTCTCATGGAAGGATGCACACCCCGAATCAAAAATTGATTGGCCTGTGGTCGGCGGTTACACTTTCCACGATGGTGAATTTATCGCCCACCCACCAAACTATGATGATGAAAAATGTGCTGCACTGGCTGCAGAATCTGCGCCTTGTGCAACTGAATGGGGGATTCAACATTTGGAAGGTTCTATTCGCTCTTCAGATCACCAAACTATTTCTCTGATGATTGGAGTCGGAGTTAATGTTGAAATTACTCGCGAGGTTCAATCTTCTATGAATTTATTATTCTTGATGGGGTTGGCAATCATAATATTACTTTGGTTCAGTTTGCGGCGAGTTTCAGATGTACTGATTGTTTGTACTGCCTTGGGGGGTGCTTTGCTTTGGATGCAAGGCCTAATTGGCCATGCTTCTTTACTTGGAGATTGGTTTGGTTTTGATATTATATCGCGCAGTCAATTTTCAAATCTATTACCAATTTTAGTCCTCGCCCTCGGCATTGATGATTCGCTTCATGCCTTGCACAGATACAAAGAAGAACGAAAAAAGGGTGCTACTCCTTCTGCTGCTGCCGAAGTAACGGTGGCAAAGGTGGGTAGGGCAATAATGCTTACCAGCCTAACTACAATTGCTGCTTTTGCTTCTAACTTGTTCAGTGACATCGCCGCTCTTCGCTCATTTGGAATAGAGGCGGCTCTAGGCGTATTTGCGGCATTTGTCCTGACTGGAATCTGGGCACCTCTATTGCGTCTTTCAATTGACCTTTGGTTGGAAAAAAGAGGTAAACTAAAGCCTGAAAAAGAAGGGCAAATTCACCTCGTTCCTTCATCATGGTTGGCTTTTATTACAACTGGAGTTGCAAAAAATAAATCCAAATGGGTTATTGCTGTTATAGCAATATTAGTGACGATACCGGCAACTATTGGAATGGTGGGACTTGAAGGTGATTTCAAAGTTGAAGACTTCCTTGATGATTCTTCAGATATGGCGGTAGGTGTCAATATTATCAATGAAAGGTTTAGTGATGAAGGTGAACCTGCTGTAGTGCTGATTGAAGGAGATATTCTCAATCCACAGGTATTCGCAGCAATTGATGAAACTAGATGGAATATGGATAGAAGTGACGGGGGTATTTCTGATAAAATAACTAGAAAGCCAAATGGCCAAGCAGAAATACATGGAGTTGATGAATTAGTGTTTTTACTTACAACAAGCATGATTGAAAATTCAACACCCTTTGAACAAGTAGGATGGAATACTACTTCGGCAGACCATGGAGTTGGTTGCACAGATAATGGTGCCCCCCTATTCATGCCTAACTTACAAGACAGGGGTTGCTTAGCATTTTTCTATGGCTTCATGAGCCTATATGGAATTCCAGAGACGGCAACAATACCACACATGCCACCTTCAATAATTGCCCTATACATTTCCCCTGATGAACCACTTTCTCCAACCTCGCCTCACTTGACTGTTGGTGGTGATGCACCGGTTTACAAGCGAACTTTGCTTAGGTTTGGTATCACTCAACCAGATGACTTCCCTTCAATGCAACCTTTCCTCGATACCCTTGAAGATGACTTTTTACCCTTCATCAACTTCACCTCTGACGATTATAGGGAACGGGGTGATGTTGATTCTACAATAAATAATGATGATAATCCAGTTTCTTGGGTTATGTGGACCGGCAAGCCAGTTACAAGATTTGTCGCCGCCGATTCAATGCAGACTCAAATGCAGTCAAGTTTATTTTTAGGGGCGATTTTCGTCATACTTACTCTTTGGTGGGGCTTCCGTTCACTTAGCCAATCATTGATTACCACCGGTCCAATATTGTTGGTGGTGGTTTGGTTGTATGGATTAATAGCCGCATCAGGTGGAAATCTAAATTTGGTAACCGTTGCAATTGCGGCGATTTCACTTGGAGTCGGAGTTGATTATTGTATTCACGTTACTGAACGTTATCGTGAAGAACGAAGCAATGGAGCCAATAGAAATTCTGCGCTTGCCGCAGTAGGAGGAGCCAGTGGACTTGCATTAGTAGGCTCGGCAGCATCGGATGTATCGGGATTCATGATTATTTCAATCTCACCGATGGGATTATTCGCATCATTTGGATTATTTTCCTCAGCGATGATCATTCTTTCATTAATTGCTAGTTTGGTATTGACTTGCGCGGCAATAGGGTTCATGCCCGATAAAAAGGCCAAGCAAGAAGCCGAAAAACAAGCATTCATGGTAACTCACACAGTAGATATCTCAGAAGCAGTCATCCCAACTTTTGATTATGAATCAATTGCGAAAGTGGGAGGTGCTTGGGAAGGGGAAGAGGCTGCTTATCCATGGGGCCAACAGAGTTCCTCAGTTCCGATGATGCCAAATGAGGAATTGACTATTCTTACCGCAGAACCGACATATCCTACCTCAAACACACCTACGCCACCCGTGCAAATACCTTCGCCCAAACAAACCCCAGCCCCTCCACAAGCACCTCATGTTCCACCCTCAGTAATATCTGATTTAGATGACCTATTGGATTTCTAACCCAAAAAATACCCTAATTTGATTCAACTTTACAACTAAAGTAAAGAGATGGGTTCTTGAAGGGAGGGCTTCTCGGCAGGTTATCTATTGCAGGGTTCAACCCCGGATAGATGTAATGTGGTGATGAAGATGACGGAAGTTCCAAAAGATTCGGGTACTGAAGAAAAAGAAGATTGGACTGCCTTTGCAAATGCAGGATTTGGCGAGACCGATATTGACCTTTGGGATGACCTTGAGGCAGCCCCAACGCCCGATTCCGAAAATGAAACAGAATCCGATGACAAACAAGAAAAGGATTCTTCCTCCACAGATGATGATTGGAGTGAGCATTATCAAAGTGACCAAATGGAGACTTACTTACAAGAAATACCTCCAGCTCCCTCGCTACCTGGACTCAAACATTTGCTTCGCATGGGAACTTGTGACCACTGTTTGGGGCGCATCGGTGGGAAGAAAAGTTTCGGCCAAGACATCGTCTCCGCAGGAAATGAAATTAGAGCAAATATCTTGGCCACTGACCCTGAATTAGCAAGTGCAAGAGATGGCGATTCATACTGCCAATTCTGTGAGGAATTATTTGCAGAAGCACCCCTCCTTGCTCGCTTGATGAATGATGCACTTGCAGATTATGAATGTTCAAGATTGCAAATCGGTGCCCAATTCCCAAAAGATCAAGCCGAAGAAGAAGACTTGATTCGAAAGCGATATGGCGCACCCGGTTCGGCTCCGTTGAAGTCGAGTTTGGTTGAAAATGTTGCCAAAGAATTGTTGATATTAAATCCGAAAATAAAACTGGTAAATGAAAAACCACAAATTCTGGCGTTACTTGATATGCTTACCCTTGCAGTAAACCTTGACATTCGCTCTCACTACATCTATGGCCGATACCGTAAATTGGAGAGAGGGATTCCTCAAACTCGTTGGCCCTGCCGGTCCTGCAAAGGCCGAGGTTGCATGCGTTGTGATGGAACTGGCAAACAATATTTGCACTCTGTGCAGGATTCCGTTGGCAATCCACTATTGGAATTATTTGGCAGTAAAGAACACTCTTTCCATGGCATGGGACGAGAAGACATTGATGTTCGTTGCATGGGGAGAGGTCGGCCTTTCGTTATTGAAATGAAATCACCGAAGATTAGATCTGTTGATATGGCAGTTGTTGAGAAGGCGATAAATAGCCAAGCAGAAGGGCGAATTGAAGTTGATTCAATGCGGGATAGTCAACGCTCGGAAGTAGTTAGAATAAAGGACACACCGGCAGAAAAATCATACCGAATTCGCTTCAAATTACATCCTTTGGGCACCATGCCCGCACCGGTACCAAATCACCGTAAAGAAGGCGGGAGAAGAGGCAAAAAAGGACGGCGGGGAAAGCGCAATGGGAGTGGGAGAGGCAAAGATGAAGAGGCAATTCTGGACACAGATACTCCCGTTGAAGAAAATAATGTGAAGGGAAATACGCCAATTTATGATGAGGCAAGCCTAACAATACTCAAAAAAGCAGAATTAGTTGATATTTGCATTGCAAGAAAAGTTGCTAAGTCTGGAACAAAATCTGACTTAATTGAGCGAATATTAAATTCACCAGAACCACAACCTGAATTGCCACCTCTACCTGATGAAAATAAAATACTCAAAATATTAAATGGGCTAGCCGGAACTACCCTTGAACAACGAACTCCGCTGAGAGTTGCACATCGTCGGGCAGATAAAATCCGGAAGCGACAGGTAATGGTCGTCGAGGACCCGGTTGTTGAGAGTACTGAAGAAGGCATTATTGCAGAAGTGAGTTTACGTTGTGAATCTGGTACTTATGTCAAAGAAACCGTTCACGGCGACGGGGGGAGAACCATCCCCAGCGTTTCCTCATTACTCGGGGCAGATTGCGAAGTCTTATGGCTTGATGTTGCCGACATTCATGCTGATTGAAGGGGGGGTTTCGCGCTTATGATGGCCGTTTTCCCCTGCCGAAATAATCCGGCGCGCTTAAATGGGGGCGGTCAGTCGCCGCTTTGCTCAGCCTTGTGCTGTGCAGGTAAGGAGGAATAATTCATGAAGCGATCCAAGGGCACACGCCAAGGTACACGCAGTATTCTACGCAAGTCAAAATCCGACAAGGGCCGCATTGATATTGCTCGCCTAATGCATGATTATCAAGAAGGTGACAAGGTTGCTATTGTTCTTGATGCTGCGCAACAAGGTGGCATGCCTCACCGCCGTTTCCAAGGCAGAACAGGACAAATCGTCAAGCGCCAAGGAGTCGCTTGGGTAGTTGCTGTTAAAGATGGCAACATGTCCAAAACCGTAGTTGCTCGAGCAGAGCACCTATTTCCCATCAAGGAGTGAAATTCATGAGCGAAGAAAAATATTTGAGTTACCAAGACGTTAGGGATATGCTGAACGATGCTCAAGAGCGCCGTGGTTTCCTTACCTACGAGCAAAAGCTTGCCTTGCACCACGCAGAATGGGCCGCGAGTGATGCACGCAATGGCTATAAGACCGAAACTAAAGTTTTCAACGACATGAGAAATGCTTTCTTAGAAATTGAGAAGATTGCAAAATTTCCTGACCTCGCCGCTAAATTGGCTGAAATCATCCCACTTCACAGTGAAGATGTTCGAGCAATTCTTGCAAGTCGTAGAATCTCCTTTGATGAAACTGAAATCAATCAAATTCTCGATATTGTACGCCAGAATGTCGGCGTTGAGTGAAATTATTGCCCAGGAGGGCGCCCAGCATGTATCCCCGCAATAATGATCCCAGAGCGGGAAAGAATACCCTGGACTCTATTGAGGGTGAAGTTTCTGCTCGAGTCGTCGACCATGAGATTCGCCCCAGCGGCCTTATCTTTGCACTTACTGAAGCAAAAATGTATTTGATAAAAATCCGTCCTCCTGCTGGAAAGCCTTTGCTTCAAGCAGGAACTGTTATTGATATTACCCCGGAAGGTAGCTCAGGGCAAATACTCGGGACCTTGAATTACAGAAATCTGACTTCATCTGGCCAAAATAATTTGGCAGACATCATTGAAAGTATTATTTCGGAAAATACTGAACCGTTTATCTCATTCTTCAACCGAGCTGGTAACCTTTCTTTGAAAATGCATGCTTTCCAATTATTACCCGGCATTGGTAAAAAGAAGGCACTCGAAATTGTTGATTTGCGTGGAAGAAATGGCTGGGATGATTTTGCAACAATGGATTCAAGTTGTGGAATTGATGGAAAGAATTTACTTGCCCAACGCCTTGCTCAGGAAATTTCTGACCAGCACGAACAACCGAGGCTCGTTGACCTTCTCCTGCGACAGGAATGATCAAAGATGGAAATTCCTTCAACTGCAGGTCTAATCGACCGATTAGTTAGCCTGCAAAATCAGGATGAAAAACTTGGCCAGCACTATTTAATCGATGATGATTTCATTGATGAAACAATATTGTTCGCCGACTTAAGTGAAAATGATGTTGTGTTAGAAATAGGGCCCGGACCGGGAAACCTAACTGCAAAATTATTAGATACGCGGGCAAAAGTTGTCGCCATTGAATTAGATGAAATTGCTTGTGAGCACATAAGATTTAATTTCTCAGAGCCAATTAGTAATGGCCAGTTGATTCTAATAGAAGGTGATGTATTACAATACAAATTACCTGCTGAGTTGACATCAGTTGTTGCAAACATCCCCTATCAAATCTCAAGTCCACTTATTGAGCAATTAGTTAAGCATCATCGTAGTGGACGAGGATTGAACTCAATCACTTTACTTCTTCAGGATGAATTTGCCACCCGTTTGTGTATGTCTGAAGGGCCAGGAAGCCGTGGTCCTCTTGGAATAAATAGTGCGTTTGAATGGAATATAGTTAGAGGTAGTAAAATACCCCCACATGCTTTTTCCCCAGCACCTAAAATTCACAGTAGAATTGTCCATCTATCTCCTCTCATAGAAGCGATAAAACTTGAAAAATCAGTTCCTACTGCTAATCTTAAACTCGCACGACAAATCGTTTCAACTTGCTTTTTGGAAAGAAGAAAAATGATGCGCAATCGCCTACAAACAACGCCCAAGCGTATTTCTCGAGTGAAGGGATGGTATGGTAAAAACTACCGTGCAGCGGCCAAGAAATTACTGTCACAAGGCGAAACTCTTGGCTTACCTACTGGTTGGCAAGAGGCGCGTCCTGAAAAATTGAATGTGGAGATGTGGTTGACAATTGCCGCTTGGATGGAGAACTTTCGCGGCGATTGATTATCGCGGGGTTCACATAGGTCAGCCACTTCGGCATGGTTAACTGGGGGGTGTAGCGTATGGCGAAGAAGGACACCTATCTTGCTCTATTGCGCCGAGGTATTGACGAAACAACAGCAAATTTATTGGCTGATGCGGGATTAAAAATCGGTGAATTGAAAAAGATAGATAAAGATAAATTAGTCAAAAATTACGGCCTCAAAGATACTATTGCTGAAGGTGTATTAGACATCATTAATGCTGGTCCACAATCACATGGAAAAGAACGCTATTTGGCAAAGGTTCTTGCACCTGAAAAGAAAAAGGTTGACCGTATTGAGGAATTGCGCTTTAAGCGTAAACAAAAGGATATTCTTGCAGATTTGGCGGAGGAAAAAGAGCGCTTGCGATTCGCCCGAATAGAAGCATTCCGACATCAAAAGGAAGTAATGAACCGCCTTGGAAAAACGGTAGAACTAATTGTTAAACTTGAGAATAATTTGGATGATGAATCAAAGAGAGACCAACAAGCAAAAATCCGCGATCAATTAGAAACACGTGGTTTGGAAGCCGCAAGAGATCATGAATTACTCGAACTCGACGGAACCCCCCAAGATATTGTTGATTTTAGGAGAAAGATAGTACCATCACTTGTATTGCATGCATGCCCACAATGTGGAGATGAGATTGACCCACGTTCCTCGCGAGACACCGATCAGAGAAACACTTGGGCCTTTATGTGCTGGGAATGTGAAAAATCATTCCTTCCCAAACTTACCATTGCCGTTGAAAAACAATTGACAAATGGTAATCGAATTATTATTGACCCAGAAATGAGCCCTCGCGGCGAAGTTCCACAACGGCCTGCGGCAAAAAGTCTAGCTGTAATGCAAGCAATGATCCGGAAAGATTTGGAAGAAACCGGCGCTAGTGCGGACAATATTGCCGCTGCTGCCGAAGTTGCAGCACAAACTGTTGGATTGATGTTAATTGACGACTGGATCGACCAAACTTTGGCCGCTAAGAATTACATTCAAGCACAAGAAGACCGTGAAGATTTCATCCTTAGGACGGGAGCTGGTGCAACTAAGTTCAACAAGTGGATGAAGAAGGCCGGTTTGTATTTCAACAAACAAACTGGACGTTGGACACGCTACGGTGACCGTTGAGGGATTAACATGAATGAGGCTATTGTAGCCCTTGTACGTTTTTTTCGCGGTTCCGCCCTCCTTGGCTTTACGCCATTAGTTGAGAATCAAACCCTATTGCAGCATGCCGAAGATGCAGGTGTAGAAATACCCTCAAACTGTACATCTGGCACTTGCGGTAGTTGTATGGTCACCCTACTTTCCGGTCAAATTCCTTTACCAGAAGACCTTCCCCCTGGTTTGGATGATGATTTTCTAATTGAGCAACAGGCAAGACTCTCATGCATAGGAATACCTTCCACTTCAGTTGATATTGAACTAAGTCCTCCTTTATGAAAAAGAAAATGTAGAGGTGAAATTATGGCAAAATGGGGAGCTACAGAATATTTTCTCTTGGCCTTCAATATTTGTGCTATTTATTTGGCTTACAGATTTATTAATTTTCGTCTGACGAGCAAATTAGAAGAAGTTGAAAACCGTCAAATAAAATCAGCACAAAGGCAAAAGAAAACCAAACTTGAATAATCTTTGAAAGCAAAAACCTTTGAAATGACGGGGATGACGGGCACATATGACCGAATTCCGTTTACAGACCACGGGTGGAGGCGTTCACGATGAGGAATTTGGCCTTGGTGAATTAGATGAACTAACAAAAGGCAAGGGCTGCGCTTGGCTAGATATTTACCAACCGGACGAAAAAGTAAAAGATTTTCTTCTCGATGAAATGGGATTTGATGAGTTAGCGGTTGATGGAATTGGAGAGCATTCGCTCAACACAGTTCAGCGCTTTGATGACCTTCGTTTTCTTGTAGTTTCAGCTCGCGATAGAGATAAGAGACTAGATACCGAGCCACTTGCAATTTTCTTGCAAAATCAATTGATGATCACGATTCACTTCTCTCGCATTAGGGCACTTACTCCATTCAAGAGGCGTTATAAGAGAGCCGATCCCGAAGATATTGAACTTGGCATAGATTACTTTTTCTATGAATTATTGGACTCAATTGCAGATGATTGGACTCCACTATTAGATGAATACTCAAATGAGTTAGATGAATTAGAATATCGCGTCTTTGACCCAAAGATGAAATATGATAATCTTCTTGAAGAATTACACATCCTTAAGCAAAATTTACGCGAGGCTTCAAAGTCGATTGAGTCACTTCATTCTGCAACTATGAGGTTGGTAAAACCTGGTGATCGTCTTATTTCCACAGAAACCCTTACTCATTTCACCGCATTACATAACCTTGTACTTACTTTGATGAAGAGAAATCACAATTATTCAGCAGGCGCCACATCTACTAGGGACACATACCTCACTAATGCTAGTCTGAGCCTTGCCAAATCAAATCAAAGGCTTACTGAAGTTATGACTACCCTGACAATTATTGGAGCAATAATGTTGCCACTTACCCTTGTTGCAGGTATCTTTGGAATGAATACTAAATTACCCATAGGGGCTGATACACTCGGTGGTTTTTGGGTAGTGATGGCAATAATGGCCAGTTTTGGAATATTGATGTTATTCTGGTTTAGGCACCGTGGATGGTTTGAAAAACCAGGCGGGGGAATGGTATGAGTACTCGCTCATATGCAAAATTACAACGCCAAGTTGCAGAAGTATTTGCCAATTGGCAAGACCCTCACGGAAGAGGGAGTTTAAATGAAAATGGAGATTTGAAGGGAATTGAAATTTCCGAAAGTGGACAAATACGAATGGCAATTAATCCAGCCCACCCTCACTGCCCATGTTGCTTAATTGATTTTAGAGACCTTCGCACTACTTTACTAAAAAATAAAAGAATCAACTCTGTCGAAATAAATATTATTGGAATCCCAGCCAACAATAGATGGGCAAATGCAATCAATGAATAGGCAAATATTTTTGCTAATGGTGGCAAAGAATCTATATTGAAGTTATTCAATTATTTCAAGCGAATAGAATCCAATATCCTATTCCAAACACCACTACATCGCAGATTGCGTGTGTGACAAATGGGACCCAGATGCTTCGATATTTGAGGTATAGCCAACTGAAAGCGGAGCCACCAACAAAGAGCCCAAGGCAAGCAATCAGGTTTATCCACAATGGAAATCCAAGGAAAAATAATGCGAAGAAATGATGTATAACGAAAATACCTGCGGAAAGAAATACCGTTTTCCACATGCCATTAATCACTACTTCGGCCTTCTCAACGATAAACCAACGGAATACATATTCCTCTAGAACAGAGTTTCCAAATATCCAAAAAAGAGCGCCTGCGATATATGTACTTGCAACCGTCAACCCAACGGGCTCAAGTGAGGTTTTGAATTCTGTGGAATCAATATTATTAATGCCAAATACTAACCATGCTGCAATCATAATAATTGCAAAGGTGCCGCCAATAATTAGCGCTTCCTTGAATCCACCATTTTGTGGCTTGGACCATGATATCGGCAATTTGTCCACTTTCAATCGCCAAAACAATGGCAATCCCAGCATCCATAATTTTGAGACAAACCATGATATTTGACCGAGTAAACCTCCGCTAGTGCCGAAGGAAAGTAAAATAGAAACCGTAGGAGCAATCCCCACAAGAAATAAACCGAGTAACGCCTTATTTCTATTATCCATTTTCAGCACCTAGTATTGCAAACTTTGCAATGTAAATCAACTGAATAATATTTCAGCCCTTTTTCTCAGGCAACATAATCGTCGTCTTTAGTCCAGTTTACGCCACAGAGGCCACCGGCTTGAGTTGCTTGACTAGAACGGAGAATTTCAGCAGGACTTCGCCCTGCATCCATTCCGTTAATTGAGTACATTTGCACTTTGCCCTCACCATCAACCAATACAGTCCCACGGAAGCCAACGCCCAAAGCAGGATTTAACATTCCAAATGCTTTGGTAACTTCGTGAGTTGTGTCGGCAATAACGGGGTGGGTAACACCGGCAGGGAAAATATCCTTATCAGCGAACCATGCATTGTGGCTAAACCAAGAGTCTGTAGATGCACCAATAACGGTAATTCCATCACTCTCAAATTCATCCTTAAGGTTTTCAAAACCTACAATTTCAGTTGGACAAATGAATGTAAAGTCAAGAGGATACCAATAAATTAGATACCATTTACCAGTAAGTTCTGCACTGCCTAGGGTTTTCTTTTCGCCATTGTGATATACGGTTGCACTCCATTCCGGTGCATCTTGTTCAATCATGTTGTCCATGTTTAGTTCTCCTCAAGATGGGCGGAGAGTCCATAGTATTTCAACTGCCCTAAAACTCACTGAATGGAGGGCATATGGCCCATAATAGCGAATGATTCACCCAGTATTATTGGCTCACTCAAATGGGTCCAAATTAACAACTTGCTCAATATCTATTCGTTTATAGCCGGAATCTGTAGCATATGCAGCACTACGTTTGAGCATTCGCCTCATCCAACCGAGACGCATTAAATCCTGCATTTGGCCTATTTTTTCAATGAAAGGTTCAGGGTTATCGGAGACAAAACTTGTCCGCAAAGAATGCTCAGTTTCTTCAACCACATCATAGTATAACAACATTAATTCCTCTAATGCCTCATCGGTAACAGGCATACCGGCAAATGATTTTGCCATCCTCCTTAGAGTCTGGGGGGTAAGAACCTGACCCTCACCCATTGCTTCAGACAAACCATCTTCCTCCACAACAGAGATTGAATGTTGAGTTTCCGATTCATTTACTTCTCCACCAACTTGCGGAATATTCTGAGTCCTCAATACTTGCTCTAAATGGCGTGGTTTAATGGTCCCGACTCGATCTTTCTCTGCATACTCGCTTGATTTTCGGACCACCTTCTTCAATGACCGTTCTAATTCCTCAACTGCTCTTTGAACTGCCGCACTACCTACCGAATCAATCTTTTCAATTCGGTCTAACATTAACTCTCTTGTTCGACTATATCCGAGCCTAGTTCGGTCGGGGTCGCCGAGAGTTTTGCGATCGGGTTCTGCGAGGATTGTTGCAGTTTCAAGTTCTGGAACAAGTTGGTCTAATTCTTGTATTAGATAATCAACCAATTGCTGTTTAACCGCACCAGAAAGACGCATGTCGGTAAATGATTGAGCGACCGCTCCGATATGAGAGGCTGAGTACGGCTTCGCCATGTATCTGCAAAAACGCTAGTCCTTTGAATATAGTGGGTGCAGAGGATGCACCACATTACCACTCATGCAACCATGGAAATGCGCCATCAGCACTAATCGTTTCCATACCCTCCTCACTCATTACCCAAGTATCTTCGCTGCCGATAGAGCCCTCGCCATAAACTACCTTTGGCTCAATTGCCATTGTGCCACCAACGGAAAGTGGCTGGTCAAAGCCAGGCGCAACTACAGGACTTTCATCCAATTCCAATCCGAGAGAATGACCTAGGAAACGAGATTGGTCGGGTTTCATTCCCATTAAATTATTTTCATAACCTAATTCAACCGCCAATGAATACCCCTCGTGCCAAGCCTCAGCGCAAGTTTTTCCTTGGTCGAGAATATCAACCACTACTTCCTTTACAGTTAGCATATCTTCAAGGCGTTCAACCCAGACATCGCTTAATTGTCCAACTGAAAACATGCGTGTCATGTCAACTGTGTAACCACGATGAACGTGTAATAAATCCACCAATACCGGCTCACCTACATTCACCCGATTAAACCCTGCACCCATACTCGCCATGGGATGTGGACCAGTTCCACCTACTGCTGAGTCAAAAAACGAAGGTATTCCACCCGCCCTTCCGGCGACAATAACTCCTCTATCACACTGCATCGGGTAGCGGCGCAATTGAACATTTCCGGCAAAACCCGCTGCTCGACTTACCGCTTCAGCTGCAGCAACTAATTCTAATTCGGTTACACCTTCTCTTCCTACTTCGGCAACTGCCTCAAACATTGTGAGTTGAATGTCTGCACCTTGGCGCATTTGCTCTATTTCCCAAAGACTCTTTTTTTGCCGCATGCCATGCACAATACTTGAACAATCACCTGAAGCCCCCAAAGGTGAGAGTGAACTTGAAAAATAATTAATCAATGATGCTGGGGCTGATGAATACTGTAACCAAGGCGCTCCGTTGTCCTTTTTGCAACCACGGCTGAGCAATTCTTCTGCAAGGTTTGCCATACGGGGTGATGCTACTACCTCATGAGGTGCGTCATCTCCACCAGCGTCCCATTTTGCTCGACGAATTGAACGACGGACAAATTGTACAGGTGCACCTGCCGAAGAGGCTGAAGGTATCCATAAATACCCATTTTGCCGGCCGCCGGCGAAATAATACAAATCAACAGGATTTTGAATAAGCACGCCTGGAATCTCTGCATCGTCAAGAAGCAAAGCCATCATGTTTTGTCTCGATTCTAATTCACTTACCGGAACACGCCAATCTTGGCCATCGGGGCCAACTAAATCTGCTTCAGCCCACGCCATCAATACCTGTGAAGTGGCTTTAGTTGAAGAATAAGACCCACCGCTGAAAGAAATAATGCATATATTAGGGAGTAAGATTCATTACCTCAAAGCCCAAGCACAACTCATGCACATAGTCACTAAAATCACCTTGGGGATTGGAGGGGTAATTCTTCTTGGTAGTATTATTGCAATGATTGTCGGAGGTAGTAGTTTTGCCGACGACATCGCCGAAAACCCAGAAGGTATTGGAAAATGGAACGGAACTTCACCCACAACATACTCAGGGGAATTTAATATGATGGCACAGTATTATGTCTTTGTAGAAAACGGTTCTACAGTGAATGTTACGGTGATTGATGGAAATGCAACTAATTACTTTGAAAGTTGTGAAGAATGGGGAGATTGTGACTCAATAACACTCTCTGGATACGATTATGTTGGCGATATTGTAATCAGTAATGGGGGCACTTGGGATATTGAATTCAGTGGAGAAGGGGAAGTAATAATTAAAGAACAAGAAATTAACCTTGGCGGATTATTGGCAATGGCTGGTGGGTTTTACGGAATATGTTGCTCAGTCTGTGTTCTTGGATTAGGTGTGATTTTCATTTTTGCTCTTGATGATAATAAACCACAACAAATTATTATGATGCAACAACCGGGAGCATTTGTTCAACCGATGCAACAAGGAACCATTGATCCACACACAGGGCAACCAATAATGCATCAAGCCACATACCCGCAAATGGGTAATGCACAAACCGGCATGGCTCAACCTGTTTACAATCAGCCAACACCTGCTCAACCTGTTCAACCAACCCAACCTGTTCAACCAACCCAACCTGTTCAACCAACCCAACCTGTTCAACCAACCCAACCTGTTCAACCAAGCGGCGGGTTTAGCCAATCGGTTTACAATTCACAAGATGAGCCAAAACTTTGATGCCTAACAAATAACAATAATGCATCAATTATTTTCAATTAGTTGTTTCAATTGATTGGGGCAGAGTAAATGGCTCTGCTTGGGCAATACGTTGTTCTGCTAAGTCACAATATTCACGACTCAAATCAACTCCAATGAATTTGCGCCCACACTCTACCGCTGCAATTGCGGTAGAACCTGAGCCAAGGAAGGGGTCAAGCACAACATCACCGGTAAAGGTATACATCTCAATACATCTGCGGGGTAATTCAGTAGGAAATGGCGCTGGATGACCCACTCGTTTAGCCGAAACAGTAGGGAACCTCCAAATTGATTTAGTCAACTCAACAAACTCTTTTCGGTCAATTGTATTTTGCCGAACATCTCTTTCAGATTTTTCCCTTGGCAATTTATATCCTCCTTTGGAAAAGATTAGAATATACTCATGTACATCTCGCAAGCAAGGATTTGAAGCGCTGGCAAAAGACCCCCATGCACAAGAAACTCCAGCACTTGCTGACTTATCCCAAATCACTTCGCCGCGTTGCAAAAAACCTAATTCTGTCATAATTAAATTAACATGACTAGAGAGGGGGATGTAGGGTTTTCTCCCAAGGTTTGCAACATTGATTACCGCCCTTCCCCCTGGGACTAATACGCGATAGCACTCTGCAAATACATCACGAAGAAGAGATAGGTATTCGGTTAATCCAAGATTTTGATCATACTCTTTACTCGCATTATATGGCGGGGAAGTTACCATTAAATGAACTGAATTATTTGGAATTTGCAATAAATTTCTGCTATCGCCACAAATTACTGAATCTTCGAGTTCTATGGGCAAAGGTTGTGAAACTCCGGTATCATGCTCAGTTGCTAATTCAGCGTGCATTTTTGAATTATAATATACACTTGAATCATGACTTTCTCGTTTTGAAACTCCGAAAGAAGATGTATGAGTGGCAGCACGTTGGCGGGGGCCTGACAATACTCGGTCATCCCCGTCATCAATAGGGGCCCTATGACCAATCTTTCGCGCCATTAGCAAGCATCCTGTTCACTGCATTGATAATGATTGCCACTGATGAAGGGAGTTGGACGCGCGTCTGCCTACCCTCACCAAAAAGCCAAAATCAATAAGTAAGGCTATTTTTTAGCAATAATCATCCACTTATCTGTAAATATTATTCAAATAATTGGCGGGGGGGATAAATAGATATTTTTCACTCTTAATTACCACTATTGTAGGGTAACTATTGAAAACCTCCGTGCTTTCACAGGAATGATGGAGAGGGTCCTCTCACTTGATGATGTCCGGGTTGAAGGACGTGTCGTCCTATTGCGAATTGACATCAATTCGCCTTTAGACCCAAGCACTGGCGCATTTTTAGATGTCACGAGAATTGTGGAAATTCTCCCCACTATGCACCGTTTATCAAAATCAAAAGTGGTAATCTTGTGCCACCAAAGTAGACCTGGAAAAAGGGACTTCACAACAACCAGCGGACATGCTAGAGAATTAGGTAGGTTGCTGGGTAGACCTGTAAAGTGGGTAAATGACATTTATGGGGATAGAGCATTATTAGCCATTGATGAACTAAAGATGGGGGAAATATTAATGCTCAATAATGTCCGAATGGATGAAGAAGAAATGTCTCGTAATAATGACTCCTTTGAACTATTAGCAGACTCCGAAATGGTGCAGAGATTATCGGGGATTGCCGATATTTTTGTCAATGATGCTTTTGCATGTGCACACCGAAATAGCCCCTCAATGACTGGTTTTACCTATGCCCTGCCCTGTGTTGCGGGAGAATTAATGAAAAAGGAAATTGATGCTCTTCAAAAAGCATTAAAAAATCCAATCCGTCCGTGTATTGCAGTTCTTGGCGGGATTAAAATTGATGACTCAATTGCAGTAGCAGATAATATGTTGCGTGAAGGAACTGCCGATGAAGTTTGGGCAACAGGCGGTGTTGCAAATCTTCTCTTGAGTCTAAGTGAACATTACCCCGGTAGTCCTTCAATGAGTTTTCTTGAACAGGAGTTGGGAGACGCGTGGTGGCCAACGGTTGAAATTGCCAAAAAACTACTATTGGATTTCCCAGATGCAATAATTTTGCCTGTTGATGTTGCCGCCAATGTTGCCGATAACCGAGTTGATATGAAGGTTGAAGATTTGCCCATAGAAGCACCAATATTTGATCTCGGTGTGCAATCTATTCTCAAATTGTCAGCCGCAATTCGCTCAGCAGGAACAATAATTCTCAATGGTCCAGCGGGTGTCTTTGAACTTGACAATTTTGCCTTTGGGACTATTGAAATGCTCAATGCATGCGCAGAATCTTCAGCATATGTGGTCATCGGCGGCGGACATACAGCAACACTCGTTGGACAACGTGGATTAGCAGGGCGAATGGGACACCTCTCAACTGGGGGCGGAGCCTGCTTGGATTTCATCGCTGGGCGAAACATGCCGGCAATCTCTAGCCTTACCGAAAGTGCGGCGAGATTCGGCATTGACATAATAGAAGAAAATCAACCCCAAGCCTAAGCCAAACCTCACCCATTATTTCCTCATCTCAAGTTAAACTCCCGGTCGCTGGTTATTATACGAAGAACTTGCGCGCAGAGGTCATGGTGAAGGAGTTAATCCGCCTTGAGGACGTTCATCGCGCCTTCGGTCCGGTTACTGTATTCGAAAATGTCAACATCCGAATTGAGGAGGGTGACCGAATAGGAATAGTTGGGCACAACGGTTCTGGAAAGACAACTCTGCTCAACACAATTAGCGAACAGAATCCCGATATTGGCGAGGTTCTTTTTGCTCCTGGCATTCGCGTAGCATACCTCACGCAAGTAAGAGATATTGAGGATGAAGCAACACTTGAACAGGAATTGAACCGAAAAGGTCGCCAATTTGCTGAAATTGATGAGGAAATTGCCGAATTGGAAGCATCAATGGCCGATCCGAGTTTCTATGATGGCGACTGGCAGCCAAAAATGGATAGATATGCCGAGCTTCAAACAATGCTGGCAAAAAGTGGTGGGGCGAATGTTGCAACTAGGGCATCTGGAATTATTGAAGCGCTTGGCCTTGGCCATCATCCTCTTAGTACCCCTCTGCAGTCATTATCTGGTGGAGAAAGAGCAAAGGTTGCCCTTGCAAGGCAATTAGTTGGACTTTCTGAAATTGATGTATTATTCCTTGACGAACCAACGAATCACTTGGATTTACCCACTATTGCTTGGCTTGAAAAATTCCTCAAGGAATTCAAAGGAGCAATAATGGTTGTTAGTCACGATAGATATTTCTTAGACCGTGTTTGTAATAATATTTTGGAAGTGCAAAATACCCATGTGAAGGGATACAAAGGAAATTACTCGGCTTTTCGTAGTCAAAAGGAGATGTTTTTGAGTACCTTGGATGATTCAATTGCTAAGTCTGAAAAAGAAGTTAGACGCCTCAATGGAGCATTACGCTCAATGAAAAGTGCAAATAAGTATGATAAATCTATTTCACAAAAACGATTCATGTTAGACCGTGAACAGAATCGATTAAAATGGATGAAATCAATCCGTCCAAAGAAGCGAAAGGGATTGAATTTTGCCCTTCAAGCAACTTCAAAATCCTCTCTAGATGTTCTTGAAATAAACAAGGCTTCTCTTTCCTTTGAAGGCCTTAAAAAACCAATCTTTACCCAAATTGAAGTCGCAGTAAGTAAGGGTCAGAAGATAGGAGTTGTTGGCGGAAATGGGGTCGGCAAGACTACACTACTGAGAATGATTATTGGCGAATTAATGCCTGACGAAGGACGGGTTGTAGTTGAACCGGGCGTCCAAATAGGATATTTTCATCAAGACCACCGGACACTTGACTTTGATTTAACACCAGTAAAGCAAATTCAAAAACTAAAACCACGCATGGATTATGGTGATGTGAGAGCAATGCTTGGAAGATTTCAATTTACCAGTGAACAAGTCGATACAATAATGAGCAAATTATCAGGTGGCGAAAGAGCAAGAGTAGCATTACTAAAATTACTCCTTGAAGAAAATAATTTGCTTCTGCTTGATGAACCTACAAATCACTTGGATACCGACGCAAATGAGGCAATTGAGGAGGCTTTTAATCAATATGAAGGCAGTATCATTACGGTTAGTCACGACAGATGGTTCCTCGACCAAGTATGTGATACAATTTGGTTCTTAGGCGGTGATGGATATCTTCATATTTACCCCGGGAATTATTCTGATTTAATTCAAAGAAAGAAAGATGCCTACCAAAAAGTGCAGTAAATGATTAGGCAAGGGGCTTTGAAGGTGGCCCTCACCCAGTCAATTATGGGCGACGACTTATCGGTGAGATATCGCAACACTATCCTCATTGATGATAATGGCAATAGGCATCTAGGTGACTTTTTAATTCACCAGGACGGGTCTTGGTCAAACTCAAATGGAGATGAGGATGTTCAGGCCAATCTCAATGGTAAACATAAACTCCTTACTCGCACCTTCCAAAATTGGCACACACACCTTGCTATGACTCTTAATGCAAGAGACTTTTCCGATGGTTATCCATTACAGGAATGGCTTGAAAAGGCGATTTTCCCCACTGAGGCAAAAATTACTCCGGACCATGTAAAGTTTGGTGTAAGGGCTGCGGCGGCAGAAATGATCCGCACAGGTTCATCCTTTGCCTCAGATATGTATTTCTATCCAGCAACTGCTGGAAAAGTAATTGATGAAGTGGGAATTAGAGCCTTGCTAGGAGGGCCTGTAAGTGACATTGCCCTACCAAGCCACGCTGATGCAAAGAGTGCATTGGCTGAAATGGATAACTTACTTTTGAATAATCATAATTCGCGAATTAATTATTCAGTTGCAACCCATTCGGTTTACCTATGTGGTGAAGAAACCCTAATTCAAGCAAGAGATTTAGCCAAAAAACATGATGCAGTTTGCCACATACATGTTGCTGAAACTAGAAAGGAAGTTGCAGATTGTCATGACAAGACTGGGATGTATCCGGCCCAATACTTAGACAGTATTGATTTCTTACAAGAAGGCACAATTTGTGCCCATTCAAGTTGGGTGAAGAAGGACGAAATGCGTATGATGGCTGAGCGCGGGGTGAAAGCAGTACATTGTCCGACCAGTAATATGAAACTTGCATGTGGGGGAACATTATCCCTCCCTGCTTACCAAGAGGCGGGAGTGGACGTACGCCTTGGCACGGACGGTTCAGCATCTTCAGGTTCTGGTTTAGATATGCGAGTTGAAGCGAAATTTGCCTCTCTTATTCAGCGCCATGACCATTGGGATTCAACTATTCTACCAGCAAAGGATATTTTCAAATTGGCTACAAAAGACAGTAAGGATTGGGCGGCATGGAATCTCAATGATATCCGAATGAACCCCATTGGCCGTTCATCAAACCGTCATTTAGGTAACTTAATTTTCAGTGGAGCAGATTGCCTCGACATGTGGGTTGATGGTAAGGCTATTAGGCAAGACGGAAAGACTCTAACTCTTGATGAAACGCAGGTAATTGATGAATTAAATCAAACCGTTTATTCATACTACGATGGTCTTGAGTAAATTATAGGAATAAGAAGGCAATACTAATTATTGCATAAGTTGCAAGCAACATCGCTCCCTCCAACCAATTACTTTCTCCGTCTTGAACGATGAAATTAGTCACCAATATTGCCATAAAGGCCGCTACAGTCTCAAATAAGCCGAATTCTAAGGTTAAGGGCAACCCTAATCCCCAAGCAATCAAGATTGTTACTGGTGCGATAAGAAGGGCTATCTGAATACTACTGCCAATCGCAATCCCAATTGAAAGATCCATCTTGTCCTTGCGGGCAACGGTTAATGCGGTGAAATGTTCAGCCGCATTACCAAACAAAGGCAACAAAATAACACCGATGAATACCGGAGGTAAGCCAAAAGAATCGGCTGCAAATTCAATTGAATGAACTAATATTTCCGCCATTAAGGCAACAAATATTGTAGAAATTACTAATAATAATATTGCCTGCTTTTTACTCATTTCAGACTCTTCATCATGATGACTTTCCGTAGCAAAAAGGTCAGCATGGGTCTTCAATTGAAAGAGTAAGTGCATTGCATATATTCCAAGTAATATTAGAGCAGTATAGTGTGAAAGATTGACTAGACTTGAATCTCCACTCGAACTAGTAGTACTTGCAAAAGCAGCAGGAATCACCAACCCAACCATCGCTAATAATAACAACGAACCATTAGTTTGAGAGGCCTGTTGACTGAACTTTTGCGTGCTATGTTTTAGCCCACCGAGGAAAAACGACAACCCCAAAACCAATAGAAGATTACCCAAAATAGAACCGATTAGTGAGGCTTGAACAACTGCCATCATTGTAGCGGCAGTTTCTGTTCCCACACCGGCTTTATAGGCTGCATATAGCGCCATGACTGCGATAATCATTTCCGCAGCATTACCAAAAGTAGCATTTAGAAGACCTCCTACTGATTCAGAGGTTCGCATTGCAATATCTTCTGTTGCCTTACCCATAAGCCATGCTAATGGCATAATCGCAATCATTGAAGAAATGAATGCTAAACCTTGGTTATGCGTCATATTGAAGTATATCGCAAAAGGAATGAATAGTAATAGTAGATTAATCCATGATTCACGAGGGTCCAAAATATTCAACAGATTCTTATTGCCCATTGTTGGCTCAACTGAATCCTCCTTTGATTCAATAACGGAATTAGGCATTAAATCAACTCACCAAAGTTTATTTCTTGCGCTTTGTTGTTCGCCGGGCAACCTTATTGCGCTTCGATTTGGACTTTGGCTCTTCTTCAGCGTCATCATCATCATCGTCATCATCTTCAACGGATGCTTTCTTCTTTCGACGAGTTTTCTTTGAAAGAACATTAACTGCAAAGGGGTCGTCATCATCAGGCATCGCGGCTTCTGATGACTTTTCCTCTTCTTTTGGCTTGTCGCCAGCAAGAATTGCATCCATATCTGGCTCTGATGAAGTGCCAATAAATTCAGACATCCAATCTTCTCCACCATCTTCATCTCCTTCACCCCTCTTCTTTGGACTAGAGAGAGAAATTGTGATTACCAAGAAAACAATTACAAATGCCAAGAGATTAAAAAATGCCAAACCAAATACAAATATATATGGTGGATCGGTGAAACTTGGCTCAATGATAATTGCTGCTTCTTCAGGCTGCAATGCTTCTTCATAAGCGCATCTTGTAGTACCATTAATTGTTTGATGGCATGAATCTACCCTAAAAGTAACGCCTTTTGAACGTTCCTCGCCAACAATATCTGATACCTTTATTTCAACTCGATGGTTGCCTGGTGTGAAATCACTAGAACTGATAATGATTAATATTGCAATATCGCCATCTATCCATGAAAGATGTTCATCGGTTAAATTCATCCATGAACTTGAGGCTTGATTGTGTGCGCCTTGATTACTAATAACTTTGTATTTCGCCCATAATATTCCAACATCATCGGTTGCTGAAGCATGAACTGTTATTTGTTCGCCATACATGTATTTTGTATCGGTCATGGAACCCGGAGAATATATGTTAATTATTGGAGCAATTGCATCAATTACCCAATTGGTAACATTATGCCACTCCTCATTTGAAACTGCATCTCTAACCATAATATGAAGTGTTAAATTGCCATACTTATCTCCAGATAAAATATCAAAATCAAAGTAATAACTTGGTCCTTTGTCTGGGTTTGCAATATTGTCCGAAAGTAGATTCATTGGAACATCGGTTTCTGTATATGTGTTATCATTATCAACTGTAATGTTAATTGATGGAGGGACGTCCAAATTCTCATTTGTTTCCACAATAACTCGATGTTCTCCATCCTGCAAAGGACCGCTTTCTATATCATCAATCGTGATTATTATTTCAGGAGGTGTCGTATCTTCCTCAATCTCCCAGGCATTTCCACCAGCACCTCGAATAATCAGTGAATTAAGATTGCCCCAACGATCAGTAGCGACAACCGCATACCATACATCTCTAGTTGTGTTTTCATCAATTGAAATTTGTCTAACTATTACTGCAGGTGAAGTTTCATTCGTATTAATTGTATCCAATATGGGTTCCCAGCCATCATCCAATAATACATCTGAAGTAACACTTTCATTAACAAATGGAGTGCCAAAGTTTCGATATAATTGGTAGGTTTCTTCAAACTCACTAGGTTCATTTACAAATTTAAGAATTACTAAATTCATGAATCCTAACATCTCAAGACTTGTTATACGAGGGTCATCTGGAATCATTGTGTCTTCGACAATTGGGCCATCCCAATTTTGAACAAATCCTCTATATTCGTAAGTGCCATTTAGATGGCCATATCTTGCTTGAGATGTTACAAAATAGAATGAGTTGTCGCGGTATTCTCCAGCTGGAACATCAACTATTGCTTCCCCAAAACCATCTGGTACTGATGCGAGCCAATGGGCGGATTGGTTTTCAACAAATTGTCCTTCAACAACACGATAATTAGACCACCAAATATGGTACAATTCACCCTCTACTCCTAATTGGTCTGTCCAAGTAACTCGAGTTTTTCCGGCACCAATATATTCGGCCGAAACATCTGTTGGTTCAGCAATCCAAGGTGTAAATGAATCTTCAAAAATTTCACTACTACAACCTAATTCTGTTGCAGGAATGCCGAATTGATCAGTAACTTCTATACAATAAAATGATGACCCGATGTGACCTCTTGGAACTTCGTAAACAAATGAAGAATTATCATCACCCAATTCTGCGATTAGGGTTATATCTGTACGATTTGTAGAATCGAATGGTACGCCAGCAACCCATACGCGGTATGTTTCTCCAACTTCTCCTATTGGCCCTATCCAAGAAATGGTAGTATTGCCTTTGCCACTATATTCATCAGGAATAAAAATTGCATCTACCGAAGTAACACTCTCTGGTGCAATATTATCTTCGATTATTGAACTAGTAAGGGTGTTCCCAGACAAGAATCGTATATCTTCATACGAGTCGCCTGATGAAGTCCAATTGGGCAATAGATAGGTTACTGCATAATATGACTCTCTACTTGTTGACGGTGCAATTGGAACGGAATACGAAGATACTCCTGCAGAAAGGTTTGCGATTGGGCTCGTAGATTGTATGAGGGTAAGACCATTGGAACGGACAATTGGAATATCTGAATGCCAAACATGAATTGAATATGCATCGGGGCCGATTTCGGGTAGAACCGGATTGATCACATTGTAATTAACCCAAGATAACTCAGTCGCTGAAGTGCTCGGCAAATACTCTGCTTGCAAATAATATGGTGTGCGAATCGGAGAAGTGATTTCTTCAACTGGCTCAAAGGTTGATGAGGCATTTGCATCGAGAAGAGTCGTGTTCAATCCACTCGAATGTTCGGTAACTATCCCGTAAAAAAATGTGCCATTTACTCCAGGGGGGAGTTGAAAAGTCACACTATGGCCTAGATGAGTCCCCGATACTCCTCTGCAATTCAAAGGATTTCCCCCCGATGAAGATTGGTCACAAGCATTAACAGTAGCAAAAGGAGTCAGTCCGATGATAGACACATTGTTAATTACTTGTTCAGAACGAAATACATGATATTTTGCCGGCCACAACTCTTGGAAGAGGTTTGGATCTCCGCCGGATTCTTCAATATTACGCCAAGTAACAGTGGTTGATTCCGATTCAGCATCAAAAATTGCAGATAAATCTTGGGCCTGTAATTGGTCCGCAGCACCAATATCAATGGCACTTACTGGTGGAGCCCAAATTACAAGGGCAGAGAGCATTAAACACACAAGAAAAATTGACTTTTTAGATGACCTATCAACTATCATTGCGCATCCCTCGTTACCTCGGTTATTTTGATTCCGTTATGAGCATACCGATTATGCACGCATTGCAATGGCGATATTGCGACTAAAACCGAACTCCCGCCATCAACTCCACATCACTCAGTTCCTGCATCAGTTATTTCAGTATCAGGGGTTACAGATAAAGGTTCGTTTTTATCTAATTCATTAACATGAGATCTAGCTTGAATAAAACGGCGAATAAAGGTGTATGCGCCACCAACTCCTGAAATAACAATTATTAGAGTCAATGGATTTATTGCAACATTAGAAAGTGGGGGCAAATACCAACCAAAGTCAGGGGTGCCAGTTAGTGCCATTATTCCTGCAGCAGTCAGTCCAATTATTGTAATTACTAATCGGTCTGCTCGACTAAATCCAGAATAATCGCGCCTCCCAGTTACCGCTTGGGCCTGCGTCCCCATGTATGAACCAAACATGGTGAATAGTGCTGCTGCCCAACCAATACTTGCATCACCAACCCAAACAGAATTCATCCCTATTGCCACGAGCCACACAATATCTAAAACTCGATCTAATGTGTGATCTAATAAATCTCCCCAACGAGTAACTCTACCAGTTGCACGAGCCAAAGTGCCATCGAAACCATCCAATAATTGGGCAATACCAACCAATGCGGCTGAGCCAAGTAGTAACCAGCCACCAGTTGAATCACGCCCAGCAGTCATCATCAACCAAGCAGCACAAAGACCAATTGGCAAAGTCAACCAAGTAACAAAGGCGGGAGAGAGCCATGTCATTTTTTCTGCACGTTTAGCAGTCAGGTTTTCCCAAACTGAACGGAACTGCTCCAAAGCCACTTCACTCACCTAATTGGCGGAAGTGAGCCGAGGTGTTGAATGTGGCGGCGGAAATATTCAATTATCAACCATTTTTTCCATCCAGTCAATTTCTGCGAAGGGGGTAAGCGGAAGTCCCTGTTTAAGCCATTTTCCAATAATTTGCACAATTTCTTCGGGGCTATTATCGCTACCATTAATTTCTATTATGGGTAGATCTTTGTTTTTGTGATCAACTAATTCAATCCAAGGGCCGCCCATCAATTCCCACTCAGTATTTTCGCGGATTTTTTTGCCTGTCCAGTTGCGTAAATTAAGGCGCTCTTGCAACATATCAGGCTCACACCTAAGTATTACTATTGCCGATACGGGTAATAGATGAGATAAATGACCCTCAATGATTACTGTTTCGCAAGAGCTAGCAGACCCCTTCGCTTGATGATTAATTCCTTGTTTTTCAAGACTATTATTAAGTGAAACAATGTCAATTTCACGAGACATATCATGAGGGTCAACCTCACCCAAACATCCGCGTTGATTTGCTAATTCGCTTACTGAATAAACTGAACACTCATTAAGCAAATGCGCAATAGTGGTTTTTCCAGTTCCCGGAGTTCCGGTCAAGCCAATCCACGCTTCATCAGTCATACGAACAACCTGCCCTGTATGTCAAGGCTCAAAAGTTATACGGGAGGGCTTGAATAGGGATAATGAGGCAGAGGCATGGTAATCAACAACCACAATGGCGCTAGTGCAATAGTGCTGATAAATACCGCACCAGGTAAAGAGGACCAAGTCTATTCTCAGATTGAAAAAATTCCTGAAGTTTCAGAAGTATTGATGCTCTTTGGGGAATATGATTTGTATTTGAAATTAAATTGTCGAGATTTTGGTGATTTAAGCGGGATTGTTATTAGTAGAATCCGAAGCATTATTGGAGTTGATTCAACGATGACATTAACCGTTGCACCTACTACAAAATAAATTCATAATATTGAGGCGATTTTCATGTTTGGAATGGATAACCCCGGCCAAGTTATTCCGCAATTACGGCAATATGCGGCCGAAGGACGGCTAGAATTAGCCGAAGTAATTGCTGCAGAATTAGTAGAGGTATTACTGGCGAAAAAAAAGCGTGACATAGATGAGCAAAAGTGGTTGGTCGAGGCTGCAAGGCTTGCCGCCAATGTGTTTGAGCAGCGCGGAAAAACAAAACATTCTTGGGCTGCAGTCCAGACTCTCCATAAACAGCAAAAAGTACTCAAAACAATGCTTACCAAAGCCGAAGATGCCGAGGGAGTCCAACAAATTATTGCTAACGGGCCAAACGACCATATTCAAGCAGCGAGGTCGGCTGCCGGATGCAAAAAGTTGCCTAAAGCGCTAAAACATGCAAACAAGGCAGACAAAATGGTAGGCGGCCATTTGGGTGCCAAAATTGTTGCGGCCCAGTCACATATTCTTGCCAAAGGGAATATGAAAGGTGCTTCTTCAGCCATTCTTGCATTAATTGGGCAACTGGAAAAATCGGGTTCAGTAATACGAACTGGTGATGGATATCAAATAGCCCCCGAGGGGCAAAGCCCCACCGATCTAACTTGGTTATTGAGTAGTTTGAAATATTGGTTAAATGATGATTTCAATATGCCACCTAAGGCTGCTGAGCCACTGAGAAAATGTATTGCAGAATTGGAAAGACAGATTGCTGCAATTGAAGCCGGAGAACAAGCAGCGAATGCAAAATTGCAATCGGCGGTGGAAAAATTAGTTCCGGCAGTAGATTACCACTCATATTCGCGAAGTTAGGCTAAAATAGCGAGACTGGAACGGTTTCCGGCAGAAGATTGTCGTTTAGAAATGGCTATTTTCTTGAATTCTCGATAGGGTGGATTGAAGTACTATATGCGCGGCGAGGGGATATTATGGCACAAGGTGTAGTCAAGTGGTTTAACCAAACAAAAGGATTCGGATTTATTGAACAAGAAGATGGTGCAGACCTCTTCGTACATATTTCAGAAGTAGAAGGACGCATAGAAGACGGCGATACCGTCAACTTCGAAATCGGCGAAGGACCAAAGGGTCCAAATGCCGTTGGCGTTTCAAAAGCAGAGTAATTCAAAAGAATTCTCCGCTACTTTCAGTCTGTGTATTTGTATTATTTTTTAACATGCGCAAAATCCAATATAGATATTGAGTGTAAACTTTAAATATTTATTGTGCTTGTTTTCCGGTACGAGCACCTTGCGTACATAATGACTTGGAATTGTCCGCACAAATGTTTAGAATTCTTTGAGCACCATTGTGATAATTCAATATACGGGGGAGTGGTGGGGAAAATGATGAAGCTAAAAATTACTTGCTTCATAGTACATCAAGGTCGAGAAGCAGGATTATTCCGTTAAAACCTAGCAAACAATCCAAAATTGATTATTCAATACTGTAGGTCAAAGACCAACTAACCGAATGAACTTCATAATCATCTTCAGGGAACCACCGTTCATCATTAGTTACAGTATATTCGCATTCTCCGCTTCCACTGGGTAATGGGCTGCCCATTCTTGAAACGTATTCTGAACCATCGTCACAATTGATTGTAAAAATCATAGTATCGCTTTCAATTCTAGGTTCATTAGATTCATCAGGTTCGGAATAATTTATGCTCACAACCGCAGACTCAACATACACCTTCTCTCCATCAGCAGCAGTAAATGTGTAAAGAACTGGAATGCCATAGTGATCTTTTGTTCCATTGTTCTCTGGGTGGTCTATCCATCCTTCAGTAATGAATCCATTTTCGTTGTATGAGGACGCCTCATCATCACCTAAGCAACCAGCAAACATAGATGAAATCAAAACTAGAGAAGTGAGCATCAATCCGATTCGCATGACACCCCCAGCGGTACCAAACACTTAGAATTGATTGTTGACTTTTGAGAGAGGACCCTTGCGAATGCCCTATTTGCATGGGCACCGTGGTATTAGAGGCTAGTATTCCGGTACGAGCTCTAAGTAGTCTTTTGATGATATTCGTGCTCATACCGACATTAG
>PSPT01000022.1:0-28174 GCA_004195635.1 Methanobacteriota archaeon
GTTGGTTTCCATCCATTGCAGAAGCAGCACCGTTTGCGTTATGATGGATTTAATGAGATGTATGATGATGCACAAGGGTTTGGCCGCAAACCGATAGATGCGGACAAGGTAAAGTGAGGTGAATTGATATGGCACAAATGTGGATTACAATGGGCCCTCAGCACCCAATGACTCACGGTCTTTGGACCCTGCGCGTAAAGATTGATGGGGAAACCGTCGTTGATACTGAACCAGAGTTGGGTTATATTCACCGTGGAGTAGAGAAAATTTGCGAGTCACGTGATTTCACTCAAATAACCCCTTACTGTGACCGGCTTTGCTATGCAAGCGCTATGACTTGGGCCCACTCCTATATCTATGCAGCCGAAAACCTACTCGAAGTAGAAGTCCCTGAGCGAGCCGAATATATCCGTCTCGTTGCAAATGAAATGCAAAGAATTGCATCTCACCTAATGTGGCTTGGCGCATATACTCCCGATACAGGAAACCTAACCGTATTCGTTTGGTGTTTGCGTGACCGTGAAATGTTCCTCGACTTAATGCAAGAGTTAGGTGGCTCAAGAATGCATTACAACTTCCCTCGCGTAGGTGGTGTAAAGCGGGATTTACCTATTGGATTTGCCGACCGCGCAAGGGCAAAGACAAAGATGTTCTTAGAGCGAATGCAAGAATACGAAATGCTTCTTGACGAGTCAACTATTTTCCTTATTCGTACCCAAGGTGTGGGTTATGCAAAGGCCGAAGAAATGGTGAATGCCGGAGTTACTGGGCCAAATGTGCGCGCTGCTGGAGTCAATTATGACGTTCGCTGGGCTCATCCATATTCGGTTTATGATGAAATTGATTGGGAACCAAGTGTTGAGAAGCAGGCATCGATTAAGGGAGCAGACTGTTATGACCGCTACCGTGTCCGTATGGAAGAAATGCGTCAATCCGCTCTAATGATTTTGGATGCTCTTGACAAGATGCCAGGCGGCGCTGATACACATTATTCACCTGGCGATGAAATGATTCTTTCTAAAGCTCCAAATCGCGCACCAGAAGGTGCTTCTGGCTTCCATCACTTTGAGGACCCACGTGGGGAATCTATGTTTTACTTACAAGGTGGAGGCGAAGGCCGCGGAAAGAGTCCATACAGGATGTCTATTCGTAGTCCAATGTTCATCACTATTCCCTTCGTTGCAAAGACGATGATTGGCTATAAAATCGCCGATATCCCTGCAATTATGGGTAGTTTCGATCCATGTATTGGGGAGACTGACCGTTGAGGTGATAATTATGGCTGAAGGTTTTGTAATTCACGAATTAATATTTGATGGAGTTAGATCACTTGCTGATGCAGCATTGACCGGCACTCCATTGGAATCCTATGCAGGCTCACTCGCGGTCATTACTGCAACCATGATTTCTTGTGTAGCCATTCTCGGAGTATTCATGCTAAGTATGTTCGTCATTCTGTGGTTGGAGCGTAAAGTTTGGGCTCGTATGATGGATCGCCGTGGAGCGACTATGGACTGGAGAAGTCTTTGGGTTGGTGAACAGGGTGTTACTGCCGGTGAATGGTGGAAAATGTTGCCCTTTGGTATAGGTACGCCTATCGGTGCATTGAACCGTTGGTTAAACAGAGTAATGGGTAATGAAAGCGAGCACGCAACAGTTGACCGCGTTGGCAACCGTTCATGGTTTGGGGCTTGGTGGGCTTTACCCGGTTTTATTCAGAATATTGCTGACGGAATGAAATTCTTGACAAAGGAACATATGGTTCCAAACCGTGCTGACAAGATAATTTACGAGTTAGCTCCTTTCCTAATCATAACTTCTACTGTGGTCATTATTGGTTTTATGCCGTTTTCGGCAGGCCTATATGCAATTAATCCAGAACTTTCAGTACTGTTTGCTTTTGCAATCTTTGGAATAGCTCCAATCGGTGTATTTTTTGCCGGATGGGCTTCAAATAACAAATATACGCTTCTCGGAGGTATCCGTTCTGCAGCCCAGTTAACCGCATATGAGATTCCACTTCTAATCACAGTTCTCGGAGTGTGTGTGGTTACAGGAACTTTTAATTTCGTAGAATTAGGAGAGTTCCAGCATTCTTCAGGCTCTTGGAATATTTTCCTCATGCCACTTAGTGCGGGCCTCTTTTTGATCACGATGATCGCTGAAGTTGAGCGTATTCCATTCGATATGCCTGAGGCTGAAGCCGAACTCGTTGAAGGATGGTGGACTGAATATGGCGGTATGCGCTGGGGTTTGCTTTTCGCAGCTGAATACATGCGCGTATGGGCTGCATGTATCATGTTCTCTGTAATGTTCCTCGGTGGTTGGAATGCACCTCTAGCCGGAACATTTAGCGGAATTCCAGTATTTGGTGCTCTTTGGAGTATGCCAGGGGTTCTTTGGACTCTCCTCAAGGCATGGGCAACCTTCCTCATATTCGTTATCGCTCGGGCTGCTCTTCACCGCATCCGTACCGACCAGATTTTAGAATTCGGCTGGAGATACCTATTGCCTCTATCAATGTTCCAACTTGCAGTTGCTTTCGTTCTCCGTCTCAAATTCTTTAACGCTGAAAATATTGACTCCAGCGCAGCTGGAGGAAGTGCATGGGATGGCGGAACTGGATTTGCATGGACAATTCCTCTAATTATCACCTTAGTATCATTAATTGTCTTCACAGTTTACATCAAGGATGTTGACAAGGACCCTCCTGGTCGTCCTTACCACGTCTATACAACAGAGCCTGCGGGGACGCACTTAGCAGGTAAGGAGTGAGGTGAGAATATGGCAACACACCCAAACGCACAACCAAATTTTAGAAACATGTTTTGGAAACCTTTCCATATGTGTATCAAGGCCATGGCCCGCACATTCAGCCGCGGTCCTTTGAATCGCTGGGCTAAAGCAAATGCTGATGGCTATCACAACAAAATTGAGCCCAATATGCTCGATGAAAAATCCATTGCTCGCGCAGAAGGAAATATCATGAATGATGTTACTGCTCACGAATATACTGCTGACCGTGAAGGAAGCGAATTATTCCCAACTATTTGGAAGCCCTATACTATAATGTATCCTTATGAAAGATTAGAGGACCTTGAGCCTTGGTTGTTTGAGCCAGGACAATATAATGGGCGCATCGGTGTAGTTTGGGAGACTTGCACCGCCTGCAAGTTATGCATAAGGATATGTCCAAACGATTGTTTGCACATGTCAACAAAACTACGTGTTGATATTTTGGATCTTCAGGATGAAGATAGCGAACATGGTGGCCTTGGTAGCAATTTACAAGTTGGCGGATATGCTGCTCTTCCTTTAGAAGAAGTTATTGCTGCTCATGAAGTACGTAATCCAGTCACTGCTCATACAGCACCCGAGCCTGAATATCGCTTTGGTGAAGTAATCAGTCTATCTGGCAAGACTGCAACGGTTCGCTGGAATGATAGCAACAAAGAAACTATTGAATATAGCGAGAATCTCCTTCGTGGTGATGAGCAAATTGTTTCAGGAATGATTGACATGGGTCGTTGCATGTTCTGCGGGCTATGTATGGAGGCATGTGATTCAACTTCCTTCTTTATGACAAATGAGTATGATGGTTTGTCAGGTTATACTCGCGAGGATTTGTGGTTTGATGCAAGCCGAACCCGTGTTTTAATTTCCGAACAACAGGAAGCTGTTGACGAAGAACTTGCTCTAAGGGCAAAGAAAGAACGAGCCAAGAGAGCCAAAAAGGCCGATAAAAAATCTCGCGAAGCAAAGAAAGCGGAGGCTTGAAAATGGGAATTGCAGTATATGCGGAACAAGGAGTATTCTTTCTTTTTGCAGCAATTGCGATTGCCGGTGCACTCGGAACAATTTACTCACAAAGAGTCGCCCATTCTATGATGTCTCTAATTTTTACATTTATGTCGGTCGCCGGAGTTTTCATCTTACTCAACGCAGAATTTTTGGCAGCAATACAAATCTTAGTATATCTAGCAAGCGTAGGTTTGGTGGTATTATTTGGTATCATGCTCACCCGTAGGCAAATCATTGAGGAGGACTTTGAATGAAATTACTCAACTCACTGGCTTATTTTGGCCTAATCGTGATGGGATTGGTTATCATTGCAACAGTTTCTGCTGATTCAATTTGGGAGGAAGAAGCCCAAGGTTCCCCGACAACAGGTGAATTAGCAAATGCTCTTCTTCTCGATTGGCCTTTTGCATTCCTGATGCTAGGGGTTCTTCTTGCAATGGCATTGGTAGGGGCCGCATATTTGGTTCGTGACGAACGCAAAGAAAACCTTGAATGGGAAATGAATGGGGGTGAGTTGTAATGATTGATCCAGCATATGCAATTGGATTAGGTGCAATCCTATTCACCATTGGACTATGGGGTGCATTCACTAACAAGAATGCAATTATCGTATTGATGTGCGCCGAGTTAATCCTCAATGCAGTCAATATTAATTTCATTGCAGCAGCAGCCCAATACGGTGATGTCACCGGTTGGGTTTACGCCGTGATTGCAATTGCAATCGCCGCTGCTGAAGTAGCGATTGGATTAGCGATATTCCTTTCACTATATAGTCAAAGAGAGACTATCAATCTGGATGAGGTCCGGCTCTTAAAGAATTGAGGTGGTTATGATGATGAGCGCAATAGATTATGCTTTATTGATTCCTATCTTGCCGATAGTGGCTTTTCCAGTCATACTTTTCATTGGTCAAATGTTCAATGGTATGCCTTCTTGGAGGAATGCTTGGAAGGAAGGAGGGACCATTGCAGTAGTTGTACTTGGTGTTGTTCTCGGCCTTTCCCTTTCTCTAATTTCTGGTTACATTGGTGCTGTTTCTGGTTGGGATGCCAGCAATGCAAGCGGTGAAGTATCGGCACATAGTGCAACAGAAGCTAATGATGATGCGGTTAGTGCTAATGTAGGCGAATATGACTCGTGGATTAATTTCCACATAACCGATGGCGATAATTTGATTTCAGAATCCTTTGGCTTTGGAATTTACCTTGATCACGCAAGTGTAATGTTATTATTCGTAGCAAGTTTCCTATGTTTAATGATTGGAATATTCAGCCTTGGATACATGAATACCGATGAGATTAATTTAGACCGTAACCATCGCTTCTATGCTGAATTCTTATTATTCAGTGCAGGAATGTTCGGAATGGTCTTGGCTGACGATTTCCTGTGGTTATTCATTTTCTGGGAAATAATGGGATTATGTTCCTATCTATTAATTGGATTCTATTATGATAAACCGAGTGCTGCTTATGCAGCAAAGAAGGCTTTCTTAACAACTCGTGTTGGTGATGTATTCCTATTCATAGGATTACTAATGATGTGGAATTTATTCAATAGTCTTGAATTCGCTACAGTTTGGTCCGATGCTGCAATCGCTCAAGTCGTTGCAGATGGAAACCAAGGTCAACTTCACCTTGCCTTGGGAATGATGTTTATCGGTGCAGTCGGCAAATCCGCTCAATTCCCTCTTCACGTGTGGCTTCCGGATGCGATGGAAGGTCCAACGCCTGTTTCCGCTCTTATTCACGCAGCAACAATGGTAAATGCTGGATTATATTTGGTTGTTAGGATGATTCCATTCTTTGCTAATGATCAACTTGCAGGGGACCTCTCAACCTTGGCATTAACAATTGCTTGGATAGGTGGCTTTACGGCAGTATTCGCAGCATTAATTGCCTTTGTGCAAAAGGATATCAAGAAAGTATTGGCTTATTCAACAATGAGTCAGTTGGCTTACATCTTTACTGGATTAGGTGCCGCTGCTTGGTTACTCAATAATGGACATACTACTGCTGGCCTCTTTGCCTTTGGCGCTTCTCTATTCCACTTATTCAACCACGCAATGGCAAAGGGAATGCTATTCATGGCAAGCGGCTCAGTTATTCATGAAATGCACCATGCGCACCATAAAATAAATCATAGCCACGGAGACCATGACGATGGACATCACGAAGAGGATCATTTCGATGCTCAAGATATGACTAATATGGGTGGGCTCGCTGGAAAGATGCCAATTACCGCAACTGCAATGGCAGTTGGTTCAATGTCAATAATTGGTATACCATTAATTGGTGGCTTCTGGTCTAAAGAAGGAATTATTGCCAGTACTTGGAAAGCAGCCTTAACCGATGGCGGGTTCTTACTAATCGGCCCAGCGCTTCTATTATTGATTGGTGCTGGAATGACCGGCTTTTACATGAGCAGAATGTGGTTCATGACTTTCGCTGGTAAAGCAAAAACGCCGGTTGCTGATGAAGTTGTTGAAGAAACTCCATTCATCCCAATTCCATTAGTCATTCTAACATTCATGACACTTGGCGCGATTATTCTTGCATCAATGCACTTCATAGGTTGGGCATCTGAAGGATTTGGTCACTTCTCCCTTGATATTGTAAGTGGGTTGGTTCATGAGTTGAAACACGCCTTCCTTCCAGGCGGAGATGATTCAGTTTCCTCTATTCTATTCCTTGTAACCATGCTGACTATTTTCTTGTCAATGATTTTGGGACCATTCACTGCAATGGCTCTTTATGGTGGTCGCTTGGATGCTTACAAAGCAAAGCCTTGGTTACAATGGCTGATTAACCTTTCACACAAGGTTAACCGCCGTTCACACTTTGACAATACCGCTTGGGCTGAATCAAGTCTTGCCGAAGCACTTGACAAGCGCTTATACATCGATGACTTCTATGACAACATTTGTGAAAAGTGGATCGTAGTTCCGTTCGCAAACATTTGTGCATGGTTTGACCGTCGGGTAATTGACGGAGCAGTTAAGGGAATTGAATATGGTTCACAAGAGACTTCGACCTATATTCGTTCATTGACAACAGGTTCAGCCCGCGATTACATAATGATGGCAGTTCTCGGTATTTTTGCAATTTTCCTATTGATCTGGGGGGTGGCTTGAATGAGCACACATCAAAATGCTAACTTTAAAATGGGCGAGAGAGAGATGATCCTGATTACTGGGTTCTTCGCAATCATTGCCATCTTAACCTACATGTTCCCTTCACTTGCTGAAACTAATTCTGCTGGGCAAATTGATTGGATTACCATGCCTCTTGTTGGCTTTCCAATAATTGCTTCTGGTGTATTGATGGCTTTTGCTAGCATGGCTTCTCGCCGACGCAAGCACAACATTGAGGTGCCAATCAAATTAGCCAGTTTGTTTTTCAGCCTATTTATGTTGGCGATCACAACTTCCCTTTTCTTTGGAATATTGGAGAGCATTAATTGGGATTTTTCGATATTTAACAGTTATGAATTGGAATTCTCTTATGCATGGAATACAACCTTAGGAGTTAACTGGCACGTCGGAATGGATGCTCTTTCATTCTCTATGGTTTGGTTAACAACTTTGCTATTACCAATTGTAATGATTACAACTTGGGAGGAAAAAGCAGGTTGGTATCATCACCCATTAATTCTAATGATGGGCGGTGCATTAATCGGTGTATTCGTCAGTCTTGACTTATTCATGTTCTATGTGTTTTGGGAATTAACATTGATTCCAATGTTCTTCTTAATTCTCAAGTGGGGTGGAAGCGAGAGAAGATATGCTGCTCAGAAGTTCTTCATCTATACTTTCACCGCATCAGTAATTATGCTTCTTGGAATAATTACTTTGTACTTCCTAAATGACGGTTCTTTTGACATCACTGAGTTGACCAGATCCTCTCAAGCAGCAAGTGATCGCGGTGATGTTTGGCTTGGTGCAAAAATGCAAAATGCCCTTTTCCTAATGTTCCTTCTTGGATTCTTGGTAAAACTTCCAGCAGTTCCATTCCATACTTGGCTGCCCGATGCTCACGTGCAAGCTCCAACTTCTGGTTCAATGCTTCTTGCTGGTGTAATGTTAAAGATGGGCGGCTATGGTTTGTTCCGTTTCTGTGTTAGTATGTTCCCCGATGCACTGGTCAATTTCCAATGGCTATTGTTGACTATTGGATTGGTTAGTTTGGTCTATGGCTCGCTAGTATGTCTTGGCCAAAATAACCTCAAGAAAATGGTTGCTTACTCTTCTGTTTCTCACATGGGAGTTATTACTTTGGGTATTGCTACTATGGAGCCATTGGGCTTTACTGCGGCTATCTTTATGATGTTTGCACACGGCATTATCAGCCCAATGCTTTTCGCAGTATGCGGTTCTTTCAAACATCATTATCATACTCTCGAGATTGGTGCAATGCGCGGATTAGCAAGGCATAGTCCATTCCTTGGAGTCTTTATGATGTTCAGTTGGATGGCAAGCCTTGGATTGCCCCTTTTGGCGGGATTCGTAGCAGAAATTGCAGTATTAATCGCCTTCTGGAAGGCATTCGGTTGGTGGGTTCTTCTACCTGGATTAACACTTGTAATTACCGCTGCATACTACCTTTGGTCGATGCAGAAAACAATATTTGAAGGTGGATTGGAAGGAGAATTACCTGAAAGCCTACAAGGTGAATCACCCGTAGATATTTCAAGATGGGAAGGCAGTGGAATGATGATTATGGCCCTCTTAATTGTTTTATTCGGAATACTACCATGGATTGTCTTTGATATGATGAGTGGTTATTCATTAGCGGTGTTCACAGGAATACTCGGCTTTGGAGGTGTCTGAAATGGTAACTGAAGTTCAACTATTCACTGAAGGTGGACAAACTTGGGAAGCACTTGCGCCTGAGATAACACTCCTTCTTGGTGTTGTAATGATGTTGATTATTCCAAATCTTGGTGATGCTAAATGGCGAATTCCAATGACTCAAATCCGTTTACCGGTATTGTTTGGCGGAAAGCGTTTCAGGGCAACATCTGACCCGCAACTTCCCGCAATGCTTGCAGTTGCAACCTTGTTGACTGCATTGTGGCAAGCAGTAATGAGTCAATCCGGCGAAGGTCAGACTTGGTACCTTACTTCTGGAAGCGGTGCTGAAGCAAATTTGATGCTCCGTGTTGATGCCTTTAGTCGGTTAATGGAATCTGTGTTCTATATTGCATTATTGCTAATATCAGTTGCAATGATTGACCGCATGCCAGCAAAGCGTGGAAAGAGTTTGCAAATGAAGCAGATGATTAATAATCGACGCCAAGCAGATTTCTATATCCTTCTTCTAATGAGTGCTATTGGAATGTCGATTGTCACTATGGCAATGGATTTATTCATGTTCTTCGTAGGACTAGAGATCGCCAGCCTTGCAATCTTTGTATTAGTTGCCTTCCAAAAGGAAACTCCCGAAGGAGCAGAAGGTGGTGCAAAGTATTTCATTGTCGGAGCCATTTCTTCCGCCGTAGGCCTATATGGGCTGTCTCTTCTCTACATTTGGAATGGTAACTTACAACTTCTTTCCAATTCTGTGACCGGGCAAATCGGTCTCGTAGAGGCCTGGGGTGCAATGGATGGGGTTGGTGCATTACCACTCCTTGGTTTGTGTTTTGTCTTAGTTGGATTTGCATTCAAGGTAAGTGCCGTTCCATTCCACTTTGCTGCACCTGATGCTTATTCAGGTGCATCAGCGCCAATAGGAGGGTTGCTGGCAACAGTTTCCAAGGCAATGGGATTCATCGGTCTAATTAGAGTGCTTGCTATGATTGCTTCACCCGAAGCGGAATCTTCCGCAGTATGGATGATGGGTCTTGGCATTATTTCCCTCGTAACAATGACTTGGGGCAATCTCGCTGCACTTGGTAGCGATAATCCAAAGAGAATGCTCGCATATTCAAGCGTAGCTCACGCCGGATATATGCTTGCAGGGCTCACTGCATATGGCGCATGGATAGGTGAAGGAAATGAGGCAACAACTGGTGCAGGTGAATGGATATTAGCCGCAATATTATTCCATCTCGCAGTATTAGTAGCTTTCAAACTCGGGGCTTTCTTAGTACTTGCTTTGGTTGAACTAGATGGACCAATCACCTCTTCAAAGGACTTAGCCGGCTTAGCAAAGCGTGATCCAATAATTGCAACTGCAATGTTCATCTTCATGCTATCTCTTGCCGGAGTGCCACCTCTTGCTGGATTCATGAGTAAGTTCCTATTAATTGGTGGAATTGTAAAAATGTCATTGGTTGATGCAGCATCAGGTGTTGCAATGAGTGACTTACACTGGACTTTCTGGTTGGCACTTGCCGTCTTCCTAAATAGCGCAATTTCAATATTCTATTATTTGCGTATTGGAGTTGTAATGTTCTTTGATGCACCACCTAATGACCGTCGCAAACCTCTTGCACATGCTTGGTATATCCGATTCACAATTTGGGCTTGTTTGACTGGTACTTTACTAATCGGATTAAATGCTGACTTCTTGATTGAATACTGTCAAACCGCCGCAGCAACCATCTAAATTGCTTGTAAAAACCAACTACTTCAAGTATATTGAGCCGCCGCCGAGGCTTGAATAACATGGCACGCCGTCGTGAAGAGAAAGTGGATGAGGAGTACCTCGCCCAATTAATGGGCGGCGGAGGCGCTGACAAAATTCGTGTAAAGATGCCTAATCGTAAAGTCAATGAGATGTTTGCAATCGCAGATAAAATCCTTGGCGGCCGCCGCGTAAATGTTGTCTGTGCAGATGGACAAACTCGACTTGCCCGTATTCCTGGAAAGATGCGAAGACGACAATGGGTTCGTGAAGGTGACCTCATTATCGTTTGGCCATGGGATTTCCAAGATGCAAAAGCAGATGTAAAGCATCGATATAATAAGACTCAAGCACACTATCTTTCTAGGAAGGGAATTCTACCTCAAATTGTAGATATTTTTGGATTAAATCAGCGTGATGATTTTGATGATGAAGATGGTCTTTTCGCCGCCCCAGGTTCTAAGCCAATCGGAAGGGAAGAAGTAGCAGAAGAAGTTGATGATGTTGACGACGATGTTGATGATGATGTTGATGACCTCTTTGCCGATGGGGATGTTGATGACGAAGATGGGCTTTTCGCTGATGCCGAGCCAACTGGTGATACACCCTCTGATTCTTCTGACACATCTGACGCACCTTCCGAAGATGCAGCCAATGAAGAAAGTAGTGAAGCCGCACCTGCTGAGCCAGAGACTCCTGTTCAAGAGGAGGAGTTTGATGATGACGATGACGATGACGAGGAAGATACCGACCTCGCCAATCTTTTCGCCTAACTGCCTTGTGTTTACGCCAATTAATACCGTAACTGTGAAGTTGCTTGCAACCCACAGTGTTATGATTTGATAAGAAGAATTAGTACAAAGTATTTCCTTCAAGATTGAGTTCTCAAGTGATTGAGCATTAGTAGTTTGAAAGCGAAACTGCTTCAAGACAAGACCTGTTGGGTAGGGCGAGGAAGCAGATTGTCTGAGCCCCGAGGAAATCCAAAGCGCAACCGCAAAGGTCGCACCAAACGCTCTAAAGGGCGGCAGAATTGGGATGATTTCGTAGTTGAGCATGGTGATATTGAGGATATTATCCAGCCGCGGAAAGGACGAAAATCTAAGCGCAATAACAACTCAACAGATTTAGAGGATGCAGGGGGAATGGATGGTAAGACTTGGGAAGAATTAGCCCTGTCCGAAAAAGAACTAGAACGCTTGGACCGCCAGCAGTTTGATAGCATGGAAAAGGCTTCAGGAAAATGGGCATGGATGAAAGAACAACGCTACAAGTCAATGTTTGAAGAAATCGAACATGGTTTGCAAGGTGTACTCGGAACTGGTTCATATGATTGGGTTGACAGGCGTGTGTTTGACCAAGTTTTTGATCGTTTAACTCTAATGTCAATTTACAAATTGATGAAATCTGGAGCAATAGATACTGTTGAATGGCCGATTGCCCGAGGCAAAGAAGCGCATGTTTTCCGTGGCGAGGGCGATAGCGGGGCGATCGCAGTGAAAATATTTCACACAGGTAATGCAGTATTCAAAAATTTGCTAAAATATATTGAAGGAGATCCACGTTTTTCTGGCTTAAAGCGCAAACATCGTGATTTAGTGACTATTTGGGTGCGTAAGGAGCATCGTAATTTATTGAGGATGCGAAGGGTTGGCTTGGCTGTTCCCGAACCGTTTGGAGTGCTGAATAATGTATTGGTAATGGAATATCTAGGGAATGAAACTAGCCCTAGCCCCCGCCTTCGTGATGTAATAATTGAGAATAAGCAAGTAGTTTTTGATCAACTCGTATATTTCTTAGCAGGTTGTTGGCAAAACGCAGGTTTGGTTCATGCTGATTTTTCACCTTACAATATTTTGTGGCATGACGGAATTCCTTTGGTTATTGATGTCGGTCAAGCAGTTGCCCTTGCTCACCCACATTCGCAGGAGTTCTTGGTTAGAGATATCGAAAGGCTGGTTACTTGGGCAAAAGCAAATGGAATTGAAACTTCGGTTGCAGAAATTCTTTACGACGTCCTAAATACACCCCCTGAAGAATTGCTATCTGCAGATGTTCTTGAAAAGATACATAATTTCACTCGTTATAATGAAGAAGAATAAATAGTTGTCATCATTATAGATGCAAATAATGCTCGAATAGCGGGAAATCATTGCTTACACCTACTTTTTGTGGTAAAATTGTTTGTTTTCCCAAGCGACTGATTCAAAGAGGGGAGTTTGGTCGCCAGCATTATGCAGCCTCTCGCTCGAGTACCCCAAGACCGCATTGCGGTCTTGATTGGTTCAAAGGGGGAAACCCGTAAAATGCTGCAAGAAGCATCTGGTTGCCGACACCTCAACATCAACTCCGAAACGGGTGATGTATCGGCCATCTGGCCGAAACCGGGTGAGTTTGATGCAGTGAAGCAACTGAAAATGCCCGATGTGATAAAGGCCATCGCAAGGGGTATGTCACCACAAAACGCAGTAAATCTTCTCAGTGATGATTGTTTTTTTCAAATGGTTGATTTGCGAAATTTTGTCGGTAAGCGCAGTCATCAACAGAGACGCATACGTGGCCGGATCATTGGAACCGAAGGAAAAATTCGACGAATAATTGAACAACATACAAATTGTGAAATTTCAGTTTATGGTTCAACGGTCGTAATTGTGGGCGATGAAAATGGTATTTTATTAGCAAAAAATGCAATTGAAAGATTGGCTAGCGGCTCCGAGCATGGTTCAGTTATCAATGGCTTAGAAAAAGATGCTAAGCGGATACGCCTTGAAAATCGGAATTTGGATTATATTGAAACAACCGATACTCCTATGCCGGCCGGGTTTGATGATTTAGTTCCTGGATTAGCAGATGTTGCACGTCGCCGTAATCGCCGCCTCAGGGCATCTCAAGTCGATCCCTCTGATGATGATGCAGTCGCAGAAGTATTGCAATTAGAAGAAGATGAAATAATTACTTGGGAAGAAGAGTGAATTTCATCCTAGTGTTCAACACTCGCATCAATCCTTAGCACTACTACTTCCCATTTTCTTGGAAGTGAAAAAAGGATATCGGTGAAAAGCCTCAATTACTTGTTTCTTCAGTTTCATTCTCTGTAACGGTAATTGAATTATTACGCCTCATTAGCCAAGAAATGCCTAGTCCAACAATTATTATTGCAAGCAGGCTTGGGGCAAAACTCGGCACTACTGCAACTAATTGTGTAGTTACTCCTGTAACTACGAGATAATGGTCATTATTTCCCTCGTCTCGTTCATCGATTAATCCATCGGGGTCAATTGTTAATCGCAGGTCCCATTGGCCTTCAGCAGTAACCGTATAATTCCAAAGAATGCCCTCACTCATGTCGCTAAGAGTACCCGCACCCAAAGCACGAGTGTCTTGGGTAGTCCAAGTTACCGAAGAATCTCTGTCCGCAGGAGCAGTTTGCAAGGCGACGATAACGCCACCATTGTATATCTCATTAGTTTCAATCGAACAGTTTATCCAAACTACCGCATCATTTCCGGGGCGCACTATAAAGCGATCAATATCAATACTACTGGTATTCCAACTAAAGTCTAAGCCGGGCAGAATTTGGAAAAATGCTGGTTGGCCGACTAGGGTATTCCCTGCCTCATCCTCAACAGTTGCCCGCAAGGCCAAGTATTGATGCGATTTAGTACTCCATGATGTAAGTGAAACTGCACCAGAAAGTCCACCGGAACCGAGGTCAAGCCATGCTCCAGTTACATCGGGGGTGCTTCCTGCACCATTTGAATCAAAACCAAATTCAATCCCACTCGCAGCCAAATCAACACCAGACCCACTGTCAGTGGCGCTGAATGAAATATTTGCCGCTCCGATGCGGCTAGTTGTTAATTCATCAACTATCCAAGTGCCGCCGAGCGGGTTTGTTGTGTCGATTCCAATACTTGAGTTGACCGCTGAACCGATATTTCCGACATTGTCAATGCCGCGAAATTCAAGAATATGCTGGCCTTCTGTTAGTGTGATGCTAGCACTGCCGGTTGAGCCGATATTGGTCCAATTACCATTGCCTTCTATGCGCCATTCGTAATGCTCAACACCACTTCCACCTCCATCTCCACTTCCAAGTCCGCTAACGGTGATAGTTGCTGAGTCAGCCCAAGTTGCACCGCTGGCAAGAACTGGAGTCCCAATTGGGGGGCCGCTTCGGTCAATTCCCATGTATATTGTCTGTGAAGCGGATAAACCAGAATTATCGTAAACGGTGATTCGCGGGTTCCAAGTGCCTTCGGATAAATCACCGGGCGCCCAAGACCAACCATAGTTAACTGCGCCAGGTCCATCATCATCGGGTGATCCAGTTCCAGGTACGTTAGTCAGTGTAGCATATGAGAGGTCATCATCACTTGCTGACCAAGAAAATTCAAGAGTAGAATTTGTTGCACTGGTATACCATGCTCTATCCGTTGGGCCCATCCCCGTGCCATATTCGGAATCAGCAAGGCTGAACTGGGTGATTAGAGGTATTTGGTTAACAATATTGAAAGCACCAGTTTCGGTAATTGTAGTTGAATTGTTGACAGAGGAATCATAGCCAAAGGTACGTAGATACCAAGTTCCATTACTATGTGCAGTGGTATCCCAGGTGTAAATCCATGGTGAAGAGGTGAGCGTTGTTAATTCTGACCAATTACTATTATCTTGCGAATGTTCAATAGTAACGTTAGAGAGAGTTCCATTTCCTGCTAGTGAAATAATTAGAACGAAGGAGCCTGTTACATTATCACTTGCGCTTGGACCATTATGGAACTGCAAAACGATTGCAGAATCTACAAAGTGTTGTCTGGCTTCGCCTTCTGCCAGCATTGCAGGGTTAACTGAGGAGAAAATAAGTCCGAAGACCACGCCGAGGAGGAGCCAATTTCGCATCTGACCATTACGCCGACATCGGCGGGATGCCTTCAAGTCTTGCTCTTATTCGCTACTAAATTGGCAAATTGAAGTTTAGGATAATTAGGCGGTGAGGCAGATTATTACCGTATATTTGACTTAAGCCATATTCGCATGATTGTTGGTGTTTAGAAGGTGAGGATTCAAGACCCCCCGCTTTAGTGAGGGGGTTGATGAGACGCCGCTTAGCCGCTTGGCCCCTGCTGATGTTGCTCCTTCTTGCTCCGTTATCCTTAGTGCCGTTGAGCGTTTCTGCCGATAATACCGGGGGGATTGAAGCAGGCCCTTCTAGCATCGGGCTTTCTCCTTCTGAACCGGTAATGGGTGGTTCAGTATCTATTTCTCTCACTCTTTTCAATGATAATTCAGTTTCGGCAAATGATGTTCAGTATTCCTTCTATAAAGATGGTATTTCTTCAAGCAAGTTGTTAGAATCAAATGTTGTCACAATTCCAGGTAATGATTTTGCTACCGTGAATACTGTTTGGAGTGGATTGGCTGAAGGTCAGCGTAAAGTATGGATTAGTGTGGAGTATAATGGGGATACTCCTCTACAATTTTACAAGGAATTCACTGTTGCTGGTTTGGCTAATTTGGAAGTTAGCCTACTCGATGTAACTCCTTCCGGATTGCGCAATGGTGACGTTGGCAATGTTGCCGCTTTGATAACAAATACGGGAACTGTTCCTTCTGACATCAGTACTACGCAAATTGGAATTGAAGGCGATAGTAGTTCAACTGTTGATGTGATTGTACCTGCATTAAATCCTGATGAAACCGCTTGGGCAAATACAACCCTTACTTTTTCAACTGCAGGTAATTGGTCGGTAATTGCCGTTCCAGATGCCTATGATGTTGTTAACGAAGTAGCAGAAGGTAGTGGGATGTTGTCTATTTCGGTTAATGTATTGCCCGACCCTGATTTTGCTTTTGCTTCAACTCTATCTATTACCTCGCCAGCAGAAAGTTTGTCGGGGCCATGGACAATTTCGGGTTCTGTTTCGGGACAATATTTGAGTCAAACCACTCTTATTCAAATTGGCTTCCAGGTAATGACATCAGGTCCATCGCCAACAATTTCTCCACTTGAAATAGCAATAGATCCTGCAAATACAAGTACTGCATTTCAATTTCAATTAAACAGTCAACAAGTAGCCATGTTGGATGCCGGCGAATATGCACTTCAGGCAACAATAGATCCGTTCTCAATACTCACACAATCCGATACTACAAACGACCAAACAACTGGAATGATGACAATTAGACCAATTCCTAATGTAGTTCTAGACCCTACTGCGCACCCCTCATCAACTTCAAGGCCCGCAGGCGAATCGGTAACTTGGACAGTTGTGATGCAAAATACAGGAGACATCACGGTAAATGGCAGAATTGATTATTCTTGGGAAGGGCAAAACTTGACTTCAGAAATTATCAATATCGATGCTTATGGCTCAATGAATTGGGATGTTACTCTAATAACCGCTCAAAATCCACATGATGCACATTTCGTTGCTACTTGGGTCGCTCATTCAACTTCTTATGATGCAGATACCACAGATAGCACATCTTCAGGCCAAATAGTTGTTACCTCTGACCTTAGTTTGACATTCTTGGCCAATACCGGCACCCTCACTTCCGGTTCTGCTGATGGCTTTGTGGTTGACCCTCCCTTGAGTGAAAGTAAGACTTACGCATACACAATTGGCCTAGTAAGTAGTGGGATTGGCGAGGAAACATTCTCTTGTCGCGATGGCAATGGCGATGAATTGCATCAGGTAAATGTTAGTATCTCCCTAATTGGTGAGGGCACATCTATCACTTGCATTTTCACAATTGAAACAAATGGCGACTATGGTCTTTCGATAGTAGCACTTGACTCCTCTGCACAAACTCATTCGCGCACGTGGTCTGTATTAGCCCTCGGTGGCGACGGAGATGATGAAGTTAGTTCGGGGATAGGTCTAGTATTAATTCTTGGAATTATTGTATTTGGGCTGGTAATAATTTCAGTTGCAGCATTTATTCTTACTCGTGACCCCGATGAAGAAATTGAGCGCGGCATTTACGATTATTGTCCGGCTTGTGATGGGGAATTAGTGGGCGATGAAACGGAGTGCCCATATTGTTCCTTTAATCTCAAAAAGGCTAGAAGAAGATTCCATGATTGTGAAACTTGTGGTGAAAATATTCCAAGCATGATTTCTCATTGTTCCTTTTGTGGATCTGAGCAAGACAACAGTAGCTTTTATGAAACTAGAGAGCGTCATGAAAAGGCACTACCTGCGGTCGAAGAAAGCGGAGATGAAGAAGATGACGAGGATGCTATTGTTACCGGTTCTGCTGACTTTGACACCGAAGTCACCGAGTTTGGATATGATGCCGAACAACTCGGAGATGAGTGGGACGAGCAAATCACTGCTGCTGAAACAGAAATGGCTGAAATGGAAGCCCGCTGGGATGCAGAAAATGCTGAGATAATGGAAGGCGAGGAAGATTTGGCTGAGGGAATTCTAAGTGCCGGCGGAGACACTTTCAGCGGTGAAACAGTAGATGAAATCTTATCGGGCAAGGAAAAAGTAGTTCATCTTCAGGGTGCCACAGATGACGGTAAAAAATTGTCAGCAAGTGATGCTGGAATCCGTGAGAAATACTATGAGATAACAGGTGAGGATGGAGTCAAAGAAGGCGACAAGGTCAACATTGGCCTAATTCAAGCAGACCGCGGGCTTGTTGGAAATGAACTACCGGAAGATGCAATGGATTTCTCCTTTGAAGATGACGAATTTTCAGTAAAGAAACCTCGTAGAGCTACCCGTCGTAAGAAGTCGGAAATGGGTGAATGTGGTGCATGTGGTGCAGACTTAGCAATGGATGCCGATGAATGTGGTACTTGCGGAGCCAAGTATACCTAATGGTGAAAGTCATTAGTTTATGCACTTATGAGGGAAATTCAACTCCTTGGGTGAATGTTGGAAATCAAAATCCACAATTATACTGTTGAAGTTCACATATTGAGTGATGCCTGTCCGCACTCATAGGGTTCGTCATTGCTAAATCGCTCGGCTAACCTACTTGGCTTCATTCAGGCAGACTAGGCGAAGAGTAACCTCGCAAAGTTCTTTTCGGCTATATTAGCCAATCAAACGTAAATTTTCATACTTATTTGGAATCAACCTGCCTCAACTATTATTTCATGCAATATTGTATGTCCTGCAATAATTTTGCCAAATCACAAAGGCGCTGGGTTGATTAACGATGCCTAATACTTGGGACTCAATGGCACTCTTACAACAGTGGGTACGTCAGCGGCCTTGGTTAGCCGCCGGCTTAGCCGGAGTTGTCGGTGGAGTTACCGGAGTAGCCGGTTCTCTTGTGGGAATATTTGGTTCAACGGGAATAATTTCATCAGGTTCTGATGAATCAGTTGACAATCATCCTTTACGTTGTGCAGTAATAGAGAAATTAGTTGACCACCCTGGCCTTTGCTACCGTGAATTGCAGAGATCACTCGGCGCAGCAAATGGTTCACTACGACATCATCTTGATGTCCTTCAAGCACGCCAATCAATTACAGTCGTGCGAGTTAATGGTAGGACCTGTTATTTTGCCGGTTCCGTTAATGATGTTGAGGTATTGGGTGGACCATTATCTGATCCTGAGCGAGCCGCAGCACGCTTAGAAGTCGGGCTTTCGGCAGCCCAACGCGCAGTCATTGATCATATCCGTGAGCACGGAATCCCTCGCTCACAAGCAGCTCTTGCTCGTGAATTGGGACGTTCAAAAGCAACAGTTCATTCGGCAATTAAGGTCCTTCGTCGTCGTGGAATAATGAAGCCAAATATTATTGATATTGCTGAACATTTGCAATGAGTTCATCCCAACACCTCCACTCGCTCACCATTTTGCCTTCTCAAACTAATTTTGATTCACGCTCGAGCGAATTTATTATCTCCTGTTTTACGATTGCAGCATTAAACGTCAATTATTAGCCCACTATTAACCGTAGGCTTATGACCGGTCGGCATTGCCGACGAATTATGTTTAGAGTCCGGATTGAGGAGCATCCTTTACCGACCGGCCGGGATAGAGATCAACTCATCAATTGGCTTGTAGCAACTTTTGGCTTGATACGGCGCCGTGGTGAAGAACATTCGTTTGGTGACTCGCAACAGCCAGTTGTTGTATTGCTGCGGGACCATTTCCTTGCAAATCCAAATTCAGGAGTTGATGCATCAATACTTGCAAAAGAATTAGGTTTAGCGGCACCAAGTCTTCATCACCATATTGTTCGCCTCAATGAATGTAGATTAATAGCCAGCAAAAGCGAAGGCGATGGCTGGAGGAGGCACTTTTTACGCGGCGCATCACTCAGTGCAGCAATAAAAATATTTTCAGCGGAAGCGAGAATTGTTTTAGATTTACAAATGTCGTTACTTGAAAAATGGTGGCAACGAAATGAATCATCTATTCAATTGAACATGCCTACTTCGGCAAATCAAACCCCATTGCCTCTACGGTTATGGATTGCAGAGCCCTCTCCATTACCTCCGGTAGCAGGTGTGTGTGATCTCTCAGCATGGATGGCTGACCTTGGGTTATTAGGCGATAGGCCGACAAAATCAATGAACTCAACTTCTGTCCCAGTAGAACTATTCAAAACTCTCCTCCAAAGAGGGCCGCCTCTCTCAATTGATGAAGCAGTAGAAATGACTGGCGCAACGAAGCCTCGCCTCACCCGAATTTTCGACCGTTTTCGTGCAAGCGGAATCGTTGAACGAGTTCCTCGAACCGACCGCCTTTCCATCACTATTTGGGCTGCCCTCGAATCCCAATATCGTAAGCGGGGTGAAGATTGGTTAATGTTGAAAGGTGGTCTTAATCGGCAAGTGCCTGAGAGGGAAATAAATGTGATAATAAAGGCATTAAACAAAGGAAAATTAACTCCCGAGCTTGTAGAAAAATCATTGTCAGAACTAGAACTCAAGCAACAAATGCTGCTTCTCAACTTATTGGGTGGGAGGCTGCCTTTAGGTTACAGATTGGTCGGCACTTCTCCTCTTATTTGCGCTGAGTCATGTAAGTCGCGCTTGGACCGCGTATTACGCCGACTTCGGCGTGTTGCCGAGCAATTAGAAGAGTCAATGGAAAAGGTATGAATTGTTTCCCGAATATCCGATGACGAATGGTGATAAGTGGTGATGTAAAAATGCTGACTAAAGTACCTCTTTACTTGGCTCCCATGTCTGGTGTGACAGACCTCCCTTTTCGATTATTGGCAAGGGAATGTGGTGCTGATTTCACAATTACTGAATTCACTTCTTCGGCGGCTATCTCACGCGATGTTGCTGATTCATGGGTTAGGCTTGAAAGCGATGACAGAGAAAAGCCATTTATTCCGCAAATTTTTGGTAGCGAGAAGGATGAAATGGTGAAAACAGTGCAACTCCTCCAAGGGAAAGCCGATATTATTGACCTCAATTTCGGTTGCCCGGCAACTAAAGTTACTCGTACTTGCGCAGGTGCAGCCCTTATGGGAATACCAGACGATCTAGTGGAAATGGCAGAGGCTTGTGTGAATGCAAGCGAAGTGCCAATTTCAGCAAAACTTCGTCTTGGAACAGGAAAAGGCGCCAACAACGTAGTTGAAATTTGCCAGCGTTTGGAAGGCGTAGGCATCTCGCAATTATGTGTTCATGGAAGAACTCTCAAACAAGGATATTCAGGTGAAGCAAATTGGCAAGATATTGCAGAAGTCGTTAGGAATGTGTCGGTTCCAGTCATAGCAAATGGTGATATTATAAATGCAAGAAATGCTGCAAAATGCCTTGAGATTACTGGTGCCGCAGGATTAATGATTGGCCGCGGCGCAATCGGACGACCAATGATTTTTAACCAAATAAAGCAAGATTTGGATTGGATTGAATCACCACCTCCTTGGCAAAAAGATATTTCTTCCAATATTTGGGATTGCGCCGAACAAATTGAAAGAGATTTTCTTGTTCGTTCATGGGCCTGGGATAGATATATTGAGTTGTGTAAAGAAACCGTTGGATTCCAAGCCAAGTGGTTAATGCGCCATGCAGTCTCATTTACCAAAGGATTACCTGGGGCACGAGAGGCCCGAAAGGCAATGATGAGCGATAGAAATCCCGAAGCATTAGCGGCCTCAGTTCACAAATATCTTCATAATGAATATAAATCCCTATTGAAGTAAAATCAACCCTCGTTGTTGACTAACGTGGCAATCCTAAGTGCTACAACAGGCGCAGAAAACTCAATAAAAGCCAATCTCAAAGTAAACAATATTTGCCCGCCCTAAAGCGGGTCAATATTTTGAGGGCTACTCAGAAAGTAGATTCCCATTCGTCAAGGTCTTGTGCTTCAGCCCAAGCCTCATCAGTCATTTCTCCGCGGTTCTTTAGAACTTCGCGGGCTAGAATCCAATAGATTAGAGCAAGGGAGCGTCGTCCCTTATTATTTGCAGGTAATGCCAAGTCTACATTGCGCAAGTTATTGTTCGCATCACAAATACCAACAATTGGCAGGCCAGTGTTAACCGCTTCAGTCAAAGCTTGCTGATCGGCAGCAGGGTCGGTGACGAAAAGAATCTCTGGTTCAATGTAGGTGTAAAGTTTAGGATTGGTTAGACTTCCTGGGATGAAACGACCAACCGCAGAAATTGCGCCAATTGCTTCTGCAAACTTTCTTGCAGGGCGTTGGCCATACTGTCGAGCACTGACAACCATGATGCGGTCCATCGGATAGCGGTTGAGGAAATCGGCGATAGTGCGAATGCGGCTATCTGTCTGATTTAGGTCTAGAAGGTAAAGTCCATCATCTCGTATTTTGGAAATAAATCGTTTCATGTCAGCGCTTTTCTGCTGAGTACCAATGTTTACTGCATTGGTTTCGTACAACTCAAGAGAGACGAGTGGGGCTTCAATATCAGTCATTAGCAATCCTCGGCGTCCGGCCCACAAGCCCCCCCTTCATAACCGCTTCGCCCATTCAAAACTACAGAAAACGCTAGTAGCGCCGCATTAATGATGAAGAATATTGAATAAATGTTTGACTGATGTCGGGGTTACATTGATGGGCAAACTCCATTCGTGTTATTCTCGCGAGGGCAATTTGCTTTAGCCACATTGCGAGGAATCGAAGTGACAAATGTTGACACAACCCCTACTGTTGGTGCTATTAATAGCACCAACGAGGATTCAACTGGTGATTCAAAACATGTCTTATTTCAAGGCGAGCAATCCGAAGATGGTTATTGGAGAAATGAGGAAGGTAAGGCCCTGAATGTCTCTGCAAGTGACTTGGAAAGGCACGGATATTGTCCATTGTCTTGGCAATTGTCGCGCGCAGGGGTCAAAGGCGTAGGTGAGGCGATTGAAGATGGAATCAAGGCACATGATGAAATTCATAAAGTCGTTGAGGAATATGAGGCTAATCGGCAGAATGCGAAAAAAGAAGTAATGATATGGTCATGGTGGTATGGGATAATTGTTGTTTTTCTCATTGACGCCATCGTTTTCATCAATATTGAAGATAAATTACCTCCATTCATTATTGCCAAGTACTTGGTGATTCTCGGAATTGTTTGGCTTTTCGTTGGTTTACTAATGACGACAATTCCATGGCGCTCGTGGGTTGGAATATCAGAACCGAAATCAAAACCCCCTGATGAAATCCTAATATTCAATCTTGAATTAGTAGAGCCGGTTTTTCAAAAACCTGGTTTTATTGGTGGTTGGGCCGAGGGTGGGCGAACCGAAGCAGCCTTTTTCTTTGGTTCAATACTAACGACTGTTCATGGAATTGCTTTAGGTCGAGCCGAGGATAGAATTCAAGCAGGATACATTTTACTAATGGTAGCATTAATTTGGACTTTCATTGCCTCATGGCGTCTTCAACGAGTACTTATTTCAATAAATCAAGCAGAACAAACTCGTCAGCAAACTGGATTTGCCAATAAAGCTGAAATAGCCTACTCTGATGATTCAAAAACGTCCGGATTACTTGAAGATTTAACAATAGGTTTGCGAGGCCGACCTGATCAAATTGTAGTAATTGATGGGAAATTTATTCCTGTTGAACAAAAAACCGGCAAGGTTCCCAAGGAACCTCATTTTTCCCATATTATGCAGTTGTTGGCCTATATACATCTTGTAGGAAATAGTACGGGAAATGTTCCTCCTTTTGGTATATTGAGATATGGCGAAGAATCAATTTTTCAAATAGAATGGGATGAAGTAAATAAAATGCAGCTTCAAAACTCAGTCAAAGAAATACAACGCCTAATGGTTGAAGGTGGAGCAAAGAGAAATCATGACCGTTCCGGGAAATGCAATTTTTGTAGCCGTCGCTATGCATGTCCAGAGTCCCTAGCATGATGTATAAAAACTACTGTGAAACACTCGAAGTAATCGCAACTGATTAGATTATTTGACACCACTAACGGCAACCTTGGCTTCAATTAATCAAAGGCACAAACTTCGTCTTCAACAGGGTAAAAGGTACATTGTTGTTCAACAGTAACCTTTACCATGAAATCATCATATGAATCAACTACCACTAAATCTGCACCATAACCCCTGGCTTCTACTTCAAGCGTCCAAATTCCGGCTACAAACGGAGGGTATGTGCGAATTTCTTGGGGCCTTGTTGAATTAGTTGCTTCTTCCTCCCAAAATACACTTCCGTCTGGCATCAATAACTTTGCATTTACAAAGCGCGCCTCGCCCACTTGTATGTTATCGGCAAAATCCATTGTTGCTCTAAAGTAAATATTTATTTCAGTAACGCGCTCATTTACTTTAATTTCTTCTGAAGCAAAAAACGGTGCTGCTGAAAGGCCAGTAAATGTGTGATTGAGGCTATAACTATCGCTAATATGCCCCTGTTTTGGCTCACTGCGCATCCCTTCCAAGGCTTCTCGCACTTGAGTCAACCCGATGCAACCTACTGTAGAAGACATCATTATTACCACAAAAAAGAGGCTTAAGATGACACTACGCTGGCGCATTAATCAACCTCAAACGATGTCCATTATTCAAACCCTCGCCATAATGAGTTAGGGTTTAAGGGGAGTTTGTGACAACACTGCCGAGATGCAATTTGAGGTGTGCAACTAGAGGGGAAAGTAGTTTTCCACACAAAGTACCATGGTCGGAGAGAACATATTGAACCTTTACTGGAGGTCCATCTGAAACCAATCTATTAACCAAGCCATCTTTTGCAAGCAACTTCAATTTGTCAGATAATGTACGTGAGGAAATGCCCTTCAAAAGGAATTTCAATTCATTGAATCTCTTTGGTCCAGTGATATACAAGGCCGATAGAATTTCAATTGTCCATCTACTAGCAAAGATGTGAAGTGCTTCAACTGCGGCATCGACTTCCCAATTTTCAGTCCATGGAGGGGTTCCGGATTTTTGGCCTAATAATTTTCGAATTTGACTTCCATTTTCTAAGGTGGATGACACTAAAGACTCTATTTCTTCTATAGTTTCTTGTGAAACTTGCATTGCGGGGTCAGGCATCAGACTCTCTCCTAACACTCGGTGTAATAAGTAATACTTGATGTAATCGCAAAACTGCATAGAAAATATTTTTCATCACGATAATATTAACCATAGCGGAGGGGAAAGGCTGAAACAATATCGCTACTCTGTTCATCATGTGCAACCTAGTATTGAGAACCAAGATAAACAAACTCAGCCCCAGCAAGTTGTTATCGGGCAAGTGCCCACGCAAACTGGTTTTTCCCAGCCAGTAATGGGCAACCCCTATGCTGGGCAACCACATGCGGGTCATGTAAACCCTCAGGTATTTCCAGTAGGAGGTCAACAGGTTTTCACCACCGGGTTCCCGCAAACAAGTGCAACAGTTGCTCTTGTTCTTTCAATAGTTTCAATTTTTTTCGGTGGTATATGCCTTGCAATCCCGGCCCTTATTGTTGCTAATGAAGCACTAAAAGTCACCAACCAATACCCCGGTCACCCCGATGCAAGTAACGCCAATATAGCGCGCATAATTTCACTCATTATTATCGGTTTGACAGTATTAGTAATTGCTGGATTTGGATTATTAATGATTATCGGTATGGCAGCGGCATGAGCACATAATAAATATCTCAGCGGCTATTGAGATTAATTATTGGTTTTGATAAGTGGCTCGGCGCCCTTCAATTAGAGCAGACAGTCCTTCAAGTGAATCAGTTGTGCTGAATATTTCTACCAATCCATCAAGTTCACCCTGTAGGCCTTCATCAAGAGTAGTAACTTGTGCATTATTTATCAAATCATTAGCCATATTTAGGGCAATTGGTGCGGTACGGGAAAGCGATTTCAATTGCCTGCTAACCATTTTATCATCAGCATCAAATCCTTCGGGGCATTCACCTTGGAGAAGTGCATTCATATTGGCATCGCTATAGAATAAAGTTGCAAATTGGGCAATTGCAGACTCAGCATTTGCGGGGGATCCTCGGTATTTATTTTCGGGCTTTCCACTTTCATGAATACTTGTTATGGTTGCAACCAATTCTCCTGATTCAACTAAATGGGTAAGGAGGCCCAAGTCAGCGGCAGTATTTGCATCCATAAAATTTCCAGCGAGCACTGCCCAGCGCGCAGCCGGTATTCCGCAGATTCTTGCGGGCCTTTGAGTACCCCCGAGTCCAGGGAAAATACCGATGCTTGTTTCAGGGAATCGGAATTGAGTTCGTCGAGTTCCTACTCTGTAATCGCATGCAAGTGCAAGTTCAAGCCCGCCGCCAAGAGCAAGTCCAGTAGTCATTGCAATTGTTGTCTTTGGACTTGACTCAAGCATGTCTAAGACTTCGTGGCCATAGGTGGTAAAATCCACAATGTCTGATATTGAATTGGCTCGGATTTTATCGACAAAGAATTTGACATCTGCACCGGCAACGAATGCTTTTCCAGCACCTTCAAGCACAATAGTGTCAATTGAATCATTTGCATTCAAATCAATCAGTGTGGTGCCTAGTTGAGAAATAATTGTGCCATTTAGTGCATTCATTGCCTCTGGCCGGTTTAGTAATACAGTGGCGACCCCGCCATCAATTTTCACATCAATATATGAGAATTCAAATGGTTCATCCATTTTGGCTTGCTGGCCTAAAAATGCAGGCAATTCAAAACCGGCTAATTCAGCATATGTTGCTGCCATTCTATGGGCTTCTGGAATCCCAAGTCGGTTGGCTAATTCAAAGGGCCCACGGGCCCAGCGGAGCCCAACTTTTGCGCCACGGTCAACATCTTCAAGCGAACAAATTTCCTCATCTACGATTTGTGCTGAAACGGCAAATACTTGCCCTAATAGTCTCTCTGAAATGATAGTTGCAGTTGCCTCATCTACCTCTTTTTCCCCTTCAAGATTCCACATACGACCCTCTTCTACAAGGGTTCTCAAGTTTGTTGAGCCAGTGTATCGAGGGCAATTGAGTTGTTCAGCCAAATAGTCAGTTGAATGGAGTGCGATTGGGGGTCCTGTCAAGTTCATTAGTGCGAATGGACCCATGCCGATTCGGAATGCTTTGCAAGCCACTGCATCAATTTGTGCTGCAGTTGCGAGCCCTTCTTCGGCGAGCAAACAAGCCTCATTTAGCCACGGCACAAAGAAACGATTTACCACAAACCCAGGCTTGTCCTTACAAACGATAACAACTTTACCCATGGTTTTGCAGTATTGCTCAACTAAAGCCAAAGATTCAGCAGAAGTAGATTTAGCAGGAATAACTTCAATCAAGCGGTTTTTTGCCGGGTGGAAGAAGAAATGCAATCCAACAAATCGGTCAGGGCGACCGGTTGCTTCGGCTAATTCATTTACCGATAAACTGCTGGTGTTGCTGGCTAAAATTGTATCATCATTACAAACTTCATCAAGGATTTTGAAAACTGCAGTTTTTATATCAAAGTCCTCAAACACCGCCTCAATAACTAAGTCGGTATTTGGGTCAACATTTTCCGTCCCTACTACCCCGGTAACTCTTCCTTTGATACCGTCAACCTGCTTCGGTGAAAAGATGCGGCGTTCAAGTGCTTCATCCAAGAAGTTGGAAATAATTTCTTGTCCACGTTCAACCCATTGTTCTTCGCGGTCAACCATTTGCACCTCAAATAATTCCTGTGCGCTTTTCTGGGCAATACCTGAACCCATGTTGCCCGCCCCGATAATAGCCACCGACTCAACTGCTCGCATGAACCGTTGCGAGCGCCTATTAGACATCAATGCAACGGCCTAACGCTAATATCATCTCAGATATTTTCTCGCTAATTATTTGTTAATATTTCATTTTATTTTACAATTTCATTGAATCAATTACTCAATTTTTTTCTATGATAATGAATATTCATGTTGAATCCCTTTTGTTCAAGAAAAGCATAGCCTCAAAAGTAAACACTCGGGCGATTTATTTAGTGAAGGTCCTTCATTGCGGTAATACAAAGCGCAAATCGAAATCTACCTCAATATCCCAACTCATTCATATGGAGCAGTAAAGGTGATAATATGCTGAAAGTAAGTGATTTACGAAAAGGATTTGGTCATGGTAGCAATCGCCATGAGGTACTTCTCGGCATAGATCTAAGGATGAAAACCGGTGAACTCGTAGCACTCATGGGCCCATCAGGTTGTGGGAAATCCACACTCTTGAATATCATTGGTGGCCTATTGGATGCTGATTCCGGTTCAATCGACCTTGGTGAATATTCCTTTGGGACACTCCCTCCAAATCGCGTAGTAGATGTGCGTCGAAATGGCGTTGGTTGGATTTTTCAAGATTTTCATTTGTTAGAGCATTTAAATATTCTTGACAATGTCATTCTTGCATTAGAACTGGCCGGAGTCGCTGGCGCTGAGGC
>PSPT01000022.1:28183-37870 GCA_004195635.1 Methanobacteriota archaeon
CCCGACCAATTATCTGGTGGCCAACGCCAGCGGGCTGCGATTGCAAGGGCTGTGGCGGGGCATCGCCCACTATTGTTAGCCGATGAGCCAACTGGAAATTTAGACACTGTTTCAGGTGAAGAGATACTTAATTTATTTAAGGAATTATGTCATGCAGAAAATGACCCAATTTCTATATTAATGGTAACTCACGATCCAAACCTTGCAGCCAAAGCAGATCGAATGCTACTTCTCAAAGATGGTATTACTGCATCTTCTGATATTCGTTCAGCTTGGGGTGATGATGTCTTAGGCCATGAAATGGCAGATAATGAGATAGCCCAAAAAAAGAAAAGTCGAAGAAAAGTCAAGCGAAGATCAAAAGCAAGTAATGCCAATGGAGGTGAAGAGGAATGACTTCTAAGGATTCTATTGATTCTGATGGCTCTGATGGTTCTGATGGCTCTGAGGATGCTGAAAAACAAAGTAGTTCAGCAATCCCAAAACGGACTTATATGGATTCAATTGCTGACATCCCCGCTAATACTCGTACGGCGATAGTTTCGGCTTGGCGTGGAAAACAAAGAGGATTAGCGATATTTGCCGGAGTATTTCTCGCTTCACTAGTAATAACAACTGTATTAGCATATAGTTCAGGGTTGTCGCAAATTTTCTTTCAGGAGTCACTTGAAAGTGAGGCAATAGATGCCAAAGTTGAGCAAAAAGCCAAACCCGGTTCTGATTCTTTTGTCAATGATTCAGTGGTCTTAATTGAAGTGTGTAGTGAATTACAAGCGATGAAGGAAATTGCTGATTGTAGTTTGATTATGGGCCGAAATGCAATTCGGCAAAATGGATTTTTTGGCAACATAGGGTTTTTCGCAGCCGGTTATCTTGCCATGGAATCAATAGAAGGTGAAGCAGTTGGTTGGGAAAATGAATCATTTGATTTTCCAGAAGCCGACACAGGAGGTCCTCCAGTATACACAAAGCGAATGACGAGGTTACTTGGTCCAGGTGCATATGATGGAGAATTAGCTGAGCGTTTTGAAAGTAGCATGTTGTATGGAGATTCATGGCCAACTCATCAAGAAGCAGAAGAAGGTCGTTTGGCTATTGTGCCAGCAAGTATCGCTAACAAAGTAGGGGCGACCGTGGGTGAGAAACTTTCAACCCTTACATTTTCATATATTATTGAAACTGCAGTTGAGAAAAATATTGAAGAATGCGAAGGCGGTTATGTTGAAACAACAGGTGCGGGTGTTCATCATTGTAGAATGAATATTGTTGTTGAAAATCTTACTATTGGCGGGATATATGAGGATGGAGAATTCGCCAACCCTACTCTTGGTTATAATCCAATATTTTTCACTTGGACGATTCTCGATAATTCAACTGTAACTGAATTAATTGACATGGATCATAGTTTCTTCGGTGTTGCAGTTGACCGATCATTATTACCGACAACATCAACTTCTGATGCCGAGGATTATTTGGGAATTCTTTCACAGAAAGTTTCAGCAAATGATGCCGACTATAGCGGTGGAGTCACCCTGTTTTGGTTTGATCTAATAACTGGATCAATTACTTTTCTAAACATCTTCCTTGGCCTCATTCAATTGTTTGATTATATTTTGATGATACCAATTATTTTACTTTCAATCGCGGTTCTTGTCTATGGCATGGTTCTCTCTTTAGAACAACGGCGTCGTGAAATTTCTATTCATAGAACAATTGGTGGTTCTGCCCAATCAATGCAAAAAATGGTGTTACGCGAAGTATTAGTGATGAGTTTTATTGCTTGGTTTGCTGGCTATCTTCTTGCTCTTGCTACCGTCCCAATTGTATTAGATGCAGTTGGTTTTATGCAATTTAGATCCGGTGATTTTGAAGTTAATGTTAACCTCGGTTTTGGCTCAATATTTTTCACTGCACTATCAACTATTGGTCTTGCGTGGCTCTTTGGCCGTTCTCGTACAAAGGACTTTTTGGCTATGGAAATTGATGAAGGAGTAAGAAAAACTACTGCCGCAAGCAAATCAAAAACATGGTTACATATTTTGTTATTCGTTTTAGGAATCATTGCTCTTATCGAAAGCATTTTGGAAGATACTTCTGGTGCAGATGATATGTTTGACAATTTCTTTATTGACGGCTTATTTGGATTATTCGGGCCGTTCTTTTTATGGATTGGCGGTGCCCTATTGCTGGCAAAAATCGCCACCCATGGCCCACGAATATTTGCCGCCCTTTTTGGCTGGTCACCTCTTCTCAAGGACATCCGTCGCGGCTTACGTAGTACTGGCTCATCGGAATCAATTGGGCGCCTCGCAGTAATCATGCTCCTAACACTCTCCATTGTGACTTTAGCAGCAGTTCAAGGTGCTACGGGAACCCTTGTTGACAAACGAACTGCCGATGCACAGACTGGTTCAAGTCTTTCAATTGAATTCACCGAAGCGATGAATTTCTCTGAAGTTGAGACTATTATTTATCAAGCATTGGCCGATGAAGGAATGGATAATGGCGAATATTCAATTGCAATGACTTCAATTTCAACAACTATTGTTATTCCAGATGGTGAATCCTCGACAGTAAATGTGTGGGTGTTGATGGAGGGACAAGAGGAAGTTCTCCTTTGGACTGCTCAGGCCCTCCCCGGTGAAGATTTACAACTTGTGTATGATGGTTACCAAAATGGGGGATATACTGCTGGTCAATCTGTCGCTTTCAATTTGCAACTTCCAGGGACTTCTGGTGGCCGGGCAACCGATACCGACTTCCAACCTCTTGATACAAGTGAAAATGTGGTGAAAACTATTTTTGAGGGAACATTATTTGATATTTCATTCAGCGATACTGCTTCTGAACGAGATAATGGTTCTTCAGAATCCGAGAATGGAGAACTTGGGCTTCCAGATTTGATTAGTGCCCTAGAAAACTATCCATATGGTGATGATTTATCGAGTAGGGATTTATCTGGCGCTGACCTTTCAGGCCTCAATTTCTCCTTTGCAAATCTTACAAACACCAATTTGAATGGTGCAAATTTAGCAGGAACAAATTTTTCCGGTGCACTATTTCTCAATACATCACTGATGAATGCGAACTTAAATGGAGCAAATCTCGTAGAATCAATAATGCTTCAAGATTTGGGAGGTCCAATAAATCTGCTTCAAGGATCAGACCTAAGTAATACAGATATGACCTCTATGTATGGCTTTGTCAATTTATCATTGAGCAGCCAAACCAATGCAACATGCCCATCAGGAATCTCATACAATGGAACATCCTGCCAAGCATCTCTCAATCCAACTCCTACATTGCTCTCAGCATTGAGTAGTGGGGGTGAAGGAGGAAGTGGCTTTACAATAACCGAAACAATAACCTCGGTTGAATTGGACTACATGGGTCAACATGAATGGGTTCCAGGTCTCGATTCATCTACTGCCGAAAATGTGATAGTAATTGGTGAATCTTCTTACCGAATTTTACAAAATATGTCGGCAGATGAAGAAATTACTGCCCCACAGTGGTTTGTCAAAGTATCCGACAAGGATGGCAAAAACCTTGCTGATTCGGATGCGGATTCACTAAAAAATCTGCGCATTAGGCTTGAATCAGCGAGTGGAGTTAGTGAAGCGAGTGACCTCACATCTTCAAGAGAAAGTGTTGAACGAAATGGTGGCCTTATTTTCGGAACACCTGGGCTTCTCAGTTTACAGTTTGTAGTAGCCGCAGTAGCAGCAGTCGCCAGTGCTTTCGTATTCCTTTCGCTCGTCCTTACTCAACGCAAGAAGGAATTGGCAATACTGCAGGCAATTGGTGCTAGCCCCAACCAAGTTATGCGCTTAGTTTTGTTTGAAATTCTATCCATTGTCGTGACAAGTATGTTGTTGGGATTAATTCTTGGCGCGGGCATTGCCCAATCCTTCAATGGATTTTTCTCAATATTTGGTTTCATTTTCCAGATATTTGGCGGATCAAGTACGGTGATAGAGAGGGAATTAGTTTGGCCATTTGTTGATTTATTGTTGGTTAGTTTAAGTGTATTATTTGCGGTAATAGTCGCTTTAGTTGCTACAACAATGAGTGCTTTACGTTCTGATTTAGCTTCGGTTTTGAAGGGGGAGTAATTTATGAGTGACATTATTCTTGAAGCAAAAAAACTCTATCATGTATATGATTCAAATCAACTAGATGGAAATGTAGTTGCCCTGCGTGGATTAACTGTGGAAATTGCTGCTGGTGAAGCAGTAGCAGTTGTTGGACCCTCTGGCTCAGGGAAATCAACTCTACTCAAAGCTCTTGGTGGACTGATGAAACCAAGCGCAGGTTCGGTGTTTTTGAATGGGCAAAACATGACACGCTTAACCGGTGCAGAACTTGTTAGTCTTCGCCAACGCACAGTATCCTTTATCTTCCAAGAGGGTAATTTATTGCCGGATTTGACTGCCCTTGAAAATGTCGCTCAACCGCTAAAGCATGCAGGGGTTCGTGATAAAGTAGCGCGAAAGAAAGCAATGGAAATGTTAGAACGCCTTGGAATTGAAAAGCAAGCAAAATCCTACCCCTCAACTCTATCCGGTGGGGAAGCACAACGGGTTGCAATTGGGCGGGCATTAATTACCAATCCAAGAATTATTTTGGCTGATGAGCCTACTGGCGCCTTAGATCCAATTACCGGCAGGCGAATTATTGATTTATTCCGTAAATTACATGATGAAGATGGAGTTGCTTTCCTAATAGTTACTCATTCAAGAGAAGTTTCTTCTTTTGCTGATAGAGCACTTGAATTAAGAGATGGTCGTTTTGTCGCTCAGCACAAACATGGAGTCACAGATGCTGAATTGAGAGAGGACCGTGAATTAATAATGGATGAGACAGGAACTTTATCCATGCCGCCTGATATATTAACTCAACTAGGGGGAATGGGAAGATTCTTGATTAAGGATTTGGCAAAGGACCATTTGACTATGGAGCGCGTAGATGACGAAAAAATGGAAATAGTTGCACATGGTAAAATGCAACTTGCAGCAAAGTGCCCTGCTTGCAAATATGACTATGGTGATGCCGAAGACGACCAGTGCCCAGAGTGTGGGTCATCGCGCCCCAGTCAAATACAAGGCGCTAATTGAAGGCCACTTGTGGAGGCTTTCCAACTGCTTCAATTATTTTGCTGAGTAGTAATCGGTATATGCAATTAATAGCCATTTAATAACGCTTGGAAGTGAGAATCGCCTCAACAACAGAAGGGTCTGCAAGGGTAGATATATCACCCAAATTACTCGGGTCTCCTTCAGCAACTTTGCGTAGAATTCTTCGCATTACCTTACCTGAACGGGTTTTTGGTAATCCTGGAATTACACAAAAATAGTCAATCTTTGCATGTGCACCAATACTCTTTCGGCACATGAGATTTAAGCGCTTACCCAAATCTTCACTATAGGTTTCATTTGGGTTTTTCATTATTAGGTAGGCCTGCACTCCCTGGCCTTTGATTTCGTGTGGGAAACCAACCACTGCGGCTTCGGCGATTGCCTCATCCTCAATGATTATCGCTTCAAATTCAGCAGTTCCCATTCGGTGTCCACTGACATTGATTACATCATCGACTCGACCGGTAATCCAATGGTATCCCTTTTCATCTCGCTTGCATCCATCGCCGGTAAAATACAAACCAGGTATGGTGGAAAAATATGTGTTAACAAAGCGTTCATGGTCACCCCAAATGGTTCTTGTGATGCCCGGCCAAGGGTGTTCAATGCACAGAAGCCCTTCGGCTGGGCCAATCAAACGTTGTCCTTCGGCATTGTATAATGCCGTAGAAATACCGGGCATTGGCAAAGTTGCAGAGCCTCCGATGACCGGAGTAGCAGGAGCAATAGGGCTGATACTTATTCCGCCAGTTTCAGTCTGCCACCAAGTATCAACAATTGTGCATCGCCCCCCACCAACAACATCGTAATACCAATCCCAAGCCTCGGGATTGATGGGTTCACCCACAGTACCCAAAACTCGTAAAGAACTCAAATCGTATTTCTCAACAAAATCATCACCTTTTGCTGCAAGGGCCCGAATCGCAGTTGGTGCAGTGTAAAAAATATTGATTTTATGCCTCTCTACCATATCCCAGTACCTCCCTGCATCGGGGTATAGAGGAGTTGATTCAAACATGAAAGTGGTTGCACCATTTGCAAGTGGGCCGTAAACAATGTATGAATGCCCAGTTATCCATCCAACATCGGCAACGCAGGCGTAAACATCATCCTCGCGTAAGTCGAAAACAGTTTTGTGAGTAAATGCCGTATAGGTAATGTAACCGCCATGCACATGTACTTCTCCTTTGGGCTTTCCAGTTGACCCAGAGGTGTAGAGAATGAATAATGGGTGTTCTGCTGGGACGATTACCGCTTCGTGGTAATCATCCATATTCCGGCATATGTCATGCCACCAAATATCGCGACCCTCAGTCATAGAAATATCGCCACCTGTTCTTTTTAGCACAACTACTGATTCGATACCTGAAACACTTTGCACCGCTTCGTCAACAGTGTTTTTCAGAGGGATTTTACGACTTCCGCGTAACCCTTCATCCATTGTAATAACTACTTTTGCCCGCGAATCTTCAATTCGGTTGGCGATAGATTCAGCTGAAAACCCACCAAAAACTACTGAATGAATCGCACCAATTCTGGCACATGCGAGCATCGCCACTGCCGCCTCAGGTACCATTCCCATGTAGATGATAACTCGGTCGCCAAGGCCAACTCCAATACTTGAGAGAGCATTGGAAAATCGACAAACATCTGAATGAAGTTGGCGGTATGAAATCGCCCTAACATCATCTGGTTCATCGCCCTCCCATAGAATTGCAGTTTTATCGGGATGAGTTAGAAGGTGACGATCAAGGCATGAAATTGTGGCATTTAGTTTACCATCGGCAAACCACGAAACTTGGTTATCGGCAATGCTGTGGAAGGCACCTGCAAGGCCTTCGGTTGGAGGAGTTTGCCAGTCAATTAAGTCATTGGTAATGCCAAGCCAAAAAGTATCAGGGTCATTCATTGAGGAAAGATGAACACGACGCCAATCATCCATATTTTGAATGATATTTGTTGAACCTTGCTTGACTCGGTCGGGCACGATGTGCATCTCGCTCATACATCCATGTGGGTTGTAATAGCACATCAAGTAGTCGGCGAGGAGACCTCAAGGTTTTGATTAATTCTTGCTCTCATTTCCATAATGCTCATTTCCGCACTATTATTATTGTTCCTCAGCATGATGAATACAATCTTTAAGCAATCTTTCAAGTGCATCCGCTTGAACATTTAAGGTGAATTTCCCTTCCACATGTGGCCGACCTGCATCAGCCCATTCTTTGCGAATTTCTTGATTCTGTGCCATTTGATATGCTTGATGCCAATCTTTTGTTATGGCATCATATGCCTCGGCGCGTAAAGGTGCTCGCTCAATCAACAATCCACTGTTTGCATCTTTCATTGTCCAATGAAAACCACCCTCATCGACGAATAGGGCGGGAATCCCTATTGCCATTGCTTCAATCGGCGTCAAGCCAAAAGGCTCGCCATGAGCGTGACTTACCATGGCGACGGCCCCCCTCACCAATTTTCGTAAGGCGGCTTGAGATAATCGTGGCATTGTCCAAATTGGAACCCCAATTCTCTTTGCTTCAGCAGTAATTTTCTGTTTATCCTCAGTACTTCCCCCACCTACTTGCGCCAAACCTAGTCCGGTTCCGCTGAGGGAATGGAGGGTTTCCCAAGTTCCTTTTACCCAACCAATTCTGCCGACTGTCACCACATAAGGTCTGTCGGGTTTGGGGGATAGTTGGGCATTGATTTCCTTGTCATCGGGCTCAAGCGGCCAGTCAGAAATATCCACTACATGCATTAGCACACTTGCCCCTTTACACCTTCCTCGGTTATCTCTTTGTGCGGGCTCTCCATTTGCGAGGTTTGGGTCGACTTCGATGTTGTAGAATTTGCCGAGATTTTCTTGAATATGATGTGAATTCCCCGAGATTGCACTGCCATGGCGGGCCAATAAGTCGCGCACCAATTTACGGTCTATGCGGCGTTGCTTTGAAAAAATGAAATTGGTTAGCCACATTGGACGCTTTGGTTTTCCATCAACTTCTTTGTGCAATACATCCTCATATAACCATCTTGGAGGTTCAAGGCAGTGGTAATGAATTGGTTTGTTTTTTGGAATTAGAGGGAGTATCTCAAGACTACCTCGGCAAACAGAAATATGTATTGCATCTGCATTATTAATCGCTGCAATTAAGGAATTATTTTGTGCAGCCAATTTTTTCCAAGCCTTTGTTGCAAATTTACTGGCTCTCCCGCGAATTTCAGAAATGCTATCTGTTGGCAGTTCAATGGGTTTTTGCGGACAAATCCATTTGACATCTAATTCTTGTGCTAGTTCCATTGCACCTTCTGTTAGCCCAAGGGTTGCCACGCTAACTTGCCAACGTTCACCCCATGCACGAAGAACGGTCAATAATTCACGTTCGGCTCCGCCGAGGCTTGCAAATGAGCCACGAATTACCAATACATTGAGGGTTTTTTCTCCTGAATTGGCATTTGAAACATCTGCTGATACCACTTTCTCCCCTCCCCTGCTTGTGTTGTGTGAAAGGTTATCCACCTAAGAATGCGGCGCGTAGTATACTTCAACTAGGTGAATTTATCAGCATTTTATAGCCATTGGGTTTGAAGAAGGTCTGCTCTCTCGGCGTAATCATGGCTGAAGGAAAGGTTGCCCTTATCACCGGTGTGACCGGACAAGATGGTTCGTATTTATCCGAGTTATTATTGGATAAAGGATACACCGTCTATGGCTTAGTTCGCAGAACTAGTCAGCCAACACTTGGCCGCAGTTTGATTAACCATTTATTGGAAAACCCTAATTATCACTTAATCAATGGCGATTTAACTGACCAATCTAGTATTGATAATGCAGTTTCTGAGACTCAACCCGATGAATTTTACAATTTGGGGGCTCAGTCATTTGTCCCTGAATCTTGGCGTTCGCCAATGATGACTTCAGATGTCACAGGAATGGGTGCGTTGCGTTGTCTTGAAGCGATAAAGCGAGTAAAGCCGGATTGCCGCTTTTATCAGGCAGGCACTTCTGAACAATTTGGTGAAGTAAGGGAAATCCCACAAACCGAAATGACTCCATTCCATCCACGTTCACCCTACGGTTGTGCCAAAGTGTTTGCCTTTGAAATAACCAGGAATTACCGAGAATCTTATGGCCTTTTTGCATGTACTGGGATACTGTTTAATCATGAAAGCCCAAGGCGCGGCCTCGAATTCGTGACTCGCAAAGTTACAATGACTGCTGCTCGAATAGCGCATGAAGTTGATGAATGTTTGTGGATAGGTAATGTTGATGCAAAGCGTGATTGGGGATATGCAGCCGATTATGTAGAGATGCAATGGCGGATGCTTTAACAAGAAACTCCTGAAGATTATGTGATTGCCACAGGAAGAACTCACTCCGTTAGAGATATGATTACTCTTGCTTTCAAGCACACAGGTAAAGAAATTGTTTGGTCGGGAGAAGACGTAGATACTATTGCTACTGATCAAGAGGGTATTGTTCGAGTAAGAACTAACCCGAAGTTCTTCCGCCCTGCTGAAGTTGAATTGTTAATTGGTTCACCGGAGA
>PSPT01000023.1 GCA_004195635.1 Methanobacteriota archaeon
GCTACTGATCAAGAGGGTATTGTTCGAGTAAGAACTAACCCGAAGTTCTTCCGCCCTGCTGAAGTTGAATTGTTAATTGGTTCACCGGAGAAGGCAAAAGTGGAATTAGGGTGGGTCCCAAGTACCACTTTCGAGGGCTTAGTTGAGATGATGGTCAAGAGTGATATGGCGATTGTTTCTGAAGCGGTAAACAATGGGTATGCTCCTCCAAAACCTCCTGAGTAATGCGAGTCACCTGCCTTTGGTTGGCTTAGTGGAGCGATTTGAAGGCTGGTTTGATTAAGTCAATATGGCTGGGTCATTCATGCCCCGCAAAGTCCTCATTGCAAGAGGCGGCGCAGTCGGTCCTGCATCTGGATTAGGAAGGGCTCATCATGACCTCGTTTCATCTTTGCAAAGTAACTCAGTAAAAGGATTTGAAATAGTCGGTATTCATGAACATCCGCTTGGTGGCAATCCCTTCAAAAGGCTATATCGCCGATGGCGTGGCCATCCCAAATCATTGGAAAAAAAGGTAAAACAAACACTTCCTGATTTATTGCATATTTCCGACCAAGAGCATGCAATCCTAATCCCCAAGAATTGTCCAGTTCCTGTTAGCATTACAGTTCACGATTTATTTCATTTAGACCCGCAAAAGATTTCTACTCCCGATGGAGATGTATGGATTGGAGAGAGAAATACAGGAATCATTAGAAATCGAGATTTAGTAAAAATGAAGGCCGGATTATCTCGCGCTGATTTATTAATTTGTGATAGTAAAACAACTGAATCCCATGCTAAGAAATTATTTCCAGACAAAAAAACCGTCGTCTTGCCCCTTGGTCTTGACTGTCAGAAGCGAAATCCATTGACAAATCCTTTGCCATACCCCAGTCAATTCTCTAATGAAAAGATGAATTTGTTAATAATTGGCTCGGAGGACCCACGAAAGCGCTTGCATTTTGCAATTGAAGTCATTGGTAATCTTCCAATAGATGTAAGATCTAATATCGTAGTTCATAAAATTGGTGCAGAATCTTCCCTTGCAGCAAAAGCAAATCTTGAATCCATAGCCCAATCATCCGACGTAAAAGTACAATGGTGGGGGAGGACAGGTGAAGAAGAATTAATCGCAGCAGAACAGCATGCTGATGCACTATTATTCCCGAGTATTGCCGAAGGTTTTGGCTACCCTCCTCTTGAGGCAATGGCCGCAGGTTGTCCTGTCTTAATGGCCGACATGGGTTCGCACAATGAATTAGCTATTCCGGGCACCCCCCTCTCTCCCTATTCCACGGAACCTTGGGTCGAGGAGTTGCTTACCCTCCATGGCTGCTGGTTGGGAAATCAGAACTCAATTGTTGAGAATGGTGATTATCTTCGACCTGTTGATGAGGCGGGCCTAGCGAGGGCAGCAAAATATGATAAAGCAATATTTGCTGAAAAACTAGAAAGTACTTGGGCAACCTTCTTGTCTTGACACACATAGGCCCGAAGGATTGCATGGGTCCTTCTCTACCCGCTAAGTTATCCCCTCAAGAGATTCTACGCATTCGTAATTTGCAGCAAAAGAAAATTGAGGAAAGAATAACAAATATTTCATTTGCTGATGTAGAAGATATTTGTATTGACTATGTGAGAAAAATTGAGCCCCCAGTGAAAAAGGTATTATTGGAAATAAAAAAGGGCGGTTCTTCACCCAAATGGGTAAAGCAAATGTTAGAAATAGGAGTTAGTCGAACTCTAATTCTTGGAATTTTTGGCATCTTATCGACAATGCAAGAGCCCAAAGAAGATTTGGATAGATATGAATGCGTAGCCAATAAAGCAGTCGGTTATATCGCTTCAAGAGCGCAGAAAATATATGGTTTTCAAATGGGCACTGTTAAAGAGCGCAAGAAAAATAAATTATTTGCTTGGAATTTAATTCATGCTTTAGTAATGAGCAAATTTATTACAATAAAATGTATGGGTTCAGGGAAAAAAAAGCTTAATTTTTTGGCATTAACTTCTGATGGAAAAGACCTATTATACAGGGGCCATAAAGTATTGAGAGACCCAATAATGTCGCCAATGCTAGTCCATCCAATAGACCACCATATGGGTGTGCATGGCATGGGTGGGAGGGTGACAAGTAGCCTGAGGAGAACAGTAAAACAGAAATGGAAAATCGTGCAAAGCGCTGCTCTATGTGAGGCATTAAACCACTTGCAATCTACAAAATGGATGATAAATGAGCATGTCTGGAATGTAGTTACTCATGCAAATGTTTTCGGAGATGACATAAAAAAGTGGGAAAATTTTGTTAAAGGGCATGAAGCGCATACGCAAATTATTACAACCCTTGATTTGGCAGCATCCTTGATTGACCGAATTGAAGACCATCCTGGAGATGATAGTCATTTTTATCATGCATGGGAGGCTGGTCCTCGTGCCCGATTATATTCTCGTTGCCCGTATATAAGCCCACAAGGAGGTGACTTGAACCGAGGTCTAATCCGTTTTGCTGAATCTAAGCCGATCACAGAAAAGGGCTTTAAATGGTTGAAAGTATATATTGCTGGATTATTCAAGGGTGTAGATTTGCGTGGAGGCAATAATATCCCTGATGGTTTCACATGGAATAAAATAAAGCAAATAAATCCGTCAATCCCTGAAATGATAGAATGGTTTGATGAAAATGAAATGATCCTTTTGGCTATAGGGGAGCGTCCAATGGAATTCATTAACATTTGGTGGAATGATAGAGATAAAAATGATTTACGCAAGCGAGTTCCATTTGGTAAGAAAAGGTCTTACTTTCAACGCGTTGCTGCAACACATGATTACTGGCAGGCGCAAAAGACCAGCAAATCCTCAATTGCCGTAATACTCGATGGTACGTGTAATGGACAACAACATGTAGCCGCAATAATGCGCGATCGCAAGCATGCTAAACTTGTTGACTTACTTCCTGGATACAATGAAGTTGATTTTTATGAACGGGTTGCTGAAGAGGTATTAGCGTTAATCACCCTTCCTACCAATGAGGTGCCAATAGAAGAATTGACTAGCGGAGATCACGATTTTTTGAAACTATATTCAAAGTATTTTATCACTCGAAGTTTTGCTAAAAAGCCGGTAATGGTTCTTGGCTATGGTGCCAAAATGTGGACAGTTTATGAAGAGATATTTGATGAAGCGGGCAGGAAAAGTATCTTAAATCGAAAGCAATTAAATAAAAACAAAATAAGGAAAATAAGAATCGAAATAAAAACTCAAGAAGGGAAAGGAAAAATAGATGAAGAATGGTTAAAAGATGCAAGGCGGGAGGTAGCGGAAATTAAAGCAATCAACGATAGTTTTCCCGCCATTTGGAGTGAGTATGATAAAGCCAAAAAAAGTAGGCCCTTGCCAGGTCCCGAATCAAGCCTAATTGGGAGTGAACTGTCGGAAGGAAAAAATGAATTTGATGTGGCAATAAATATCGCAAAATTATTTTTTGAAGCATTCAACAGTGTCGCCGCATCTGCATTAGTCGTGAGAAAAAATTTGGAAGAGTGTGTAAATAGGAGTGAATCTCCAATTGAGTGGAATACCCTTGCTGGTTTTACTATAAAACATCGTCATAAAATGATAGACCAGGTCAAAGAGAAATACAAAGATAAAAAGGGTAAAATTAGAAAAAGAGGGGCAAATCGACAGTTAACTGCTACCAAAAAATGGGGAACGAAAAGTCGGAAAATACGCATTGCTCAATATTTCGATGATCAGTTTGATAAGGATAAAATGGAAAGCGCAGTTTCTCCAAATTTCATCCATTCTTTGGATGCATCTCACATGATTCTTACCATTAATGAAATGGCAAAGCAGGGAGTTCAATGTTTCCAGATGATTCACGATGCTTTTGGCACCCATGCTGAAAATTGCGACTTAATGCATGAAACTGTTAGAAAGACCTTCGTTCAACTACACAAAGATGACCCCTTTCACCGCCTGTTGAAAAAGTATGGAGTTGAAATTCCAAAAAAGGGCGACCTTGACTTGGATGAGATTTTAAAATCAGAATACATTATCCATTGAGTTTGAAGGGTAGTTATGCCATCTATTACCGCCCAACCTAATTTGGGCTTATTTGCTATTAGCTATCTTCAAACTAGGTGATTTCATACTTGAGTAGAGTCTAGTTGCGGTTATCACTATGGAAGAATATTGCAGAAATAATGCATTATTATTGTAGGGTTAATAAGGGGCAAGCAAATTACATTCTTGTTCGTGAGAGAAAGCGGGGGTTTCTCGTCATATTGAAAAATTGCGTCTTTGACATTTTGACTTTTTCCCTGTATAGGGGCTGAGTGAAATATTACGTAAATGTTTATATATGTAATGATATGATTATCCGACCCCAAAAAAAACAAAAAAGGAGACAGAAATATGCCAGAAATAAATAAAATAAAAACTAAAAATAGCCTAAATAATAACCGAAAAAACAACCGAAGCAATAGCAATGAAAGTGACGACCGAGAAACCCAAAAAATGCTTTGCACCGAGTGCGGCAGTAATGAGCGTAATTATGACACTAAGACATGTGAAGTTGAATGTGCGTCTTGTGGATTAATATTGGAAAACCATGCTCACCTTAATTCCGACACAACAACCATTGCAATCCAAAATGAAAAGCCAGGAGGCGCCGGCTATGGTCCTGCTACTGAGGGAAATCTCGCAACTCACATGGGTGATTTTGGGACTTCACATGATGGTAAAGGTGTCCGACTCACTGGAGCACAGAAAAAGACAGCAAGGAACCTAAGGAGGCACCAAGGCTGGGCAGCAAGTAAAGCATTGGGGAGCAGTTCACGTCGCGATGCAGAAAAACTCATTTCAAAGTTCTTCGATGGCGGCAGTAGAGACCTTTGTGCAAGTGCAAAATCTATTCTACGAACCATTTGGCCAGAAAAGCAAGCCGATAAGAACAATACAATTCCACCTGTATGGCAACCTGCACACCCTTATGGTGTCCCAGCTGCTGCCGCTGCTGCAATAAAAATAACCTTTGAAGAACGCGGCACTGGTTGCCGCCCAAGCCGCCTTTTCTCTCTATTTCCAAAGTCTTGTAAGAATCCTCAGAAGAAGATATTTGCTTCATTGAAAAATGCACGTCGAAGAATAAAGCGTGGTTCAAAGGCACGTCTTTCAGAAACAAATGCTATTTGTTCATTGGTTGACCGTGCTAGTGAAACAAATTCAGAGATTCGTAGCATTTCTCGTGAAATAGAAGTTCGTGCTAAAGAGATAATGCAAACCGGAGCCTTGCCCAGTGACCCTCGTAGTTGGTTGGCCAATCTTGCCTGGCAAATTGGCAAGAAAAAAGGTCTGAAGATAAAGCAGGAGGATTGTAAAATCTGTTTTGACAGTTCTCAGAATATGTCAGTATACACCGCAGATATTTCTGCATACTTAGAGGGCGGAGTGGAAGCTCTAAGATATTCCCGTAGCGGAGGAATAAACTGATGCCCGAAGTCTCAATTTTACCGTCCATTGATCATTTATTTGAAGCATCTAATACTTGTTATTGTTGTGGTTTTGAATTAGCGGTTGATGAGCAAAAAACTAGTGAATTGTTTTGCATTATATGTAGGCCATGGGCGGCAAATTTTATTGTTTCAAGTGTAAGACAATATGAGCCTTGGCAGGCTCATTTACTCTTAGAGAATCAGCAAATCTTTGAAGACCTCACTGATATGCCTGCTCTCGCCTCGTGCCCCATTAATGATGCAGACTGGGCGCAAATTATTCTTGCCTTAGGGGGAGAAATAACTGGCTTTGATGTGGATTTGGAAATGCCATCTCAAGATGAATTAATGCGCTTTACAATAAATCAAATAAAGGAAGATCGTAGGGTCAATTCTAATGAAGATTGGTGTAATCGTAGAGTAAGGATTCGCCATTCAAGCATTGAGCCATTCCGTCCACTTTGCACAAAAATACTCTTCTCACCAGGCCCGATTAATATCGACTTTTATGGTCTATACATTGGTGAGCAACATATAGTGGGGGGGCCATTACTGCCCCTCTTAGATGCCCTCATATTGAAGCCTGCACTGAGGCAGAAGGCTGAATTGGGCACAACTCTTTCAAAACTAATGAATGGAGATCTTCATCTGGCTTGGGAAGACTTTGACAACAATATAGGTGATGAGAAATCACGTGAGTGTTTCAAGAGAAAGATGTATCAAGGTCTCTCTTTGAGAAATGATTGGCAAGTTCTCCCTCCTTTTTCAGTTAGTGATGAGAGAGGTTACAAGTTATTGGTTCATTCTCCCGAAAGGAATAATAATAAATCGGTATTTATTCAACTTCCAAGAGATATTCGTTTGCTTTCGGCCTTCCTTGATATTTGGAAATGTCAATACAGTCCTCATTCATCCTTATTGCTAAGGGCTGCACTTCATACTTGGGCAAATCCTGAATGGGCAATGGAGCCTTTTGAAGGAATTGCTGATGCTCCATTCATGCGAAGTTTCCAATTACTCCATTCAGTAGTAATTTCAAACGATAATATGATTGCAAAACCGGATGGAATAATGGTGGAAGGTACTAGTGAGCAAAAATGGTTTATTTCTCCGGCCCTATTCAATGGTGCTCATGGTTCAAACTGGGCCGTTGAAAACCAAACTACTTTCGGTCAAGTCTGTATTCATGATGAGAGCACTCGTGATTTTCCTTTGGGGGACCGGCTTACTTCAGTTGTACTGGCCTTTGCTGATGACTTGGCTCTAGCCACTCATGTTGAATCTGTGGCAATGGAATTGGTTACGGCTACCCGCGAACTTGAGCCTAGAAACAATCCTGGGCAACCCTTGCACTATCGAGGCCGAAATGAAGACAATAGGGCATATGTCATTCCGCCAAATCGCCGCCGTCGCCATTTCGGCTACAACCAATATTTCTACCATGTAAATGAACAAATTCGTGTTTGTCGAGGCGTATGGGTCCACTATGAATTGGATTTTGAAGCGGTCATACACCTGCTTGGCCCTGAAGATATGGAGAATGCCGAGGTAATAAGTAAGAGGATGGATGAACAGAGAGAAATAATCAAGGAACAATTGACAGAGCGCAATCGAATTTGCCGAGGTGAGATTTAATAATGGAATTATTTACACTTCATGGGTTAAGTAGGGCAAGGAAAATGCAATATTGTAGCGTGAGATATTTATGCACATCAAAGGTGGAAAAAATATGAAGACAAATACAGAAAAAAAACAAAAGGTGAAAAAAATGAATAATAAAATAAATGAAAATATGAACGAAAATATGAACGAAAATACGAATGAAAAGGTTAACCCCAAACCAGTAACTGCGACTGTCGAAGTTGCCGACCATACAGGGCATACATCCCTTCAACTTACCAAACAACAAACCGTAGAATTGGCTAATGAAAACCCAGGTCATTGGATTTTTGCCGATGGTCAGCTAGTAAATGTTGATGGCCTCAATGAGGTAAACTGGGAAGTTGTTGACAAAGTACGTCTTGTGCCTGGGCTTGTCGGTGGCGCAAGTGATAGCGAGAAAGCACTTCCAACTGTGAAGGTGGAAATTGCCGACCATACCGGGCACTCTACCCTCCAACTAACTCAAGCCGAAACAGTAGCCAAGGTGCAAGATAATTCAACCCACTGGGTCTTTGCCGATGGCCAACTTGTTAATGCCGATCAACTCGGTGAGATGAACTGGGCAGAAGTGCAAGGAGTCCGACTAGTCCCAGGGCTTGTTGGTGGTGATGCAGAAGTCAGCGGTAATAGAACAAAGTCACCCGCAGTTCTTTTAGTGGGTGCTGGGGGGATTGGTTCTTCAGTAATTGAACTCTTGGTCCCTGCACTTGAGCGATGCAATACCCGTTGTCAAATAGATATCATGGACGATGACAAAGTCAAGGAAACCAACCTCGGGCATCAAAAATTCACATCACTAGAGGTAGGCCAGTTCAAGGTTGATGCTTTGGCAAATCGATTTGAAGATGCAAAGAACATTATCATTGACCCAATAACCGAGCGCCTAACTCAAGGTAGCCAATTAGAATATTATGATTTAGTAATCGTTGCAGTTGATAGTCCAACTCCACGAAAAATAGTTCATACTGATGCTGCTGCTTGGTTGGATTTAAGATGCCGCGGCGATGGATGGCTTCTTCTTGATAATAATACCAATCCCGAAATAGTATCCTCTCTTTCACCAACACACAAGCCGACAAGTTGTCAGATTGAAGGTGCGATTGCTGCCGGAAACATTGAGTTTGGCTTTGCTGCAGTTGCTGCAGCAGGGGCGCAATGGGCATTCCAATTTATTCGCCAATATTATGGCAATAATACTTCAACACCTTCGGCTCAAATGTCCTCCCTAACTCATGGCTCACTACCCCTCCCCTCACCACCGTCCAAGGTTGAGGTGGTTGCTTGAGTATTGATGTTCAGCAAGTGGCAAAGAAAATGTTACAAGGAAAAGCGGAGGATGTAGTTGAAGAACTAATTGACTTTGCCCGCCAAGATAATTGGGATTCAATATATTTAATTTCAGCTCTCGCTGGTCGCGAAGTAAGTATTCTCATTGATGCTGAAGGAGAAATATTTGTTGATTGGGGCGGCCCTGGATTAGTCCCACTATCTCCTCCAGTTGGGGCGAAGATCCCATTTCGCCTTTGGGTACATACTCATCCCTTTGGTTTTGCATATTGGTCTGCAACAGACCAAAGAAGTCTTTCACATGCACCTTTGATTCTTAATTGCGCATGGGTGATGGGTAAGAATGGAATTCTGTCATCAACTTGTATGCCAGATGCTCTTTCAGAAGAAAGACCAAGCGAAGGCGACAGTAGCAGAATTGATGTTTCTGGACCACTTTCTAGGTGGACTGCTGAACAAGTTTGCTCATGGTCAAATTGGCAAAACAAACTCAAAACAGTTTCGCCTTGGCTTGAAACCCAAGATGGTGATTCGGAAGATCGCATATTAACCAATAATGGCATATTAGCCAATAATAGCGTTGAATCAGTTAGTGAATTGAAGGAGATGAAGTCATGAGTGATTGGAAAGTCCGTAAGCCGACAGATGACATAGAGAAATTTAAAGTTGATTTGGCAATTGCAAATGGTGCCGGAATTAGTATTGAAAAATTTATTGAGCAAATAATTGGTGAAAAGCCCGACAAAGCATTAGTTGAAGCAACTAGGCTCTGCCTTTCTAGGGCTCAAGAAGAATCTGAGGCAATTGATATTGAAACTTGGATAAAAGAATTTATTGCTTGGCGAGAAAATTTTGCTTAGGCCATTGGAAGATGCTTTGTGGGCTTGGCTATACCTAGGTCATCGGGGAATTTCATCACCGCTTTTGGAAAAGGAATGGGAATTATTTCTCTACCAACTAATGCAACCCTACTTGGACGTGAATCATCTAAGAGTTTTCGACCAGTAAGTGGTGCTAACTCTGTCGCAAAATGCAAAATATCTTCGTGACTTGGCATATTCTCAGCCAATAAATTTTCTTGACTATGCCCCACGTGGACATAACCTTTACACTCAATCCAATCGGGGTCGGCTCGATTATCTATCGCTGCGTATTGAGCAATATGCTCTGGATTCATATTCTCTCCCTTTATCATAGTGTGCCGACAAACGGTGCGAGTATCCAAACTAGGTAGCAAATCAACTGTCTGCTCAACCTTTTCCCATGCAGCATTATTCCATTTCGGCCTACAAATTCGGTCGAATACATCCTTATTGGGAGCATCAACACTCAAGTATAACTGAGTGGGTAATACATCCAAGTTTTCAATTATTTTTGGCAATGTTCCATTGGTAACAAGCATAGTTGTCATTCCGTGTTTATGACATAAATCCATGAACTCGGACAAATTGCGGTAAAGAGTAGGCTCACCATTTAGGGAAATAGCAACATGCTTTGGGTCTTGTGAAATGGCGAATTTTTCGGCAGAAACCTTGTCATTCCCACCAAATCCGCTGAGTAACCTTCTCTGGGCTCTTACACTCTCGTAAAGAAGTTCAAGTGGATCCTGATCAACTAATTCTAAACTGTCCATATGTGGTTCACGCCAGCAATATGAACAAGCCAAATTACATTGGTCAACTACTGGACTCATTTGTATACACCCCGCACTTCCAACACCGTAGAAACGGCCCTTGTAGCACTCGCGGTCACGTAATAAACTCTCTTTTGTCCAATGACAAATTTTCACTCCACCGTGCTCCCCTACTAAGTGGTAGCGTTGCTTTTGCAATTTTGCTTTGAGGATTGGATCCATACCCATTTTTTCACGCCCTTCAGCGCACACACCCACTATTAGACAAATTGCAAATAAGGATAATTTGCAAGTAGAGGCAGGTTGGGGGGAGGCTCGAACGCCCCTCCCACTTGTTCCTCACTATTCAATACACTCCAACTAATATCAAAGAATCAATTGTCAATTGGATTGGAGGTGCAAAGGATACACGTGGGGAGCCCGGGGGGCCGTTGGGTGAAATAGCCGCTATTCTGAGGGAAATAGGCAATTCGTGAAAATCTTGTGTTTAAGCAATATTTTGGTGCGGGAAGAATAAGAGATGCGGCAGAAGGTGCGCATCCTAACACCTACTGTAAAAAATAAACCTTAGTGCTGGCTAATTCTCCAATAATTGATATAGGCGGCGCTGCAAATAGTAAACTGAGGGAGCAACCCCGGAGGCGTTACAAATGGATAAAGAACTAGATACCTATATTGAAGAAGTAATTAGTAAACAACAATATAATAATGGGATTTTCAGCAAGTTTTGGCAAATGCCAAATCTTTTTGTTGCAATCCGCCGACGTAAGTTGAAGGTGTAATCAACCAGGTTTACTGATTGACTTGTGATATTAGAGCGAGTTGGTTCAGTTTACTATTGATGAAGCCAACAGGCACCAGCGTACACTCCTGCTTGGATTGTTTGAATCTTGGGGAAATAATTCATACACGCGCCCTTCTCGCTAGTATATGAGCGAGGGGAGGCAAAATGCCATTCTTGCAGTTTTTCTGGCAATATTAGTTGTCTCTGGCACTTATGCTGCTTACACAAATTTAGCTCCGACTTCACAACCAACTTGTGTTGAAGGGCAAGAAATTATCGCCGATCAATGCGAAGATATTGCCGATGGCGGAGGTGGAAATGGTGGAGAAGGCAATAATAACTCAGGCTCGCATAATTTGAGCGAAGATGATTGTACTTCATCGCAAATTTGGAGAGATCAAGAATGTCAAACGATGCTTGCGCCAAACACTTTGTCATATGGAGAAAATGAGTTTCATTTTATTCTTGGCCAAACATCTCAATCTATGGTAAGTCCTTCTTTTTCTGGCGATGCGCCAGACTCATGGGCCGTTTCTCCTTCCCTGCCTAATGGAATGAATTTGAATCCTGCAAGTGGAGAAATTACCGGTACACCTCTTGAGGAAAGTCCTGCATCCGAATATACAATTGTAGCAGCAAACATTGCCGGCCTTACCTCTGTGCCAATAATTATTAGTGCAATTCCGCCAATCCCTTCATTTACTCTTGACAATCCTCTGTTACAATTAACCTTGGGGGAATTTTTTCTTTCAAGCCCCCCCATAATTCAGAACGGCTCGGTTGATTCATGGCTGACATCCCCACCTCTCCCAATAGGGCTTTCTTTGAATTATGATGGAGCAATTACCGGCCGCCCACAAGCGCTTGGCACGACAATTCATACCTTAATTGGCAATAATTCAGGCGGTAGTAGTTTTCAAAATTTCAGCATCACAGTAATTGATGTTACACCCAATAATTTGCAATATCTCGGTACTCCCTTTGTTTTTACTATTGATGAAGAAATTGACACAATCCCCCCCAGCATTAGTGGTGGTGCTGCAACTTCTTGGGCAATAGAACCAGAATTACCTTCCGGTTTGGAATTCAACAATAGCAATGGTTGGATTAGCGGTACACCTTCATCTCTTTATCCGCAAGCAATTCATGTAGTTTGGGCAAATAATAGTGGTGGGAATCATAGTTCAGCAATTCAATTATCAGTGGTTGATGAGGTTGTAAGGGAGATAAATTACTCGGGGAATTCAATTGATGTGGCTTGGAATGTCGAGATGATTAACCGCACACCAATATTCACCGGAGGCTCTCCCTTGTCATGGGGTCTTTCAGCAATTCTTCCATCCGGTCTGTCGTTTAACACATCTACTGGGCAGATATCTGGTGTCGCAAGTGAGTTAATTCCGTGGACAAATTACACTGTCTGGGCGAATAATTCTGGCGGGTCGGGTATTGCTTTCATTTCAATTCGAGTGGCCGATCTTACTCCATCAAATATTAGTTGGAATGGCTCACAGTTTGCTTTTGCAAGCAATGAGAGTTTATTCCTTGAAGTTACAAATGAAGGTCCGGTAATTGATTCTTGGGAAGTTAGCCCAAGTCTGCCAAGCGGGCTTACTTTAGACGCTCATGGAAATATTTCAGGAGTACCAACTGAACGAAGTGATTGGCAAATATACACAATTTGGGCAAATAACACCGGCGGTTCGTTAACAATGAATCTTAGTATGGCAATTCACGATTTAGATGCTGACTGGAATGATATTACCGCTGGAGTCGGCTCAGTTGATTACGGGTCATCATGGCCTTCATTAATTGTACCAATTGGGGAATGGGCATTCCCTATAGGAATTGATTGGAATGACCGCCCGATAATCACCGCAAATCATGTTGGGCGAGGAAAAATAGTTGGGTATGGACATGAGGGCATGGTGGCGAAAACTTCAGGCTCAGAAGCAACTTTGTCAATAAATGTGGCAAAGTGGGTATGTGGAGATGGAACAAATGTGGCTCTTGAAAGCGGTTACAATGGCTGGGAAAATGAATTACAAGCCGAGGGCTTTACCGTAACAACAAGTGTAAACCCCGATAATTTGGCCGGTCAAGATTGTTATATCGGTGATTTTTGGAATGGTTGGAGTGATTTTCAAAACCGAGCAATTGAGCAATTTTTGCTTAATGGAGGAGGTGTTGTTCTCGGCGGTCATTCTTGGTATTGGTCCTACAGTAATTCTGATGTGGCCCATAATTATCCCGGTAACAAAATTTCAAAAATCAGTGGTCTTTTTGTTTCCTCTTCCTCCGGTTCTGTGTCATTAAATTTTCAAAATGGCCCCCCCTCTCCATATTTCCGCACACGGGATGCACTATCGGGTGTTGAAGCACATCTTTCAAGCGGACCGCTTCTCAATCAATCCAACTCAGGCATAGCAGCGGGAACTATTAGTCGAGCGGCTTCAAATCTACCACTCGATTTTGACCTTTTTTGGAATCCTGTGCGTTCAATGACCAATGACACTGGCTGGATTCAAATAAGTGCAAGTAATACTTTTTCATTAGGCTCCGACCCAATTGACGACCTAATTCTAAATGTTCAAGAGCAATTAATGTTACAATTACCAGCAGATGAATTAGTTGCCCATCCCTCAGCAATTGATTTCCCGGGGGAGGTGCCAGTTAACTCTCCGAGGGTATCACGAAGTATGACTTTGCAAGGCAATTTTTCAGGCCTCCCAAGTCAGTTTGGCTATGCGGGTGCAAGGTCGCATGGGCGAATGGGAACTGGACTATATGCGGCAGCAGGTGAGGTAGTAAACGTCAGCCTTCCACAGTCAATTGTTGGGCAAAATGCCTACATTCTTGTCGGCGCTCATTCGGATTCACTATGGGGTAAATCAAGCCTTTCGCGTCATCCCAAGGTAGTTAGATGGTGGCCGATTGAAAATGTTTCTATGCAAGTCGGTAATGCTTTTGGTGGAGTGATATATTTAGCAATTCCAGCAGGTGGGGCATTTGGTCTTCTCAATTTGAGTTTTGAAAATGCAGTTGAAATGCCGCGTTATATACATGGACAAACTTCAATTTCGGATTGGCAAAATACAACGCGATTATTCCCAGCGCCATATGCTGAATTAGAATCGGATTATTTTATTCTCACAGTCCCTTCCAAAGATATTCGTTCACTAGATGACCCCGATTACGCAATGGATTTTTGGGGCGAGGCCCTTCAAATGGAGCATAATCTCTCAGGATATGTACCTTGGCCGCGTGTCGAAAGAGCAGTGTTTGATGTTCAAATAAGTGCGGGATGGATGCACTCTGGCTACCCATTTATGGCGCACCATGCGAGTGTGGCAGGTGTTGTAAATGGAACACAGATGTATCAAGATGGGGACTGGGGTATGTTCCATGAACTTGGACATAATCATCAGTGGGGTTCGGCTACGTTGCCTGGTACTACTGAAACTACCTGCAATCTATATTCTGTCAAATTAATGACCGACCTCGTCGGAAAAGATCTGCGTGCCGGTCATTCGGCCCTAAACACAAATTCAGCAAATAGCCGTATTGAGACTTACTTCAATAATGGTGCGCAGATAAACTCATGGTCGGTGTGGACAGCACTTGAAACCTATTTGCAAATCCAAGAAGAATTTGGTTGGGAACCAATTACTGCTGCATTCCAAGAATACTATTTCAATTATTCAACTCAGCCTTCTGGTGATTCAAATGAATTCAATCAATACGCAATACAAATCTCGCTTAATACAGGATACAATTTGGTGCCATTTTTAGAAGCATGGGGCTTTCCCATAACTCAAATTACAAAAGATTCAGTTGACCACTTGCCAGTTTGGACAACAGACCCACTGAGGGGATGGGTGCATGATTATGATTCTCAAATTAGATCATTGAGTGAGTCAAATGTTTCAGGAGGAAATGCCAATTTGGATTTTGAAATATATGATAATGGTACCGATGTAAATCTTACCATTTGCTGGGGCTTAGCAGATGGTGGAACGAATACTTCCACATGGTCAAATTGTCAAAGCGCTGGAGTTGCATATGTCGGATGGCAAAGTCAGAATATTAGCAATCTATTGACTGGACAAACATATTTCTGGCGAGTGATGGGTGAAAATCAAAATAGTCAAACATGGACTGCAGCGGCTATTTTCCAATCATAACTTCAACATTATTCGAAACTATTGGCATATACTAAACAGAATTATTGCCTTATTTGGAATGGGTTTCGGCGAAACCTCTATCCATGAGGGGGAAGTGTTGCATTGCATGAGGACGCGGGCAATTCTCCTTGTGGTTATTTTTTTGTCCTCGGCAATAATATTACCAAACAACATTATTTCTCCAGTAAATGCGGGGGAGGTAAGCACTTTTGGTAATAATGGGCACCCTCAATACATTTCAATTTCCTTCAATTCTTCGGGCTATGATAGTCAAACCAACATTTCTTTAGGGGCAAATTCAGTTATCAGTTCTGCTTCAATGGGGGTGCGTGGCAAGGCAGATACCGCTGGTAATAGCCCAACTACTATCGGTATTGATGTTGGTAATGATGGCGATCTTGATTGGGCTTTTGGTGGTGCAGGAAACGGCTCCTTTGGCCATCAAACTGAATTCTCAAATGGACATTCCCAAATTGGAGTGAATCTATCAAGTGGCGCAAATAATTCCTATTCAATCCGCCTACCTGCTGATGCAGTCGTTAATTCTGCCCAAGTTAATTTTTCAACCCTCAGTGAATTGACTATATCAGGGAGTGATGTAAAGGACTCTCATATACGCCAGCCCAACACACAATATAGTAGTGCAGCGATAATGGACTATAATTACGGAGCATCCAATCAAACTGTATGCGGCAAAACAGTATGGGCAAATTGGAACATTTATCGTAGCGTTTATTGGTTTGACTTATCACAAATCCCCTCAGTAACTATCCTCGATGCTAACATGTCTTTTTACGTGGCTAATGCAGTCAATCCAGCTGGTTCCTCGCAACCTGTTACGGCACTCCATACATATACAATATATCCATTGTTGAAAGATTGGGAAGAAGGACAAGAAAACGGCGCCGCAGTCCAACAAGGGCCAGGAGTTACTTGGAATAATGCAATTGATAATGTGACTGGAAGTGATTACGCTTGGAATATTGGTGGGACTGGAACACTTGACCGAAGTACTACCGGAGTTTCAATCACTGACAGTCCAGCCAATTTGAAGCACACTTGGCTTTCATATGATTCTCAAGGACTGGAAAATATTGTACAAAGTTGGATTAATGGTTCAACAACAAATTTTGGGGTCGTAATGCAAGGTGATGAAAATACGAATAAGCCGGATGGCTCGGTTCTCTATTTCCCGGCAAGTAATAATGCAACATATGGGCCTAAATTGGTTGTTGTTTTTGCTGGTTCAGATGAAATTACAGCAACCTTTGACTTGGGTGCAGACGGTGTTCTTGAATGGAACCATACTGGCAATCTAAGTGGCGGTTCTTCCTCTCCGGATTTGACAAATTCAATTAATTCGTATCTTCAAAATGCGACCCCTTCATTTACCGATTCGTGGGGTAATGATTTTGTTGATATTCCTTTGAATATCACTGGAAATGCAACCTTGGTTCTAAGTGATCTCGATATTATTTATGATTGGAATCCAACCGTTTCAGTTTCACCTCATGGTGATCTGGCCAATGAAATAAGTCAGCATTTTGCTAACCTTACTCCTGATGCAACTGGAAATGTCAGCATCCCAATTAACGTCACAAGTGGCAGTGCCGGAATTATTGAATTGTTTAATTTATCAATTGTTTCAGGGGACCGCCCCCCCTCCATTGGTTCAATAATATTGACAACCGATATTATGGTGCCAAATAATTCCACTTACTCTGTTGGCCTTCAGGTGACTTCGTATCAAGAACTCGCCAACCTTTCTTGGGTTTCATTAACGCCACAATTAACCAATACTCAATACAAGCCAATACTCTATTATTCATTGAGTAATAGTAGTACATGGGTTATTGATGCAAGTGGGGCAATAGCCAATGTTTCGGGCAACTGGTCGCCACAAAATTCAGATACTGCTGAGATGATTTGGGAAATCAGCCCAAGTTGGAATTGGGCTGAGGAAGAGGATGTGATTTGGCTGGCTCAAACTAGTACTGTTGATTCCCTAAATACAAATCGCTACTCCACCCAAATGACTTCGCACGAAAGGCGAATGGAAATCGCTTCCTTCAATGTATGGGATGAAACCACTCCTAGTGATGGTGGACCGGAAGTATTTGCCGGAGAATGGTTGGCTGGAGGTGACCAATTAAGGGTTAGTGGCACAGTTAATTTCCTGAATCATAGTGAGCACCCCTTGCCTGATGATGTGCTTGTGGAGTTGGAAAATTTTTCTGGAAATGGTTCGTTAGACGCAAATGGTGCATTTTCCATTAGTAGTTCGGTGCCAAATACGAATTACTATGACGGCATCACCGTTAGTGCAATAATTGCTGGGCAATTCGACTCAACTCCGTTTGGTGTCAATAGTCGTACTTTCCAAATTGACGCCACTGCCGCAGGAATTCTACATCATTCACCTATTTCTGAACGAGTAATTCCTTCCGACCAACAACTGTTCAATATTTCAATAGTTGATTCTATAGGTTTGGATGAAGGCAGCCTCTTTTTGCGTTGCTGGGTTGAAGCAATACATGACGATGGAAATGGGATTCCTGATGTCGGTGAATATTCTTCCAGACCATTAATTCGATATAATTCAAGTGATTATTTTCATGCGATTTTTGATGATGCAAATAACGCCCAAGGTCAAAATGTCTCATTATATGTAGAAGGTTTTGACTTGGCAGGAAATAAAATTGAAGGCGGTAGCCTTGGTTTTGAAAATGATTTATTTCATTATTATTCCTTAGTTATTTCTCCCACAATAATACAAGATTCCTCACTTAAAATGGGGGGTGGTCAATCGATTGTACCCAATTCAGAAAATTGGTTGAATTTCAGTTTGCAAGATAGTAACTGGTTGGAGGATATTGACAAATTGACTATTGACTTCGGTCAGGAAAGTGAATTCACATGGAATGCAAGTGCAGGTCTCCTTTCAAATGACCCTGAAATCATCATTAATTCTTATTCCTTTGTAGGTGATGTTGACAATCTTTCTCTTAATATTTCTTTCACAGTTTCCTCTTTTTATAATCCAATCATTGAGCAAGGAGTTTTCTCCTTATTGGTCACAGATTCGTCCGGCACTTACAATATTGTCACAACTCACAATTGGTACCTTAATGCAGACATTCATGTTATCGACCTCTCAATATCTCATATTTCTGATAACGGTAATCGTACCCTTTTTGACGATAGTTATGTAATCCAAGGTGCAAGGCTTCAATTCAGTGGCAGGGTAATCTATAATGCTGCAAATTCAGTACCAAATGAGAACTCAATAGAGATCTCTTTGCAAGTGCCTCTTGATTTACCCCTGATTATCAGTATTGATGAAAATGGATATTTCAGCGGCCACATGGATGCCCTAAGCAGTGGGCTTTACCAAGTTAATTTACAGGTGATAGCCGGACCTGGAGCAGTCAATCCTGCACCATCTCCAATTCGCCTCCTAATTGATGATACATCCCCGCAAATAGTTGGGCACGCCCCTCTATTTGTTCCTGCCAATTCAACAGAGGTACTATTGCAGATTAATATCCAAGAAAGCGACTCTGGTATCCCTCAAGCACCCCTGCAAGTAATTTGTCAAATTCATAAAGGCTTTGATGCCGTTGGGGAGCAAATAACTGCCCAAGCCCAATTACAATTAGAGGGCGACGTATCTCGCCATCTGGTTAATCTTTCTTATCCGGTTATTGCAGCAGAAAATACCCTTGATTGTTGGCTGGAAATGGAGGATAATGCTGGCAATTCAATTACAGGAGAAGGCTCATCTGCAAGTTGGCCTCTGAGACTAACCTCAATAGAAAACCGCCCTGATTTGGTAATAACACAAATTGAAATATCTCCTTCTAAACTATACTTTGGCTCCGATGCATGGGTGAATGTGACTATTGCAAATATTGGCAACCATACCGGAGAACTTTTCTGGGTCTCTCTTGAAACAGGTGTGCTCCATGAAGGCATTTACTTAGTAGAAGTAATTGCCAATAAGTCAGTAATAATTTTGCCAAATGAAAACTCAGCAACCCTTTCATTTATGTGGACACCAGATTGGCAGGGTGAGTTGAATCTAAGCCTAATCGTTGATTCAGAGTCGATGATTTCTGAGCGAGTTGAAGATAATACATACACCCAAAATTTACTGATTTTACCAGCGAAAGTGGATGATGGCTTTTTCGCATCTCAAGCCCCGATGATCATTGGCGGTGGGGCAGTTATTTTCTTAGTGGCTGTTGGAATTTTCCTAATGCGAAGAGAAGATTCGAGCGAATACTACGACGAAGATGAGTGGTTAGAAGAAAATGACAAGGATTATCAAGTCGAAATAGATGAAAATGAAGGATAAACTAAGTTTTGCAGAGCAGTAGGTGCTGTAGTATTGCAAATGGGTCAGCAGCCTTAATGCCATTCTTCATCATAGATTTCATGCATTTTGAGAATATTAATCACCTTCAATGGGTATTACTTCGCTCAACTTGAAAGAGGAGTGCCCTGTGAGCAAAGCGTGGTCCAACCTCTTGCACTACCGACTTTTCCTCCAGGGAATGTGTGGGAATTTTATGTTGGCTTTTTGATTTTCTTGCCCTTTTTGTTTAGATTTCTCTTCCTGTTTAATCAGTTTAGGAGGGTCGCAAATAAGTTACTTCCTCACGGGGGATGGGCAATAAAACGCTTGTATGAGTTGCCTATTCGAGGAATTGGTTTGCTTGCTTTTAATGAGGTGTTAGCCTTTTCTTTGCCTGCAATTGCAGTATTACTTTTCCGCTTAACAGGCGATCCATTAGGCTGGCCAACTTGGGATGAGACACCTCTTGCCGCCAAAGCGTTATTAGCAGCATTAATGTTAATTTGGTTATTATTTGACATGTTGAGAATTGCCCGAATTAGACGAATGTTGAAAGCGATTGAGGTCAAAGATGTTGATAAATTAGTGAAAATAGCAGATTCAGCCTTGGGCTTGCGGGGATTTTTGCGGCGTATCTCAGGCCGAGATAAAAAATCCACAGAGGGCGTTGAAGAAGAAGGCTCATTGGGAGGGAAAATTGCAAAAAGTTCAGCATCTATTTGGGCACTACGTGCTCTAAAGGCAAGGAAGTTGACGCCCGTTGGGCTTCTTTCCAGCGTTGCATTGAGTGCTACAATTGAGGTTGCCAAAGCAGGTGCTGGAAAGGTCTCTGATATGGTTGATGACAAAATGCAGGAGGAATTTGAAAAGATTAGTAAAGCAAACACTGCCAATTTACTAGCATTATTCTTGCGTGATGTTGGGATGAGTTTGTATCCCTTGCTATCAATAGCCCTAGTCGTAATGCTCTTCCCCGTAGTCTAACTTGTTCATGTTCAGCCACATTTTGAGCGAACTGATTGGGCCCACCTTACTCGGAGGGACACGGTGTAGTGAATCGGCGAAGACCGAGTGACCAATGAGTTGATGAGTTCCCGTCTTTTGGCTTAACATAGGGAAGCGTATGACTCACCTCATTCTAATGCGCCACGGACAGTCAATGTGGAATGCAAAAAACTTGTTTACCGGCTGGGTAGACATTCCCCTGACAAATGTCGGAATTGAAGAAGCGATTGCAGGTGGCAAGGAGATTTCAGGGCTGGCCATTGATGAGGTCCACACTTCTACTTTGGTTAGGGCGCAAATGACTGCAATGCTTGCTCTTGCTCAACATTCAAGTGGATTCACTCCAGTTTTCCAGTATGGAGAGGGTGAGGGAGATAGCGTCTCCGAAAACGAAGGAAGGATGCGCGATTGGGCGCAAATTAGCGGTGAAACAAATAGTGCCGAAACCATCCCAGTATTTATTTCTTGGAAATTAAATGAGCGTATGTACGGAGATCTACAAGGACTCAACAAGCAAGCAACCCGTGAAAAATACGGCGATGAACAGGTCCATATTTGGCGCCGTTCTTTTGATGTACCACCCCCTAATGGCGAAAGTCTTGAAATGACTGCTGCGCGTACGATTCCCTATCTCACAGATGTACTAATTCCGGCCTTGAATGCTGGAAAAAACCTCTTTATTGCCGCGCATGGCAATAGTTTGAGAAGCATAATAATGCATCTCGATGGATTGAGTCAAGAAGAAGTACTTTCTCTGGAAGTACCTACTGGTCAGCCAATTATTTATCAATTTGAAAATGGAAATTTTTCTCGTTGAACTCTGTGAATTTTCAGCCATTGAATAAACTTATTTTGTAAATGGCCAGCCATATGGCATGCCTTCATCATCAACTAATACCACATTTACTCCAACTCCACTTTTGTGAAAGGCAATTAATTCTAAGCCATGTATTGAGTGCCCAGTTGGGGCAATTCCAAGCACTTGGCGTTGATTTTTCTTCTTCCACCATTTTCGCCTCCAGCCTGCTGCACTGCGAGGGGGTTCCCTATTCTCTCTCTCTTGCTGTTCATTTTTTCCCAAAGGCCGACGAACACCTTCGACATTATCATACCATCCAAATGGCCCTTCAGGAGTGAATTCAACTCCTAAAATGAGGTCAACTCCATGGGTACTCTGTGCTGCATCAGCATCTTGGTGACTCGGGATGGCAACTGCATTCGGATGCGTATGTAGCCAATGGGTGAACCTTCCTCCTCTTGCACCCCTTGATTCAGTGAAAATACCATCAGTCCAATCTTCGGGTAAATGATGTACGCTATATGAATCGCCGCGGTTTACAATTTCTGCCTCTCCAATGACAAAATCCTGTCCGGCAAAAAGGTCATTCCTACTTTCCATACTCCTAAATAACTCATTTACTTGTTGGTTAACCTTCAGTTTATTGTTGACATCAATTCCTACTAATATCTCATCGGGGAGAGATTCAAAACACCATTTGATAATTTTATCCAATATTTTCCCAGGCATATGTAGCACAGCAGGGTATGATTGGCTATTTTGAAAGGATGCCGAATTATACTCTATCATTGCATTTAGTAGCCATTTTTGCACTATCTCCCCTCCTCTCTCTATTAGGCCACGTCGGGGGCAGTATGATAAGAGGTCGCGTCCCGTTAGTCAAGCGAGGCGAGAGCAAATGGCGAAGAAGAAGCGCGGCTTTGGCAAATTATTGGGTGCGATTACTGGAAGCCCGTACGACCAATTATTGAAACAAATTGAGAAACAGTCCGAAAGTGCGAAAAATGATTCAGAGTTAGGGAAGAAACTCAAAAAACTTTCTCGGATAGTGCAGCAAAAGTACGAGGAAGAAGCAATTGATGACGAAGAACACGATTTGCTAATGGAGGAAATTGAGGAAGTTGACCCCAAAGGCCGTTCATTCCCTAAACTCGGTGATGATAGTGACGAATTTTACGACGGCGATATCCCTGATGCACCCGAACTAAAATTGGGTAAGAAGGTTGACCTTGATGATTTAATGCGTTCAAAGAAAGATTCATTTTCAAGTAGTTTTGGTCGTGATGAATTTGATGAATTCCGTAACCGAATGACCGAGGATTTTCACGCGGCATCGGATGAAGCCATCCAAGCCGGCGACCATGACCGAGAAATTATTACTGAAACGCGAGTTTTTGGTTCGGCTGAAGATGAAACTGAATCTGTCAAAAGGGGGATCGTTTCAGAAGGCGAATTTGCTGATCCAAATGCTGTTGAAGAATCTCATGAGGATGAATCTGATGATGATGACACCTACCGCGTTGATGAAGATGGAACTGAATGGTGGAAAGATGATGACGGTTACTGGTGGTTCCGCGGTCCTGAGCAAGAAGAATGGCAACCATATGATGAGTAAAAACCCTCATTATTTACCCATATCTATTCTCTAAATAATATTTTGAGAAAAACCCTACAACCGTGAACCTCTTGACTTACGCCCTTTAGGGCGTATTGTGTCCGATGCACTTGAGGCCGAGATAATTAGTGAGGTTTCGGGCCAAGGCCCTCCTTCAATCACTACAATGCCGAAAGAATCTGGTTCTATGTCTAGAGAGATGAATCTTGCATTAGGCGCGGTAATTGGTGTAATTTTCATTGCACTTATTCTTGCGACCACAAATTTTGGTAGCACCCTATCCGATAACCTAGTCGATGATTTGGATCTTAGTGATTGGCGAAATGTGCCCCTAAAAGAGCGTTTTAGACTATCTCTAAATCTTTCAGCTGACCGAAGTCTGTTGCCTGAGGCAGGCCCATATACAATCCAACCAGTAACCGAGCATTTTGTACCTGTTGACCTTCCTCTAAGTGAACAAGATGTCGGATACCCCGAGGATGCTGTAATGCACGTTGCGCTTTGGCTGCCCGATGTTCCCGAAGGAGAGAAAATCCCAGTCATTGCCACTATTCACCCCTACTATGATTTTGGTACTGAAGTTGATGATTCCACCCCAAATACTGTGCTAGATGGAGGGGTTGGCCAATGGGTTTACGATCAGTTTGTACCTTTTGGTTATGCCCTTGCACAAGTATCAACCTTTGGAAGCGGTCAGTCAACTCATTGTCAAGATGTCAAAGGCCTTGGGGAACAAATTGGGATACAAGCAGCAGTGGAGTGGCTGGGGACTCAAGAATGGTCAAATGGAAATGTTGGGCTCATGGGTAAATCCTATGCTGGAACAACAAATTGGGAGGCCGCACAAAACCCAAGTGAGCATCTCAAGACAATTGTCCCGATTAGTGGTTCTATCGGAGTTCAGCAGATGTTTTACCGCAATGGTTCTGCTGAAGCAAGGGCAATGGGGTATGACCTCGCCTATCAGGCATCAACTTCAGACCCAACTACTGATGATTTACGAATTTGTAGTGATGATATTGTAGGTCCGGCTGCGCCGGTAACTACTAGCCTTGCAGCCGAATTTGGCGGAGCTGATTGGACTGATTATTGGGAAGAGCGCTACCATCTCGGGGATGTCCTTGAAAATTACAATGGTAGCGTCTACATAGTTTGGGGAATGCAAGATTGGAATGTTGACCCATATCATGCCTTCCCAGCATACCAAATGTTGAGAGATGAAGGCCTTACAGTTCGTGGAATCATGGGTCAATGGGCACACAATTATCCAGACCAAGGGCAACGGCACTCAACATTAGAAAGTGGATATGGCAAGGAAGCATGGCCTAACATGAGCCGTATGGATTGGGCGGTAGAACTCTTCAACTGGTTTGAGTATTGGCTAAAGGGAATCGGTGACGAAACCGAGTCATATGTTCAAATGCAAACTCACGATGGACGCTGGCATTTAGAAGAAACTTGGCCCTCCGAAGATATTACTTGGCAAGAACATGAAATTAGCGATTGGAGCGGTAGTTCTGGTAGAGTTTCTACAACAAGCCAATTGTCAATAATTGGTCCTGAATTTGTCGAAGAAATTCACTTTTCAGGCTTAGTTACGCTTCACTTAGAAGTGCAAACTGGGCTATGTAATGGTGGACAAATCTTTGCAACATTATTTGATGACACACTCGGAATAAGGCTTGGTCATGCGGTGATGGATGTGCGTTACCGCGATGGTGGTTATGATGCAAAACCGACCTCTCCATTATCCGATTATGTCATGTTAATGGAGTTTAATCCGATGGATGTGGTATTACCTGCTGGCCATGCTTTACGAATTGAATTGACTGAAACTGGTGAAGACTACTTGCCCAGCACCTGTGCATTAATCGGCTTAAATGTTGATGGAGGCACATTGGGGTTACCACTCGTTGAGCGGCAGATTGGGCATGAAAATTGGTTTGAAGTCGCCCACTATATTGCAGAAGGTTCGGAGGAATAATATGCGCGTCCTCGCCTTTGAGGATTCCTTTGACATTGAGGCCATGTTATCTTCGGGTGGAGTAAACCTCGAACACATTAATCTATTACAAAAATGGACTACTGATGATGCACTTGAAATAATTTCTGACTTTTCCCCAGACATTCTTCTTTTTGATTATTATATTCCACCATTCACTGGATTAGAGGTGCTAAAAAGTCTAAATTTAGCAGTCAAAGCCGGTCGTGTGCTTCGCCCTCAATTCATTGTCGCAATGAGTAGTGAGGCTGGTGCAAACCAGCAAATGTCTCAAATTGGTGCCGACTTTGCAATTATCAAATTTAACCTCGCTACGCTTTCTTTGTGGTCAAAAGAATTCTAGGAAATCTGCCTCAATACAGGTTTGAGGCGCTCTAAAAAATTTGCAAATAATTAGTAGCGCGAAATAGTGGTCATAAGGTGCATTCAATTATTTCCATTATCGATTTGGCATTCATGTACCTCTCAACTCGTCATTCGTTATTAGGATTTACAAAGGATCTCAATTGGAGACCCATGCGATAGATGGGCGTCGCATGGGTGGCGACTAGAATGGCCCACGCAAAGCCCATTCAAACAAGATGTCAATTCGCACGGGCCATATATCTTCTTTAATTTGAAAAGTAATAGGTAGGAAGGATTGAGATGTCAATACCCATGCGAACATCGTGCGCGCCCTAGTTTTGTTGCTAATTTTGCTGTTCGTTGCACCTGTTGTGCAGGGACAAAATCTAGGCGAAGCAATACAAGAATGCCCCGGTACATTAACCGGCAGTAATCAGCCACAACAAATCCATTTACAAGCGACTGAAGATGTTTCTGAAATGAATGTTATTTGGTCTACAGATATACGTTCGAATGGAGAAGTTGAATGGGATGGTCAAACCGCCCCTAGTTCTGATTATTGTTACAATCACGATATGGCATTCCACATGGCTACAATGACTGGACTTATCCCTGGCGAGGAGGTCACTTACCGAGTAGGTTCAGGCGGAGAGTGGTCCAACGAATACACCTTTACACCCATTGATACAAATGCAAATCATTTCGAATGGATTTCTATTGCTGATCATGGTGACTCAAGTGAAGCCATGGATGTCAGTGACGCAATCACATCTGATAGCACAGCACAGCTTGTGACAATTTCAGGAGACATCGCTTATGCTGACGGGGAACAAACGAGTTGGGATAATTGGTTCAACTATCAGCAAGATAGCATGACAAGTAT
>PSPT01000002.1 GCA_004195635.1 Methanobacteriota archaeon
TCTGTTTCGCCTAATAAGGCGAGTGTTTCTTCAATACGACTTTCATTGTGTGCATCTTTAGCCTTGGCTATTGCTGCCTCAGCATCTCTGCGCATTTGGTCAGAAATTTTGATATTGGCGGCATCTAATTGGTTGCGAAGGATTTTCCATTCTCCCTGAACAAAGGATAACAATTCTCCGGCTTCATCAGATTCGGCACCGGCTTTGTCCAAGGATGTTGTTAACCTCTCAAGTAATGTTGCCGCATGAGACCACTGCAAATTATCTGCGGCTTTTTTCACTTCATTGAGTGATTCCTGCCAATCTTTTTCATCGGAACGGCCAGCAAAGCGTTCAGCCAATTTACGTTTTTGTCTTAATGCCCTTCTTACAACTGACATCGCTTCTCTCTCTCGTACTACTTCCCGACTAATCCCGTCCGACAAACCACGTGCTAGGCTATGGTCTCCCTTTTCGAGTGCATCTTCTGCCTGCGTCAAGCGTTCCATCCACTCTGAAGTATCAAGACCGTCAGTTGCCTTTATTGCTGCCTTTGCAGCGGCTAATGCATCTTCAGCAAACTCATGTGCCTTTCCGATGTTCTCAATATGTAATGGGATTGATGATGCGAATTCAAAAGCCTTTTCTGGTTGCTCTGCATCTAAGCGTTGCTTTGATTCTTTTAATACACCTCTTAGAGAGTCTGCTTCAGGCCCTTCAAGTCCAGTTAATGAGCGTGCAGCACAGGTGATAGCCTCTTCTGCCTTACCCCACCATTCAATAATCTCATCAGCACGATTCTTCGCTTGGCGATACAATAATTCTGCCTCGCGTAAACTACCGAGTTCCATTTCACGATCGCCTTGAGTCATTGCACTCGCAGGGCGGCGTACGAGAGGGGCGATAGCCTCAGCCTCATCAATCGCTCGTTGAACTTCAGCCCTTATTTCTTCAACATCTTCTGAAAAGCGAAGTGTTCTTTCAATATCATCCTCTGCTTCATAGAGCATTTGCAATCCCCATTTGGGGTCTAAGTGGCCATCCTCTCCTGCAGACATAACAAGTGATGCAGCCTGGTCAACTGGCGCTCCATCCGAACGTAGTTGGAGAATTTGATTTTCAAGTTCATTGAGTTTCACTCGGAATTCCTTGCGAATTTCTCGGTCGTCATCGCCACCAAGCCAATCACTTGCAGCAAGCCAGATCCCAAATAATAGAATGCCAATATTGAGGTAAAGAATAGGTACGTCAGGCGCTGATGCAGCAACCAATGAAGATGAGAAAATTACCCCCACTCCTCCCATTACCCCTCGGTATCTAATAGTAACAGATTTTCCTTGCAAAAAGAAACGGCTTGACTTGAACAGAACTCCTCCGAGCGCCATGAGGATTAGGCCCCCTGTCATTTCTCCAGTATTGCCTTCCAAAGTCCAAGAACCAAGAATTAACATTGGCAACCAACCGATAGTAGTTGCTGCTCCAAGTCGGGAACGAGAACGAGGAGTCATCATTACCAAATCTTGCATCAATAATGCCCATGTGAGGACCAAGATTGGTGCGCCAAGAGCGCTCGCAAGGGTTCTATCTCCTGAAAATGATGATTGTAAATCTGGCCACGCTAGCCAAAAAGCAGCACCCAGCATAGCCATAGCAACGAATGTAGTTAATTGCTCGATCCGCTTTGCACGGGCCACAAAAGCAGCATCTAAGCGTCCATCAACTACCTCGCCCATATTTGCTCCCAATCCTATTCATCACTTAGCACTACTTCCTTTTTGAATGCAATGTTTGCTAAGCCAAGGTAGTCAATAATGCCCCAAATTACTGTTGAAATAAACCAAGCAATTTGGTGGTGTAATTCCATTCTAAGAAGAAGGATGTCAAAGGTAATAGTTGAGCCGGTTAGGCCAAAAATATACACCGCGATAGTCCAAGGGAGGGTCCAGTGGATATCCCTGTCTGATTTAAAAGTCCACCTTTTGTGAGTATAATGGGCAAATAAACTGCCTGCTATCCATGCAATCATCCAAGCAAAAGTAGGCCAGTGTCCTTCGTGACTGAAGAGGAAATATAATGCTTGATATAATAGGAAAAATACTGCTGTATTGCCAATGCCTATTAATAAAAAACGGCTGAACGTTGACATTTTCAATTCTCCAGCAATGAATCATTCAATACTATTCTCGCTACGGCTCCTCCTCTTTATGAGTAGCGGATTGAATTAGGACTTAAGTAGCGAACAGATTGGACATTCATCAATTACATGGCCTCTTGCTGGGCAATATTGACGGCCAAAGAATATCATCTGTAAATGCCTTTTATTCCAAGTGTCCTTGCTGAAAACTGCCTTCAAATCCTTTTCAGTCTTAACTACAGATTTGCCATTTGACAAACCCCATCTTTTAGCCAAGCGATGGATATGAGTGTCTACTGGAAATGCCGGCAAGCCAAAGGCTTGCGACATTACTACACTAGCAGTTTTATGACCAACTCCTGCAAGATTTTCAAGCGCATCCCAATCAGGAAGTACTACTCCATCATGCCTTTCTAGCAACTGCTCTGCCATTCTTTTGAGGTTTTTTGCCTTGGTCGGTGCAAGCCCAATTTGGTTTATTATTTGGCGGATTTCTTCAACTTCAAGATTTGCCATATCTGCAGGGTTATCTGCTTTTGCGAATAGTGCAGGAGTTACTTCGTTTACTTTTTTATCAGTGGTTTGTGCAGAAAGCATTACTGCTACGAGAAGCGTATATGCATCTGTATGGTTCAAGGGAATAGGTGTTTCGGGAAACAATCTGACAAGGATTCCAGCCGCCAAATCAGCCCTTTCCTGCCGCCTCACTTCACTTTCACCTCACTTATAATGTGGTTCATTTGCCGATACAAAGTATTCTGCTGGCATGGGATATAGTGAGGCGATACGTGATGCCTTTTCATTCCAAATCGCCACTGACTATAGAGTATTCTTCACCGGTTTTCCAAGCCCATGCTGCTCCGCCAATCATTGTCCCAAAGGGGATAATATAGCAGGTTAAGTATTGCCAGTTTTGCCAATTATCTGCACCTTCTGGTGCCCCGCCAATCATGTATCCAATTAGCCCAAATATCATCCCAGCAAAAAGTGACATGACGCCGATGATAAGGCTTCTCAGTACTCGCATATAATCGCCTCCAGTCCTTATGATATAATTTGCCCGCTAAAATAAGCACTCAATTCATCGGCACTTTTACTGTTGAGAATATCACTTTGTTCGAGCCAACCTTTGCGTGCGATTTGGACGCCGTGGTGCACATCAAATAGGCCTGCAAGAGAATGGGCATCAGGATTTATTGAAATTGGCACGCCCAATTCCTTTGCGTATTTACAAAGACGCCAATCAAGATCTAAGCGATATGGTGAGGCGTTTAATTCAATTGCTTTGGTGTGGCCGTCATTTATCAATTCGGCAGTGGCCCGAAGAACTTCATGCATATCAACTGGGAAACCATCTCTACCTTGTAATATTCTTCCAGTAGGATGGCCAAGGATAGTGGTGTAAGGGTTTTCCATGGTTTTGATTAACTCCTCTGTATTGGTTACCTCATCTCTTGCACGCCATTTAGTGATGGCGTGAACACTAGCGATAACATGGTCCAATGTGGCAAGAATTTCATTCCTATAATCCAATTTTCCACCAGCGAGAATATCTGATTCAACACCTTGGAATATTCGGAAATCAGTTCCATCCTTGTCCCATTGTTGATTGAGGCGGTGAATTAATTTCCCTTGTGCTAGTAAGGCATCTGGGCCAACTCCATTGGCCACCTTTAGGGATTGGCTATGGTCAGAAATCCCTAGCCAAGACCAACCCATTTGGATTGCCGCATTTGCCATTTGCTCTAAACTTGCGGAACCATCTGAAAGTGTGGTGTGATTATGCAATGCCCCTCTGATGTTTGAATAACTAATCAATTCAGGCAGGTCTCCCGTCTCGGCAGCCTCTATTTCTCCAGTATCTTCGCGCAATTCTGGTACGACATAACTCAGTTCCAAATGGCGATATATATCGGCTTCATCATTGGCTATTAGGCTGTATTGAGCCGCCTCAACCCCCTTTAATCCGCCAGCCTTTTCATCGGGAATAAGTCCAAATTCATTAAGTCGTAGTCCTCTTTCAATTGCTCTTTTTCGCATCCTAATATTATGTTCAACCGAGCCGGTGAAATAAGCCAATGTATAAGGGAAATGATGAGGTTCAACCAACCTGATTTGAGCATCTATAGTCCCTCCCGATTCAAGTTGTTCGTAAGCATCACCTCCGATTGCGTCCAATACTTGGGCGTCGATGTGCCCCAGTTGAAAACCGTCACTGAATAAACTGGTGTCAAGAATAAGAGATACCTTTGAGCCGCCTGCACCCTTTACATCAGCAATCCCTTGAAGTCCAAGAATTGATTTTGTCACTGCTTCGTGACGGTCTAGATCTACGGCCAAGACAATATCAAGGTCGCCAATTGTTTCCTTTCTTCTTCGCGTACTGCCTGCTAACTGGGCCTTGATTACACCAGGGATACCTGAAATCAATGCTTCAAATGCTTCGCCATACCTTTGTCCAATATTTAGGCGTCGGCGTGCATGGAAGCGATGAAGTAATTCAATTCCATCGATTATTTTTTGCTGCGATTTTTTGCCGAAGCCCTTCATCGGCTCAATAAGACCGGCTTCGGCAGCAGCGGCTAACTCAGCGATATTTTCAACACCTAACTCATCGTGCATCATTTTGATTCTCTTTGGCCCAAGATTTGGTATTCCAAGCATTTCAATTAATCCAGCGGGAGTTGTTTCAAATAATTCTGTCCAAGACTTTGGCCAATCTCCATCCTCAACGGCTTGAGTAATGCCCGAAGCCAGTCCTTTCCCAATACCTTTGATGTCGATCAATGTCCCATTAGACACATATTCATACAAATCATTCGTCATTGCCGAAAGCGTTCTTGAGCCGTTAAGGTATGAGCGGGTGCGGAATGGATTTGCCCCATTGAGTTCCAGTAATATCCCTACTTGGTGAAGTACGGTTGAGATTTGTGAACGGCTGAAAAATGGCGGACCATTTGGGCGTGGTTTTGGAAGTGACCATGAATTTGCCCCAGCCATAACTCCGCCTCAGTCGAATGCAAGACGCGGGGGTTCAAGAAGCCGCCGAGTATGCGGAGGTACATGGCAGAAGTGAGTTTGATTGAGCAACTCACAAGAACGGCCTGTGGTTTGGCCATAATCCTGTTTATCTTTATTGCGACATTCTCTCGTTCACCTCGTCTTGAAAGAATGGCGCAACGTGTATTAGCCGTTGTTTCCCTTGTTGCAGCAGCATTGCTCGGGTACCTCGAATATACCGATGGTGTTTTTTATGGAACAACGCGTATGAACACAACTTTGGCCTTGATTTGCGCAGTGGTTGCTGTTGGTGCAAATCTAAATATTAAGGGTGAAAATTTATCTCACGGTGCCAATCCTCATACTATCAAAAAACTCGGGCATGTTGAACCGCGCCCCGAAGGACAGATAATAGAAGAGGAATAGTAAATCCTTTTCCTCGCAAAAGAGGCTTGAACTATCAAAAAGGTAAGAAGATAGATTAAAATTCGGCTTCCCTTTCAAGTTTCTCAGTGATGAAAGCACGCATGAATTCAGGCAACTCTCCATTGATAAATACCACATCATTTACTTCTTCTAACTGCATCAAATGGTAATACATTTGCATGGCGGTCATTGGAGTTGAGGAACAACCAACGCAACCTCCTTCAAGGCTAATCATGATAATTCCATCTTTGGTATCGACAACATTCACAATGCCGTCGTGCTCCTTTAGAATTTCGGCAACAGGGCCAATTTCTTGAAGAATTTTTTCCTTGCTGATGGTCATAGCAATCCCTTGTAGGCCAGCCGAAGAGCGCCCCCCCTATCAACGCTCCTTTAGGGCAAAGGGTAACATTGACAAGCGTCTTTCTATTCCACAATTCATGCACAGGGTCCTAATTTTGGATTTACTGATTGAACGCAAGGCATTTGGGCACTATGGTAATTTGGAAATCCTTCGCCCTTTTTCGGAAAAAGGTGATGTTGAATGTTGGCTTCTCACTCCTCAAATGCAAAATAATCTCAATCTGCAGTCTTCCAATCATGCAGAATCATCCACCTCAGCAAAGACAACTGTGGATATTGCGGATTCGGCCTTCCATTCTATGACAAGTGAGGATTTTCATCCCTTCACTACACCAGGTAGTAATCTTTCTTCCGTCATAGATGTAGAGGATGTATGTTTTAGAGAGGAGGTTGAAATGAATGGCAATCGGGTTATTTTACAGAGAATGCAAATGCCACAACCAAGTGAAATGAAAAACTGGTTACAATCTGCAAACGCAAATGCACTAGTGTGTGCCGGAAGTCGTTACAATGTTTCAATGTGGGAGGGGTGGATGGATGTGGTTGCTGAACTATTGCGTAAAGCAGTTGAATTGCGAGTTCCAACTTTAGGTATATGTTTTGGACATCAAATATTAGCAAAATCACTTGGTGGTGATGTAAATAGGGCCTTAGAATGTACCGACCTTGTCAGCGAGGTAAACTTGACGGAAATAGGGTTTAGCGACCCACTATTCGCGGAACTTTCTATTCCGAGAGGTCTTTTTACTCATCAAGACCATGTAAGTAATTTACCCCCTAACTGTATTCTTTTGGCGACAATTGAGCACACAAAAAATTGTGCATTTAGAGTAGTGGATTTTGATGGAATAATGCTGCCTGTGTGGGGTTTACAGTTTCATCCCGAGGCTCAAGATAGTGTAATTTCTCATGCAATAATTATGTCTGAGTTTAGCCAAGTGCAGCAGGAGATATTTTCAGCGCCTCATGATGGCGGTAAAGTTCTCTCAAACTTTGCCAACATTGCAATGGGCCACCAGTGAGGTCTTTGGCATAGATGCGTGTGCCTTATGATAGTGTCATGCTTGTTTTGCAGCACTACATAACCCCTTAATAATTGACATTTGATGTATTATTGTGGCGGGTTCGCTTAAGAAGGAGTGGTTTGTCGCCGGTTCAACAGGTGTTTACTATGGAAGTACCAATGATAGCAGCAGGTGTCGCAGTCTTCGGATTAATCGTCGCCCTAGTATTGTATAAAAATGTTAACAAAAAAAAGATTGAAAATGAGACCGTTGCTGACATTACTCAGCAAATCCAAGATGGCGCAATGGCCTTTTTGAAAGCAGAATACAAGTATATCTCAATATTTGTAATAATTGTTGGCGGATTATTATACGCCAATAATGGTATGGAAACTGCTATTGCATTCCTCGCAGGCGCATTTGCAAGCGTTCTTGCAGGCTTTTCAGGAATGCGTGCAGCGACTTCAGCAAATGGGCGCACAGCCATGGCTGCCGCTGATGGCGGCCAACCTGCAGCATTGATGGTTTCATACAATGGTGGTGCAGTAATGGGTCTTTCCGTAGGAGGTCTTGGTCTTCTCGGAATCTCTCTTATGGCAATGTGGCTTGGAACAGGATCTGATACTGAAACAGGTACTGCCATCCAAAATGTTGCAGGATTTGGAATGGGTGCTTCATCCATTGCATTATTCGCTCGTGTTGGCGGAGGTATTTACACCAAGGCAGCCGATGTTGGGGCTGATTTAGTCGGCAAGGTCGAAGCAGGAATCCCTGAGGACGACCCACGTAACCCCGGTGTTATCGCTGACAATGTTGGTGACAACGTGGGAGATGTTGCCGGAATGGGTGCAGATATTTTTGAGTCCTTCGTTGGCTCAATAATTGCTGCAATGGTTATTGCCGATGCTTCTGGAATGGGAGCAGATTATGTATTATTACCAATTTTCCTTGGACTCGTAGGATATGCTGCAAGCCTAGTTGGTGTTGCGAGTATGTATTTACTCAAGGGTGGAAATGCAGCATCTGCACTTCGTAATACAACTTTCATCGGTGCAATCCTCTTTTGGATTGGCGGCTGGGTTGGGATTGGATATCTCGATCTTGCAACCGGAACAGATCCAATGATTGCAGTAATTATTGGAAGTATAGTTGGGATACTAATTGGCTTGGTGACTGAATACTACACCGGTATTGAACCTGTGATGGGAGTTCCAGTAAATGCAATTAATCACATTGGAGAAATGTCCAAGACCGGACCAGCAACAAATGCAATCGCTGGTTTGTCAGTCGGTATGCGTTCAACCTTCATGCCAATAATCCTCATCGCAATAGCTATCTATGGTGCAAATCATTTCATGGGCGGAGGAGAACTCGGCCTTTATGGAATAGCAATGGCAGCAATGGGAATGCTGGCAACTGTCGGTGTTACGATGACTGTGGACGCATATGGTCCAGTTGTTGACAATGCAGGCGGTATTGCAGAGATGAGTGGCCTAGGAAAGGATGTTCGTGAAATCACCGACGGTCTTGACACCATCGGAAATACTACCGCTGCAATTGGCAAGGGGTTCGCAATTGGTAGTGCTGCATTAACGGCACTCGCATTATTCGCGGCTTTCAAGACTTCAGTTGAAAGTGGCCTTCCAGCAGGCGATGTTATGTCCTTGAGTCTTGATAATCCAATGGTTATTATCGGACTTCTAATCGGTGGTTCACTCCCATTCGTAGTCGCTGCAATGACAATGACTTCAGTAGGAAAGGCTGCTGGTGAAATGGTCGATGAAATTCGCCGTCAATTCGGTATGATGAGAGAAGCTCTAACAGCAGATACTCCAAAGGGTGTTGACCTTGAAGACGTCTCATCTTGGCCAAAGAAGATAGAGCATAAGGGCACAATGTATCCCGACAGTGCAAAGTGTGTTGAAATATCAACCAATGCAGCATTGAAGGAAATGGTAATGCCAGGTGTAGTTGCCGTTGCCGCTCCAGTAATTGTTGGTTATGTTCTCGGTGCAGAAGCACTAGGTGGATTACTCGCAGGTTCTCTCGTAACCGGTGTTCTAATGGCTCTATTCATGGCTAACGCCGGTGGCGCTTGGGACAATGCCAAGAAAGCAATCGAACAGGGTCACATTGAAGGCGCAAAGAAGGGAGATGCTGCTCACGAAGCCGCAATCATTGGTGACACAATCGGAGACCCATTCAAGGACACAAGCGGTCCTTCTCTAAATATTCTCATTAAGTTGATGTCAATTGTTGCAGTGGTTATCGCTTCAGAACTAACCTTGACTGGATTGCTCTGAACAACAATGCGTCAGCCTTAGGGCAGGGCACATGGGTGAGGATAACATGGGAAGAGTGATTGCTACGGGGCTTTGCGCGATTTTCGTGCTTTCGGCTTTCGTAGGTTGCCTGGGTAATGATGGCGATTCTAATGGTAATAATTCTTCATCTACTGACCCACTTGAAAACCCGGTTTGGGAAGTTGGCGATTGGTGGTTATACACCTTTGTAACCCCCGAATTTGGCGAGGATTCAGCACGATTAGTTGTCGGGAATAATAGTACTGAGGATTCGGCGTGGATGCTTGGAATCTCAAGTGAACAGGAAGCTCAACGACACGCAGTAATCAATCACAACCCATTCCTCGGACGGATGGCTTGGGATAATCTCTCGGTGTTTGAAAATGGAGAACCTCAATCGGTCTTCTCCTTTCCCTTTGCAGTAGGAAATACATGGCAATTTTCTCTTTGGGATCATTTATGGGATGCTGAAGTAACTTCAACAAATGATGGTTTTACTTCTGTTCAAGCAAGTTCTGATACAGGTGGTGAACTTATTTACACATTTGATGGCTATGCTGGATTCCTAAATGTTCTAACTTGGATAGATTCAGATTCAGTAGAGCGCCTTCGAATGCAATTGAATAATTATGGTAATGAATTTACTGGTGACGTATTTTTCATACGAGCAATTGACCTTTATGATGAGATGTATGAGGGCTTTGATGGTGAAGCCTATGACACTTTCTTTGATAGCGGCCACCCCAGCGATGGAGATTTTGATTTCTTGGTTTGGTATTTAGATGTGGAAATTGATAGTGGTTCAAGCCAAGGAACTCTTAGCGTTAAAGACCATTCAGGCGTAACTCCTCTTGCCCGTGCATGGGGCCCGTCCTCAACTGAAAAAGGATCTTTAGGGACAATTCCTTCCAATAGTGGAGAATATTCAGTTACTGCCACTTTGAATGGCGGCAGTTCAATAATACACTTGAAAATGGCCGGTGGCTTGCGTACACAGTGGATACTTTGATAGGCATTTTTTTTGCGGTGTGGTTTTATGAATACTCTGGTAATGCTGCATGGTATGACAGGTACTTCCGAGATGATGACGCCATTTGCAGAGAAAATCTGCCCTGATGGTTGGACCTTGCAGGTACCGGAAGCAGTTTTTGAGCACCCGCGCCGGGGGCTCACTTGGTGGCGATACGAAGGAGAAGATGAGAATTCGCCGAAGCGAATACAACTGACAAGGCGTGAATTGGATGACCTCGATGCAAGCCTTGGGCCCCTCGCCGAAGAAATAGAAATGGCTTCCCTTGGCTCGGTAATTATTGGCGGTTTTTCCCAAGGTGGTGTGGTGGCACAGGAGTTATTGCAAACTAGTTTGGCAGATATGGTTGAAGGGGTGATTTGTATTAGTACAAGAGCAGTTAGGCCCTTGGAATTACGCCTTCGCTTAGAAAGTGCAATGCCCGGAAAAATGCTTTGGATGCACGGTGAAAAGGACCAAAGTGTGCCATTTGAAGCCGGAATTGAAGTCGCTGAAATGTTTGAAGAAGCCGGCTGGGATGTCACTCGAATTATTCATCCAAAGGGACATATGATCCCTATTGAATATCATGAGGGCGTAAAGCAGTGGCTTAATCAATTCAACAATTAATTCAATAATTCAATAATTCAATTCCACATTCATCAAAGACTGAGAAGATATTGATGATGATTGCAATAATCTTTGCTTGAAAATATTGATTAACCTAGATATTTTCTTGCCTCATCAAATCCACCGATGAATATTGGTTGCTCTCCGCGGATGTCAATAACTATTGGAACGGTTTGGTGGCGAGTTTCATTAACAATGTCACGGCGAATACTTCCATCTTGGTCAAAGTTGTATTCGGTATATGTCAAGCCCTTTCCCGCAAGAAAACCTTTCACTCCAGTGCAATATGGGCAATGATTCGTTGAGTAAATCAAGAAGTCGGTATCTGCTTCATCAGCATGGTCGGTTATTAAGCTCATATTATTGCCACTACGCCCTCTCTCAAGATACTTCCGCCATCCTAATTTCACTCAGTCTTGGCATTCTCAGTAGATAATCGTAGGAAATTTGGTTGCCATGGGTCTGTGCCAATTTCTTCTTCGGCAAGTTTGAGGTTGCTAAAAATCCACCACCCAAGAGCAGGTCCTGTGGCAGCGAGCATGAATAATAGCCAATAGGCATCATTGCTCGCTACGAGGAGTAGACCGCCCAAGCCAACCATTACGAAGGTTGCAGAAAGGGCATGAGCGGTTTGGAATACCGACATGTGTGTGGCGCCAAGACGTGGGTCGGCAATGTCTGCCCAAGTGGTGATGAAGGTGAACATCATCCAATCGGTAAGAACTAATGTTGGAATCCAAATCATTATGGTAATGATACCCGACATTCCCATTAACATGCTGAATCCAAGGGCTAGGTATGCAACAACAGAGCCTAGTGCATAGAGGCGAAGCATCCGCTTTCGTCCAAAAATGTCTGAAACCCAAGGTCCAGCAAGTCCAAGATAATTCACCACAGCAAAAATATTCCACCAGCGGGTTATTTCGGCCCCATCCATATTTTGCACTTCTACCAAGTATGCCGAAAACCAAGCCTCAAAACCGTCGCCAAGTGGAAGTAATATACAGCCAAATAAGACCAACCAAGCGGTTTTAGTTTGCATTGCTGCTAGGACTTTATCTTTGAAAGAAGTTCCATCAGGGAATGGGTCTTTCTTTATTGCTTTCTGTAATTCCTCACCCTCTCGCATCATGTGGGTAATGGCAATTCCTCCAATCATTGCGAGAAGTAATACTGCAAACATTGCATACTGTATGGCGGCATAATTGGTAACTCCATCAGTAATGAAAGGAGATGATTCACCACCTGCTATCCACCAACCCAATAGAATGAGGACCAAGTGCCCACCTCCCCTATATGACAAATTAATCATAGAATTGGCCTTGCCCAGTTGTGGTACACTTTCGGCCATCATCGCCGCAACCGCTTGCTCAGCGAATAGTCGAGGTATTAGAGCAATCATTAGGAAACCTATCCATATCCAAGGTTGAATAGAAATGTCAATGAAAAGAAGAGGCAATAGCAGAATCATATGGCCAATTGAACCGTATAGCATCCAAGTGCGACGCTTACCCATTGGCAGGCTCTTCATTCGGTCAACCGGTTGAGCCCATATTGGACGTAGGAAGAACGGAATTTGTACAATCATGAACATTGCCATAACGGTGAATTTGTCAAGGCCAAATTCCGCCATGCCAAGAGTCCTTCCCCAATAACCAAAGAATGCAAATGGCATTGAGAAGCCGAGGTAAAAAATGAGAAACCAGAGCGCTCGGAAGCGTTCATTTTCGCCCAAATCAATGGGCTGAATGTTGCGTTTTTTGGTGACATCGGTCATGGCGATTAGTGCCACAATAATTACCAATAATGATATTGCAATGGTGGTAAAGCCGATTTCAGAAGTGCCAGCAGCGCTATCGGTTATTGTTCCGTTATCATCAGTAGTTGTTTGATTAGACCAATCCCACCAAGCCAAAGTAGCAACGATGTCTATTCCCGTTTGAAGTCCTGCCTCTACATTCGCTCGCCCACCGGCCATCGTATTGATAGTGGTTACTGAATCGGTTTGAGCGTGTTTAGGTGTCTGTTCACAAGTATCACCCTCTTCCAATATGTATTGATGTTGGCCGCGCAACCAAGTTGCAGTGTGTCCGTTCATAATAAAATTGAAATGATCAGAATTCCCCTTTGTATCATCAATAACATTTACCCAAGGCTCGGGGTGAGAGAGATTAGCATTAATATCTCTTAATTCATCTTGAAACCATTCTGCTCGGCTTTGCATTTCTTCGGTGACTTCCAAACCTCTGTCCTCATAGTAGGACCAATCATCGGTGGGCGAGGTGAACTCATATAGGGTCCAATAATCCTCGTTACAACCACTCAATTGGCTTGCAGAAGGAGTCTGTACAGGCCAGTTAAGGCCAAACATATCCAAATTGACATAGGTGACATTGATACCTTCGGGAATATAATTTTCGACAAAGTTTAGACTACCTTTGCCTCCACCTTCACTTGAAGATGAGCCTTGCCACTCTTCATAATCCCACCATGCTAATTTCCAAGTATGGGTCGGGGTGCCGTTCCATTCAGAGATGGCTCTCGCAATTTCAAGTAACGAACCGCTGCCAGTTCCATCATCATATGCTCCAGATGAAGAACAACCTGTGTAAGTCACTCCAACAAGAGGTGGGGGTGAATAACAAATCGCATCGTGGTGCGAGCCGACTACATACCAACTGTCAGTAAGGCTTCCATTGATTGTTATCACAATGTTTTCACAATTCGTACACTCGTCAGTAGTAAATGGCTGCCGCTCAACTTCATAACCCATGTCAGTCAATTCACCTGCTATCCAATTGCGGGCATTTTCATTTGCGGCAGTGTCTATTTTTCGATAACCGAAGTTAGTCATGCTAACCATATTGTCGTATGCATTCACTCCTTCCGGCCAAACTTCGGGCATTTCCCCTTCTTTTGCAGAAACCGATACTTCACCGCCAGTATTGCTTGAAACGTTATCATTCTCATTTGCAACAAAATAATGATTTGAATTGGCCTGTTGTTCACTCCATTGAGAGGTGGTTGAGGGCTCAATGAAGCCAGAACCAAGGGAGAAGGTGAATAAAATCACCATCGCCAATATGGACACTCGGTTGCTGGACACGGACCAACCCAAGGGCTGTTATGCAATATGTGTTATTATTCAGCAACCTTATTCTTCGTAGTCAAAAACACAGTTTTTTTGCCAATCTTTCCAAGGCTAAGGCTATTGTGCAAGGCCCATCCTGCGCCATATATGCGGGGGGTAGATGACAGTCAAGCAGATGCTTGTGCAAACAATCCTCCTTCAGCCTCAGTTTCAAACCGCGGCACAATACGCAATCAACCATTCATGCGTAGTGAAGAACTTTCAGCACAGATTGAAGAATTCCAGCCAAAGCATGGTGGAGCAGGCCTATGGTGGTTAACCCAAGCATCATGGTTTGTCAAATTCCCCAGTTGTAGTGTTGTGATTGACCCGTGGTGGCGGGACCTATTTGCCGGTGATATGTGGGCTAAATTAATCGGTGAATTTCCACTTACTCCTGAGGAATACCCGGCTCCAGATTATGTGTTTTGCACTCACTGGCACGATGATCACATCTGCCCGGAAACTTTACCCCGAATGGCTAAAGCCTTTGCAAATACAAAGTTCATCATCCCCTCCCGTTCCGTTGACCTCTTGATTAGTTGGGGGATTGATGCCGAGCGAATCATCAGTAGTAATGGGCACCGGCAACAGAGTATCGGCCCGCTAAGTTTCAAAGCCATTCCTGCTGCCCATATGGAATTGGATTTTGATGAGGATGGTTCTTCTTGGTATGTAGGCTATGTCTTGGAATGCGATGGAGTTTCCTTGTACCATATGGGCGATGGAAAGCCGTGGCCCGGTTGGCACACGGCGATAACTAAAGCAGTCAATTCTCTATCTGCCGCAGAGGATTGTAAAAGTAATGAAGGCGGGAAAAAGAAAGAATTGAATGACGAGCCAGCCCAACTTGACATTGCCTTATTGTGTATTAATGGAAATGACAATTTGTCACATATTGAGGCAGTTGACCTAATTTCTGTTGTCAAGCCAAAAGTAGCCATTCCCATGCATTACGGCATGGACCCCGATAATACTGTTGACCCACTCATTTACCACAAAGAAGTGAGTAAGCGTCTGCCTGATTTCCCCTGCACTATTCCACAGGTTGGCCGCGCATTATTCTTTGAAAATGGAGTATTGGATATACCCAATGACCCTCCCATTATTCAAGAGGGTGAATAAATGGTAGAGCCCCCTCCACTACCTGAAATTGATTGGGAATTAGTAGCCGCTACCAAAAATCCACTCGAATTATTTGAATTATTGTGGCAAGAGATTGACTTCGATGACCACCCTCTAAGTGGAAATCATTTGCCAATTCCAGTAGGTGGATTGAGTTATCCCGAAATTGAAACTGTAATCAGTTATGGAGATTCGCGGGTAATTTTTACATTAGGGCATTATCCAGAAATACTGCAGGAAAAATATGACAAATGGTATGGTGAAGAAGGCTGGGAAGATAAGCCAGAAAATGTCAGTGAGGGTGAAGATTTGCGCCAGCATCACATGATACTAGTTTCTCGCCACCCACTTGAGTTTTCTCCTTCTGCCTTAGCCAAAAATCCCAAATTGCACAAGTGGTCTATACCGGCTTTCTGGTTTAAGGGAGAACTGTGGTTTTGGCCACTGAATAAATTTTTCCAAAAGATGGGGGATGTTGATGACTTTTCTGCAGAAAGTATTGCAGGGACTGTTGAAATGCGCTATCAATTGGCACTTTGGAAAGAACGTTTTTCACCTTTTTTGCCTAATTGGTCTTGGCACCTGGAGATCGACAACAAGATTGACCGAACAGGTTGGTACATTCGCGCACCTCCTGAATCCAAATCACTTTTCACCATTTTTTTGGGTTATGGTTGGAATCCAGAAAAAACCGCAGCAGCAGCAGCCACTCTCAGCACTTCCTCTTCCGTCACAGGGTCGGCTAAAACACTTGAACAAGCGATTAGGGAGACTCCACGGTGTGCAATTTTGAAGGAAAAAAATCTGGACATACATGGTTTTTTGATTTTCGAGCGAGCCCCATTAGGAGAGTTAGACCGGCCCGATGAGGCGCAGGAAAATGAATTAGATGTTGTCCGAACTGAATTGATGTGTGGGCCAAGAGGAAATCTTACCGCATTGGCCCGAACCGAAGGAGCAGGAGATGATTGGGCGCGAAAAAGTGAGAAAATCCGTTTATCTTTACCGGGGCAAATAGAATTATGGCCGCCTTCCCTAAAGCAATGGCCCTTGTTAATGGCAAGAAGCGATGTTGGTTTGGATTCAGCAGAATTAAGTGATTGGCTGGAACTGGTAATCGATGAACTGGGTCCAACTCTTGAATCCCTAAAGAATGCGCATGACAATTGATTCGTCAAGAATTATTCTCGCTACGAATCAAGCCATCGGTGTCATAGTCCCAGTCTAGAATAGTCCAACCAGCACTTTCACAGGCAGCGATAATTTCCTCCTGCTTTTCATGGTTGGAAATTATTCCGATAGTTCCTCCTGCTGCTGCCCCCATGCCTTTCCATGCAAGAATAGATTTTGTTTCGGTTAATGGGTCAACGACTTCTCGATAAGGCGCATTAAGTTCGGGTGACATTTTCTCTATCGCCGCAGTTACTTGCCTAATTGCATCGATTAAGTCGTTCCTGCGGTCAGAATTGAGTGCGCCTGCAACTTTCCTTGCCATTTTTCTAAGAGTCATTAATGCCGAATGGACTTCTTCATCTTCCTCATCATATCGCTGCCAAATGCTTTTGTGCAGTTCTCCACTATTATGGGTGACATTTGTGTAGGCGAGAATGAGGTGTTTTTTCAACCAGCGCAAAGCGCTGGGTGCTGGCTCAAAAGGAAGTATTTCTACATTATCGCCATAGAACATTAGATGCTGAAATCCACCTCCGGCAGCAGCCCATTGGTCTTGCCTGCCGCCGCGATTGCCGAGTAATTCCTCAAACCGGTAAGCCAACTCGGCAATTTCAACATCACTTCGCCCTTCTCCTGCAATAGCTGAAAGAAAAGCAACATTCATTGCTGCACTAGTGCCAAGTCCACTTGAAACTGGACAGTCTGAAGAATAAGCGACTGAAAGCCGCCCCTCATCATCAATTTTCATTTCCGCCTCAATATATTGATTGATTGCAAAGTTAACTACTTCGCCCCCCTTGTCATTTGTGAAAGGAGCACAATCGGTCCATCCTCCTGCTAAATCAACTCTTACAGGTGCGCGTACTTTGATTTCTTTTGCCATGATAATTACTCCTAAGCGTTTGAATTATTTACCTAGTCTTTCCTTTCATTTTGAGTTTGTAAATCTGCTAATGCGAGGTTGAATAGCCTCTTTCCATTGTCAATGAGCGCCCTCTCCCATTTTAACTCATCTACTCTAAAAGCGCTGAGCAGTTTTTGTCTGCTCTTATGATTAAGTAATTGTTGAGGTGTCAGTTCTGACCACCAGGTGATACAATTTTCGGCCCGTAGCGCCTTTATCAGTGGAAATGGTTTGATAGTTCCAAATTCTTGGGTAATTCCTGCCCATTCAATGTTCGGAAATCTATCTTCCACTCCGCAGTGAATCCCTCCTCTTACGCTATAAGCCAAACCAGTACCACTATCCAAACCGGTGATTTTTTCTCCAAATCGTTGTTTAAGTTGGGTGAATCGGGGTGAATTAACATCAATGTCAACAAGTAAAGTATCCTTGCCTGATTTGCCAAGTCCTGTGTGTAAATCAATACAATTACATTGTTCCACATGGGTCAAATTTTCTTCAAGCCAATTGAGGAGTATCTGTGGTCCCTTTTCCAGTTTGAAGCCACCAAATTGCAATCCCTTTGGTCGCCTATATTGTCCTTCGGCAAAGGCTTGCTTGGTTTCAGAATAGCCATTTTTTAGAGTGTATAGATAGGCCTTGAAAATAAATGGTTCAAGCGGCTTGGGGTATTTCTTGATGTTGAGAAGGGGACTTAATTTAGCATATCCTTGCGGTTCACCAGAGTATTCTTCACCATGCTTTAAGAAGTTACGATTAAGGTCAACATTCGACTCATTGACGCGCCGCAACCATGCCATTCCCCACGGATTCATTACATGGACAAAGGCAATGGCGGTATCCTCCGGTAAGTCACTTGGTGTCCTGAGGTCGTCAATTTGGCTCAATTGGATTGCTGAACCGGCAAACCCTTCAACTCCATGAACTCCTGAAGTTGAAAGAAGTAATTTCTTTGCATTAGTGGGGCCAATCCAAACAGTATCTATCGCTAAATTTTCATCATGAGGTCCAAGTTGACCTATTTCATGCCGTTGATGGTTCACTGAAAAACCACGGTTCTCCAATCCATCAATTGCAACAATTAATTTGCCTGTTGCTCCGGCATGGTCTCTTGACCAATACACAAGATCACCTCATGACATATGTGGCAATTCCGCCAGCAGGGATTGTAATATCTCCCTTTTTACATTCTTCAGTAACTCTTTCTAACATGTCACTGCAAAATGTGGATAATCCATTGCTATCCGCAAGACTTCCTTGCCAATTAGTTGCAGTTGGGTTAAAGAATCTCATCGCATAGCCATCGCCATTTTCACATGGTTTACAAGATACCAGAATTGGTTTTGGTTTTACCCCTTCAAGAATCCACGATTGGTGTCGTGTGCCAAGTTTTCCACTCTTTGGTAGTGGGTCAAAGGATGCATCGAGTTGTGGCTTAGGTAGTCCGGCTATTATTGTGGGTCGCGAAGCAAAACTAGCCGCCATTTCGTGCACGGCATCTCCATTTGCAGTTAATTGTGAATCACTCCATTTGCCTTCAAAGGGCATTAGGCCCCAGCGCATCATATTTTGTCCATTACATTGAGCACCGGGTGCAGGGAAACAAGGTCCAGCGCGATTTCTGCGCCAAGCAAAACCATCGCGAGAAAGCCAGCCGACACTACGAACCAAAGTAAGGCATAACTCAAGACCTCCATCTTCACCTTCTCTCGCTTCATACTCGTTTGAACCGGGTGCGAAAGCCGCCAATCCCCCCTCCTCATCTTCAGTAAGAACAAGATTATGCATGTGTTTAGTTGGAACTTCAGGTTGATTCCATTCTTTGACGTGCGGGAAATACCATGGGCGTTCAACCATTTCAAATGCTCCGCCGGCAGTGACGGTTTTTGAGTTAACTCCAGTAGGGACAATAATTCTTGTCCGGTGGTCTTCCACACTATTGTCTATGATGGTCTCTATTTCTAGAACAGGTGATGCCGACCTCATAGTAACCCAATGCTCAATTGAAACCCATTCTTGTTGAGTGCTGCGTTTTTGGGTTTCATCTTCAAAATATGTTGGTAATGACCATTCAATTTGAATATGCATTGTAGCAGACCATTGATTGGTGACAGACCAATCAAAATTGACGATAATATCTTTATCTTCGACGGCAAGAGTACTTCTGCGATCAACTGGCTCTGGCCTCTCATCCAATCCTACGTCCTTTCCAGCACCAACTGCTACTGGATATCCACCAGGGCTATGGTCATACGAATCTCCGGCTTCTTCGTCATCCTCGAGTTGTCCTAAACCAACAAAAGTACGCCCAGTTGACAAATCAATGATATCCCATCTGCCATCATCTCGGAAAACTACACTTATCAGGCCATTTTCCATCCATCGGCTTGCAGAATCATCTCCCTCACTACAGCGAACTGCATCACCTGGAGGTGGAGGGAATTCAAGGCCGGGTAATAAGTGGGCAACATGCCAACCGGGTTCCAAACCACTAACCTCAATTGAACCTTTGACTCTTGGCAATTGAACATTTGCAACTCTATCAGGGTGAATATGCAATCCCCATGAAGGTGCGGTAATTTCTGCCGTGGCATTGAGTAAACCATCTCCATCGGCCAATACGGCAAAGGCAAAATCTCTTTTCAACCATCCACCCGTCTTTGGGACGACCAGATTCAAATTCAAAGTTCCCGACCAATTTGTGGGTCTAGGGTTATGCAGTAGGAAAGGAACTGCATCTGGGTTTTCATGATGGAGGTCAAATAACGGTTGAATATCTTCTCTAAGGTCTTCTACGAGCATCGTTGAAATTTCTCTTGCGTGGCGGTAGCGAATCTCCATGTCTTGATGCGTAGCATCCACTGAGCAACCACAAATGTCGTCATGCGGGTGGTTGCGTAATACTTCGCGCCATGCCAACTGTAAGGCATCGGGGCGGGGGCGGCCACCCATATTCCATGCCAGTGCCGCCAAAGGCTCTACTCTATCATATAGAACACTCATTGTAGCATCGTTCATTCTTTTGAGATAGAGGCGGGCACTGTAAACGCCTGAGAGCAATGCTCGGTCCCAGCCTTGGTGCAATTCGCCTTGGAATTCAACAAGGGGGTTGCCATCGGCAATTCGCTGAGATTTCCATTCTTTTATGGCATCAAAGAAATCTGAAAAACGAGCATGCTGCAGTTTGATTTTTCCCTTGAAATGCTCATTCGCCTCTTCGATTAACATAGGTAAAGTTGGTTGAGGTGCGGTATGGTCAGAGCCATTACCCAACTGAACAACAGGTGCGGTCCAATTGTAGGTATTTTCTAGGCCATCAAGGAGGCGTTGAAGCCGACCCATTGCACTTTCAACATTTACATCAGGACTTGACTTCCGGTCCAATTGACGAATCTCAAACCCCCATGCCATAAGGCAGGGGTAATCTGGAGTTTGCTTTACGGCCAATACAGAGGTTTTACCATCGGCTGCAGTCCAATCAAAAACGCATCCCGCTTCACCCACCCATTGTCCTGCACCTCGGGTAAAAAGGAAAGTGTCTAAGCCAACCCCTTGCAATATTGCTGGAAGTTGACCGACGTGACCAAACGGGTCCGGCACATATCCAATATTGCAGCGCCCGCCAAATTCCTCTGAAATACGATGTCCGAATTGGAGGTTGCGAACTAATGCCTCCCCTCCCACAATGAACTCATCGGGCAATACATACCAAGGTCCGACTCCTAATTTTCCATCTTTGACGAGTTTTTTAATTCGCAGGCGATTCTCCGGTTTAATTTCCAAATAATCTTCTAGAACTACAGTTTGACCATCAAATTCAAATGAAGGGTAATTTGAATCAGGGTCTTCCAATAAAGCCAATAGTTCATCAACGAATTCAATCAAACGATAGCGGTATTGCTGGAATGGAAGATACCATGCACGGTCCCAATGAACGTGAGGTGTGACATAACCAATCAATGGCGCAGCACTGCTTTTACTGCTCGAATTCTCTTTGGCAGAGGCAGTAGATTTGCGAGCCGGTGCCTTCGCCATGTACCGCTCATTAGGACGAGGCTAAATGAGGCTTGTCGCTATAGGGGCCAAATAGCAATAATTGCTTTGACCCCTCCGTCGCCATAGTTAGTGCAGTCTTAGGCTTCTGAATTATCATCCGAGTTGTCTTTTGCGTCTTCCTCATCAACTTCATCGGCTTCAGAATCGTCTGCGTTCATTGCTGCTTCTACTGCCTCAGAAACATCAATTATTGCGCCGGTGGCCTCGGTGAAATTTTGCACCTCATCGTCGGTTTAGATAGAATAGTAATGTGATATAGTCAATAAAGAATGCATCAGCACCTGTGTCAAAATTCATCCAATATGTCATTGGGTCTTGGTTTGCATGCAAACTGTTCTCAATAAATTCAACATCTTCTTTTTCGGCTTGAGCAAAACGGTTGATTTCGAATACAGGTTGTAGATCATCCATGGTTGGATTTTCAGCGCCAAGTCCCCTCAAGTCAAGATAAAAGAAAGATTTAGAGTCGCCGCTGACAATTTTCCCAGTCACCGATTCAGTCATCAAAGTAACTTCTGAACCGAAGTATATCGGCAAGCCACCCGGCAATACATCCATGATTGTCTTACTGTCAATCAATTTCTGTTGTACGCTTCTCTTAGTAGGGTCAAGGTTAGCGGACCAAACTTCAACTTCCATTCCGTGTAATTCTCCCTTGCCTTCATAATTTGCGGTAACAATTGCGTAGTCCGCAAGGTTCAATGTGAAAGAAGGGGGGTTTTCAGGGTCGTAATTTGTGCCATCAACGAATCCACCGGTAGTGCCATCCATCATCTCTATTGGAGAAAGACCGTATGTGCCATTATAGTGCTCTGTTGTCCTCCACCATAGTTCAGGGTTTCCGTTGAAGGCGACATATTCTCCGACCAACGAGAGGTCTGTTTCTCCGGTGTAAATTGTGTGTTCACTTTCACTAAGATTTACAGAGACTAAGTTTCCATCATCGTCAAGATGCTCACTGCCGAAATAAGTTTTGTTTGATTCAAGACTTGCCCATCCAACTGACATGTCGGCCATTGCAGCAGCCATGTTAGTTTCTCCTGCTTCAGTTGCAGCACTATATGCAAGGAGTGGGTCATGCCAGCCAAATAACCATTCATTGACGGAATGAGTTGACCACTTTGTAACTCCAAAGAAGTGCTCTAAGAACATCGGCAATACGCCATCAAACATATTTTCAATGTAATTGCGAAGAACTGCAGCATCATCAGCACTAATGTTGTAATAAGCGCCAAAAATTTCATCGGTAAAGGGTAATTCCTCACCGCCAATCATCGGTTGTAAGTAGGTAGGGGAGTTTTGGTCGGAATCAACAGGTACAGTACGGTTTGCAAAGATACCATATATTGTGTATATTGATGAACTAGTGGCAAGACCGAATGGTCCATTCATCACATAATCAACAGTGGATTCATCCCATGAAACAGGCTCTAAATCATACCATGGCAAACGGGTGAAACTATTAACTCCAATATCATTGATTTCTCCACTTAGAGGGTCAACTCCACCCCATGTCGTAGTCCACCAATCTGAAATTACTAATACACCACTACCTCCGTGTAAAACCATTGGAACTCCAGTTGAGTCATCAGAGAGTGCTGCCGCCCAATCTCCAAGGGCGATGAGTTGTGGATAGGTTATTCCGAATTCTAGGAAAGTCCATGCTGGATTTACCGGAGCGGTTGAAAAGAAAGTTGCCAGCCCTGGCAATAAGCCGTCCTCAGACCAAGCGAGAAGCCCGTCTGGGTTAGAAGTACTATCATTATGAGTGAGCAAATTGGTAATAGTCTTATCAAAACCCAATCCAAATGGCACTCCAAAAAGAGCCTCCATGCGAATTTCAAGTTCTTCCTCTGATGCAGTATCCCAAGAAGCCCCTCCTCCGAAGGCTGCATAATTAGTTCCTACAAGCGAATATAGGGCGTTGTCTCGGGCAGATGTGACATTAGCATCAGCATCAGCATAACCGAAGAGCGCAGCTCTTGCGGGGCTAGTTTCATTGCTTGGCACACCCATTCCCATGAACAAAGTTGCTCCAACTCGGCCGGTAAGAGATATATCAACTCCAGTTCCATCGTCTGCATTTAGGAATGCGTAGTCAAGGTCGGTGAAATCAGCATCTGGGCCGGAGTAATTAGTTGCATTAGCCCAAGAAACAAAGGCAGCATTACCAACATTTGCGGAATTGCCAGAATCAGCGATGGCTTGAGTAATCACCTGACCGGTGCGAATTGCGGCTTGGGTCGTACTGAGGTCTTCTTTCAATACTTCAGACATGAAACCAGCACCTGCAATATCGCTAAATGCACTTATCATTGATGGGAATACTGCAACTCTTTGCGCCTCATATAGAATATTCATTTGGGTAATCTGTGTGTTTGGGTCTTCTCCTTCAGCAAAGGAAAATATTGAATTGGAAGAGTAAGTTAATGTGCCCTCAACCTCATCATGAGAAATGAATGTACTATGGGTTTCAATGTCAAAAGAAAAAGGCCCCTGCTTTTCAAAAATTGGATCTGAACCATTATTTACTTCTTCTAAATTAGTTAATCCAAAGGCGTAATAAGTTCTACTGTCTTGACTATCAATCCACTCGTCATTTTCCCAAGTATTTTCTGCCGTTTTGACCATTGCATCATCAACTGCATCCTGTACTGCAGAGGTTGCTGCTGGGCCAATCACTGCTAAATTTAGAATTAGCATCATGAATCCGGCGGCGAGCATGGCGGTTGCACTTTTCTTCGTCATCAACTACTGACCCCCGCCATTGCTTCTTGAACCCAGCGGAACAAAGCAAGGCTTTTCTGCCCTTCAGCAAGCACATTTTCAAGTGCTTTTTTAGTAACATCAGATACATTAGGACATAGCGTTGCTACTATTTTTGAGTTGGACCCTTGCCGCATTTCCGAAAGTGCTGCATAAGTAGGGTCTAGTTTTTTCTCCTCTTCGCTTGGTTCATAAGCTAGGGCTGCAGCCATACCTATTGCAAGATTAGCGCATGGCAATCCCAATTTTATGGCAAGAAGTATCGGTCCGAGAAGGCGGTCATTTACTCCAAGTTTGCGAATTGGGTCGCGGCATTGACGGTCAATTGGGTCAACAATTCTGCGGTCCTGATATTTTACTAATGCTCGTTGCGCCCAAGCAATTTGCTCATCACGCACAAATCCAAAGGAGGAAATAAGCGCATTACTCGCTTCAAGTCCACTCGCTTTGGCAATTAGAGCAATTTCTTCATCATTTGCCGCATCAGCCAAAAAATCATATTTTCTTATGGAGCCAAGATAGGAAACTACTGCATTAATCGCATTATAGGTGAAAACTTTTCTCGTTAATTCAAGGGAAAAATTGTGAGTCGGCCTTAGCCCTGGAACACCTTTCAGTAATTCGGGCGAAGTAAGAGCGTCTGCATCAAGAGGGAGGATATCATGATCTTGAACTCGCAAGGTCAACTTTCCATATTCTGTAATTTGCTCAGCACTTGGCTCAATACATGAACGCAATATCTGTGCTTGGGCGAGGCCAAGGTTTGCAAATAATTTTTCCTCAGCCTGCTTGTCGGACAATTGCGACAGTTGTTTTTGCAGTGTATTGCGTACTAATTCAGCCGGTTGTGCATGATTTTCAGCAAAAATGATATCGATTTTTCCCCTTTCAACTCTTTGCATTAGTGGCTTAAATGCCGAAATAGCCCAATTTTCTAAGTGCGAACCGCCAATTGCAGTACAAAGCAAATCGGCTGACTGAATGGCCAAATCCACTGCCTTTTGATCATTTCCATCAATAATGGTAGTTGCGTTAATTGTAATAATTTCAGGCTCATCTTTGAGTCGAATTAAGTTCCATTCCCCTTCATTATTTAGAAGGTCAAGGGTGCTTGGCGTAACCTCAACAAGGGTAATATCCCATTTTGCTCGTGAAAATAAATCAGCAAGAAAACCTCTTCCTACTTTGCCTGCGCCGAAAATGACAACCTTCATGATATCCCCCTCTTTCTCTCCTTAGTAAGCCGTTTACAATAATGCTTTTCAGTCAACTTCAACCTCTATTCCTAACAATCGACAAATCCCTCTTGCGCTTATTTCTCTTGTCGCCACAACCTCAATCCCTTGGGGCCAACGGGCGGCTCTGCTTTCCAACACGGGTCCTATCATAGATAAGCCTCCGCCGATCTTTACTGGTCGCCCCTCATTTGTAAATGGTAGAAGGGCGACTCTAATGGGGTGTAGCGTATCAATAAGACCTTCAAAAATCATCCATGCATGCACTCTTGGGCTAAGTCTGGAAGGGTCTCCGTCCCAGCCGCCAATATGTTTTGCTGATGGCTTCAGTCCGCGCTTTGTAAATATCTCAGCATCAAAACTAATCTCAGCATCAACACCGTTTTCGGGCCGCGCTCCCATGATATCAATTAGCCAATTTAGTGCTGCAATATATCCCTCTTCATCCCATCCCACTTCTTCAAGTGGAAACCCCTTGATTCTTGGTAAGCACATTTTTAATGTCACTCCCCCACTTGCGGTTGAGCAATATAGTACGGCTTCCAAATCGCCACATTTTGGTAGAAATGACAAACCGGTTTCGGTAGCGTGCTGCTGAGCAATAAGCGATTTTTTATCAAGCAAGGTTACTGCCAAGTGCTCAGTTGTATTTGCCATATTTAGCAGAGTTCTAGTGCGGGATGCAAAACCATGAATCCCAGCGGAAAAATCATCACAACCAACTATTACTTCAACTCCTTCGTCAATTCCGCTGATTTCGCTGCCAAAATCATTCACCTCTCCAAGAGTTTCCTGTGGTTCAAGAATAGATGGGCAAATATCACCCAATCCGACCCACGAACTAAGTTGTGCATCAACTTCATTTTCAAAGTTTAACCAGCCCCGCATTGAACGTGCATCACTAGCAATAACGCCACAAAGGTCGTAGTTTAATGCGTCTTTTACTTGCAATGCATAACCACCATTCTCATAAATTATTTTTCCGGCTTCAGGATAAGTCAAAGCCCAATTGCGAAGTCGCATTGGCATCCAACTGCCCAGTGGATTCAAAACAGAATTCATTACAAGACCGGGCCACTCCCCGCTAAATTGTGAAATAAAATCATCTGAAACTGCAGAATCAATGGGATGATCCCAACGGTGCATATGGGCAAAGTGCTGGCCAGTTTTTGTTATGAGAAGAGCACTTTGAATATGGCTGGTGATACCAACTTTGGCTATTTTTTTTCTATTTGGTAACGCTTCAATCAACCACTCTCTAATTCCCTTCCAAATAGAGTCGAGATAATCGCGTGAGTCAATAATCCCACCGGAGTCGTCCCCTGAAGGAAATGGAGTGTGAAAGGCGTGAAGTTTTTCGAAGTTTTTTTCGTCAGTCAAGAGAAGTTTGACGGAACTTGTGCCGACGTCAATGGCCAATACGAGGCTCAATTACAAGCCCCCAAAGAAGATATTTTCCGTCGCTGAATTCCGAGTACATGCATAAGAATACAAAAGTATTCACCCCTCATAAATGCTTAACCATTCTTGCCAATCAAGAGGCAACCACCCAAGTGAGGACAATCCTGGCTCTAAATCTACGAATCGAGTCGGAGAGTCAGACTGGGCCGCGGTGAGGAGGAAGTATTGATTTGCTGGAAGTTCATTTTGGCTTGCCGCAATAAAGAAATTTTTCACATCCTGTTGCAAAAATGCCGTTGCCATAAGTCGGCCACCGCGGCGAACATGTTCAGAATCATCAGGGATGACTGTGCCTATTCTAACTGAAATAACTTCCATGCTGGATGATGCAAATCCCCTGCCGAGTTCCTCTCCAATAATTTTACTCAAGCCATATGGTGAATCAATACCGACTCCATCCTCGATCCCAATTAGTTTGCCATAAAGATTTCCTCCCTCAATTAATTGCCTCTCTAAGGTAACTTGGGAAAGGCCGGATGATGCAATAATAATTCGTTTAATGCCTACTTGCTTTGCTGCTTTTAGGACGGTGTGGGTGCCTACGATATTTACTTCAAGCATTGAGCGCCCCCAATTAGAAGGGTCTGCATCTGCTGCTAAGTGTATTATTTGGTCATGGCCCTCGAATATTTTTGCTAAACTGTTGACGCTAATTGAGGAGATATCTAAGGACCGGTCAAGGCGATTTAACGCCCCTTTGTCTTCGACATTCCTACCACGAGAAATACGGTCAGAGTGAGGCCTGTCAATGCCAAAAACCTCGTGGCCCAATTCTTTCAACACATCAAATACCAAACCACCAATTAGGCCACAAGACCCAGTGATGATAATGCGAGGCATAAAGGGGCGAGTCGTAAGTAGGGCATAGCCCCTCCGCCGGAAAATGTAATTATTAGCGGGTGAATTTTTCAATTGAAAAACGATTTTGAAAGGGCCTGAATAATTGCTCAATTGAGAGGCAAATCTGCTAGAGAAAATTGGCAAAAAAATCGCTATTATTCGGGTCCCTAAATATGCGCATTTGTGACTGCAATAATCCTCTAAATGCTGAAATTATTATCGCAATCAGGGCCGATATGAGTGAATAATCGGGTAAATATTTCAATTGAAAAAGGATTATTTTAATTGAAAACTACCATTCTGCTCTTGCACCATCTTCTGTGTGCCAAAGAGTGGGAGGATGCGGATTCCATTGCTCAGCAAATTCACTGATTTTTTCCTCACAAATTTCAATTCCCAAACCGGCAAATTTCGCGCCACTTCTTACTGAAACATACCCTCCTTCAATTTCAAACGGCTTTTTGATTAAATCAAATGCCCATTCCCAGCCATCACCTGATCGCCCACCCGGCAATCCTGCCCCACCTAGGGACTGAACTTCTTGGGCTATATGTGGAGGACAAGCAGCAGCGATTTGCAAACTTGCGGCAGTTTGGATTGGACCATATGGACAGTGTGGGGCGAGGTGAACTTGAGCAGCTTCAGCAGCAAGGCCAACTGCAAAAGTATCTCTCAAACCCATTAGGGAAATATCTGGTTGAATTATGTCAATTGCTGGAGTTGGGAATAGATGATCAAATGCTATTTGCCGGTTAAGGAAACGCTCACCGGCGGCAATTGGAATTGGTTGAGAGCAACGTAGATTACGCAATTCAGACATTGCCTTAGCATCTCCCGGCAGCATTGGCTCCTCAACAAACCAGGGGTCAAAAGGTGCAACTAATGAAATCGCCCTTCTTCCTGCTGAAGGCGAACAGCGCCCATGCAAGTCAATTGCTAACTTAGCCTCTTTACCAATAGCATTGCGGACTTCAGAAACAATTTCAACCATTCCCGAAAGGTCAGCATCACTCACAATACCTCGTAAAGGGCCAACAGGGCTCACTTTCATGGCGGTCATTCCTTCATTTAATGCTGCAACTGCGGATTTTGCAAATTCTTGGGCTCCCCCCCCCCATATGTTACGGTAAACTTGCACTTTTTCACGTACTTTCCCACCTAATAACTCGTGAATAGGGGCGCCGGCTGCCTTTCCTTTGATATCCCACAAAGCCATTTCAATCGCTGCAGCAACCGTATTTAGTACAGGTCCATCTCGCCAAAAGCGACCATAAAGTAATTCTTGACGCAGGCGTTCAATCTCGGAAATATTACGCCCAATTATTTTCTTGCATGCCGATTGTAGGGCTGCCTCAACTTCTTCGTGTAAGTCGCCCAGCGCTTCCCCCCATCCGATTTCTCCTTCACTACTTTCAATTCTGACGAGCAACCATCTTGGAGGGCACCGCACCAATTCAGCAGTAGATATTGTCGGCATGGCTTTCAAACTGCACAAAGGGTTCTATTTGATAAATAGACAGGCTCAATGGGATGTGGCTTTAGAATAATTTCGACTTTTTTCGCACCATATTGGCGCTGCTGAAAAAAGAGTGCTGAGTGGTTGTTGTTGGTACTCGATGCGGGATTCGAACCCGCGTTATCGGGATGAAAACCCGAGATGATGGACCTGGCTACACTAATCGAGCAACAACCCTGCGCCGCGCTTTACATTGATGAAGGTTAGCCTCCTAGATTAGAGACAGGGGCCTCATTTTCTAAGCAATTATTCAGCCTGAGGCATTGGTTCTGCAAGACTCTGCCACCAATACCACAACGGAATAAGAAGAATTACACTTACAAATGAAACAACGAAGAATCCCCATCCTAATAAGAAATCAATTATTTCCTGCCCATATATTCCAATTAATATTGCTTCCAATCCAAAGCGCAATCCTCTGCCCCATAATCCGGAAACAATGAATGAGGTGCGGTTCATTTCACCCATTCCCGCAACCCAACCAAATACCTTGTAGGGAATGGGTGAAAAAGCAGCAATAAAGACGCCAAGTGTCCCATATCGGCTGATTAAGTTCTCTAAACGAATTAAATGACTTTCCTTGGAATATTTATCTAGAAGAGTTCTGCCCCATTTCCTGCCAATCCACCAAGCAACAAGAGAACCCAACACACTGGAAAGCGTGCATGAAAGCCACAACCACACGATAGTGGGTATATTCCCTTCGGCATTGAGAAGTTGAGGGAGGAGGAGTACATCGGGAGGTATGGGCTGGATAATTGCCTCGGTAAACGACAACCCAATAAGGGAAAGTGGGCCAAAATCGGCAAACCATTCAAGGATCACAGGTTGAAGACCCTCAAACATCCCCATGTGGGGCGGCTGAGCCTCCGTGCATTTGAGGCTTGACTACGAAAGTCTGTAAGGGAATTAGATTGTAGGGTAGCGGTAGAAAGGCAATATGGCTGCCAAAATCTAATTCATATTATCTACAATTACCAATTATCATCGCCGGTAGTGTGAATTGTGAGTATTCACTGCGAACGGTTGAATGGAGATACCAGACATCTTGGACACTTCGGCTTTGCTCGCTTGGCCGCCACAAAAATGGTTAGGTTGTTTCTGTGTTTTTGGTCAGATTGTTGAGATGGAACGCCATTCTCCAGAACGAGCGATGTTATTAGAAAATCAGGGTCCAGATTTTATCATCCCAGATCCAGCCTCAGTCAGCAAAGTTGAAGAAAACGCAGCATTGACTGGTGATTTACCAAGACTTTCTCCTGTTGATGTTGAATTATTGGCTCTTACACAACAACTCAACGGAACTCTCCATACAGATGATTACCGAATGCAAAATGTCGCACGAAAAATGCAACTAAGTTGGAAGGCGGTTAGTGTCAAAGCGAGTAAAGCAGCCTGGTCGTGGATTCTTCTTTGTAGCGGCTGCAGGGCTGTGTCAAAGGTAGAAAGCAGTGATTCGGATAATATTCCAGAATGTGGAATCTGCGGAAGCCCACAAAAACTTAAGCGAAGTAAATAATAATTACATTATTATTCTTTCTTGGCATCAATATCTTCCTTGATTTCGTCAGTATCTCGGCCCTCGGTTTCAATCCCCAACTTCTTCGCCTCTTCTGCAAGTGCAGCCTCTGGAGTCCTTCCTCCTGATTCAAGGTCTGCTTCAGTATTGTCGCTGCGTGGCATAGAGGTTATTTCCTTCATGCCCTCGGCAAATTCACCTTTTGACTGCCCGAGTGCGCGAGCAACCTTTGGTAATCTTTCAGCACCAAAAAGCAAAAAGAAAATGAATAGAATAATTATCAGTTCACCCGACCCAAGTCCGCCTATCATATGTATCTCCAAAGTAGCCGGATAGGCTTCTAATGTTCAAGGCTTCGGAAAATAACTGGCAATAATATGCAATAACAAAGAAACTTGCAACGACGAAGAATGGTGAAAAGGTTCTTGATTATCCTCCGCTCACCGGAGGTAAAAGTGCGAGTTCACATTTTTCGGGCAAAACCGAGTGAGCATCACACATTTCACCATCAACATAGTAGGTTAATCCGCCATTTGCCCAATCTTCAATGCCCAAAAATTCAATCACCAAAAAAGGGGTAGTGGGCCCAGGGAGAGGGATAGTTTTTTCTTTCCATCCAAGTATTTCTGCAAGAGGTCCAAAAGCGACTATCTGCACAAGGGCCATGTCTCCACCACATTCTTCCACGCGGGGGTGTTATGAGAAGGCTTCGCCGAATCATTTCTCAATATGATTTTCTATATTCTAATTTAGTGAGCATGTATGTATATCTACTTTGAATCAAACATATTGTTCATTTTATGCCAGCCGCAATAAAATATTGTGACGCGATTGGAGGTCGCTAAGTGAAAAGTTGAAATATTTTGGAATTATTTTGGATTTTGGAAATATAATAATTAGCAGTCTAAACGCAAGGCGGCTTTTTTATTATTCCTTTTGAGAAAAATAATTCAATAATAGGGTGGATTTATTGATATTTTCGCACCACAATTTCTTTGTGTTTTCGCCTATACTATAAATACGATACATTGTCTCACAGGAGACACCGACCGTTAAAGGAGGACTGTGACAATGCGAAAGACAGTGACAATAATGCTTACTTTGGTAATGCTAGCAAGTGTACTTGCGAACATTAGCCTAGTTGAGCTACAAAATGAAAAAATGAATGATGAAAGCAGTGCAAGATCTGGGCCTGAGGCCGCTTTGGTTGATGTTATCAACCCTCGCGAAACCTATGAAGATCCTATGAGTCCTGGGACATATACCCATGAGATTCTTGCTGGAGTGGATAGCAACTTTGTTGTTACCATTCAAAATACCGGAGATGCAAATATCACTGAGATGAATATTGAAGTGACAGTATATCTTTCAGGTGGAAGCGGTAACATTGCCAAGGATGCACGACCTCGTAAGTTGTGGTGTCGATAACCTACCTTATGGTGAATATATGAATGGAGGTTCTTATACAATTAAGGATAGTTCAGGTGCAGCAATTGTTTGGACACCACCAGTGGGTGCCTATGATGTTGTAGTTAAATTAGTTACTACACAAGATAGTATTCAATCAAATAATGCACTTTCAACATATGTAATGGTCGTTGACTGGTATGATATAGATATTGATATGGTTTGGGATTCAAATCAGGATGACCACATTACAGGTGGAGGCACTCATGCCTTTACCATGTCAGTTTCTCTCAATGGTTCTACGAACTGGGATGCAAGAAATGTAAGTGTTTCATTGCTCTCCAGTGGCTCAGGATTAACAAGTGCTACCGGTAACAGTGGTGCAGACGACCTACTCGCAGGAGCATCAGTAATGGCAGGAGTTCTAAACGCTACAGCACTTGTATGGCAAAACATGTCAGAAAATGTTGATATTAATTCTTCAGCTTTCCAATTGAACTGGGGCGATACTTACACCTATTCTGGTGCAGTTGAAACTGATAGTGGAGTAACAACTGGAGTTTACGATATAGTTGCAACTCTTAACTCTTACAAAATATTTTCACAGAAGCCAGATTGTGCGGCTGATGAAACAATCATTGTTGACAATGGTCCTGATGGCCAACCTGGCGGTGGGGATGACATCACAGAGATAGTAACAGTTTACCACATGTGTGATGACGGAGAATCTGTCTCAGACGGTAATAATGCAAATAACGAAGCAGAACTATTTGGTTCACTTCAAAACTTCCATGATATTGCAGTTGTTGAAATGACTGTTCTTCAAGGATATGGAACTGGTGGCGTAGGAGCTCCTTCGGTACTAGCCCAAGACGGGGCATCTCTTGGTGTTGGATTCAGCCGCATTTTGGTTGAAGTAACTCACAAGGGTAGCACACTTACCGAAACTTATGATTGGACAGTTAACATCGAAATCGTAGATACCTTTGGTGGCGGAGTAGTTGCTACATATGATGTTGATGATTGTATTGACGGCCTACCAGCAGGTATGATGCCTTATAATCACAAGGACCTCGGAGACGATGGTGGCCAAGGTGGAGCCGAATTAATCGGCCATGCATGTGCACAACATGACTTTGGTGCCGGAACAACCGGTGGCGGTCAATTTGATATCACCGCAACAGTTAGCATGGTAAACCCACCTGCTAGCGGAGACATGGTAAGCCGAAATGACGACACGACAGGTTCTTTCATGGTATTCAATAACCGACCTGTTGCATCAGCAGCAGTTGAATCCGATGGCGACATTATTGTAGGTGACATAGTAACTCTTATGGCTAGTGGTTTTGATGCAGATGACCCTGATGGTCAATCTCTGTCATACAATTGGACTCGAACTACCTCAAATGGTTCAATGGACGATATGGTCTTCTGTGACGATCAAGGAATGATGTGCGCAATTCCAGTTATGGATAACTGGGTTGGAACACTTCCAGTATCTGTGGTAGTTACCGACGGATATGGTTTGGAAAGCGAACCAGCATCTGCAAACGTTCATGTGTACAACATGATTGAAGCTAATTCAATAAGTGCAAGTGGAGCAGAAATGAATTATTCACTAACTTATGATTCCACTCAGTTGTTTGAAGTAACAATTACCGATGCAAGCCCAATTGTTGAGGAACTATTGCCTAACCAAGGAGATATTCCATACGATTCAGTAGTTTCATTGGACTACACCAATTCTCTTGGAACCCTTGGGGCAACAGCATCTGTTTTGACGCAATCCATGGACTTAACTTTTGAAGGCGCAAGTGACGGAACCTATTCCATGTGGTATGGCGTAAGCAACCAATGGGAAATGATTGGAAATACGCTTTCAACAGTTGATAGCACTCACGTAATGCTTTCTGCAGATATGTCAAGCCGAACAAACATCCTCGGCCCAGGTACAATTGCTGTATTCGAAGCAAGTGGCGACCAACCAACTGTTCCAGAAGCAGGTGTTGCAAGTATTTCCGCAGTATCGCAAGCAGGTGGTTCAATTGTAATTAGTTGGACTGCAGACGGCGTAATGGTTGAAGGCGACAGTTTTGAAGTTTGCATTGACTCATGCCCTAACCCAATAGTTCTCGACAGAACTATTTCGACCTACACAATGGCAGGCGCAATTCATGGACAATCATACAGTATTACTGTTAAGGTAATCAATTCCGCTGGTGCAAATGGAGTATTTGGTTCAGTAACTCATGTTGCTGACACACAAGTTGACCCAGCTGCTGCTGCTGATGCTTTAACCTTCACCGCATCTGGCGATGACATTATTGTCGCTTGGACCGCTGGAGAAACAACTGATGTTGTGAAATGGAAGGTTTGCTGGGATACAAATACTTTTGTTGAAAATGACATGGCATTTTGGACTGTAGACGACAAATGTGATTTCACAACAGATGCAACTGCTAGTCACACCATTCCAAAGTCTTCTGTCTCTGGTGACCACGTTATCCACGTGGCAGTCGGTGGAGTAGATTCAGTCGGAAATGAGGAGTCAAATGATGCTATGAACAGTTATTCATACACAATTGAAGGCTCAACCGGCAGTGGAACAGGAACAGTCGGAGATACTGTTGAAGATGGAGGCGTACCAGGCTGGGCTTGGGGAGCAATCATTGGAATAGTAGTTCTAGCATTTGTAGTCGGAGCATTCATCCTTTCACGAGGTAATGAAGGCGATGATAGCAAGGAATGGGACTACTGAAGTTAATCTCTGATTAGCCAATCCCATACAATAACCCATCCAAGAGATGGCGATTTTGCCGGGGGCCTCGTGAGCGGGGTCCTCGGCCTTTTTTTATTTTAAATTCTTATCCTTATTTCCTTAGAGGGCAAATGATTTCATTACATGAGTGTAGTTTAGTGGAGAATAATAGATCTGTGAATTGGATAAAGTTTCTTATTTTCCTTATCCGTTTTTAGTTATTCCACACGTGAGATATTATTTCCTCTGTTCTGGAATGACATCAAAATCGACTATTAGGAAACTTCCGATTTGGGTAAAAGGTGCAACGGCTATAATAGAAAATATGCGTGCCAGTTTGGAATTATTATAGGGTGATTAAATAATATTATTGTGGCGTTGAAATAATATGGAAAAAATAACATTCTGTAATTTGCTAACTAGTTGAGGCCAATGTCATGCGGTATGCCGTTTTTCTGTGCGGTAGCAGCATTATATAAGCACATAATAATTTTCTTACAAACATGTTGTACCAGTGGGGGTGGGTATATTCTCATCAATAAACGCCATGCTGCGTAGCCAAAGTATATCTTAATTCAAACCGAATGCACCCCAACGCCTATAAGGGGTGCAGGGCCTCGGATGCTTTGCATACAGAGCGTATGAGGTGATGACGTGAACCTAGAAAATAAAAAAATGAACAAAACTACTGTTTGGAGCGGAGTCGGTGCAGCACTTTTCTTAGTGCTGCTAATGACATTAATGCCGATGAGCGGATTAGTTGAAAATACAAAGAACGCAATTGACTTCTCTGAGGAGTCGAACCTGTCAGAAGCAAAAGAAGACCCCTTTGCTTTGCCGCAGGAGCAGAACGAAAAAGCTAGTGTCAATGAACTAGACCCTGCCAAGGAATTATTGGGAATGCGTTCCCTTAATCAAAAGGCATACATTGGCGAAGATGGCGATATCGAGGTATTAACTTACAGCGATCCAGTCCACTTCATTTCCGATGAGGGCACTTGGGAAGAAATTGATACAAATCTCGTATCCACCCCTGGTGGCTGGGAAGTTACTGATAATATCTTTAAGACATACTTCAGTAATGATGTTGGCAATGGTGTTGCTGTTCAAGCGCACCCAAATGCCGACCCCGTAATTGTGGGTATTCAGCCCCAGATTGTTACTCTTGACATTACAGGAACTGCACCGATGCCATATCGTGTTGCACCTGCACTTGAAGAGATAACAACTGGTGCAAACACAATTCGGTACCCACTGGCTGAAGGTTTCGATCTCGACTACCAAGTTGAGGGAACTCAAGTCAAGCAAAATCTCATTATTCGAGAGCAGCCAATCCTAGATGCAAATGCAGAATGGCTTGGACTTTCAGAATTTGTGCAATTGCCTGTGGATTACGCCTTGTACATGGGTGAAGTTATGATTACCAGTGAAATGGTAATGACTCAGGAACCTCTTCAGGTTCGCCACATTGAAACTGGTGATCTTCTGGTTGAATTCCCTGAACCTATTGTATTTGATGTAAATAATCATGAAATGCATGGTGCTACATACTTCGTCTCGGCAAATGGTCCAATGATCAGTTTGACCACCGCAGTAGATAGTGACTGGTTGATGGAAGAAAACCGTAGTTATCCAATTCAACTTGATCCATCTGTACAAGTAAAGCAATCAAACGGTGGATACTGTTACGTTTACTATGGATACTGCTATAACAACTCATACAGTTATTTGTACCGTTACTATGGTAGTTTGTACTACCTGCCTTGGCATAAGTATTCCTTTACTGCTCAAAACTTTGGCAGTACTGCATACGCAACTAAGGTTGAGTGGAAGATGTATCGTCAATACTACTACTCCTATTCATCTAACCAGGCTGATACAACGTTACTTCAGACCTGTGGTGTGGACCAAAGGTACAATTATGGAGTAACATCTTCATCCTGTTCAGGAACAATCGCTTCTTCATTATTATCGGGATCAAATTCCAATTATAATGAACGTAAGTTAATTTCCTCAATTTGGAATAGTGCAACTACTGGAGGGACAATGCCTAGCGGAACTGGTTGGAAGACTGCAACTATTTGTAACTCTCAATCTACATGTTCAACTGGTGCAGGTTCAACAATTTTTAATGCAGCAAATAATGGTGGAACATTAGGTATGGGTATGAAATACACAACCTCAACTTACTACTACACATATACCTACAACGCAGGTTCTTCAGCATCTTACTTCAAGGTGACTTACGGCGGAGCCTCTGACACAACACCTCCTGCAGCGCTAGATTATGCAGCTTACACTGGCCTCACGTCATACAAAGAAGGCGCACGCACATTCTTCATCACCTTGAAGGACAACTCAGGAATTGACTCCACTTCTACCAACGGTCCAAAGTTGATGTACAGCATCAACAATGGAACCTACTCTAGTGCTAGTGCATCTTCAATCGGCACCTGCTCAACATCAGTTTCAACCTGTAAATTCAAGGCTACAACTGCAGCACTAAGTGAAGACGACTATGTAAATTATTACTGGTCTTATCAGGATCTTAACGCAGGTGCAAATGGAGCAAACGCAGGAACTACCCCAAGTGGCGGAAGCACGTCTCCACACTGGTTCTATATTGGCAAGGTTGCCGATGCAGGTAATGCAAAGAAATTCCAAGTCTCGGTCACAGACCGCAGTGCTTACTCTTCATATCAGCCACAAAAGTACTTTGACCAACTAATGACCTATTATGACAGCAGTGACGAATTCGTGTTTGAATTTGACACTTCTGGATGCGGATCTGGTGCTCAAAGTTGTTTCTACACCACCAGTTATTACTTTTACCAAATGTGGACAATGCGCTGGACAACCAGCCCATCCAGCGGATACAATGGATTAGGCGGAACACTGTCCGGTAGTATGGATATGATGCAGGCCGATGGAGGTTATTTGTCAATATCTGCAGCCAATGGACCCGGAATGAATCTCATATATTTCTATGATTCCTCCGCAAATAAGTGGGCAATGGTTGGACTAGATACTTCAACAGGAATTGATGAACCAATGTCTGGCGGAGACACACATTCTCCAAGATCAACTTACGGTTACACCAAAGCCTTCAACATTAAACTAGACAATATCTATGGTACAGTAGGTAAGTTTGACTTTAACGGTTCATACAGTTCAAGTCGCGCTAACTGGCTATGTCAAGGAACAAACGGATTCGTTTACTTCTTCCGCAGTACTTCTTCTAACCCAATTTGTACAAGTGGATACTACTATGCATATTCAACATCATACAGGTGGACTGGATTTGCAATAGGTACTGGGTACTACGGTAGCCAAGCAACTACTGGTGCAACCTCATCTAAGGTGAGTAAAGTCGCACCAGAGCCAGATCGAAGCGGACCAAAGATGGACTTTACATCACTATTAGATAGCCACGCGCTTGAGCGAACAATATCTGTTGTTATTGGCGACCAAGGTGAGCCACCAACTGGACTAAATATTTCTTCAACAAGTGAAATCGGGCCAACACTATACTATCGTTTATCGGGTGCCTCTTCATGGGATTCAAAGAATTTGAATCCAGTTGGTGGAAATCGCAATGCATGTATTTTGAGTGCTTGTGAATGGACTGCTAAACTAGGCGGGACAGGAGCTGCTGCATTAACACGTGGAGATACAATGGAATACAAAATATTCTCAAAAGACGTCAATTCAGACAGTGCTGGAGCTAACTCCAACACAAGTTCAGTCGTTTCTTTCGAAGTGGGCGATCCAAACAAGATGTTTGTAGTTGAATGGCACGATGTTGGATATCGTAATGATATCTATGAATGCACATATCAAGCAGTATTCTATGATGTTACTAACGAAATTGAATTCAAATATGATTCAAATTGTGAAGTATATTACGACTATGCTACAGTAGGTTATCAAGACCAAACTCGTACTAAGGGTGCTACATTACGTGAACCTCTCGACTACATGGCAGGCGCCAACCCGCACAAGGTAAATTACCGAATTGGAACAGACGGTAGCAGCCACGGATCGGAAACATTTGACCTCGGTGCAATTGAAATCGTTAACTATCAAACAGCAATTACCGGTTCATCCAATGGATATCCATATGCATACTACTGCACTTCTTCCTATTACTACCAAACTTGGAAGGCAGGTTGTGACGCAAATATTGACATGCCTGATGGCTTCAACTTCGATTACTTTGGCACAACATACAATGGAAGCCAATCAAATAGTCGTGTGATGATTAGCAGATTCGGTGGAATGTACTTCAAGAGTACTACCTCAACTGCTCCTGAAAGGGCAATGACTACATGGTATTCAAATATGCCAGACTTACCATACGCTTCGAGTACATTTTCAAGACCTGGACTAATTGCTCCATGGTGGGGATATTACAGTGCATACTATTGCTATGATTCCTCTAGCACAGATTGTAGTGTACGATACCGAGTAATGCCGTTTGAAGGCAAGGGTACGGATATTACCTCTGATCTTCCGAACGGTGCTAATTGGGACTTAATTGACAGTCCAATTCGGATTAACCCAAGTAATGATTATCTTTCAATAGGTGGAGATGTAAATATTGAGCCTGGTGTAGTTATTCAAGTCGGAGCTGGCAAGGGAATTTCCTTTGATGGCAGTTGTGACAAATTTATAGCATCGGGTAATTCAACAGACCACATCCTCTTTGAGGGACAGAGTGGCGGAACATGGAAGGGACTTGCTTTCACAGCAGGTTGTACTACCGGTACTGATGACCGACATTCCTTGGAATATGTTGACTTTGCAAACACAACTGATGCAGCAATTGCAGCAGGCAGTCGTCACGGAAGTTCACCAAGCACAAACTCTAATGTTGGAAACTTCACAATGAACGAAGTAACATTCACCAATGTGGGTAGTGCAATAATGCATGGAAGTGGAGACGGTTCAGCCTTTGATATCAGCAACTTTGCTGTTGATACCGCAAGCGGAAGTTGTTTCAATTTCCCAACTGACTCAGTAGTTTCTCTATACGAAGGTACTATGACTAACTGTAATACTGCAGGTGGAGCAAATGACGGTGCGGTAACAAGCGAAACTGGAACAGCAGGTTCATATTCAATTGAAAATGTATCTGTATCTGGTTCCCCAGTGAACCTCTTCGTGCTCAATGCACCAACAGTAATGTTGTCAAATGTTTCTGCTGGATCTTCATCAGCACAGAGTGGAATTGGAATTGCCCAGAGCAGAGCAACTGCAACTGGAACAGAAACGTTCTATGCTTACAATGTTGATGCAAGTGGCTACAGTACTTCATATGTTTATGCAGATGATAGTTATTATCTTGAAGATGTGGATTTGGGCGATGGTGCATTAACTTTGCAACATTCCTCTTACACAATGCTTGGTCCAAGCGGAAGTGATGCAACTCTTGACAATGTTCAAGCAGGTGCCATCAATATGTACAGGACTGCGCCAATGATGGATGATATTACTGCTACTGGAATGGTGATTAGTGGAGGAAGCCCAACAACCGATGGAATGTTGGGAGCTAATATTGATTTGACCACTGGTGGATTTTTCGCATATGGGTGTGGATACTCATACACATTTACTGGTCTTGATGCTTTGAATATCAAGAGTTCTTGTTCAAGCAGCAATGCGCCAAATACATTCGTAATTGATGGTGGTGCTTTGACGGGCAATAGTGGAGGCGATGCATTATATGCTCGTAACTCGAAGGTAACTGTCGGAGATGTCGCAATTACCGGTAGCCCAACAAATGTGGCTACTTCAAGTACGAATGGACAAGTCACTCTTGTTGAAGTCACTAACGGCGGAAACAGTTGCGCTGACTCAAGCGGATGGATTTCAACAAACTGTGCCCTCGACATTACTTCTTCAACTGGTAATATTTACCTTGGAGGACTAGCAGAAGTTGGAGTATTCAAGATGGTAAATGTGAGTGGAACTTTAACAAAGATCTACAAACCAAACCACGTTGTAACTGCAGAACTTGTTGATGGTTCTGGCTCAACTATAACAACTGTCGGAAGACATGTTACTGATTCCACAGGATTTGTTGACGCATGGGTTCTAAACAACCAACTTTCTGGACTCAGTTTAACCTCAACATCCTATACCAATCACAATGTGTTTGCTTGGGGTGCCGCAGGAATGAATGAATCTTACGACATTACCTTTGGAATTGGCGACGCGATTGAATTGCGGCTTGAACCAGCACCAATTGACTTTGACCAACCTAACATGGATTGTAACTGGCTAAAAAATAATGCAACAACTTCAGCATTTGACCCAGAAGGCGACGATACATATCTCTTTGATGAAACTCCAATGACTTTGTCAGCGGACCTAAACATTGATGGTTGTACCATTACTTTGATGGGTGCTTCATTGAAGATAAAGTCTGATGCTACAAACAGTCCTTCCCTAATTATCAGTAGTGGTGGAGTAGTGCAACTAAACATATCTTCAACAAATACAGTTGGTATGATAAAGGCCGTTTCTAGTTCTTACCCCATGCACATTGATATCCAAGACGGTACTCTTTGGCTTGATGGTGGAGTCGTGCGAGATCACGCTCAATCAGCAACAACAGGTGCAGGATTGTATGTCGGAGAGGGTGCAACGCTCAAGATGACAAACGCTGGTTCAGTTTACGGATTAGCAGCGACTTCCGATGCAATGGCAACTGTCAAGATTAATGGTGGAACACTTGAAGGTAATAGTGGAAACATCTTTAATACACAGCAAACTGGAACTGGTATTTGGTTCGAAGATGCTCAAACCGGAATGTCTAATCTTGGAGTTAGTGGTGCAGCAGTAGGTATTCAATCCTATAATGCGGCCCCTCAACTCAATGGCTTTACTGTTACAAGCAGTACTGTAGGAGTGGATGTATACGGAGGAATGAGTTTACCAATGCTATATCGTTCAACTTCATTATCAGGCGAATCATCTGGTTGGAAGACATACTCACTGGATTTGGGTGCTTTCCTTTCAGAGGACTACGTACAAGTTGGATACAATAGCGTATTTGAAGGTGGAAATGCTCACCCATTGTACAATTATGCAACCTCAAAGTATTACATGATGACCGACAGAATGTGGGTTGAATTTGATCTTGATACTACCGGTGACGGAGTTGCAGATTCTTCCTACAATCAATCTACACGAACTTCTGCAATGAGGAGTTCTGCAGGTTATTACGATGGAGCTAATGCAGGTTCAAGTGGTAGCGATGATTATGCAGGATACAATTACTATGACTGCAATTTGTATGGCTACACTCAAAACCCAGCATACCGAGACTACGGATACTATTGGTATATGGCAAATCAAGGCTATAACGGTGGTAAGTACACAAGCAATGGTAATTACGACTATCCTGGATACTTCGGATATAGAATGGAAGCAAATGCTGACAGTTCAAGCAATTCTCTATACTATCCATATCACTACTGGGCATACTATTACACCTCCTATCATGGCGGCTGGGGCAAGAACATGCCTCCAGAGGGTTACAATGGAATGTGGAATAATTACAACATCTGTATGGATTATGCATATACCTATTACTCAAGCCCAGGTGACGGTTTCAGAATAGCCATGCCAATTATTGACATGACAAACACTGGAGATAGCGGTGTAAGTGGAGCAGTAACCGGCGCTATCGTCGGTGCAAGTCTAAACATAGACTTCTTCCACAACCGTGCTGACAATTACCAAGACCGTATTGAAATTGTTGCTCGCTCAAGTAGCGATGTTACAAACATGGGTGACTGGATGCGTGAAGCAGGAACTCCTCTTCTCACCAATGGAAACATTACTGGTGCAGATGTAGGTGTCAGTATTGGCGGCAATTTCGCAGCAGCAAACTTTGAAAACCTTCTGATAACAGCACCAACATCAACAGGATTCGAGATGGATGGTTCAGCCTTTACAAATGTAGATGGCTTAACTGTCACCGGTGGAAATTACGGCGTACTTGTCGGATTAACATCTGGTGGAAGATTGGATGTCACTAATTCTGCATTGAGCAGTCAAGCGATTGCGGGAGTATCCTACCTCAAGGATATATCTGGATCCTTTGAAGGAACCATTACTGGAAGTGCTGGAGCAGCGATTGAATATGGTACTGCTACGTCGGAGACCCATGCTTATGACTCGTTGAGTCTCTCTGCGAATACAGTAGGTATGAGTCTCAACGGAAAAGGAACATTTGATTTCACCGATAGTAACTTTGCTAATACAGAGGACTTCAATATTGGTGGTTCATCAATTGTGACTTTCGTAGATGGAACTGTAGATGAAACGACTGTAGCAGTTACTGGAACCGGATTGTTCAAGAGAGCACGTTCGCTCGAAATAACATTGACTGCGGATGGCTCTAATATTGCAGGAACTAAAATAATGCTAATGGATTCAGAAGGTGCAGTAACTGGCACAGCAACAACCGACTCAAGTGGAGTTGCAAGTGGAATCTTGTATAATACTGCATTAGTTGATTCGTCTGGAGCAACATGGCCTGTATTATCTGGCTATTCCGCCTCAGCCGCAGCAAAGGTAGAACATACTTCCACAGTTATGGATTACCGTTACAAGTCGCAAGCAGTTGCTCTAAGCAACACTACATCAAGTACTGATATTATGGCTATGACAAGTTCTGATATGGTACTTCATCGTGTATGTTATGGCTATACTTCAACCTCGTACCAAATGCTTGGCAGTTGTAGCTCAGGTCTCGGAACTGGAAGTACCAAGACCTACTCCAACGGAGCAAAGGAGTATGGATACTATGGCGCTACGCCGAAGGACATGTCTGGAAAGACCATTATGGTTGACGTACCATTCATGTATATTGGTTCAGATTCAAGTGGTTCCACAAAGAATACTTGGAATGATTCCACAATTATTGTAACCGGTTCTTACACCTATTATAATAATCAACGCTGGACATCTACCTCTCCATACAACTCGCATCTTTACATGAACAATACTACTGTTATCTCTTTGTCTGAATATGATGGCACACAAACTGGAATCCACCTCGGATATTATGCTTGGTCGGATATCAATCCATGGGTAACAAACAGTACTATCGTCGGATTAAGCAGTATTGCTGCCGGTCGAGAAAATTCGAACTGGGATCCAGATCACTTCGTGGTTGAGGATAACATACTAATTCGTGGAATGGGTGGGCCTGGAGCGGCGAAGACTTCCTTCTTCTATGAAGAAATGTGTATCGTAAACAGTGGTATTCATGAAGCTTCTATCAAGGGCAACACAATTTCTGGATGCCCTGTGGGAATCATGATGAGAAATATTGTTTACTCATATGGGTTCTCTTCAAGTGTATGGGGACCAGATGACTCTGTAATCTCCGGCAACGACTTCGAAGACACAGGTAGCCTTTCGATATGGTTCTACTTCTCCTACGGAGACGATGTAGAAGTATCAGGAAATACCTTTAGCGGTAGCACTGTACCTCATTACCATGTATATGGTCAGAGTACATCTACAACTGGTCTAATAGTTGATGGTAATACATTCACATCAGGAGCCAATCCAATTTATCTACGAGGAACTCAAAATTTCGATGTTAAGAATAATATTATTGCTGGTGACAAAAACGACGCTCACCCAGGTATTTACACATTGAATGGATATGGTTCAATTACCGACAACACTCTCGTTGACTCTGACGGCGGTATCATGATTGATGGTATCCGTTCAGGACAATCATTGAGCGTAACTGGTAACTCAATATCCACAAGTAGTGGACGAACTGCACCAAGTGCAATTGGAATTTGGGCTGAAGACTGTGGCGCATCAACTCTAACGACTGGAAACAACGACATTTCAACTGTAATGAATGCAATGGTCGTTGACGGATGTGACGTTGATGATACAGGTTCAGATCTACGTGGTACCGGAGGAGCAGGTAGCAACTCATGGTCTGTTGATGTCATGGCCTCCTACTACGACCCACAGAATCTAACGATTAGCGAAGGCGACACAGTTCGATGGAGAGCCAAAGAGTATTACAACGGTGCTACACATACTGTAACAAGTAACGATACTTCATCTGGTTCACCTCTGTTTGAGACTTCCGGTACTGGTATGAATTTGGGAAGTACATTCTCATACACTTTCACTACTGCTGGAACATATGAGTATCATTGTGCTAATCACCAATTCATGTATGGTAAAATCATAGTAACTTCGGGTAGTAGCTCAAGCTTTACCTCTGTTGGACTAAATGTAGTAGGCAATAACGATGATATTTCACTTGATGGAACAAGTGTTAGTGGATTCACAGTTGCTCACAGCCAAAGTGGTGGTAGTCTAGACTTAACCGGAGATGCTTCTCTAATAGGAGACACTTATGCGGTTGAACTCAGCAATGTTGATGTGACCTCTGACGGAGCATTCGTCAAGGCTAACGAAACAGTAGGTGTAGGATTATACCTCGCAAATGGTGGAAGTATTGACTTAACCAACCTCAGCACAAAGGCAGGATACGGTGTTTACACCGATGGAACTGACTTCCGCTGGAATGGTGGAAATGCAGAAGGTGGAACTGCACTATATGTAATCGGTGGCGCAGAGGGTAGTGTTGAAAATCTTACCTTCGTAGCATCCTCACGCAATGGTGGAGCAGTAACAACTCAAATCAATGCAGGACCATATTCAGTAATTACCTCTGTTGGTAACACTCTTGACCCAGGATCATTGATTTTGGATATAACTGCTGTTATCCATGAGGCTAACTTACTAACATTTGACTCGGACAGAAATGAAGACTACGACCCAAGCACTGCTGCAACACCCGCAGCTGACCTTGGAATGATGATTAAGTCAACCGATGGTGCAAAGGCAGCATATGTCAGCCCATCCTTCCGTACTAACTTCATAACACCTAACGGCGACATGAGTGATTGGTTAGGTAACCCACTCAATCCATCTGATGATGCTATGCCTGGTGTAATGTCTGGCGATGGTACAAATGATATGCTAGTAACATGGGATTCTCAGAATCTCTATGTGGCTGTAACCGGCGAAGACATGGCATCTGGTGACCTGTTCATCTATATTGACAGCACAAATGGCGGTTCAACGACCACCGCAGATTGGTATGGTGTACACAACCTACCATTCGGTGCCGACCACGTCCTATGGGCTGAAGATGGTTCAGATGCACCAAATGACGGTGACTCAACAAACACATGGGGTCTAAAGTCCTACAACATCGCAACTTCAACATTCAATGAGAATTCTGCAAGTTGTACTGCAATGAGCGCAACAATTGGTGACAGCACAGATTCAGACACCGAGTTTAAGATACCATGGTCCTGTATTGGCTCACCTGCTGATACTGTCCGATTAATGGGAATTGTTCAAGATGAAACTTCTGTTGACATCCAAACAATCCACCCATCTCAGACAATCACCGGTAGTGGAACTGAAACATTGGTAACACCAATTGAGGTTACATTAAACCAAGGTGACCTTGGAGACGGTTCTCTAACAGATTATCAGTTGATTTACCGCAGTTTCGTTGGAAGCAGCACACCAACAGATCCTAAGGAATACGATGTAATGGTCCTTGCTGACGCACCATGTGCTGAAGATTGGGGAACAATTTCTGATATCAACATGAGCACCAATGTTGCAGAATCTCTAACCATTGAGCGAGCATGTCCATTCATTGCTTCGCCAAGTTTCGTTACCGTCACAACAACCGGCAACAATCTAACAGGAACTGGCTACATGGTAGGATTCGAAGACATGCCAATGCAAATAATTCCATTGACTGGATATGGTATAGACATGCAAACCACCGCTGTTAACATGGGCTGGCAAATTACAGACCATCCAAGCACAGCAATGGCTCCAACTACATTGTTGAGTTACAACCAATGGGGTGTAACGGGAATGACTATTCCTGTAGACCTTGATGGTGATGGAGTTACTGACTGGGATATGCCAATTGGAGATGACCACCTCGTAAATCTATCTGTTAATGCAAATCAATTCGGATACTACACAGTATTCCTAACATTGACTGATGAACATGGATTAACTGATGTCGGTATTCTAACCGTTATCATTCTACCAATCAACGACGCACCAATTATTTGGAACACTGGTCGTACAGATGGACTCCCTGTATTCGTATCTGATGCTGCAGGTAATGCAAACGTAGCTGATGAAGGATTCGGTTCTCTGACCATCCCACTCGGCAGTGCTGCAAACACACCTGGTAGTTTCGTAATGGATCAAGCAAATGAGCAGCCTCAAGTTTATACATGGGGCGCAAGCGTACCTGCTTCCTGTTCTGCAATCTCAGTAGATGTAACCAACAATGTACTGGTTATTACTGAGAATCAAGCAAATGAACTTGGAGGAGAGTGTGCAATTACCATGACTCTAAGCGATGACGGAACTGATGCATTCCCAATTAGTTATATCCACCCACTACTCGGTGTGGACATCTATGGTTGGACCTTCAACGATGCGTACCCAGTACCGGTTACCTTCCGCGTTAACCCAGTCAACGATGCTCCTGAAGTATTAGACTATGACCACCAAAGTGGACAGGTAATTACTGCAGGTAATGGAACAAGTGTGGCTCTACCATGGCGTCTAATCGTCATGGAAGACGATATGTCTACAGACAACCTAACCTTTGACCTTTCAGCAATGAAGGACGATAACGACCACTTGGATAGCGAACTAACTTGGGAATTCGTGAGTACCAGCAATTGTGTTTGGCAGAACTACTTCTCTGACATCAGCATTACAGGTGATGACATTGCGTTCACACTAATACCTGACGCAACAACAACTGCACCTCCTGAAGAAATCGATTATCTTGATGACGGTGGAATACACCAAACTCGCCCAACAGGTGGAGATTACTGTGTAATCCGTATGTATCTAAACGATACTGCAATCGCACCTGCTCACACACCTAACTACGGTTATGATACTGCAACATACACACAACAAGGCGATGAAGTACTCTTGTACATTCAGGTAAAGAATATTCCTGAGCCAGTACCTGATTACTACTTTGATGTAATTTCTGGATTTGACTTCCACGGCGTACAAAATATCATGCCTGGTTCTGAAATTCCGGTCTCAGTTGATCTTGTGCACGAAGGAGATGTCCCACCATACAAGTACGACCACCTACTCAAGGTTGAATTCTGGTCCAACGGCCACACCACTGGTGATGAAGTTCAAGACATTCAGTTCATTGAACCACCAGCAATGGGAGAAACTATTGAAGTATTCAGCGACGATGTAATGATCGAATCTGGAACAACAGCAGTTTATGTCCGTGTTGACGTAATGACCTGTGTAAACAGTGTCTGTCCAGCACCAGCAGATGTAACTCCATCTGACTTCATTGCTGACTCACCACCGGCACACCGCTGTGACAATCAACTAACAGTCGCTTGGTCATGTCCTGGTAAGCACGCAGGAACATCCCTACGTCGTCCATTCTTGGAAGACAGCAACTTCAGCAACAATATCATGTATACAAGTAATGCCCAAGCCGGTACTCTTGATGCAAATGATGACTTGCCAAAGCGTGTAAGCCTAATCGGCGCATCTGCTGTACCTTCCTTTGCTCCAAGCATTGTAATGGTCAGTATTGTTGGAATGTTCGTCGGTGCTCTTGCAGCATCCGGACGCCGTGATGAAGAGGAAGATGTTGAGGAAATTGAAGATGATGAATCTGCAGTCAGCCCAGTTATTGCTACTATCTTGATGGTTGCTATTACAGTTGTATTGTCTGGTGTCATTTATGTGTGGGCTAGTGATTTAGCTAACACTGATGCCAAGACTGTACCTCGTATTGGTATGAAGGTCGTTGAACACGAACCCGATGTAAGTACTGGATACTGGACTCTTGAAGTCACCTCAGCAAAGACCGAGTTGGCTACACAAGCGGTAATCATCCAAGTTACTTGGGATGGCGGTTTCTATGAAACCAGCCTAGCAAACCAGACAACCTACGGATTCGTAATATCTAACGTACCAGGCGATGTCGCAGCACCAATTACTGTGACCTTTGCTGACAACGTAGACTGTGATGACCTAGGTGAAAACTGTAAATCAACCTTCGGTGTTGGAGACTTTATCGTCATCGGATCTCACGATTCAAATGGCGACAAAATCCTAAATGTTGACGTAACCGTTCGCTACTCACCTGGAATAGGCAGTGCATCTGTCCTCCAAGAGTTCCGTGGACTTGTCTGATTATTGTTAAGGTAATCACTGGTTAATACCGGCTGCAAAGTCGGGCAAAGGAGGCGTGGGCCTCCGAGACCTGCGGGTCTCGGGGGCCTACTTCCCCCTTCTTTTTTTTATTTTAAATACTCTACTTAGTTTGACTAATGCTTCCCATAGCATTGAATAGGGAATTGCCTTTCGGAACAAATAGCACTTACTGCTCAGGTTGTGATCTTTTGCGAATCGCACATTATTTCCCAATTGTCAATTGGAGGGAATTATTCTGAATATTCGTTTAGTTGCATTTGATTGTGATGGAGTATTGGTTGATTCAGTTTCCTCATGGCGGTCCTTGCACGATCATTTTGGCACCGATAATCAAGTGAATTATTTGGCATACTTGAATGGAGAAATTACTGACCAGCAATTTATGCAAAGCGATATTGAACTATGGAAATCAGTGCAAGCCGAAATACATCGGGATGATATTTTCCGCGCATATCAAGGAATAAAGTTGATGAAAGGAGCAAGAGAATTAATCTCAACTCTAAAGGCACAAGGAATATTCATTGCAATTGTTTCAGCAGGAGTCGATGTATTTGTTGGAGCCATTGCTACTATGCTGAAGGCTGATGATTGGATAGCAAATGGTTTGAGTTTTTCAGATGAAGGCTGGCTTCTTGATGATGGAATTGTTAGGGTAGTTGGCTCCAAGAAAGGAGGAGTAATTACTCGACTGATGGCCATGCATGAAATAGAAGGTTGTGATGTAATTTCAGTTGGCAATAGCCTTCCCGACCTTAGTATGAAAGTTGAGGGTTCTCAATTTATTGCTTTCAACCCAAATCAAGACCGTTGCATTGAAGGTTTTTCATCTGCTGGCGTGCCAATTATCTACGATAAGGATTTGCGCTTGCTTTGGCCTCACATTTTCAAAGGCGAAACATTCCCTACAAGCGAATAATGATTGTCACTGGACTTTCCTCCGCTTGGCCCTTTTGCTTCCTCGTTTCGTAACATCCCTCTTGGCATCCCCATCTTCCTCCATGCGTCGATTACGGCAATCTCTTCACATCAAGCGAATGGAATATTTGCAGTCATATGAGTTCCGAGGTTCACCACCGTTAAAATGCAAGGCTTTGGTTGGAAACCAAGCATTCGTTGGTATGAGGTCTGATCCTGCCATGTAGATGAACAAACCAAAGTAGTTCCCTTATAATCAACACAAGCATGGCCATGCACGTGTCCGGTAACGAAAATATCTGGAACCGTATTGATTACCAAATTGTCCTCTGGTTCGGGGGAAAGTGGAGTCTTTCCACCCCATTGTGGTGCTAAATGTCGTCTTTGCATCATTTCTCGCATCGCTTGGACTGGGTTAGAATAGGTTACATTTCGCATTCCCGAAACATAATCGTCTATGCTTTTTCCATGATAAGAGAGAATTCTAACACCATGTAGTGAGAAATCGCAAGGGTTGCCTACGAAATGTGTAGCATTGAATGATTGTTGAATATCTGGTTCAAGCGCAGGTTGTGGTTCTGCAGGTCTTACCGCGTCATGGTTTCCAGGTAGCATGATGCATTCAACCCAATCGGGCAGTTGATGCAATAATCCTGCAAATTCATCATATTGGTTAAACAAATCTGGAATTGATAATTCCTTATCTTGCCCAGGATATATGCCGACTCCATCCACACAATCTCCACTTAGGACAAAATATTTTATCGTTTTTGCAAGTGGGTCGGTGTGGAACCATTGTACCATCTTTTGCCATTGTGCTTCGAGGAAGGTTTTGCTGCCCACATGTATGTCTGAGAGGAAGGCTACGCTCACCTGTGCATCGGGTGAATTCTTTCTCTTTCTTCTCTTGAGAGGGGGGAAAAATAGGTCATTAACATAAAAGAGGTCACCAGTATTGCTGAAAGTTCCTGCTACGCCAATTACATCGTCAGGCATAAGTCCGTGAGAAATTATCGGGTTGGGGTCATCATCGTCCTTACGCAATAAGCAGGTGGTTGCTCCCGTGTTGTCCTCCAATTCAAAAATCAAATGGCCTTTTTTAGTATTTCTTGGTTCATTGACAAGTCCGATTGCGCAAGCAATATTTTCTCGTCCAGTGAATGCGTGCCGATCGGCTAAAAGTTGATTGATATTTGTTACCCTTGATGGCATTTCACCGCCTGCTACAATCATTTTTCTTATCTTATCCAGTCGGCTTGAGAAGCAAGAATTAATGTCATTCATTTTCCCTTCGGTTACACTATTTCCCGTTATGTCAAAATGAATTTCCAAATCAATATCAACATCTGATGCAATCATCGGGAAATCACCAATGTCATAATTCTGCAACCCCTTCAAGATATGAGGTGCAAGTGGTTCTGGCTTGACCATTGGTGCAATAGTCCGCGCCCTAATTTCCTTTCTTGCAGGGTTAGGCTCAACATTCAGCGATGCGTTTATTTTGACAGGGGAGTGATTAATCTCAACCTCTTGAGCATTTAGAGTCGGTTGTGAGAAAGTGACTTTTTCAGTAATATCGGGCATTTGAAGTTCAGCCTTGGAAACTATTGTTGCGGGTGCAATTTCAGTCGGTTCAATGGTAGCATTTACTGCAGTGAGAGAGTTGTTATTTGGAACCAACTTGGCCAATAATTGTAAGTGGTTTTGGTCAAGGACTCCGCTTATGTTGAATTCCTGAGCGCCTCGCAAAATCGCCATCGGGTCTTCAAATCCAGCCAAATTGTCAAAGAAAGAACGAGTGATTAGAATACCCTGTTTACGGCACTGGCGGAGGATCTCAGCGCGATTAGCCCCTACCATGTATCACGGTTCTGTGCGACCGTCCTTAAAGTGCTGGGTGAGATTGAAATATTTTTTATTGCCAAATCAATCTTTCTGTGAGTTATCCCAATCAACTTCTTCTCCCACAGAATTATCGCCATTTTGCTTATCATTTTCTAGCCATACTTCGTTCTGCCAAGGTGCCAAGGTTGTTGCTTTTGCTTCTTCAAGTACTTTCTTTACCTCGGCCAAGCGCATTTCATCCTGCTCATTTTTCCTATCTTGTTGCTCCTTTTCTTCTATTTTTGTATCTCGGTCTCGAAGTTTATCCCATTGCTCAATTGCAGTATATAGGGCGAAGGTAACGAAAGCATCTTTATTTTCGGCTCTATTTCCACCGAAAACTGCTTGCTTCACTCTTTTGCCATCAGCGGTAGAGATTCCGACGTGTACAAGCCCGACTTCCTTATTGCTATCATCGGCTCTTGGACCGGCGATTCCCGTGACCGAAATCACAAGGTCTGCTGAAGATTTCAAGCGTCCTCCTTCAGCCATTGCTGAGGCAACTTGGGTGCTGACTGCTCCATGCTTTTCGATATAATTTATATCAATTCCAAGTTGGTCGGATTTTGCTTTATTTGAGTAAGTGACCCAGCCAAGTGTGAACCATTTACTTGCCCCACTGATATCGGTTAATGTACTTGCTAGAAGCCCGCCGGTGCATGATTCCACAACTGCTATGGTGGCTTTTCTTCTAAGCAAGCGCCTTGAAAGACGTGCTGCTAATACTGCCGCAGACTCATCCATTGGTTGATGGAGTAGGTGATTGTTCTTGAGGTTAGTGCCTTGCTTGAGAATCGTCAAAACTTACGCTAAGAATAAAAAGAGTGGGCCTGACCAGATTTGAACTGGTGATATTCGCCTTGTAAAGGCGACGTAATAACCCCTATACCACAAGCCCGCTGAAACAGGCGTGGGGCACTTTGCTTTTGACTCCACCGCTTGATTTTTCAATGAAAGGATTTCACCAAAGGTTGTGAAATATTCACAATAATTCAATCACAAATAATTCATTCGCCAATATTCAATTGGCTTCCAATGCCCATTGTAGCATGCCCCTCGGAGTGAAGGCTACCAATTTCAGTCATGAGTATTCCTCCAACTGGGATAAATAATACCTCTGAGTATTGATGCTTCAAATCCTCAATTTCAGTTTGCTTGGTTGCCCAATCCTTTTTCCAGTGAAATAGTTTGACTGCTTTTGCTCCTTGATTTATTGCTTGTTCAGTTTGAGAAATATTTGCAACTCCTGGTATTGCTAACATGTTGTGTTGCTTGGCGATATTTACCATGTCTTTGGGGTTATTGGGGGCAAGGGCAAATGTAGCACCGCATTTTTGAGCCATAGGGATTTGAGTTTCGGGTTGTGAAATAGTGCCGACTCCAATAAGTATCCTTGGGGGAAGAGTGGACCGAATAGCAGCAATGGTCTCGAAGGGCTTGTCCGAATCAAGGGTCACTTCAATTGCTTTGCAGCCTTCAGCGACTAGTTGAATTGCTAATTCCACCGCTTTGACTGGTTCATGTTTGCGAAGTATTGCAATCACCCCTGAGAGTGGATTTAGCGGTTTGTGGATGGTATTAGAGGATGAGCGGTTTAGCGAGGTGTGGCTTTGGCCCATAATTGTGAGAGTGCGCAAAGTAGCCTCTGCAACTCCTTCTTCAAGTGCGATGTCGGTAATGGTAGAGAAGTCTCCAATTCCCGCCTGAACCATAGCAGCATACTTGTCAGCCCTTCTAAGAATCTGCTCCTCATCAAATCCTTGGAGCATCCCGTCCAACCATGCGCCTACCCACGCATCACCTCCACCGAGAGGGTCAATCAAAGGTGAGGAACTCGGATTTTTAATAGTTGAAACTGATTTATATTGCTGAAAAACAGAGGACATGGTTGACCACCTACTGCGAATGCCATTTTCGTCCGTTTTGTGACTGCAGGTTACCCATGTGAGCCCAAATTTCCTTCGAACTTCAGAAACTGCGTTTTCAATTTGGTCTGCTGGAGTTTCAATCAAATCGTTTTCATACATTTTTTCTAAGTCCGTTGTCGAAAGGTGAAGGGCGTGAATTTGGCGAAGTTTTGGCTCAATAATTGCCCACAGTTCCTCCCATTCACCTAGGGCTGGACGGTGGTTAATGTCAAGGCTGATTAGAAAACCATCTAATTCAGCCCAACCCATCGCAGTAGCCCATAATGACTTGGGTTTTTCTCCAAGCAAAGGGGTGATGCCACTGAGGTGCAACCATCTAACTCCGTCAAATATTGGACGCAATAATTCGGGAAAATGTTGTGGAGTGAGGTGGGCAAAGGCTGAGTTCTTCCTTTGGTAAATTGGAGATTTACTATCCTCGGTTATTCGATATTTACCTGTTGGGTAGGGGAGGGTTTTGACATGACTTAGATCAACTCCCGCCGAGAGAGCATCCCGGCGGATACGCTTTGCAGCGGGGTCATCGCCAAGTGCCGAAATCCAACTGACTTTTCGCCCAAGCATTGCTAAACTTACCGCGGTGTTCAGTTCTGAACCTCCGGGTGTCGTAATGCTTCCAAGTCCACCCGATGCCTGTCTAAGCATCGCTTCCCCGAGGCAGATTACTTCCACTTATTCTCCCTCACAAAATAGTCGGGTGGGTACCTCCTCATGACAATTACCTGTGCACACTGATTCAAAAATACCAATCGCTTCCAATGTGTAGCCCTTTACGTGAGGCGATTTTTTCCAAGATGGAATGAATTACTATTCAATCATCAAGTTTGAATCTCAATAATGCAACTGCGCTGCCAAATGCTTCGAGTTGGGCTCCGGCATCATGCTCAGTTGAACATTGTATCCAATTTGCTCGGATTGCATCCAACTGGTCAAGGTAAGATTGCCAAGGCTTTCCGGCAATTCTTGCATCTTCATCTCGCAACAGGTCAGCGGTAATGAGAAGAGTCTCAATGGCACCCATCTCAAGAGCAGTAACGAGTTCTGCATCACCATAGGCAACTGCTCCGTCTGTTGCAATTCGCCGCCATGCATCTTCCAATAATTTCACTTCTTTGACAAGGGCATAATCACATAATATATTGTCTGCCAATCCTTCCCTTAGCACCTCATTTGCCGAAGAGCGCCCGCCAATTGAGGTGGCGACAGAAGCAATCTGCCGAGTCGCACCTTCATCCCTCATCATTTGCATTAACTGGTCTCGCGCCATTCCAGGCCCAGATAGAATCAATGGAGTTTCTTCGGACAATTGCATTTCCATATCTTTACCAATGTTTCGCAAAAAAGTAGTTCTAACATCGGTATTTGCCGAGCCAGTGTATTTACCACCTCCGCGCATAGTCCATGCCGCTACATCTCGCATTCCGTGTTGTGATAATTCATAGAGTGCAACTTCATCATTTTCCACAGCCGCAATTGCAACTCGTGGTTTGCCCCCAGACTTTACCGCCTCTTTGAGTAATTTCACATCTGGGCTTGGGAAACCAGCGGGACAAGAGATTTCTACCTCATCTCCAAAGTTGACAAGATGAGTGTGATGACTTCCTTTGTCTATCTTCGCTTCGGTAATGACGCCATGGACCCGCAAAATATCGGAAAAAGTTTGGTATTCAGTAGATTCAACATGAAGTTGAATCCACATTTTCTTTCTTTCAGCGGCCTTGGCTCTACCTCCCTCAACGCCCCCGGTAGTTTGGTCACGACGCTCACCGAGCATTGCGAATAGCCGACCCTTTCCAACCAGACGCGATAGCGTCCAAAGATCATCGGAACTGCGAATACGCAAGCGCCATAAATCGTGTTCGCGCTTGACAATCTGCATTTTTTCACCGTAAGAGAGGGCTGGCTCTTAACCGAACATGCCGACGAATTTTCCGCTATCATCCATATCCATGTCGGCAGCAGCTGGTCGCTTTGGAAGTCCAGGCATGGTCATCATATTGCCGAGAACTGCTACAATAAATCCGGCACCTGCATTGAGGCGGAACTCACGCACAGGCAAGTCAAATCCAGATGGTGCACCAAGCATATTCGGGTCATGCGAGAAAGAATATTGGGTTTTTGCCATACAAACGGGGAGTTTTCCATATCCCCATTCAATGAATTTTTGCATTTGTCGGTGTGCCTTTGTCTCAATGTTTAGGCCAGCAGCGGAGTAAAGAGAAGTGGCGATTTTTAGGGCCTTTGAAGTAGTATCCATTTCGGTTGGGAATAGCGGAGTAAATGGCCGACCATCAGCGAGATGAGACTCACAAGCAACAACAACTGCCTTTGCAAGGTCTAGTCCCCCTTCGCCTCCATTTGCGTGAACGGTTGAGCGAACAACAGAGGTTGCGCCTGAGCGCCTAGCAGCTTCTTCAAGTGCAACTAATTCTGCTTCTGAATCGCTGGAAAATACATTGATACTGACAACCACTGGTACACTAAATTTACTCATGTTGGTGATGTGACGGTCAAGGTTTGATTCTGCACCCTTCACCAAATCCTCAATATTTTCTTTGGCTAAATCCTCGGCAGTAGGGCGATACCCACCCCTTCCTCCAAATGCTCCGCCATTCATTTGCATTGAACGTACTGTGACATTCAACACCACGCAATCAGGGCCGCGGCCAAGGGCCGGGGCTTTGATGTGCATGAATTTCTCTGCACCCATGTCTGAGCCAAATCCGGCTTCGGTGACTACGAATTCGCTACTTGCGAGAGCCATTCGATCGGAAATGATACTTGAATTACCATGGGCAATATTAGCGAAGGGCCCACCGTGTATGAAGGCAGGGTTGCCTTCAAGAGTTTGCACTAAATTTGGCAGGAACGCAGTTCTAAGGAGTAGGGACATTGCTCCAGCAGCATCTATTTGCTCGGCTTTTACCGGCTGGCCGCTTGTGTTTTCAGCAACAACAATTTGACCTAAGCGCTGGCGAAGGTCAGCATAATCCTTGGCTAAAGTAAGGATTGCCATGACTTCGGAAGCAGCAGTGATATCAGTTCTATCTTCGCGAGTAACTCCATTTGCGATTCCACCGAGCCCAACAACGGTATTGCGCAGGCTTCGGTCATTCATATCCATGACTCGAGGCCAACTAATTCGGTTTGAATCAATTTGCAATTCATTTCCGTGCTTTAGATGATTATCTATCATTGCAGAAAGAAGGTTGTGGGCACAGGTTATTGCGTGCAGATCTCCGGTGAAGTGGAGGTTGATTTCTTCCATAGGTATTACTTGTGAGTGTCCGCCACCGGCTGCTCCGCCTTTGATTCCAAAGACTGGCCCCATGGATGGTTCCCGCAAGGTACACACGGCTTCCCTGCCAAATTTGTTTAATGCTTGAGTAAGACCAATTGTGGTGACGGTTTTTCCTTCTCCAAAAGGAGTTGGGTTCACCGAGGTTACTAGAACCAAGAATCCGTTTGGTTCATCAAAGCGTTTTTTGAGAGCCGGCCACCGAATTTTTGCAATACCATCGCCCATTGGAATTAGTTCTTCTACCCCAATTCCTAACTTCCAGGCGATTTCCTCAATCGGCGCCATTTGCGCCTCTCTTGCTATCTCCACATCGGTTGGCATGGTATTAGCCCGAGGACAGGTTCTTTTCAACCCAGCGCTAGAAAAATGAAGAAACTTCTTTTCATGCTAGAGTCGTCAATAAATGGGGGACCCTAATTATTGACTCTCTTCGGTAACTTTGCCAAGATAATCAGGGAGTTCAACACCTGCCATCTTTGCAACTTCGTGCACCGGAGGTAAACTATGGATTAGGCTTGAAACGAAGTTTGCAGTACTGCCTCCTTCTCCATTGCCTGATCCAGAATCCCAAACAGTAATCTTATCAATTTGAAGATTGGAGATTGCTTCTACTTGCTTAGCGACAATCGCCTCAAGTTGTTCAACCATGAGGAGGGTTGCAGCATCCTTTGGATTTCCACCCGCTGCTTTGACAAGGGCATCATAACCTGCTGCTTTGGCAGAAAGAACTTCATTGATACCAGCGGCTTCAGCCGTCTTGATTGCAAGAATTGCGTCTGCTTCACCATGAGCAATACGACGTAGGCGTTCTGCTTCTGCTTCGGCGGCGATTTCTATTTGCTGCTTAGCAATTTCTTCAGTAACGATTTCTTCAGCACGTAGACGTTCCTGCTCAAGAGCATATTGAGCGATTTGGATTTTAGTTTCTGCTTCACGTTTTGCAACTTCTGCTTTCCTCATTGCTTCAGCCTGCTTTTCTTGGAGCATTGCATTGGTATCGGCGATTTGCACCTTGGCCATGTTTTCTCCCTCAATGGCAATTGCTTCTTGTTCTTGAACATACACACGTCTATCTCTTTCAGCGGATTTTTGTCCTTTCGCTGATTCAGCAACATTTTCTGCAACTTGAATTTCACGTGTTCGGTCTGCTTCTGCCTTTCCAATTGCACCATCTCTTTCAGCATCAGCAACATCAACAAGTGCGCGGTTTACTGCAACAGATGCAGCCTTTTTCCCGATGCTCTTGATATAGTCAGAATCATCGGTGATGTCAGTAATGTTCACATTTATCAAGTATAGTCCGAGTTTGTTTAGTTCTGCACCCACGTTAATGCGAATTAGGTCCAAGAAATTGTCACGGTCTTGATTGATTTGCTCAATTGTTAGGGTTGCAACTGTTAAACGCAACTGACCAAAAATAATCTCTTGTGCCATCTCCTCAATTTGTTCTTCTTTGAGATGAAGCAGACGTTCTGCTGCATTTTGCATAATCTCTGGGCTTGTACTTACACCGACGGTGAAAGTAGAAGGTACGTCAATACGGATGTTTTGCAAAGAAAGTGCATTTGTAAGTGGAATACGGATTGTCATTGGAATTAAACTAATTTTCTTGAAATCTTGAAAAAGAGGCCAGATCATTCTAGCGCCACCATGCATACACACAGAAGCCTTATTTTTCCCTACTCTACCATATACTACGAGGATTTCATCAGAAGCACATCTCTTATATCTCGTAATTAATAACCCAAAACCAAATGTTACTAGTATTAGTACACCAAATCCAATCATTGTTAGCCAAAAAGTTGCTTCGCCTGCCATATTATTCACCTCATTCTTCCTCTTGTAATTCCTCTATTATTAGTATTGAATTGATTACATCTACCACTCTGATAAAAGTGCCAGTTGGGATGAGTGCGCTCTTGTCCTTTCCTCTTGCCTGAAGTGTTTTCATGCCACCAGATACAGTAACTTGTACTTCTCCAGTTTCTCCTGGCTTTACACGCGAATACACTTGACCTCTTTCGCCAATTGCCTCAGTGATTTGCATTGTGCCATCGGTCTGTAAATCGTAAATACTTTGCATCATTACTTTCATCGCATACATTGATGCAACTGCAGCGATGCCGCCGGCAAATACCGCCAGTACATCGGGCTGGTTTGATTTAATTGTGTACATGCCGACAAGGCCGAACATCATTATTGCCGCAGAAATTCCTTGAAGGCTAAACATCTCAAAAGAGAGGTCGGTGTCAAGACTTAAATCTGCATCAAATGCAGTATCAATGGCGCCGCCAACAAGGCCGCCAACTAGCATTAAGACCAACATTAGAAGGAAAAAGGCTGCGCCGAAAACTGCGCAAGAAATGAAAATGAGTTCAAGTGAACTTGGGGCGCTGATGCCGATAATCTCCATTATACCCATCTTATCCCCAACCTACGCATCACACATGTCCTATATTGTTATTTACCTGAAATTCATTTTTCGTCCTGATGCTCTTTTAATTTTAAATTTTCATAAATCGCAATCGGAGCAACTGATACTCCGGCGAGAATTGCTGCTACAATTATTGGCGCCCCTGCACTCCACGCAAGAAGGTAAACCCAAAATGGGACGAGAATAATAAGGATGCGTTTGAGAAAAATCCACATTCCATCCATCAGTTCATCAGATGGGTCTTCAATCATTTTTTTCGCCTCATGCAATTAACTGATTTGGTAATAATCTTGAGCCGGTGCAAATGGGATTGAGGTTGAGGTTAATGATTGAACATGAAATAACCAATTACCATTACTGTCATCCACATGTTTAGAATTAGTTTAAACTTAGATTTCTGCCCTTTGATTTGGTCTTCATGTACTTCTTTTTGTGGCTTAATTGGATTGAGGAGAAGTTCCCTTTGTTCCTTTCTAAAGGCCACTAATCCAATGAGGAATAGGGCAGCTGCACTTGCACCAAAAAGAGTTTCAATAGCAGTAGTCATTTGGTCAGCAAGAATAAAAGAGAGCCCCAATTGAGTTCCTGAAAACATAAACCAATAGATGGACCCACGTTCGTCAAAATTCATTCCAGCAACTCTCTCGTCTACCATCATTCTCAAGTAGGCCAAGTAATACTTGCTATTTGAGGTTTGCATTTTTCAAGGGATATAATAAATGGTGAGTTATCTAGGGGTAAGTAGGAGGGAGAAGTTTGCCGAGAGTGAGATACGCTATTGCTGGCACCCCTGTCGGGCACTCATTGTCACCCCTATTGATGGGATTAGTGAGTGAACATTTGCGCGTTTGTTCTGAATTACTTCCCACGCAAAGGAAAAAAGGAGTAAAAACACTTCCGCGGACATCTGTTGTGAAAATTGATCGATTAGATCTAGTGCCGGTGGAAAAAGTTGAGGATGCACTTGCATGGGGTTATGTGGGAATGTTCCCTGGCGATTTGCCAAATTGGGAATTAGTTGGCTCGCCACTTCCAGCATTCCGCGGAAAAACATTGCTTGAACGAGCATGTGTTGCAGCAAATGAGGCAGTCTCGGAGTCGCTAACTACTCCGAATTCTTCTATTTCTTTGGATTCTAATGAAAAATCCGAAATAGAAATGACGTTAGATGGAGGCGGTCCTTTACCTCCGCCTCCGCACAGAAAAATCCCAGGTAATCATTTGGAAAATTGGCTCTCTCTTACCTCACCTCTTAAGCATCAATTAAGTTCAGCAGCAATACATTATGCTGATGATTCTAAGGGAATAGATAGCGTGAACTCTTTGCTCTGGAATAAGCGCGAATGGTGGGCTGCTTCTACCGATGGAGCCGGATTAGTTATGGTAGCCGAACATTTTGGGATTTCTATTGCTGATGGTAAGGGGGCAATTCTTGAGTTACATGGTGGAGGAGGGGCTGCTCGTTCATGTGCCGCCGCGTGGGTCGCTGCTGGTGGTCGAATCCGCTGGTCTGGTGGTCGTAGGGAGTTAGCCGAGGATGGGCCATGGGCCCGTGGAATGGTCATGGAAAACACATTCGGCGAGTTAGGTGTTGCCGCTATATGCATTGATTTTGATGTCAAAGCAGGGGTTGCAGCAGAGGAAAAATATTCTAACGAAGAAGCACTTCATGAAGGCCTCATCATTAATTCCGCTTATACAGAAATGGAAGGTGATGTTGAAAGCCGCCTTTCTCAATTATCAGAGATTAAGGGTGATTCTGCCATTTCAAATGGCACCGCCGGCGTTCTTCATTTGGATGGCCGCTGGTTGCTTTGCGGTCAGCATTTAGCCGCTTGGTCTATGCTATGGGCTCCAAAGTTGCGCCCCTATTTACCAAGCCTTGGTTTGCTAATTTCTCGCTTAGTTCATGCAGAACAATACCTCGAGAAATACTGATTGATATGTCGCAACCGATACTCAATAGCGCGAGGGGTTGAATAGGTGGGAATACTTGCGGTTATTGTGGAGAGGGGAGTTAATAATTCAGTGCCTCACCGGCACTTTATCATACAAGCAATAGTGATTTGCAGTATCTTACTGGCTGTAGTCTCGCCACTTGTGGCTACAGCAGAAGAAGCCGAGTCGCCAATCTTTTCGCAAGTGAGTGAATCTGAAAATCATACGGTTGGCTGGATAAAAGATGGACAGGGTTACTCGTCAGGTGATTTATTTTACCCCTCGGCCAATGGCTCTGGTGATTGGTCCGATATGGCCGCAAATGGCTCACCCTTCCCTGTTCTATTTTTCTTCGTTGATGATGAAGAAACGCTGGATAATTATGATTGGATTTCACAAACTATTGCCTCTGCAGGATATATTGTATGCGTCTTGAAAGATGATTGGGATCCTTCTGATTATCCACAAATAATGTTTGATATGAATGAGACTTTGAATATTTTTTCTGAGCGATATAATAATTATTCAGAATCCGAGGGCTTGCCTACAGGTTTTAAAGATGGTTTTGATTTAGATCATTGGGGCGTTTCTGGGCATGGAAAGGGGGCTGCAAATGCCTTAGTTGTAAACGGAAATTGGAATAACGATTGGCAAGGCTCAAACGAGACTCTCACTCATGCCCCACCTCGAGCATTATTCGGGCTTGGTTTGGACAAGAGTGATTTAGAGACCTTCATGTATCAATTTGCATCTCCACCAAATCCCCAATTCGCTATGTTTTTCACTGGAACTGTTGATGAAATAGCACCGCCAAATCAACACATTATACCGGTGCTTGAGGATTGGCCGGGCGCTTGGCATTTGCAAGAAGTTCTAGGTGCAAATCACTTGCAATACCAAGATGAAAACTCGTGGTTGGCAGGTTTTTCTGATGGCACTCCGGCGATTTCTCGTTCAGAGCAACAAGGTGAAGCACTTGCGCATATTATTCCATATTTGGATTTGATACTCAAGGGAGATCATGACTCATGGATTGAGGCAACGAGTCGCGAGACAGATTTCGACATGCCTTCAGACAATGAAGCCTATATTTCTGAAATTTTGGATTCGGCCCATCTTCTATTCACAACTAGCCTTTCTCCGGCAAATCAAGTTCTTGAATTAGGTCAAACTGGATTACTCTACATGGATGTCATGCATCGTAATGGCGAATTACTTTTGCCGGATGACTCCGGTTTAGCAATTACTTGTTTTATTATTGGAAGCGAATTGGAATTTAGTGGAAGTCTTGATTGGGCAAATGCAAATGCTAGTTGTACAATGAATTTGGATGAGTTGCCACCAGGGTATTATCAAGTTGGAATGAAGATCACACATAACGGAATGCCTGCTACACAATATGCAAATATTGTACGGAATAATACTCCCTTAGTTGCGGTAAATCCCACCCCTTACATTTCTCTTGACCAACATTCTTCTGTGGTGGTAAACTCCTCTGCCTTTGCCTATGATCCAGATGGACAGGATGTATATTTCAGTAATGCTTCATGGGTAGGTAACCTTGGAGATGAAATGTCAATTATCTTGAATGGACAAAATATGACTATTTTACATACTGGTGAGCCGGAGTTTTCGGGAACTATTCTCATTTCATTGACTTTCGTAGAAACCGGCACCGTTGACCCAGCCTACCTAAACATTACAACACATGTCAGCATATTACCTGTAGACGATCAAGTTCAAGTTTTAGATCAAATACCTCGGCAAGAATTTGACGAGGATAGCACAGGCTTGACTCTCAATTTAGGCCAATGGTTTGCCGACCCAGAGGGAGGTCCCATCATGGGAAGTGTGATTAGTAGCGATGAGGGTTTGAGCGCAATTGTTGTGGGTGATGAACTTCGCATGACATCAAGTGCAGACTGGAATGGTGCTGCTATTATTAGCCTCTCTATTTCTGACGGAAGTACAAATCCGGTTTTCCAAGAGGTGCCAATTGTGGTCAATCCTGTTGATGATGAGCCACGTTACAATGCATCCGCATGGAACATTTCTGTTGATGAAGACTCAACAGTTGAAGTAGACCTACGCACCCTTGCCTTTGACCCCGATGGCAATGATTTGAATTATTCTTGGTTAGGTGAAGTTGCAGGGTGGTCAGTAATAATTGATGGTCTAGAAATGACAATAATTCCTCCCCCGCAAATCAATGGTGATTTCAATATTGGCTTGCTCAATGCTTCCGACGGGGTCTTTGCAATTGCTGCAAACCTTACAATTATCGTGAATCCTATTGCCGACCAACCTCAAGTTAGTTGGCAGGGGAATGAGGTATTGAGTGAAATGTTAATCGTTCATTATTCCTTCTTTGATGAAGATTTTCCCGAAACACACCAAGTTCAAGCAAGCCTTGATTCGGGAGCATGGACTCAATTAGAGCCACTTTGTACGGGAGAGCCGTTTGGAGTTTTGCAATGTCAAGTAGTTTGGAATACTTCGGCTTTGATGGATGGCAGCCATAGTATTTCATTGGTTGTAAAGGACGGATCCTTTACCACAGACTCGCAGCAATTTGTATTCATTACGGGGGTTGAAGAAGTAAGTGAAGATGAGAATGAAGCCCTTGCCGCAATAATTTCCAACCCTATAGTTTGGGGCAGTTTTGTTGCACTGTTTTTCGTTGCAATTATTTTGCGCGGAGGAAATCCATTCGGTGGAGGTGCTGATTTGGCTCAGGCAGAACAAACTCCACTAGCAGCATCCCCGAGACAAGCAGAAGATGTGTTGAAGGAAGTCGAGGTCGCCAATACCGGTTCAGAGAGTTCTGAAAATGCTCGCTCGAATACCGCAAAGGGCACAGGTGGCTTACTCGATAAGGCTAATAGATTAAACAAGTGAAGAGAACAAGCCCCTCGTATTATTACAAATAATTTCATTTGGTAATGTTTTCTAAAGGGGAATATTACCGTGTTTTTTACTTGGAGTCCATTCTTTTTTATTGCGAAGGAGACGCAAGGCTCGGCATAAGCGCAGACGAGTTTCCGCAGGTTCAATTACGTCATCCAGCCAACCGTTACGAGCAGCAACATAGGGGTCGCCAAACTTTTTCTTGTAGTCGCTGACTAAATTTTGTCGAACATTTTCTCGTTCCGCTTCTTCAACTGCATTGATTTCACGGCGGTGGATTACATTCACCGCACCCTCTGCCCCCATAACTGCTAATTCAGCAGTAGGCCAAGCAATATTGTAATCAGAACCCAGGTGCTTACAGGACATAGCAAGGTAAGCGCCACCATATGCTTTGCGCGTAATTAAGGTTAATTTAGGGACAGTGGCCTCAGCATATGCATAGAGTAATTTTGCACCATGGCGGATAATTCCACCCCATTCTTGGATGACACCGGGGAGGAATCCTGGGACATCTTCAATAGTGACTAGAGGGAGATTGAAAGCATCGCAAGTTCTAATGAAACGAGAGGCTTTTATTGAAGCATCTATGTCGAGACAACCGGCCAATACCTTTGGCTGATTTGCGATTATTCCAACGGGCATGCCGTCCATTCGGGCTAAACCTATGACAATGTTTTCTGCATATGCCTCAAATAGTTCAAGGAAGGCACCATCATCCACTACTTCTTCGATGACTTTCGTCATATCGTAGGGCCGGTTGGGATTATCTGGGACGAAAGTTTCAAGGATTTCATTCGCTCTTTCAATTGGGTCGCCACTTGGCATGTGTGGAGGCATTGCATCAAAGTGATCTGGGAAGTGGGCGAGAATTTCAGCGGCCAAAGCCATCGCTTCTTCCTCATCTTCAGCTATCAAACAGGCAATACCAGAACGGCTTGCATGCATGTTTGCCCCTCCAATTTCATCTGCAATCAATTCGCCTGAGGCGAATTCTGGCGTTTCAAGTGGAGAGGAAAGGAATAGTTGGCCGTGTTCGCGTCCAAGAATTGTAAAATCAGCAAGTCCTGCTGCGAGTGCAGAAACTCCAACGACAGGGCCCAAAACTATACTGATTATTGGAATGCGTCCGCTGCATGAAACAATGTGGTCGAGAAGTTCGCCGGTTCCACCAAGTGCAGGGATTCCGTCGTGGGCTCGTTGCCCACCGCCATCCCAAATACACAATAGGGGCACTTTACTGCGTTCAGCCATTTCAACTACCTTGGTGATTTTCTTGGCGTGCATTTCACCCATACTACCGCCGTGTACGCTGAAATCTTGAGCGAAACAATATACGCGTCGCCCATCAATTGTGCCATGTCCAGCCACTACTCCATCACCGAGATGCTTGAGCATGTGTAAGTTATGTTCACTTGCACGATGGGTAATGAATGTGTCAATTTCGATGAAAGACTCTTGATCCAATAGCCAGCGGATTCGGTCGCGAGCAGTTCCCCGACCACTAACGCGAATTGCCTCAAGCCGCTTTAGCCCGCCGCCCAATTCGGCTTGGGACTTTGCATAGGCAAGGTCCTCCAAGCGCTCAGCAGTTGGTCCGCTTGTGGAACTAGAAACTGCGCCGGAGGCGTCACTTGAATCAGCGCCCATATAATGCTGGGTGAGGTGGAGGCTTTTGACTAAAGCGGTATATTTCGAAAAAACTCTCCCTACAATCATTTTTCATGGGGTAGTAATTTTGGATATTGTTTGATTACGATCTAATTTGAGTTGGATTTTCTCCAAGTAAATTGGATTGTAAATCCTCAGCAAGGTTTCGGCCCTGAGATAAACTCCAGTGAGTTTTCACGACAATCGTATCGGGGGATGAGTTACTCCCTTGGCCAAGAATACCCATGTTTTGCTGATTCCTTCCTTTAGAATATACGTTCATATTTACCGGTCCATTAATGCATAGATTTGCCATGATAACATGGAGGCCATCTGCAATGACTTGTGAGATTGTCTCGGCAAGTTTGTCATTCTCGGGAGCATCACCGTTTGGATTTTCAATTGGCAGGTGTCCGAGCCCAGTGCCATGAAAAACGAGTGCTGAATAGCCGTTATTTGCAACTGCAGAAACTATGTCGGGAAGGAGGTGTGGCCCGCCATTGAGTTGGGCGATTTTGATTTTGCAATCATACATGGTAGGGGTGGTGCTTTGTCGTGGGGCAGTACTGGCCAATGCACTCTCATATGAAGGTGAGAGGGTGTGAGAAGGCTTGCCGCGGTTGATATGAACGATTGCTAGAGGCTCTGCATTTATTGGCTTGAAAGCATCTCTTCGTGTTGAGTGAAGTTTTCTTGAGGAGCAACCGGGAAGTATTGCTATTTCTCCATCACTGGAATTTGCGTGCATTACTACTACAGTACTGTCACCTAAGCCGCCGTTGATGGCTGGGCCGTTTGCGGCCCAGTGTACTGCTGCGATGAGATTTTCTCCGGCATCGGATGAACCTCGGTCAGAAGAGCGTTGTGAACCGGTCACCGCTATCCTTCCTGAAGGCGAACCACCTTCTCCAGCCCATCCGAATGCAAGGGCGGCGGCAGTGATTGCGAGAGTATCGGTGCCGCTGGTAACAACGACGCCAACAGCGCCCTCAGCAAATGCTTGTGCCGAAGCAGAAAGGAGTGAATTCCAATGTTGAGGGCGCATGTCATCAGACCACATATTGCCAAGTTTTATCGCTTCAATACGAGCAATTTCAGCCAGTTCGGGTACTGCTGAAATTAACTCTTCAGGTTCAAAACTTGCAACAACTGCGCCGGTCGCATAGTCGACTTTGGAAGCGATTGTTCCGCCGGTATGAAGAATACGAACAAGGGGTAAATTATTTTGCTCAGCATTCAATATTCCCTCAGAGTCGGTGTTTTCAGAAGGCGAGGAATTCGTAGGTTGGAGGGTGGTGAGGGAAAGTATGGCATTCACTGGATGGCTTACATTATATCCATTTACTAATTTCAGTGACAAATACCCGGGTGATGCAGGGGGAATGATGACACCAATGTGTTCTACTTCACCAGACCATGTGCGCAAGTTAACCTGCACTCGAGTCCCCACTTCCGGAATCGCTGCCATGTCACCTGCTCATGTGTAAGGCACTTGAAACTCTCCCCAAAACAATGCTAAGTTCAATTACTTATATTGGAAAAAGTTCTCGCCAATTAGAATAACTTTTTTAAAAAGCCCGCGTAGTTTGAAGCATAAAGTGCCGGGAGCGGGGCTTGAACCCGCGACCTTCGGATGTCTCAGACATCATCTTGGCTGACTTTTCAGCGCGACTCGTGCAAAATTGCTGCCCTATGAGTCCGACGCGCCACCAACTACGCCACCCCGGCTTTAGATGCGGCGACCAACCACCCCCCCTTGAAAGATGCGGATGATAAATCACTGAATTATTTGGTTATTTAGAAATATGGTGAGGGGCAGAATACATGAGGTAAGTCGTTGTCGGCGATACATGGTTGACCTCTCAACTGCCATGGCTGCAGCCGGAGCCGAACGCGGTAAGCGCCAAAAAGGAGATAAAGAAAAGAGAGGTAAATCTGGGCGGAAACATGGCCTTGAGCCCTTTGACCCACAAAAGTATGTGGCCAAGGAAAAAGCCGACACTGCGTCCATGTGGCTTGTACTCTTTTTCGCCCTTCTTATTGGTTCAATCACAAGATATATCTTCATGCCCACTCTCGATGGAAGTGGTGGAAATGACCTTCTTTGGGTTGGCCCATTGGCAATGATTATCCTCATTCCTGCTATTCATCGTCACTTAATGCCGCAGAGTTTTGTTGAGCATTATACTTCGCAAACTTGGATCAAAGCCGGCTTTCTTTATACCTTCACTTGGTTAGCAGTATCATTCCTATTAACCAATCCCCCCTTTGGAGATATTGGTTCTCCTGAACCTTCTGCAGGCTGGACAATAATTCTTGAAGATGGTAGTGATTGGTATATGCCACAGGATAACTTAACCTCTAAGAATACAATTTTTTGGGAAGCAACCGATGGTAGTGATGACCCATTCCTTGCAGGTGAGGCTTGGTTGTTATTTGCAATTGCAGATAATGCTGACCCAAATGATGCAAATTTCAAGGTTTCAATAAGCAAAGATGGCGAAAATTCTACTGAACTGAATATTTCTGAATCAGAATGGGACCGGATGATGGCTGGACGGATTTCGGCAACAGAAGCATCTGTAAATTCCTCAATTGAATCTCACGATGTAGTGTTAGTTGATAATGATGCAGACCGGCCTATTGCGATAAACCTCGGTGAAGATCTTGCAGTCGGAATTTATAGTATTAGTTTTGAAGTGACTGAGCAGGGCGAGCCATGGGTTAATACAAATTCATGGACTTGGAAGTTGATAATTACTGAACAAGAAGCCTAAATCCAAGCAGGTTGCTGAAGTTCATTGTATTCACGGGCTAATTTTTTGCAGAGGTGAGCAACTTTTCTTTGTACTCGGGCAATTTCCCGCTCTTCATTCATTTTTCTTCGTCGGTTTATTCTAATAATCCCTGCAAGAGGTGTCCAGCAGGCTAAATCAGTTAATTGCGTCGCATTCATGTGCATCCCAATTGCCCCAATGGGTTCTGAACTACCTCATTGTTGTAGGGGGGTGGAGGGAAAACTGAAAGTGAATAATGCGACTTAGCATCCTCTTTCCTTGGTTCTTTACTGAAAGTGAAACTATTCCCTTTTCATGTTGAGATGCAAAATAAAGTTCTTCGGTAAAGCCAATTTATGGTATTATGGAAGAGGCAAAGGTAAGGAGAAATACATTATTGAGTCAGTGCCTGACAAATTCTTGCAGTCATCGCATCCAATTGTAGTTGTTCGCCGCCGCCTTCAACCAATCGAAAATCAATTTCAGCCATTAATTCGGTGAGGTCAAGTTTTGCTAATTCGCTTAAGAAATCCGTATTGTAAAGTTCACGGTGTAATTGGTTTACAAAATCGGTCCCTGCTAGGCCAAATTTGTCCAACAATTCCCTTAATCTTCGGCGTGCTGCATGAAATCCATCTTCTCTACAGGCTAGTAAATATTGTTGCAATGCTTCAGGGGGCGCAGTTGCAGTAGTTTCATAAATCATATTCCTTGTGACATGCCCATCAATTGCAGCAGCAACTTGGAGTGCAGTCAATGCTTTTCTCATATCACCAAGGCTAATCGCAACAACTGCGTTAGCAGCATCATCATCAATTACTATTTTTTCCGAGGCAGAAACTTCTTGCACCTGTTCAAGAACATCTTTGTCCGCAAGAGGTCTAAATCGGAAAATTGCACAACGAGATTGAATAGGCTCAATAATTTTTGAGGAATAATTGCACGACATAATAAATCGGCAAGTTTCAGCATATTGTTCCATTATTCGCCGCAGAGCACCTTGTGCATCATTTGTCAAGGCATCTGCTTCATCGAGAAAAATAATCTTAAATTTTGCTCCGCCAAAAGGACTTGTTCGGGCAAATTGCTTGACTTTATTACGGATATCTTCCAATTTCCGTTCATCACTGGCATTCATTTCAAGCAGATTTTGCTTGAACTCCTTGCCGAAGACATCTCGAGTAAGTGCCATCGCCGCAGTTGTTTTTCCAGTCCCCGGTGGCCCGGCAAATAGGAGATGCGGGAATGATTTTTTTTGTGCATAAGCCAATAATCGTTCAACCACTGCTGGTTGTCCTTTTATCTCACTTACCGACCTCGGCCGATGTTTTTCAACCCACAGTTCATTCATCTGATTCGTAGTGCGGTTGCGGCAATGCTCAATGAACATTCCCATTGTAAAATCACCTTCAAATATGTACAGTACAGAAGTCCGTTAAGGAACGCACTTATGACCCATAACTGCCTCGCCATAGGCGAGTGCTTATGTCAGCCGCGCCAATTACCTTAGATTCTCGCTTCAAAACTCTATTATTTATAGCCATGTTTTTGTTTGCCGACATTGCTATTCCTGCTTTTTTTCCGGCTGAAGAATTGGAAGAAATAAATGAAAGATCATTCGCCGTTTACAATTACGGTGCGAGTAAAGATGCAATGATTGATAGTTCTGCTGCCAATAATAACTTTGGCACCTCAACGACAGCATCTATTGGCCCTAATGCAATTATAGGCGAATCAAGAATGCTCATAGATTTTAACATTAATTTATCCTCAAGTGCAAATATTTCAAGTGCAGTATTAGATTTGACTTGCAGTACAAATGCTACTGTAACTGGCACAACATTTTTTGTCGCAACTTTAAGCCAAGCATTTCAAGAAAATTCTACAAACTGGTTGAATGCAGATAATACAACGGGATGGGATATGCCCGGTGCTGATGGAGATGCAGATAGAGGTGCGTGGGAACCACCTCATGAGGAAAATGCAAATGGCACTTTTTCACTCAATGTTACGACCTTCGTTCAAAGCGCAGCAGCTGCCAACTCAACGACTCTTGGTTTCGTGATTTCGGCAATTGGGGCACAGTATTCATGCAGCACCAAAGAAACACTAAATCCTTCTGCAAGCCCAACGTTATTGGTCACTTGGGGTGCAGGTACGCCTTCTGCAAAGGGTCAATTAACTTCTAATTTTGTGACTGATGGAAATGCACTAATGTCCTCTGATTTCATGTTAAATGCAGAATTAGACCCTACCTTTAGTTGGATGAATATGCAAGGCAGTCAAGTTGAATTCCAATTGTCTTATGAACCTTCATTTAAATCTGATATTGATAGTTATTGGTATTTAAATTCCAATCTTAATAGCACTTTTCAAATGTCTTCAAGCAGCGGCTCTGTTAATATCCCTAGCGAAAATGCCTTCATTAATGGTTCGTCCTATTTCTATCGTCTACGTGCTGTAAACGGTGATCAAGTTGGCGATTGGGAAACCGGATATTTCCATTCACCTGACCTTTCTGTAAGCGATAATGGCGATGGAACTGCAACAATATTGTTCAACTCAAATAGTATGGGATTAATTACCGATGCAATTGAGGACACAAGTTTGGATGAAAGTAATAATGGAGGTAATACCGCACTGGGGAGCCAAACTGCAATTGTTACAGGGATGTCTTTGCCAACTACCGACCAATATGGGTTGTTGCGATTTAATGCCAATACTTTTGGAATGCATCAAAATGCAACCATTGAAATGGCAGAGTTAGTCATGACTCGCTCTTCATACAATAGTGCGGCAATAGTTTCTCTTCATCAGATGGATGAAAATGCAAATTGGACCGAGGAAAGTGCAACATTCAATACTCCTAATGGAGTTGGGACTTGGAATGATGGTGGTCGAGATTTGACCTCATCAGCAATAGACTCTCTTTGGCTAAATCAAACAAGTAGTGAATTCCGCTTTGACATTACTTCATCTTACCAACATTGGTTGGATGATGGAGTCAATGGTGATTTATCATATTGGACAACTGTGCGTGGAATAGATGAATCACATTCTGCAAATACCAATATTCAATGGCATTCAACTGACTATACTACCTCTAGTGATCAACCTTTATTGGAGATAACATACTCTTGGGGTAGTGGGGCTTCACCTTACCCAGTAAACCAACTCACCCCTATTGATGGAAGTGGGGCTTGGACAATGACTGGTTTTAACCTAAGTGGAAATACGACACCTTCTCTAACTTGGGACGGAACAAATTCTTCAACAAATTCCTATGACATTATTTTCCAACTTTCAAGTGACCGTGATTTCCGCAATATCATTGCTGAGGTCGACACCTCATCTAATAACGACTTCGCAGCGAGTGATGGAATCTTCAATTTGTCTGCTCCCCATGGTCTTGTGACTGGTGGCATTTACGGCTGGAGGATGGCTCACATGGGTTCAGATGGGCATGCCTCCGAGTGGACAGAATCAAACTTCTTTGTCCCAGGGATTAATTCAACATATCTTGGAAATGACCTTTATGAATTGCGTTTCAAACAAGGCAACTCGTCTTCATTCCTTAATCAACCTGCTTGCCGCGACTCCTATATTGATAGCGGTAGCCCAACAGATAATTATGGGGGGGAAATGGAAATTCAGACTTCCTACAATTCTTTCTCACAGGCCAATATTCTTTGGGGTTGTGATCTTTCAGGGCATATGTTGCCAAATGGTATAGCAGTTACTGATGCTTCACTTTCAATGGCATTATCATATGCTGGGTCTTCTCCGAGTGTTGGCGCTTGGGAAAACTTGCAACATAATTGGACTGAAAATGAAGTTACTTGGAACACCTATGATGGAACAAATAATTGGGGTGTTGGAGGTGCATCAGGTTGGGAGCGAGGTAGTTTATTGGATTCTACAACTATTCCTACAAGTTCTTCCACAGGTACAACATTTGAATGGAATATCACCCAAGGTGTTCAAAGTTCAATGCGAGGGAATGGGCAAGTGGATGTGATTCTAACTGTTCTAAATACTGGCAGTAATCCCGATGCTCTTCTATACTCAAATGAAGCCAGTGGTGCATACCTTCCAGAATTGGTTATAATTTTCACCCCAGGTTCTAATTCAATACCAGCTAATCCTGTTTTGGTTTCACCTGCTAATGCGTCGTGGGCGGTCGAAAGTGGCATTGAACCTGCTCCCATATTGCGACCCGAATTGTCTTGGTCAATGACCAGTAACGTCTCAATTACCGGCTGGGTTGTTGAATTAGATACTCTTTCTTCTTTCAATGGCCCTAATTTGCAAACCTTTGCATCTTGGAATTCACTTGGGTTTGACATGCAAAATCAAACTTTCACGACAAATCAAGATTTGGCTAATGGTAAAGTGTGGAATTGGCGAGTAAGGGGAGTTTCTTCAACAAATCAATTAGGTGGATGGTCTCCAACTAATAATTTCCTTCTTCCCGATCTCACAACTTGGAGGCTTGATAGCAATACTTCTGCAATTGAATTACACCACGAAGAAGCAATCCCTCAATTGAACCTTCCAAGTTTCACAGATACTTGGGTTGTAGATAGTGGTTCATACTTTAACGCCGCTCAAAATTCTAGTGACGTCCTCAAGGTTGGAACACTAACATCGGGTGCAAGGGTAACTTCGTTACTTCACATCCCAATAAATGAATTACCTTCTCCTTCAAATGCTCATGTGGCCGCGGCTACAATAAATCTTTATGCAAACTGGGGGGCATCTACTTCCCAGCATATTTCGATTCACCCTTCTGCCGTAGCATGGACTTCTTCAGCGAATGGTTTGACTTATGATGGCGTTAATAATTGGAGCGCAAATGGCTCTCTGGGTATGAATGATGTAGGGGGCATGGTTGATGTTCATCCAGTGACCCATGCTTCGTGGAACCAATTTGATATAACCGAGATTATGCAAGAGGCAACCTTGGCTGGACAGACATATATTGCCTTGACAATAATGGGTGATATTGGAAATGGATTGGTCGAATTCGCCTCAACTGATGCTTCAAGCAACACTCCTTGGCTGAATGTTACTTGGACAACTGGCAATGCTTCTTCCGTAGCACAGACAGGTTCACCTTCTTCGCCAAGTGATGGTACAATTTTGTGGGGCAATGGTTCACATGCAATGCTTCCTGCAGAAACACCAACGCTTACTTGGACTCACCAAAACCCTTCTTCTGTTGATGACTGGCGGCTCTTTCTTTGGACAAATGGAAGTAATGAAAGAGAAGGTTGGCTTGTACATGATACTCGTGATTCTCTTTCCGGCTTTGATATCGCAAATCTTTCTTGGACACCTGCAATATCACAAACTAGTGGTAAGACTCAAAGATGGTTTGTGCAACCAATTATCAATGACATTCTCGGTCCACGAAGTAGTAATTATCATTATTATTTACCGACTCAAATGAGTGATGAAATTAATTCAACTGACGCTTGGCTTAGTGTTGTAGAGGGCGCTTTAGTACCAGACATTTCTTATGCTCATGTAATTGAGGATACTTGGATTTACAGTGCAGCCCAATCCACAAACTACGGTAATGCTACGAATATTAATATTGGACAAAGTAGTAGTGGATATCGCTCACATGGATTGCTTGAAATTGACGTTTCAGTCTTGCCTGTACCTGCTCCATACGAAGTAGTAAGTGCAACTGTGAAAATGTACCGATTGTCGGGAGTTAATTCGGATGTTGAAATATCGGTGTCAGACTTATATCGTGATTTCAGTGAAGTAAATGCAACTTGGAATGAATACGAAACTAATCAAAGTTGGTCTCAATCAGGAGCAATAGGAACAACTGATTCAGCACTCAGCACTTCCGTTAGTACTGTTTCCTCAACAGGATGGATCACATGGGATGTAACACAACTCGCACAAGCAGCAGTAGCTCGTGGGGACGAAACATTACGCCTATTATTCCAGCCTGTGAATGGCACAGGAACCCACCTTTTCTCCTCCTCAAATAATATTCTCTCTCTACGTCCACAACTAAACATGACAATTAGAACTGGAAGCCAATGGCTACCAAGCGAATCAACATCCTTGTTGCCGGTAAGTGGTTCTACAATGTGGAATCTGTCTGCATCCCTTCCATCTGGTATGGATAATATCGACTTGAGTTGGTCCTCTAGCCTCTCCAATGTATCCTATCACTTGCAAAGAGGTACTGATTCATCATTCATAAATGTAGATGATATTTATTCAAATGATACAGGGACATGGGGAAATGGTGATTTTGATGTAACAAACCAGACATATTCTCTCTTAGCAGCAGATGCTGGGATTGATGAGTGGAATTACTGGCGTGTTCGCTCAATACAAGGGCACATTATTGGAAATTGGTCACAAGTCAATCTCTTTAGAGTGCCCGGGGATCATGGTTCTGACGATGGAACTGGAAATCTAACTTTGAATTTACAACGAGGTACGGTCTTTGTTAATACGAGTGTCGTGCCTTTGGTTCCTGATGTTACTATTGATTCCTCCTTTGCCTCAACCAACACCGGTTCTTCTTCAGCACTCTACCTTGGAGTCAGTAATTCCGGCACTGGGGAATCAAGGATTCTTATGGAATTTGACCTAAACGAGTTGCCTTTCCCTGCAAATATGACTCCAACTAGTACGGTATTGTCATTGTATAGAACTGGAATATCAGGTGGGCAAGGATTGACAGTTGCAGTATATCCATGTTCGTCATATTCTGAATCTGGAGCGACATGGAATAATGCTCCAACTTGCAGTACAACAGAAATCACTCGTAGTACTATTGGTGTTGTTCCACCTACTGGATGGTTGCAGTGGGATATTACTTCACTTGCACAATCAAATGTCGCAAATGGTAATTATACCTTGACGGTGATGTTAGCAGTCGTCGGTACGCCAGGTGCAAGTCATTCATTCTACAGTAGCGATTCCTCTTCAACGACATATCGTCCTCAGTTATCCTTTGAATATGTAGATAATTCAAATGGCACTCAACCACCTGCACAACCTACTTTGGTATATCCTACTGATGGCGATGTACTGTACGATAATTCTAACTGGACTCTAGCGCCAATCCAGAGGCCGGTTTTGCAATGGAATCCTGTGGCAAATGCTACTGCTTATGTGTTGACAATTTCTAATAACTCGGGGCAGACAAAATTCCGTTCTTGGACGAACAGTGGTTTCTCGGGAGCAAATTATACATTCCAGTCTGATCTCAGTTCCGGTGAATCATATCAATGGTGGGTTCAAGCGATAAATGGTTCAATCCCAGGTCCAGCGAGTAGTAGATGGTCTTTTGCAATTGGCAACCCAATTAATAATACAGATAATTCAGATAATACCTATACATATTGGTTAAGGCATGGCGCTGAAGTTGCAGACTTCGGCCATGTATCTATTCTCGATTCAACCATAAAATCAGCAAATGCAGATACTGCCTTTGAGGATTCAGATTTACAAATCGGGTCAACTTCATCAGGTGATGAAATGCGAGCATTTGTTGTCCTAGATACAAGTTCATTACCCCTAAACCCCAATGCTAGAGTTCACTCAGCAAGTGTTGGGTTATATGTCGAATCTGTAAGTTTATTCGCTGGTGTTCCTATGACTACCTTTACCATTTCTGCTCACCCACTTTTGGGTAGCGGATATACACCTCTTGGCACTACATGGAATGATGTTACTGCAAATGCGCCTTGGGGTGCACCCGGGCTGCAATCTGGAGTAGATTACGGGCTTGCAAGTGGAACTGTGACATTTAATGTCGCCAATGGATTTACCGGTTGGGTTTGGCTCGATCTCTCACAATCAGGGCTAGATTTAACATCAAGTCATCCATATGTGTTAATTGGTTCTGGACAAGCATACTTGAATATCGCACATTCTCAAGATACAAATGAAGATCATCGACCAGTGATGTTGATGAATTATACTACTGTTGATAGTATTGCTATTAGCCCAGGGCTTGGTACAACTACTGATGCCGATACGGCTGTGCAATTTAGTTTCAGTATGTATGATGCAAATAGCCAAGCAATTGCAGGTAATGTAGAATGGGATGCTGAAAATGGTAGTATCTCAAGTGCGGGAATGTATATTCCACACACTGTCGGCATTTGGGACGTTTCCGCTTGTTTCGGACTACGGTGTGAGATAATACAAATCCAAGTCACACCTGGTGTAGCAGTATCTCATGTTGTCACTCCGCTTTCGGGTACAATTACTGCCGATGAAAGTTTTGATATTCAAGTAAAGGTACTTGACCAATATTCAAATCAAGTTATTGGAGAAATAATAAATTGGCAAGCTACCAACGGCTCCTTTGTAACCATCAGCCCTCCATCGGGATGGAATGAAGCAGCCACTTTCATGCCATGGGCAAAAGGTCCACAGATAGTATCGGTTGAATGGAATGGAGTATCTATCAATGTCAACATTCAAGTTCATCCAGGAATTGCAGATTATTTTGAGATTGGCGCATGTGCCGATGGTGACTTGATTGTACCTGCTGGAACAACCTGTCAGTTAGCATGGCAACTTTATGATGCCAATGACAACATGCTACCTGATAGTGCAGCAGGAAATGTTTCTTGGACAGTTCAAGCTGCTGGTGGAAATATTAGCAATGGCGCGTTTGAAGCAGACCACATTGGTGAGTGGATAATAAATCTAACAAGTGCAAGCGGGGTAAATGCCACTACAAATATCACCGTCGTTTACGGAGTTATTGAATCACTTGAACTTTCGGCGAGCGATTTATACATTACTGCAGACGAAGTAATTTATCTAAACACAACTAGAATTGATATCAAAGGCAATAGATTACAAATCGACTTGCCTGCAGAAAATTGGACTATTGCTAGCGGATGGATCACTCCAGGTACGGGAGGTGCCCCTGCTGTTTGGGAACCAGAGGATGTTGGAAGCAAAGTGATTACTGCGTCTTATGATGGTTTACAATCTTCAGTAAATATTGGTATTTCACATGGAATTCTTATTGATTTAGAAGTAGATATTACAACTTTGAATAACATCACTGCTGATGAATCTTCAGTTTTGAAAGCATTTGGAGTTGACTCCAAGGCAAACCGCTGGCCGGTAACCGTGCTATGGCGAGTTATCCAAGATCCACAAAACAACCAAGGTTGGTTATCTGATACAAACTGGTCTCAAACTACCTTTGACCCGACTTCGGTAGGGTCCTTTGATGTTAGTGCAGTCTATACAGATGATGCATCAAACTTTTACAATGTTGATACAAATTATGTCATCACTCATGGAATCCTTGCGGGTGTTTCCTTTGATTCCCCTGCAACTAATGACCCTCATTGGTCAGATGATATGTTTGAAATAACTGCAGACGAGGATGTTCAAATCGCAGTTTCTCTTGCTGATTCTAATGGTAATCAAATTGATAATGATATTCTCAATTGGACTGTCAATGGTGTTGAAGTGACTTCTGAAATGGTTCTCTCAAATTTCCTTTGGGATGGAGAGCAGACGATAGGTGAATATGTGATAAAGGCTACAAATGGCTCATTCTACGACATTATTACTGTTAATGTAAGTCACGGAAGGGCACTTGTAGTAACTCATGCACAGAGTGCAAATTCTGTTGAGGCAGGTAACTCCCTTACCGTACAAATGACCGGGACAGATGCTGCGGGTAACCAATTTGCTCAAGATGTATCTTGGGCTGGTGGCGATTTGTCAAAGACCGCTGATGGTGCCTACCAATATGATGCGACAACTGCAGGCTCATACACCTTGACATTCTCATTACCTGGTGCCCAAGGCGGAGACTGGAATTTGGAAGTATCCCCAACCTATCTTGATCATTTCGATGTTGTAATTGATAAATCAACAGTAGAACAATTAGAGAAAATCACAATGTCCATTGAAGCATATGACCGCTTTAATAATCCGTTACAGGTGCCAAGTGGTACGCAATTATCGGTACAAGCAAGTGGAAGAGGCGAAATATCGGGCAGTGGGAATTCTTACTCTGTAACTACTTTAGAAGAAGGTGTACATAGCATGACAGTTTCAAGTAATGTAAATGGCAATGTTGTTAGTGCAAGTGCATCATACAATGTAACCGGTAATATGGCTGGGTTCTTTGCAGCAGGTGGCACCCTGTACTATGTTGGTGCAGGTTTAATTGGCTTAGTTTCACTAATTCTATTTGTGCTTGTTATTGTTCTATTCCGAGGAAGTACTGATGACTATGATGATGAAGATTGGGAGGATGAAGAAGATGATGATGAAGTCAAAGACCAACGTCCAATCCTTGAGCGAATTCAAAGTGTACCAAGTGAGCCAGAACCCGAACCAGAAGATAATTCTGCGGAAGAAACTGATGATGGAGTCACTGTAGATGAACACGGTGTTGAATGGTATGAGGACGAAACCGGTGTTTGGTGGAGCCGTGGACCTAATGATGAGGATTGGGAAGAGTTTGTTGAGTGAGAAAGGAAAATTTCTTCAAATGATATAATTTCCATATTAAATTGTTGGCGTTGGTTTCTTGAGGGCCACCCTTCCTGCCTTGTCCGGTGTACACCTTGCAAACCCACTCACACCCCACTCGCAGATGCCTCTCAATGCTTTTCTGTATGCTTTTCATGCTCAGTTTTCTAACCCCTCTTGTGAGTGCAGGGCCGGTAGTTAGAGTTGAAATTGATCAACAACCTCCGATAAGCATTGATGCTGATAGCCAGTATCAATTTTCAGCCTCATTATTTGATTCATCTAATACTTCAGTTTCAGACACAATCACTTGGATGGCTAGTAATGGCAGTATTGATTCTGCAGGATTATTCACTGCCCATTCCACAGGTAATGTGACAATTCAAGCTTTTTCTAATGGCTATAATGATTCTGTGATAGTAAATGTTACAGCGGGTTGGCCTTCTCACCTTTCGCTTTCTGCTAATTTAACTGAAGTTCAACTCGGACATGGAATACAATTATTGCCTTCATTAACCGATGCCCATGGAAATAGTGCATATGGGCATCAATTATCTTGGACAATTTCGCAAGGAATCGTGAATTCCTCAAATGTGTGGTTTCCAGACCAAGTTGGTAATGGAAGCATTGAAGTGCATTGGGGGGAACTCAGTAGTTCAGTGAATCTTTCAGCGACAACTGGGCCTGCTTTTTCAATGTCACTTCCAACTGGCCTCAGTGTGAGTTCAGGCAGTAGTATTGAAATTATTCCAATCGTCACTGATACTTGGGGCAATGTTCTTTCAAACCAAAGCATAGGTTCTCTTCAATGGACCTCGGAAAGTGGGAGTATCAACAATGGTGTATTCACTGCTAGTTCAACTGGCTATTGGCTCATTACCTGTGCGACAAGCAATGGGATAAGTGCTAAGGCGAACATCACCGTCACCTCTGCAACAATTGATAATGTTGAATTGGTTGTTGAAAACCGGACCTTTAGAGCAGACGAAGCGGTGGAATTGGTTGTAAAAACTACAGATGTATATGGTAATGTTGAATATTCCACGCCTCTTCTTTCATCTTGGTCATTTGCTTCAGGTTCTCTTCGTTTTGGTCAAAACACAACTGAATGGTTACCCGGAAAAGTCGGAAATTGGACACTTTCACTGAACTATGCAGGATTCAATGTTAGTATTGTTATTGATGTAGTTCATGGCCATGCCGAGGAGATCTTATTGGTCACAGAAGGCAATAGAGTTAGTGCAGATGATGAAATAACCTTGTATATGCAAGCGAGTGATATTCGAAATAATCGCTGGGTAATAGTTGGGACTTGGGAAATGAGTGATTCAAGTCAAGATGAAAACTTAGAATCATTTGGAACTTGGGCAAAATATGATGCCAATCTTGCTGGTGATTGGCAAATTGAGGGCGATTGGTTTGATGAGGCACAACAACAATTCTTCAGCGCCGAAATTACACTTTCGGTAATCCCTGGACGCCTAGCAAATATTATTCTTCAAGGAGGGGGTACGACAATTTCAACGGATGAAATACTCGAACTCAACCCCATTTCAACTGATGAAGATGGAAATGTGATTGGCAATATTCTAATGAATTGGACGGTAGATGATGTCGATGAAACAACATCCTTCCGCCTACATCGCGGAATATATTATCCTGAAGGTACCGGGTTGCATGAAATTAGGGCATTTGCTGATGGAGCCTTTACTAGCATCATGGTCGAAGTAATTCCTGGGCGTGCAAGAAATATATTACTCGACATACCAGCAAATGTTCTTATTTCCTCGGGAAGTAATGGAGCGATTGCTTTTACAGCGACAGGTTTGGACCTTTCAAATAATTCATTTTTGATAAATGAAATGTCGTGGGTTATTCCTGAAGGTGCGGCAGAAATTTCTGCTGGTGCTTCTAATGGGGAATGGATATTGGAAGGTAAAAAATCAGGTGTTTGGGATATAGAATTAGTTTCTGAAGATGCTTCTCATTTCTTTGAATTAACCATACGTGCAGGCGATGCTGCCGTTATTGAATTAGTTATGTCTTCCGAGAATTTAAAGCAGGGAGATGAGTTATTGATTGATGTGCGAATATATGATTCGCATGGGAATGATGTTGAAGTTTCTCCGGCAGATTTAGTTGTGAGCAGCACTGCTGGGAAAATCACTCATGTAAGAGATGGTAGTTGGTTAATCTCTCTAGATGAAGGAGGTACTGACCATGCAGTCACTATTCGCTTAGGCAATCTCACAGAGCAGCGTTTCTTTGATGTTCAAGAGGCATTACTTAGCGGCGTATTTGGTTCCTCAAATGCGACAGTATTAGCGGGAATATCAGTACTCTCTGTGATTCTTGTAATGCTAATATTCCTGATGCGAAGGTCGAAAGGAGATAGCGGGGAATGGGTTAGTGAAAAAGTGGAACCACATATACCGCCAATAACGTCGCCCACCCCCGAGTACGAAGCGGAATCTACGGCCCCCACCTCCTCACCCGAGACTCCAACTATCATCCTGACTCCTCCTGACACTGCAGAAGCCACACCATATGTTAATGCTGAAAGCGTCCCTGCTTACCCTCTCACTCAAGTCAACTCTGACCCATACACTGAGGCAGCAAATACCGGTGCGACTGAACAAATTTATTCAGAACCTGAAATAATGTCTGCCATCGCAATTGCTGCTGCTGAACAAGCCAAAGCAACAGGTGTAATGGTTGCTGCTGAAGGTACAGTGCAAGGTGAATCGGGTTGGTATTATGATTCAAGTGGTGAATTAACAAATTGGCGCGTTGAAACAAATGGGGCATGGACAAGGATACAATAGGTGATTGAATGAGAAAATTTGTGGCATTGATATTGATTGCTGTCTTGTTTAGCAGTGGTCTCGTCAATTCACTTCCTTTGTCGCAAGAGATGAATAAACAATTCACAATCCCAGGTTGTACAAATAATCCAAGTGTAGATTCAATTGAAATTAATTACCCCGGTTCAGGAAGCATTCCGGCTGACCAAGTTTTACAATTCAACGCTACAGTTCGTGATAATCTTTCTCAAGTATTGTCAACTTATCCTACTTGGGGAGCAAATAATGGCAGTATTGACCAAAATGGGCGTTTTGTTCCTTGGGCTACGGGTCCTGTTGAAATTTGGGCTTGTGCGGGCGATATCAATGAATCTGTGACAATCAATGTCCTTCAAGGAACAACAGTAGGCGCTGAACTATTGCTTCATTCCGAAAATGTGACTGCAGATGATTTAGTTGAATTGATGCCAATGCGAAAGGATGATCGGGGTAATTTGGCTCCCGTCCTCGTACCAACTGATAATTGGACTATCCCTGTTGGAAGCAGTTTGTCCGGGGCTTCTCCATTATTCTGGGTGCCTGGGGAAAAAGGTGAACAGGATATTTCTGTAAATATTATGGGATACGATGTTAGTCGAACTTTGAATGTGAGTATTGGGGTTGCACATCATTTACAAATTCAAACATCTTCAACCTCATATAATGCCGATCAAGAAATAGTGGTGCTACTTTCTTTGGTTGATCAAAAGGGCAATTATTGGGGAGTCTCTGGGCAATGGAATAGCGATTCTGAATTGCCACTGTCTAATGATACTGGAGTTGAAGTATTTGCTTATCCTAGTGAAGTCGGTATTTGGCAAGTGGCTGCTACATATTCAGGGAATGAAACTGGCGGTGAGACTTGGTTTACATCAGTGAATCTTAGTATCAGTGCTGGAAGTCTTACTGCGACTGAAATCTCGGGTTTTTTAGTCGATCGAAGTGGAGTAGGCGTAGAGATAGGTTTCTTGGAAGGGATTGTGCAGATGACAACTGATGATCGATTTGTAATGTCTCCAGTATTACTTGATGCAGATGGCAACCCAATCGCAGTCTCTTCAGTGTTGTGGAGTTTGAGCGCTGATTACATAGAAGGAACTGAATTGTCAACTAACTTAGAATATTCCTTCGCTCCTGAATTAGTTGGAAACCACATTCTAACACTTACTCCAGAAAGTGGAATCCCCGCTAGAATCACATTGGAAGTTCTTCATGGTGCTGCGGTTGAAGTTATTGTAAGTAATCGAGGCAATCCCGATTTGGTTGTGCCAATTGGAAGAAATTTGAGTATTGATGTAAAAGGAATTGATGGAAAAAACAATCACTTTCCAATGGATGTTGGTTGGATAATTCCTGCCCACGCAGGTAATATCTCAAATGGCTCATTAGGAGTCGGAAATTATGAATATCAACCCGGCAATCAAACACCCTTGAAAGTACATACCTTTGTTGTACGAACTGCTCTTGGGCCACATGATGTTCCGGTAAGAGTAATCTTGGGGCAGCTCGATCATTTGACTTTACACATTGATTCAAATTTGCAACAAGGAGAGAAGGTACTTATTGGCATCATTGGCCATGATGAGAATGGCAATCCTGTACCAATAGCAAATGGTGATGTTATTCTTTCAAGTTCAGCGGGAACAACAACTTATCGTAATGGTGAGCATTATTTAAAATTAGAAAAGCAAGGGATTCAACATCAAGTGACTGCTGAATATGCAGGAATTGCTCCCTCTGTTGAGTTTATTGATATTGAAGCAACTTTACTTGCTGGTGCATTTGGTTCTTCTGAAGTAGTCATTATGGGGGCGATTGTGATTGCCTCAATCATTTTGCTTTTGGTAGCAACCTTGACCTACAAAAAGTCTGGTGAGAGGGTCAAATATGATGATGAAATTATAGCTGAAAGAGAGGCTAAAAAAGAGGAATTGCGAAATTCATTGACACGTTCGGGAAGCGAAATAAATGCATCTAATGAAGAAATGGCTGACAATTCAGCCCCTGGAAATGACAAGGAATACAATTCACTGCCGCCCGTTACTTCACCTCCCCTCGTAGCACAAGGATTGGCAGTTCAACCAGCATCAATGCCTCCACCTTTGCCGCCGTTCGCACCTATGCCTTTCGCAGCACCACCTCTGCCCGTCTCCACCACTCTTACCCCTCCGCTCAATGAATTTTCTACACTCTCACAGCCAAATGCCTTCGCCGCTCCTCCCCCTATTCTGCCAGTTGCGCCTTTGCTTCTAGCACCAGTCATTGACAACTCAGTTCAACAGGCAGCCTCATCTCCTTACATTCAGACAAGCATTAATGCCCAAGATGCTCTTGCTCTGTTGGGCTCAAGTAGCGATGAGGAGGTTCAAATCGAAGCAGAAACTTCGACCTTTATTGCTCTTTTATCCGATCCACCTTTACCGGCAGAAGGACTACCTCAAGGTTGGACAATGGCTCAATGGTCTCATTATGGTGAAGAATGGTTGAAAAACCAATCTTAGTAAAAAAATATTGTTGCTATTACAATAATTCAAGTGCGATTATTTTCATCAAAAAACTGAGTTATGCTTGAATTGACTCAGTATGATTCTTCTTCCTTTGGGAAATCCTTGCTTCTGACATCCTCGCAGTACTGCGTAACTGCCTGACTTATTTGATCTTCAAGAGAAAGGTAACGTCGTAAGAAACGAGGGCTAAAATCAGTAGTTATTCCAAGCATGTCGTGTAATACCAATACTTGTCCGTCACAATCTGGTCCAGCGCCAATTCCAATTGTTGGAATGGAAATAGATTCACTTACTCTCTTTGCAAGAGGTGCGGGTATTTTTTCCAAAACAATAGCGAAACATCCGGCTTCTTCCAAGATCTTTGCATCACTAATCAATTTTTCAGCCTCCTCATCCTCCTTTGCCCTTACAGAATAAGTGCCAAATTTATAGATCGACTGAGGAGTTAAACCGAGGTGGCCCATTACGGGAATTCCTGCAGTAAGGATTCGCTTTATTGAATCCACAATTTCCACTCCTCCTTCCAATTTTACTGAATGTCCAGCAGCCTCTTTCATTATTCGTATTGCCGAATCAAGGGCGATTTTTGAATTGCCTTGGTATGTTCCAAATGGCATATCTACAACAATTAGCGCTCTCTCAACTGCTCTTTGAACGCATTGTGCATGGTAAATCATTTGGTCAAGAGTTATTGGAACTGTTGTGTCGTGTCCAGCCATAACGTTTGCTGCTGAATCACCAACGAGAATTACGTCAACACCACCCCTGTCAACTAGTTTGGCTAATGAATAATCATATGCAGTAAGCATTGTGATTTTTTCGCCAGCCTCTTTCATTTCAAGAAGGGTATTAGTAGTGATTTTTCGGGCCTTTCCGTGAACTGACACACTCTTCCCTCATGTAAGGGGTGGAGTGCATAAGGTTTCAAACTCTCGCATATGGAAAATACTGCTGGAAAGTAAAGAAAGGAGGAAATCAGTTTTAAGTTTCCGAATGATGTTCTACTGACTTGGTAAATTCATCAATATCCACTACTCCATCACCATTTTCGTCGGCAGCATGGAAATATTCTCTAAGTGCATCATGACCTTCTGTGCAACATCTCAAGGCCTCCATTGCAGCAATAAATTCATGCAAATTAAGGTGATTATTGCCTTCCCTATCTGCTGCGTGGAATGCGGTTATTCTACGGCGGCGTTCTGCTTCATCAGCGTTAATAAACATCAGTTTGAATGTTTTCCATGGTGTGATTTTTGGTTGATAGTGCTTTTTTCCATAGCCAAAGAAAATAACTCCTCCAATCATTATTGCTGTTCCTCCACCAATAACTGCCTCCTTGCCCATGATAAAGAGCAAACACAGTCCTGCAAGAACGCCAAATAATTGAGTTGCTGGTCTAAATGGTGCATCATATTCAGGTACATACCAAGCATGAGAGGGAGTTGCTTTTCTAAGTATCAATACACATAAGCACATTAATACATAAACCATTATTTGGAAGCCAGATGCGTATTCTGCAACAGCATGAACATCAATGGTGACTAGGGCAATAGCCATCGCTCCCGCAGTTACAATAATCGCCCAATGTGGCGTTTCAAATTTCCCATGTACATCTTCTAGGAATTCTGGTAACAAGTTATCTCGTGACATTGCGTAAAGATATCTTGAGGCAGCAAGGATTCCAGCAAGTGCCATTGAGGTCATTGTGAGAACTGCAATTGCTGCTGCAATAAGTCCAATTGTTGAACCACCAATTATCTCTGCAAAAACTCGAACAGGATCCTCAATTGCATGACCTGAAGAATCGAAGAAAGATTCATGCGGAATAACAGCAACCATTGTGGCCACCATTATCGCATATAATATGGCGCCAATTGCCAAAGAAGTCATTATACCTCCGGGGAGATTACGACCTGGATTTTTCACTTCTTCACCAATTGCTGCTACTTTAGCAACACCTGCATATGAGACTAGAACAAATGCCGCAGCCTCACCCATTAGCATCCAATCATCTGGCCCATGCAAATCAACTGAGGCGCGTGAATAATCAGCATCTCCGTTAATAATTGCCCAGAATGTAAGCACAATGAGCATAAGGATTGATAATGTAACTATTGGTGTTTGAACAACCTTTATTTTTTTCATACCCAAAATATTTACTAGTGCGATTAATATTAACATGCTGAGAGCGCTAGCCAAAGCAGAAAAGTCACTACCCCACCATTCTTGTAATATCATCAAATATGCCGAAAAACCAATCAATGCAAATGCAGCCTTCAGCAAAAATGAAGCCCAAAGACCCAAACCGGTCATTGTCCCAAACAATGGTCCAAAAGTGCGTTCTACGAAAACATATGACCCTCCCGAAGTTGGCATTGCAGAGGCAAGCTCACTTTGAGATAATGCTCCCGGAATAACTACCATTGCAGCCAAAATATATGCTAGCCAAACTCCTCCTCCTACCATAGCATAGGCAAGGGAAGGTAATACGAATAATCCACTTCCAATCATTGCAGATAATGAAATAATAATGACTGAAAACAAACCTAATTTCCTTTCAAGTGTATCAGAAACCATCTCAAGCGGCTGGAGTACGATGCCCACAAGGTCCTTGGGATTGGTGGGCGTCATATCTGTTCCAAGCAAAACGGATAGTTGAACATTGCTTCTCAAATTAATTCATTAGCCGTGTTAGGGAGTGAACATTAGATGTCAAAAAGATGCGATGACTTTCAATTCTACTGCAATAGGAGTAGGGAGGGCATTAATTGCAAGAGTGGTTCTTGTAGGTTTAATATCTACAAAGTATTCTGAATACACTTGATTAAAAGTCGCAAAGTCGCGGTCCATGTCAATTAGGAATACCGTGATGTCTTGGACTTTCTCAAGTGAAGAACCCGCACTTTCAAGAACTCGCTTGACATTTTCTATACACATATGAGTTTGTGCGGCAATATCATAATCAAGTGATATTCCGTTTTCATCACGGCAAGGCCCACCTGGAATTTCGTCTGTATCTGGGGTGCGTGAACCTACACCAGAGAGGTATAGGAGATCTCCCACTTTTCGTGCATGAGGATATGCGCCAACAGGTTTAGGTGCGCTTTGAGAATTAATAGCAGCAGTATCTTTGTTTGAATCATCTTCATTGGAGGTAGCAGTGGTTGTAGTAACCCCTCTATCCTCAATTCCTTCAAGCACACTTCGGTCACCAGAAAACACCTCTGCATCGTCCTCATCGTATTCTTTATCTCCTGCACTATTTTCTGTTGGAGTAAGTAGTACAACTGCGCCGCCGGCTCCATGTAGAGCCTCATAAGCGAGAACTTCTCCTTTGAGATTGTTGGTTTGTCCATTGACTCCTGAGAGAAACCACATCGGTTTGAAAGAAACTACTTTTTGCACTCTTATTTGCGAGTGAATCTGTCGTGATAATTGGGCAATATCTTCCAATCTTCCCTTTTCCAGCAATTCCAATATTTTTCGATTCCATTCGTCGTCTTTAAGCGAATGAATCCGATCTTCGTTTGGTTCAATAAATTCTGTAAACATACGATTGGAAAGGCTCATCGCACAAATGACTGCTACTTTTTTTCCACTCTCTTTAACTGCATCAAGGCAGGCTTTAGAAAGCACGAGTGTTTCAGAGCGGTTTGCATAAATGTTACTTGAAACTATGGCTACTTTGAAGCGGTTATCAGGGTTGAGCAATGAAACGGAAACCACTGAACCTACATCAACTGGAAATCCATGGTAATTTACAGTTCTACTTGAGAGTCCACGGCGTTCATTTGCATTATGCCACGCATGGGTAAGATTTGTATCGACCTGAAAATCATAGGGCAACGAACCGAGGTCATGGAAATCTGCATCAACAAAAGTCCACTTTGGGTTAGGATCTGCAAGAAGTTGGTGTCCAATTATATTGGGCCAAGTAGTTGAATAAATGATAATAGTTTCAGCGCCACTATCAATAATGCGCTGCCTCAAAGTGGTAAATGCTTGACGAAGGAGCCCCCAGCCTTCATTTTTTTCTGGAACAAGAAGTGGATGTGGGTGAACGGGGACAATTGCAGAGAGTACGATTTCGCCAGTCATTTTAGTCACCTCGGAGTGCAACTTCAGCGTTTGCAGCAGCCTCTGCTGGCCATTCAACAACAGCATTACCTGTGCCAATAATGGTTCCATAGCCATGCACTATTGCCGGATAGGTCGGGAAATCAAGGGCAGATAATATCCAAGAAAATCCCCCGCCGTCCGATTCAGAAACCGCTTGTTCAGTGAATTCTGGCATAATGTCAAAAATCTCTTTTGTCTTACCTTGCTTCATCATTTCAATCAACTTCATATCCCAAAGGTAAAGGTGATGTGAGGTGATATGCTCGGCACTCATATCTTCTGGAATTTCAGGTTCAGTAATGAAATGGCGATGGGAAAGAGAATTTGAAGCGAGCAATAGTGCACGTTTTCCTGATTTTTCAATTGCTCTAGAAGTTGCTCGCCCAAGTTGAGCGGCCATTTCTTGCATTACTTCAACCGAATAGTATGCATTTGCACGATTACTACTGATACAAACAACAGGTTTGTCCCACTGTGGGCGTGTAAGGTGACATGAAACGATTGTACCATAATCAACTCTAAAATCTGGATTTTCCATCATCTTCACTACCATTCCATCGGCCTGAGCTTCATCATGAATCATCCGTGATAATTCTACATCAATATCAATATCATAGTCGAAACGGAAGAGGTTAGGGAATATTGGGTCAACTGATTTTGACTTGAAATTTGGTAGCCCGAGGAAGTGTGTACCAACATAGGTTTGCCAATGCGGCGATAAAATCACAATAACATCATAATCGGCTTCATCCAAGTTTGCTCGCATTCTTTCATAAGCCCAGCGAAGTGATTCCCAACCACACTCGGACTTTGGCTCATTTTGAACCGGATTGTCTGCATATACCAAATGTGGGGGGTGGGGTGCCAATGCTCCTGCGACTATTTTCCCCTTGCTAATACTAACTCCCCCGATTAATGCACAGGGGGTTTAGTCTTTAGTTTGACTATTGGAGAATAATTGTCAAATTGGTGGATAGAATAAACTAATTGAGCCAATGAGGGGGGCCCATGGGCATTGAAGATGGGGCGAGCAAGGCCGAAAAGCCAATTGTTAATCCATCTGTTTCTGACAATAATAGTTTGAATATTCCAGTAGTGTCTGCGGAAGCAACTGAAGTTTCAAACAATCAATTCATGCATGTTTTTTTCCCCGCAGTTCTTGGGGCCTCTTTTGGCGCATTAGGGCAGCATTTGCTAAGCAAGGGAATAATAGATGTCAGCAATTCGTTTTCACCATTTTTGCAAACCGTCAGTGAATTATTAGTTATTGTAGCAATGGCTTTGCCTGCAATATTATTAATCGGTTTATTTCATTGTAGAAAGGGCGATAGTTATTTGGATTTTAGCGGCGGAGGGATAATAATATTCCTTCCTGTCATCATTTTTTGTGTGATGTTTCCCGCTTGTTTATTGCCAATTGTGATAGTGGTCTGGTTTTACATTAGTATGTCTTGGCCCCTTCATAAATTACCTATTTTTAGAGTGGGCATGTGGACGGGGATGGGGTCGTTGGTTGGATGTTTGGTCGGAGCAATGGCTTACACAATGTTAGCATAATTTCCGAAACTAAATTGGCTCACTTAAGCATGCCATCATCTCTTCAAGTGCTTCTCCAATCTCCTCGGATTCAAGAAGTGCTTGCTTTGCCCATGGGTCATGGAGCAAAATGCTTGCCATTCGCCAAAATGAGCTTGCATCTGCATTTGCAACACTTGCCTTTTGTGAGATAATCCAATCATCAAGAATTTCATCTTTTAATCCAATACCATTACCCAGTGCTTCCAGAAAAGCACTCCAAATCATCAGCAATCTCTCGGCACTTTCTGGTATTAATTCCCCTTCTAATTCTGGCAAAAACTCAATTTCTGCTTGCAGATATAATTTCTTCTCCACCTTTTCCATAGAACCTTCGCAATCGCGTTGGAAATTTGAAAGTTCAAGGGTTGGAGGTTGCGCCAGTTTATCCCTCTCAAAATCTTCAAGTAATTTTTGCACCGTCGGTTGCGTAGGGTATTTCTCAATATCTAATGGAGGTAAAAGAGGTTTAATAATTCGCAATATTCGGAAACGCCGTTGCCCCTGAATTTCAATAAAGTGGTCAAGCCCTTGCTCTTCATGATATGTAATTCGCGCCGTTGTGCCATGTAAATTGGGTCCATCCCAACCTAATATTGGTGCGAATGGGTCGGTCAAGCAAAGTCCAATAGGTTCATTCTGCAATAAGCAATCATCTAACATTTGCTTATATCTTGGTTCAAACACTCGCAATTGCTGTTGTTCACCTGGTAACAATACTAGTTGCAATGGGAAAATGGGAATAATTATCGATTTACTCGCCACTTGACTCAAACTTAGGGATGTGACTTCAGCCTATCAATTATGCCCATTGCAAATACACAATAACCCTGTTTTACGATGCGAATTGTGAGAGAGGGGTATTCTCTTTGATACAATCTAAGGCTTTGGAATGATGTAGGCAATGGGTTGGTTGGATATTGGGGTTGATTGTCGAGTTACAACACTTTTTCCTGAAGGAAACTACTCTGCCTCTTTACCGTTATTCCAAGAGTGCGAAGGCTGAGACTCAATTAGTGACATATTATTTGCTTTTAGTCTAACAAGGCGGTGTATCACGAAACTGGTCATCCAAAGTGATGGAAGAGCCAATAATATAGCGAACACCATAAGGTCTTGATTGTAATCATTGAGAATTTTCACCTTAAGTATGCCATCATCATTTGTCTGTGGATTATGCATGACAATTAAGTGCCACACCATTGAATCCTCAAGTTCAATTGTAACACTATCGCCCGGAGCAATGGTTGTAGCACCCCCTGCTGATTCAGATAGATCGGTCCAGTTTATCTCTCCACTCTGCATCGCCGAAATACTTCCTTCTAATTGAATTACGATGATTTCCAAATTTCTTCCCTCGTCAAGGTTGAAAATCTCGGATGAAAAACCTTGATTGTGATCAAGAGGTTGAATGATTTCAAAAGTAGAATCACCCGGGCCTAATTGGAATGATACTCTTTCATCAATAGACGCTTTTTGCACGTTTATCATACCCAATATTAATGAAAGCAAAATCAAAGCAACAATGCCTTCAATCAAGACATGACGAAACACCTTCTTTCTAGTGACACCCCTAAACATCTTTCCATGGTCATTTCGAAGTCGCGGGTGAATGTGATGAATGAACAGAGCACCAATCGCTCCAATTGCCATTCCAAGTGGAATGTCAATGAACCAATGAATTCCAAGATAAAGAATAGTAAAAGCAAAAAGAACGGTATTTGCAACAATAAAAAGATGGTAGGGCCAATGCTTCCAATCTCTAACCCTTTGCCCCTTTGCATGAAAGTGCAACCAATTCAACAACAACATTCCAAATGGAATTGCGATGTGTAATGACGGGACTGCGTTGTCAAGAGGGTCGCGTGAAGCATAGAACCCGGTATACCACCCATCATGATAGAGGAGGGCCTTCATGCCAGGAATCCATGAACTGGTGACTTCAACATTGAAGAATAGATAATATGGAACCGCAACTGCATAAATCAAAAGATAGTTTAGAGTAACTTTATCGGTCAAATCTCTTTCTCCAACATAGGCATAATACACAGTTGTGATGTAAATCAAAAACAAATAAATAAATAGGTAATGAAAATTTAGAATTGCAGTTAGAAATTCATTTTCAAATGCCTGTTGAATCCAAAGAGTGAGGTCTCCTTCGATTGAATAAACAGTGTCTGTCCAGTGGCCTGTGTCAATTTTAATCGGTTCATTCAAATAATCTGTAACTGCCTTCCACCAGATTATTGCGACATATCCTAACAAATGGAAATAGTAGCGATTTGCATGAATTAATTTGCCTATTTTGTTGAGGGGAGTTCTCTCCTCTTTCTTCCCCAAAGTGAATACCCAGCAAGTAATTGGGGTTAGAATTAGAATAATCCCCATCATCACCCAATAGGGGTTGAGCATGAACTTAGGGGCGAGCATTCTTGCTTTGATTGTTGCGCACCATATTGTGCATCGGAATTGATAGGTGATGAGTGAGGTGATTGGCGGTGAGCAGCGAAGTGGTTTACTTGGGGTAATTGATATTCATGGCCTCTGAATAGAATGAGAAGCTTCGGTATCCGCCTTCCCTTCCTACTCCGGAGTTCTTCACTCCGCCAAAAGGTACCCGTAAATCTCGATGCAACCAATTATTTATCCAAATCATGCCGGTATCAATCGCTTCTGCTACCTTTATTCCATTATCAATGTTCTCTGTCCAGACTGAGCCAGCCAAACCATATTCAGTATTATTGGCAATCGTAATTGCCTCTTCTTCGCTTGTAAATCGGTGAAGTACAACAACTGGGCCAAAAATTTCTTCGATAGAACAACGGCTATGAGGCGATAGGTCTGATATTACAGTAGGGCCTAGGAATGCACCTTGGTCAAATGGAGGCTGAAGGTTTGGCCGAGTGCCGCCAGTAAGAATTGTACCTCCCTCCTGTATTGCCAAGTCAATATATGTCTCTACTTTTTGCCGGTGTTCAATAGAAATCAATGAGCCAAATGATGTATCCTCATCTTCTGGGTCGCCAATTTTCAATGATTCAACCTTTGCAACAAATTTATTGACGAATTCATCATAAATTTCATCAGCAATTAGTATTCTACTGCCGCAAAGACACACTTGCCCTTGGTTGAGGAATGCCGCTCTTACCGAACCGGCTGCTGCCTTTTCCATATCAGCATCAGCAAGAATGATAGTAGAATTCTTTCCACCCAACTCCAAACTCAATTTCTTGAACATGGGGGCTGAGGTTGCAGCCACATGTCTTCCAGTTGCAGTACCACCGGTGAAGGATATTGCTCCGATTTCAGGATGCTCTAGAATCGCCTGTCCAACTTCTGGGCCGAATCCATGGAGAATATTCACCACTCCAACAGGCAGCCCGACTTCAAGAAGAATCTGCGAGAGAAGGAATGCGGTCATTGGGGTCAACTCACTCGGTTTGGCAATCACACAATTACCCATGGCTATCGCCGGGGCTATTTTCCAACTTAGAAGGTATAAAGGCAAATTCCATGGAGTAATTAGTCCAACAATTCCTATCGGTTTGTCAACAACAATATTTGTTGCATCTTTCATTTCATATATTTCCTTAGGTTTTTCCCGCAATAGGTCGGCGAAGAAGCGGAAATTATTGACCGATCGTGATGCATCGACTGCTCTTGCAAGGGAAATAGGCTTGCCGGTATCCTTTGATTCAGCAGCTGCAATTTCGTCAATATTATTTTCCAGAGCATCAGCAATTTTGTCTAGCCATGCTGCTCGCTCATCAATTGACAATGCTGCCCAAGCGGGTTGAGCAATTTTAGCGACTTTAACTGCAACTGCAACATCGGAATCATTTGAGCGCGGGATGGTCGCTATTTTTTGCCCGGTTGCTGGTGAAATATTATCAATAGTTTCACCACATCCAGCAGGGACCAATACCCCATTAATTAGATTCAATACTTGTTGCATTTTCCTCTCTCCTAATTTGAAATACGTAGTTATTGTCCTCAATATATCATGCTTGGTGGTTTTTCATAGTTCTATTTTGCTTGAAATGGGTTTAGATGAGATGCAGATATTATTCCTCTGATGGGTAATTAGGGGGTATTCGTATGGAGTGGGGGTCTGAAGCATAGGGTTGCCAATCGTAAGTCCATCGGTCTCTATCAGGGTCCCATTCATCCCAAGTCGGTACTGTTTCAAGTACATCCAATAACTCATTAGGAACTACACCTGGAACAATGAATGCCTTTTGGCGGTTGAGTGGATAGGGATTTCGCAATTGGATTCCGAGGGTCCCAAGGATTGCTCGGGCTACATACCAAGTTGCTTGCCCATTCCAACCGTGGGCTATTTTGACTACGATGCCTAATCCCTTCGGATAAGAGGGATGTTGTATTGCCATGCCGAGAAGGCCATCTGCGCCTTCTTTAGCAATTACTCGGCCTTCTCCAGCCTTGATTATGGTCGAATCAAGACGATTGAATCCTCCGACCAAGTCGGGGTGACGGCACATTGCCTCCCATATCCAGTCATCATCTTTTTCTCTTACAAGAGATGCACATAACCTTGCCAATTCGTTAACCGTATTAGCGACTGTCGGAAGTCCACAACCGTCTTTACCAACTCTCAACGCTTGCCAATCTTCGCCAAGGGTCCTACGTATTACGGAGAGGAAACCCTGGAAAGTTTGGTGTGAGGGGAGGGTATAACCTGCTCTTGACCAGCCCTTCTCCCGACAACCTTTGAGAATCGCTGCATGTTCACCTGAACAGGTATTGTACCAACGCCTAGGGCGTCTTACTTGCCTACCAAATTGTATGAGGGGCACATCAAGGGGCGTCATCATTAATGGCCATTCAGATTTGCTAAGCAGACTTTGGGCTGCAGCAACGTGCTCAGTATCGCCATTATGGCTTGCTACGGCTATTGCCTTTTGCTCCCATGTAGTAATATCTGCTAATTCTTGAGAAAAAGATTTGATCATAAAAGGCTTCATCATTGAGCGGCCATAACACAATACATTTCCTCCGAAGGAGTGGATTACTTCATCTCCATGCGCCCAAGCAACTGCGCCGTGAATTGTATTTTCGGAAACTCCATTGCGGCGATAATCCACAAGTGGTTCCCATTCAACATCCCTACCTGTTGGGATTCCTGCAACATCTTCGCCAAGTGGGCTATTTGGGTACATGGTGGATCCGGGTCGGCCAGGGGCAACTGCCGAAGAAACTCCTTTTTTGCCAGCGTCTGTCATACCAATTTCCCCAGTAGTTCATCCACGCGTGGTGTTACTTCATTCATGAATGCTATCATATTACGGCAGATTCTATCACTATCATGATTAAAGAAATCAAACCATGCCATTATGCGATCATCAGGATGGAATCTTGCGACAATTTGTTCAGCAACTTCCTCAACATTTCCGATTAGGGCATTATCTACTGCCTTTTCCACCTTTTTCGGGTCTATGGTGCCTTCCAATGCTTTCCAATATGAACTCAATGCTAAATCCGCCTCAAGTTGTGCCACCTTACTTTGCTCCTCTGAAGTAAGCCCTTGCTCTGCATTTAGAAAAACAAATGTCGTACGAGGCATATCTCTCCTTTGCCATTCACCTCCGTTTTGGTGATAGCACTTCTTCATTCTGGCATGGGTCGCATCAATGATTTCTTCCGAGGTAATTGAAAGGTTGAAAACTTTGACCGGGAGAATTTTGTTAACAAATTCTTGGGCAACTGGGTCATGTGTTCCGGCGACAAATTCAATGAGTTCTCGACGCCATTCGCAAGGAACAATCTTCAAATCTTCAAACACATAGCGCTTTGGAATTGGTATTTCAGTTATATCAATACAGAAATCCGTGTCCTCATGATCACTGTGGTATTCTTTGAAATACGCTTCCTGAACCGCCGCCCAATCCTCATCTGAACGGAAGTTCCCTCTTGATAATACGGTTTCATACGTGTCCTCGCTGCTTATGGTTTCTCCATTGAGAAGGCGAAGGAAAATATCACATGATTCCAAAAATATTTGCCCACGCAGTGCCGGCCATGCCGCCTCCTCAACTCTGTTGCGAGGGACTATACCGTAAGGTCGGGCCATAAATTCAAATCTACCTGCGGAAAATCCGAGGTGGAGTTTTCTTTTTTCTTCTGGATCTAATCCATGAAGTTGAACGGTATTTGCAATTCTTTCTGCTAATGCAATAGGCCCACCATTGGCCAAGGTACTAATGACTGCCGAACCAATTTCAATATTCTGTGTGCGGCGGAATGAATCAAGTGCCAGCAAAGGGAAGTCAGTACAAAGCCCAACTTCTCCTTGCCAATGTGGAACAACAGGTTTGCGGTTTTTCTTTTGTACCTTGGTAGAAAGGTGTGCCTGAGCAAGCCATGCAACACCAAATCCAAGATTATCAGCAACTTGTAATTGCTGAAAGTAATTATTCATCATTTGTGCTTCACTTGGTATGACGCCATATTGATTTGGAGTCTGGCTGATTGAGAAAAAAATGTCGTATTCCACACATCCCGCCTATCATCTGCGAGGGGGTACTAGATACCCATGACTTTCGGCTCAAATAATTGATGCTCTTTTCATTGAATTTCTATGTTCATTAGTACAGATTAGTTCATTGTACCTTCTCAAGCACGGCTGTGATTAATACAAAATCAACTCGCTTCCCTCAATTTCTTTCAAAATTATTACCCGCCGGCTTTTTGAGAGTCGGGCCCACGCATGAGTTCATGGCGGAGCAATCCACGGAGATGAGCCACACTCAAGCGAGCGAATTATTGGATTTACTTTTGAGCCATACCGATGCGATTTCAGGGTTCGACGTCCAAGCCCTTGTCAATCTTGCCGATGCAGCAGAATCAATGGGTAGAAGCGAGGATGCAGAATTCCTTCTTTCCAATATTTCGGAGAAAGAGAGCAAATACGGATGGGTAGGCCTTGCCACAGCAAAACGATATTTGCACAAGAATCCACAAAAAGCGATGGATATTATTTCAGGCATTATTGAATCAACCGAGGAAAAAATCAACGGCAATTCTAACGGTAAGGGCGATGTTACATCTAGTGATACGGCTATGTTATTATTACAAGCAGCAGCATTGAACTTACGTGGCCAACTTGAAGCCGATTCTGGCGCTCCAGATGCTGCCCGTGAATCATGGGCGCTAAGTCTTGCAATCAAGGCAGGATATGGCGATTTATTTGGACAAGCAAATGGCCATCATAATTTGCTACAACTGGCAAAGCAACAAGATAATCTTGAAGATGCATTAGCACATGCAACTCGAGTAGTAGAATTAGTGGCCGATGCCGAGGATAGCGCCTGGCAAGCGCATGCCCTAGCCGATCTCGCGCACCTTACTGCCTGCGATGAGAATTTTGACCAAGCGGATTTACATTATCGTTCCAGTCTTGATTTGGCGGAGGAAAATGATGATTTAGCCGCACAGATAGTTGCTCATTGGGGTATTGCTGATTTGGCCTTAATTCGTGGCGATGGGGAAAGCGCTTTGACCGCTTATGGTCAAGCACTTGCTGCACATATGAAATTGGATGTACCTGCACCAGAAGCATTACTTCAACGAATCAATGCTCTTACCGAATCTCAGTAATGTTCTTCACTTTGATTCAAAAAATAATGGATGAGATGATTGAGTCAATTTGCACAATTTGAATCAAATTGAACGCATTCTTCCGCCATCAACTGCTAGGCTGACTCCACGAATCCCGCTCGCACTTGGGCTTGCCAAAAAGGCAATTGTTGCCGCAGTTTCACTTGGGTCAATTAAGCGTCCCGCAGGCACTTGAGCGAGCCATGATTCCTCGACTTCAGCAACAGTAACTCCTCGCTTTTGTGCAATACTTTCTGAGAGTTCACTGAGTCGGCCGGTATTGGTAAATCCTGGTAAAACATTGTTGATTGTCACAAAAGGCGGTAGTTCTAGAGATAGAGTTTTGGACCATCCGGCCATTGCCCCTCTAACCGTATTTGAAACTCCAAGATTCGGAATTGGTTCGCGAACAGAGGTGGAAATGATATTGATAATCCGACCATACTTACTTTGAATCATTCCCGGCAAGCAATGGCGAACCATACGTTGGGCTGCGAATAGGTGGCGCCGCAGAGGTAGCAAGAAATCCATATCGGTAGCCTCAATCAAAGGTCCGCTCGGAGGCCCTGCGGCATTGTTGATGATGATATGGATGACTCCAACTGCTTCCAAATGACTCGGAAGCGCTTCATCAATTGCCGCCCCATCTTCCAAATTAATTGCCAATGGATAAACCGGTGCAGAACCCGCTTCCATCATGTGACGGGCCATTTCATTGAGGGCTTCTGCATTTCGAGATAGAAGAGTGAGGCTTGCGCCAGCCTCGGCTAAAGCAAATGCAGTAGCCCGTCCAATCCCTTTTGATGCACCACAAATTAACGCATGTAGTCCATGCATTGAACCGGGGGCGAGAGGGGAGGAAACGGCTGCGGTCATGAATATCCCTCGGGTCTCTCATTGAAGGTATTTCTCTTAGTTTGCATAATGCGCATAAGTTTGGTTTGCGAGTTTTTGGTATACTACTTGAAGGACTTCTTCGGGGGCATTACGGAAGGTAGGATGGTCTGCAGCACCTTGAGGTCTGCGTATTTCAGACCATTCATTTGCCTCATATTTCATCAAAGCCTCTTTCATTAACACACCAGCAAGAACCAGAGTTTCGTAACAAAGGTCCTCATATGTCATTCCGCGCATAACAGGAACTTCTCTGCGAAAAAGTAAGTCACCGGTGTCAATCCCATTATCACAGAAATGTGTAGAGGCTCCAATTGGAATATCATGAAATACCGACCAAGCAGGGCTTGCAGAGCCACGGCAATCGGGCAGTAGTCCTGGGTGAGAATTGATTACTCCGTCGAGGGGGTAGTCGAGGATTTCCCCTCGAATAATACGAGTTCCACCAAATACGATCAGGTCTAATCGCAGTCCTTCAATGTGAGGCATCACTTGCTCGGAAATGTGCTTTTCAACACATATGTGCGGGACAATAACTCCTGCGCCACCATCTTTTGGCTGGGCCAAGTTGTGAAGTTGTTCTTCTATTGTCGGAGCAATAGGGTTTCCCGCAATGCGGGTTAGGAACTTATTGCGTTCCTCATCAGCTATTGGGCTATCTTCGCTAATTACAATCGCTGGTACAAATCCTTCTGAAAGAATTTGCTTCAACATTTCACGGCCATATGGATGCTCTTTGAGAAGCAAAAATGCGAAAATAGGTCTGGACACAGTTGCAATTGTTGAGTCTATTACTAACCCCTCATTCCCATCATCATGGGGGTTGGTGTTTGCGCACATCATACTCCGCCTCATGTTATCCGATGGGGTATTAGATACCCGTTCTTTCCCCTGATGATTATTGCTTGCAAAAAAAATCAATAGGGCCTATGATTTGGTGCTTTTCGCCCTAAGGCGTGAATCAAATAAAGCCAGTTGCTGATTGAATCTATGGTGTGACTCGGCTTCGATCTCTTGGGAACAATACGATTTCTCGTACATTACTTGCGCCGCACAGAACCATCAACAGTCTTGCAACACCCAATCCCCATCCAGCATGTGGCGGTGCGCCGTAGCGGAAACCATCGATGTAGAAGTCAAAGTCGGCTGGGTCTAATTCCATGTCGCGTAGATTTTGTTCAAGAATCTCCCATCGGTGCTCACGCTGGCCACCTGATGTCATTTCATCACGACCATAATTCAAATCAAAACCGCGACTCAATTGCTCACCGGTGGTTCCATCCTCGCCTTTTACATGGTGAATATAGAATGGTTTCATTTCCATTGGCCAACGCGGTAAGAAGTAGAATCCAGGGTATTCATCAGCAATTAAGTCACAATGAGCAGCACTAATATCATCGCCCCAATTGATGTCTCCTCCTTTCTTCTGGATGAGGGCAATTGCATCATCATATGAAACACGAGGGAATGGAATTGACGGAATTACAACTTCAACGGGCTCTTGTCCTTGGCTACTTCTAAACTCATTTATTGGTTCAAATAAGTGCATCTCATGCTTAGATATTTTTGCCCAAACATTGTTAATCATCCTTTCAAGAACGCCCATGACATCTTCGTCGTCGGCCCAAGCCATCTCAATATCAAAGGAAATGAACTCATTCAAGTGGCGGTATGTATCGTGTTCTTCGGCTCTAAAAGCAGGTCCGACTTCAAACACTCGGTCAAGCCCGCCAAGGATACTCAATTGCTTGTATAGTTGTGGTGATTGAGAAAGATAAGCAGGGGTGTCAAAATACTGCAATGGGAATAAATTAGTGCCACCTTCGGCAGCAGCAGCAATTATTTTCGGCGAATTAATTTCACCAAAGCCCTCACTAATCAAAAACTCACGACCGTATTGTAGCACACGGCTTCTCAATTGAAACATGGCATTAACATGTGAACGACGTAGGTCAAGAAAGCGATTGTTTAGCCTCGTGTTTAGGTCAATATGAACCGTATCGGTTACTCCGAGAGGGAGGGGGGTTTGTGCGCCAGCCAAAACTTGCGCTGAACTAGCAACTACCTCGTATGCAGGGGGCGGGGTGGGTTCGCCTTCGGCTACTTTAGGGGGTCTTTTTAGGGCGACTTCTCCGGTGATTTGCAAGGTTGATTCTCTGCTTGCATTTTGAATTGATTCAAGTTCCTCATCGGGGAGATTTCCTTGCTTAAGGAATACCTGTGCCCTTCCCGTTCCATCTCTTAGGTCTACGAAACAGATTTTTCCCTTGCCGCGAAGCGCCTCGGCAAAACCACATACAGTGACTTCTTTGCCGACCAAATCAGCACCTTTGCTGATTTGGCCAAGGTTGTGAGTTCGGTACGCTGTTGGGTGCCAAGTGACATCGCTCATAGATTGATGGGCGAGTGGCCTATTCAAGAACAATTCGCCCAACTAGAGAGGCGGTTTTACCAAAAATCAACTAATATTATGGCAATTTGTCATTAGCAATGTTGTGGATGCGATGATAAAAAAATGTGAGGTATAGGGGAACGGTTATTGAAGGAGGATATAGGGGGGTCAAATATGACCGGTCGTCTCTTCACATCCGAGTCTGTAACTTCAGGGCACCCCGACAAAGTTTGCGATGCAATTTCGGATGCCATTGTCGATGCTTGCTTGGCTCTTGACCCCAAAGCAAGGGTTGCAGTTGAAACGTGTATTAAGGGTGATGTGAATCAGGGGCTTATTCTCCTTGCCGGGGAGGTAGAAATGGCAAAGGAAATATTGGATGCCGGCAAAGTACCGAATTATGCGCAAATTGCCCGAGATACTGCCGCATCGATTGGATATGATGACCATAGCATTGGTTTTGATTCCACAACTGAGGAGCGTTGTAAGGTATTAGTTCGCATTACCTCTCAATCACCTGATATTTCTCAAGGTGTAGACCGCGAGGGTGCTGGTGACCAAGGCCTGATGTTTGGATATGCTTGTACCGAGACAGAAAACTTTGATGATTTTGTTGGACTTTACTTCCCCCTCGCTGCGGCTTTGTCGCAGCGATTGACAAGAAGGCTTGCAGAAGTTAGAGAAAAAGGCATTCTTCCATGGGCAAGGCCAGATGGTAAAGGTCAGGTGACAATTGAATACGATGAGGAGGGGAATCCGAGCCGAGTCCATACTGTAATCATCGCAATTCAACACGACAAAAATTTATATTTGGAGCATGGTGATGAGGCTGGAGAGCATGCATTTGTCACTGCTGAAATAAAGAAGCATGTAGTTGAATACTGCATTCCAAAAATTTTACTTTCTAGTGAATACAATTTGGTGGTAAATGGAACTGGTCGATTCGCTGACCCAGGTGGTCCGTTGACAGATGCAGGACTTACTGGTAGAAAGATAATCGTTGATACATATGGTGGTTTAGGTCGTCACGGCGGCGGTGCCTTTTCCGGAAAGGACCCGAGCAAGGTGGATCGTTCTGCCGCTTATGCTGCACGCCATGCGGCAAAACACATTGTGGCAGCTGGATTGGCGAGTAGATGTGAGATTCAATTGGCCTATGTTATCGGAGTTGCGAAGCCAGTAAGCCTGCGCGTTGAGACTTTTGGAACATCGCAAAGAAGTGAATCTGAGATTGAAAAATTAGTTGACGAGGTTTTTGATTTCACTCCGAAGCAAATTATTCAATACTTTAATCTTTTGAGGCCGATATATTCTTCAACTTCAGCAGGTGGCCATTTTGGCAGAACCCCTGGGGTTGATGGTGAATTCCCTTGGGAAGTTCTAGACGAGAATATCCTTGCAAAATTGAATCAATAAGGCTCCAGTGCAACATTTTCTCGGCTGCATATTTTGCACTAATAATAATATTTGAGCCCATTATTGTACTTTACTTTTTTCTGCTAATTAAAAGAAATTTTTTGGCATAATTCAAATGATTTATCAATTCTCAATTATTCTGACTTACAACCCAACTCCTTATGGCGGGGGTTCGCCCCGTAGGGGCGTGAGCACTATGCAAATCGGGCGACGAAAGAGTTTCCAACTCGCGTTATTGTTAGTGATGGCTTCAATGCTTCCTTTGTTTTCACCAGCGGTTTCTGCTGATTCTTCAATTGGGCTTAGTTCAGACATTATGCATATCCAATTGGCACCGGGTAGTTCAACGAATATTACTCTTTCAATTCATAATAATGGCTCTTCGATTGAGGATTTTTCGGTCGCAGTCGACAATTCTTCAACTTCACTGTTGTGGCAGGTAATTCCTTCCGAGATGGTAGTTGAAGATGTGCTACCTACCTTTACCGAAGATACTGTGGTCGTTGTTCGTCTTGCAAATGGGGCACAAATATCTGATTCAGGAACAGTAAACTTGGTTGTTGCAGTAAATGGAACAAATATTTCTTCTCAAATCACCATTCAACTTTCTGTGATGCCATATTACGGTCCTTTTCTAAATGTTAGTAACATAGGCGATCAAGGACTCATTGCAATGACCCCTGGCTCATCCTTAGACCTTATGGTGGAGGTTGAAAATGGCGGAAATGTCCTTGACACACTATTACTTAATGTTGATGAAGAGCCTGATCTAAATGGTTGGTGGTCAAACCAATCGGGCGGCTCTAACAATTCAAACGGTAGCGGCAATAATAGCAATGGCACGGGTAATGGTACGGGTAATGGTACTGGAAATGGAACGGGAAATGGTAGCAATAATTCTGGGCCTGCGGCATTTACAATGTTCTTGGCAAATACAGGTCTAAATTTGTCGATGGATTGGGCAATGGCCAACCTTACAGTAAATGATTCCTATTCGATTGATTGGGCGGTATTCCGCAATGGAAGTATGTTGGCTTATGATGTAGGGAGTGATAATTTCAATGCCTCATCATCAATGCATAATCTGAGTGCCAACTCAACTTTAAATGCATATGATACATGGTGTGTTGATGCTGATTTACGAACTGGAATTACGATACTTGATTCTACAAATTCCTGTTTAACGGTCAGCAATAATAGTGGCGGTGGAAGTAATGGAACCGGTAATGGAACCGGTAATGGAACCGGTAATGGAACCGGTAATGGAACCGGTAATGGAACCGGTAATGGAAATAACACCTCAATGGGCTTTGGCAAATCTATACCCGCGGGTTGGGATGTCCGTTTCATTGATGATTTACAATCTAATATGAGTGCTGGAGAAATGCGCTTTGTTTCTTTAAGGGTATCTTCGCCCGCTAATGCTGATGCTGGATATCATGGATTCCGGCTCTTTGCAGGTAGTGCAAATGGCAATGTTTCATTTTCTACTTTATTGGTGGTTAATATTACCGCGACCCATAATTTGGCCTTCACTGATGCAACTAATGAAAGCAATGTTTGGCTTCCTGGAATTTCAGGAAATTTGTCTGCAAATATCACCAATCTGGGTTCAGTTGATTCAACTTATTCATATTCAATTGGCGCTACAAGTGGTGATTGTATTATTGATATTCCCACTTCGCAGGGCATGGAAATACAGGTAAATGCTTCTGAAAATATTGATATTGAATTCAGTCCATCTGGGAACATGCACCAATGGGATATGTGTGGGGCATTGCTAGAAGCAACTAATATTGATGATTCAAGTGTTGTGTTTCAACATTGGTTTAACATAAGTATTGGAGTTAGCACTTCACTTGAGTGGGTCGATGCATCTCCAAGTCCCGAAACTCTGACTCCCGGCCAGCCCCTTTCATTACAATTTTCAATAGTTAATACCGGAAGTGAAGAAGAATCACTTGGCTTTACTATTGATGGCGATGATGACTTTATTTTCTCAAATGCAGTTCCTACATCAAGCGTTGATGTTGGGCGAGGCAATTCAACTACTTTTTATGTTGATATTGATTTACCAACTGATACTAATTTAGTGGGTATACAGAATTTGACAATTGAAGCAACGAGTTGGTCTTCTTGGTATTCTGAAAACTTATCCCTAATTGTTGATGTAAATGAAGTGCCAGCAATCTCTTTACTCGGTCCAAATGATAACCGAATTGTAGTCGGAGTAGACAGTGCTACATTGTTGAACTTCAGTGCTGAAAACATTGGTACCTCAAACCTCTCTCTAAACTTACAGAGCACTGGTTTGCCGTCAGGAGTTACTGTGGCTTTGGATGAAATGAGTAACCTTTCTTTCTCTGTTGGCCAAGCAAAAGTATTGTCCTTCTCAGTTCAAACTAGCGCTATTACGCCTGTGGGGGATCATTCAATCACCCTCTCTCTTGCAGATTCAGTGGGTTTTGTTCTGGTTAGCCAAGCTCTCACTTTGCAGGTATTACCTACTGTTTCAGTAGGTGTTAGTGCTGGAAGTAATTGGGTAATTGTAGGTGCTGGAAATTCCACCATATTCAGTATCAATGTCGCAAACCTTGGAGATGCTTCCGATACAATTTCAATTGATTTAGATACAACGGACTTGGGTTCAGATTATGGTGTATCAATTTCAAGTCAAACTTTAACCATTGATGCGGGTCAATCGCAACAAGTTGAACTGAGCCTTTCACTACTTGACACTCCTACCTCATCGACTTCAGACCTAGTAATTGTCATTCAAAGCGGTTTAGATGCAATGGTTTCTGATGTAATGATTCTAACAATTCATGCTCAAGATGTTGCCGCGGAGTTAACTGTCGTAGGGCAAAATACCACCTCTGCATCAGGTTCTCAAATAACCGGCTCGGCAATAATAAAAAATAGCGGTAATGCTATTGATTCATTCCTTCTTTCTTTCTCTGGCTTAAATTGCATGCCTTCTTCTTATGTTGCCCAATCATTAAATCCAAGTGAGTCAACCACTTCAATTCCTTTCAGTTGTGAAGTGCCTGATGCCCATCTGTCTGGTTCAGGTGTTATTTCGGTACGTGTTCAATCACAAACCGATTCTTCTATGATTGTGGAAGAGCAGTTGTCCTATACGGTCTCAAGCACACTTTATGGCTCGGCAGTAACTATCTCTTCGGAAACAATTTCCTATTCAATGTCATATGATTCATCAAGCACAATTGAGGTTGTAGTGAGCAATAATGTCAACCATATTATTACTGGTACAATGTCGGTCTTTGGCGATAATTCTGGACTGTTCCATGCAGAGTGGACTGATTTCCAAGGTAATTCCGGTTCATCCTATACACTAACTCCTCTTTCCTCCACAACTTTCTCCCTAACTCTCACTTCTATGAGTAACCAAGGCGGTATTGCTGACATTACCTTGCATGCGATTAGCGATGTTGATGGAAATATTGTGACTGATTCAAGTCCAAGCATTGAGGTAGAAGTGGATGCAATACATACTGCTCCCGATGGATTGGCTTTACCACTTGGAATTGAAATGAGTAATCAAACTGGATTAAGTATATTATCTGGTGGCTGGATATTTGCTCTTCTTCTTGTAATGGTAATGCGTTCCTCACGAAAGAAGCGAAAGGTAGTAGAGGCGGAAATGGATCTGGTTGATTCACTATTACCAGCGGCTGAGTTCGGCGCCTTACCGCCTCCTGCACTCGGCGGCCTTCCTATGCCTGCTATGGCTGGTGATGGCCTGCTTCCTCCACCACTTGGCGCATCTGAGATTGATGCAAACGAAACCATGTTATTACCGGGACGAAAAGTAATCTGCCCGAGTTGTACAACTAAATTATCCGTTCCAAGAGGGAGTGTACCTCCGTTTAGATTTTCATGCCCTTCATGTGAAGAGAGCATAAGGGTCTCCGAATGAGATAATATTCGACGGTAGTATTCCACTTACTAGCCGGTTTTCTACGGCATTATTACTACCGTTAATCTCCGACTCTGAAAGAAAAACCCTCAAACTTTGATTGCTATTAACAAGAACGCAGTATGACCAAACGGCCCATTTACTGGGCGCATTCCACCTTTCCCTGCTCTGCCCCATTCGCGAGCCATTAACTCACCTGCCCATTCCACTTGTAAGCCGTTTTCTTCACAAGTTTGCCATGCATCTTCTAATTGGCTTGAAACTGGGCAATAGCAAGCGATTCTGCCGCCGGCATCTAAGTATGGAGCGCAAGCAGTAATTGCTGGTACATGTTCAGGCAAATCCAAGATTACGGCATCGAATCCTTTGGTGATTTCACTGGCCTGACTGGCCTTTTCAGCAATGTCTCCAATGATTAAATGATGTTGCGGGAATTGTTGCCAAGTAGATTTCGCGCGGGCCAAGTTTGCCATCCCTACGGTCGCATGCTCCTCGCGATGTTCAATGTTGACGAGAGTTCCCGATGAACCTAAAACCCTTGAAAGGTGGAGGGAAAGTCCTGCAGATCCAAGTCCTGCTTCTAATACTCGGTCGCCTGGGCCAATGCCCAATTTTGTGATGAAGAGACCGGCGTCTTTGGATGAAATCGTTTGAGCCCTTCTTTGCATGCCTGCAATCATTTCGGGTAATCTCGGAGTCAACAGGGTTAATTCCTTACTTCCAACACCGATTTTTTCACCATTTTTACAACCACTCAGCATTTTTACCGGATTCAAAACACCCAAACCCTTTATCTTCCGCGTCTCATCTCGCAATTCAACCATGTGTACTCTACCATTGACCTCTCTTAGTGCGACCCATTCTGGCTGTGTATCTTCGCACATGCTTAATGCTGGAGTGAGTTGGTTGTCAAGATTTCCTCCCTTTTCGGCCCTCTGCGTTTAGAAACTCGCTATAGAGTTGATACTTGAGCGATATTTTTATTGATATTATCGGTCAATAATGATATCTACGAGTGATATTAATTACCATCCACAATGGGGCAGGTTTATCAGTCCAGTTGTACTGCGAGGCAATATGAAGCAAGCACGTATGGTTGTACTCACAATAATAATGACAATGTTGTTACAGGTTATGGGTAATGGCTGGATTGACATTGAACAGAATGAAGAAATGCCTGAATTTCTTGAAGAAGAACTTCCTGTGATGGAGGCAACATCACCCGGTCATGTGGTATTTGCTCAGTATATCACTTCTGACAATTGTGGCTTTTGCTACCAATATGGAAGTCCTGCTCACAAATTATTGAAACAAAACTTCCCTGATGAATATGTCTACATCTCATACCACAGTGCTAGTTATGGAAATACTGCAGACGCCGAATCGGGTAATATTAATCCTATTCTAGGCGTTAGTCACCTTGGAGAGACCGGTGGTGCACCAAAGGTTGGATTCGGAGATTCCTTGCCACTTGAGACTGGGTGTGGGAGCAATACTTGCTGGGATTCCTTTTTCTCATCTGGGGGTAATATGCCTAGCACGGTAAATGACTACTCTATGAGAGTCATCCAGTCGGATAACGGCGATGGCACTTCAGATATCTTAGTCGCTTCGAAATATACCGGTTCGGGTACAGCACCCTCATCACTCAAACTATATGCTGCAGTCACCGAAGAAACCTGTAACTCGCACGTTTACTCGGATAACAGCAAGGGCGGTAATTGTTGGGAAGCATGGCTCCTTAACGGTGGAGCATATGCAAGCAATAGCGGAAATGTAGGAGGAGGCAACGGCTTCCAACCTATCTCTTTGACCGGTAGCCAGTGGACTAACTACACCTGGACTGTACCTAACAGTCTTGTCAGTGGTGGCTCAGGGAACATGAACACTGTCGCTGCACTATACAGTGGATGGAGCACTTCTTCTGCAAGTGAAAATGTATATCATGTGACCGATTCAACAATGGGTCCAAACATTGATGTGAAAGTAGATTCTCTTACAATCACGAATGACGAAGGCTGGGATGGCTATGTCAATGGTGATTCCCTAACTTTGCATGGCGTTGTGAAAAATGTTGGTGATGAGATGTATGCAAGTGGCGGAGATGCTGCTTTCTTCCTAGTAACTGGCTCTAGCCAAGAAACTCAAATTGGTTCTTCCTTTTCACTAAACTCTCTTGCTCCAGCCGCTTCACAAACATTCAGCGTACAGGTTGATACTACTTCTTTTGATGTAAATGATTATGATTCATCCTTCCGCCTTAGAATTTCCAATTTAGTTAGTGACAAGAATTCAATGAACAATTATCTCAGCGAGAACATTATGCATGATTTCGCCCCAACTGCAAATAATCCTACTGTCATTGGCAGTGATCAGATTGAACGCTATGATAGTGCCTTAGTAGAAGTAAAGGCTGTGTCAAATGACGGTGTTGACAACATGAGTACTATGTCACCTTCGCTCGAGTTCAGTCCTGCAGGTCAAGATTCATGGGCTGCAACAGGAATAACAGGCGGTACAGAATTACTGGGTGTTACAAGTGGAAATGAAAGGTATGAGTATTACATTACTCCGGACATGAGCCTTTCTGCGGGTGATTATGACGTCCGCCTTAAATTTACTGATGCGAGAGGACAAGATAGCCCATGGGTAGTTAAGTCAAATGCATTTGAATTGATGAATGCTAAACCCATGATAACTTCTGATCCAGTTCCTACTGTAAAAGTTCAAACTCTAACTGCGGTGAGTATGATAACTCATATTTCCGATGCTGAAACAGACTTGACAAGCCTAACCGTAACTAGCACAAGTCCAAACTTTTACGGATGGGATGCAAATGCCCAAGAAATTTCAGTTCAGTTTAACCAAATTCAATTTGATAATGGAGGCAATCCAATTCAGTCCGGAATCTATGTCACCGTTTCCGATGGCGTTGATGAAACAGGTGGTACTTTATTATTCAATGTTATTGAAAATGGAATGCCGCGTTGGGCACCTGTGCCATCTATGGATCTTCTTGAAGGTGGAGGCAATGGAGTAGTTCTTTCTAGTTATCTAAGTGATACTGACGATAGTGGTAATCCAGTTTCAATTGAGGATTTGCAACTTGCAATAATTAATAATTCTAATTCCGCCTTAGTATCTGCTGGATTAAATGGAATGACTCTAAATGTTGAGACAGTTGATGATGATGCCTTTGGAACTGCAGTTATTACTCTGCGCGCAAGTGATGGCATTCAATACAGTGACACCACTATGACAATTCATGTGCAGAATATTAATGATGCGCCAGAACTTGATGTCACCCCATTTGATGATTTAAGTTTGAGGAAAGGCGAGCAAATTGTGATTGGTCTAAAAGAACTAGTTTCTGATTCAGATGACGACATTGATGATGTTCTTATCCGCGCAGTTGCAAACCCTGCAGCAGCCGCCCGCTATTCATTCATTGACGGAATGCTAACTTTGAAGTGGGATGATGCAGGCCTGCAAGACTTAACAATCACTTTGACCGATAATCATGATGAAACTAGTTCCTACACATTCCAAATTAATGTCATTTCACATATACCACTTACTGTAAGCAAGGATGATGCAAACGACAATGTCATCGCTATGATGACCAATGGAGTGATAGGACGAATGCCAACTATGGATTTGCAACTTGGTTTAGATAATTCAATTACAAATTTGGAAACTGAATGGCAAATATGCAGCTTTGAAACAGGATTGTGTTATGACGTAATGACCTTGCAACACCCCAATAGCGATTCAGCAACAGGATGGTCTTTCCAATTCAGTTTTAATAGACTTTCAACAAATGGCGGTTTGATATATGGTGACCAACTAAAATTAGTTGGTGCTGAAGCAGTTGATTCATCAGGAACCGATATGAAGTTTGACCAAATAATATATTGGAATATTACCGAATATGCACCATTAGTTGATATGAGTGATGAAGAAGTAAATTCGTATGTTTCTACCTTAGAGACAGATATTGGTGATTTGGAATCCGAAATCGCCTTACTTCCCGAAAGCAGCACCACGCGCATTGCCATGGAAGCAAATCTTGTCTCAAAGCAGACTGATTTGGATTCTGCCTGTGCAATGCCAGATGTAGATTGTTCTAATGAAATAGATGACAGTTCATCGACTTCTGATTTGACAGAAGGAATGGACACAATGCTCATTCTTGGAATAATTGTTGGAATTATTATCATGGGCTTAATAGTAATGCTTTCTATTCGCCGAGGCGGTTCTCCTGATATTGACCTTGTAGATTATTCAAAACAGGTTCCAGCAATGGACTTTGAAGCAAATTCAATGTATGGTGGAGCCGCAGACATTTTCCAGCAACCAGTAATTCCTGCTGCAGCCTCGCTACCACCTCCAAGTTCACTAGCGATGGCACCTGGTGTGCCTCCAATTCCTGCTTCTGGCTTACCAGAGGGTTGGACTATGGAGCAGTGGCAGTATTATGGTCAGCAATATTTGCAACAGCAAAACCAATTTTAGGTAACAATAATTACTGCAAATTTCGCAAATATCGCGGATTTTGCTCCAATTGCATGTATGCAAACCTTGAGAAGGGAGCGGTGGTGAGGTAAGGACATGGCAGATGATGATACGACCCTTGAAGAGTCGGAGGATTCGCTTCATGAGGAGTTGGAAGTTAACTCTGAGGAAATGATGGAAGAAGTGGCTTTGAAATCGTCCGAAGCAACTGACGAAGGCATTTCAGTTGTTCAAGAGGAGATTGAAGATATTGAGCCTTTGAGTGAAGTTGGTGAAGATAATGATTCTAATGACCAAAGTGATGAAATTCTTCTCACTTCTGTCGATGAATGGTTAAATGAAGTTGATTTTACAACCACCGAAGAAGTTCCAATTCCAAAAACCCTCGTTGACCAAGTTATTGGGCAAGAGGATGCCAGTATTGTGATTCGAAAGGCAGCAGAACAACACCGCCATATCATGATGATCGGCGACCCCGGTACTGGGAAGTCAATGCTTGCAAGGGCAATTACTGAGTTATTACCACAAGGGCAACTTGAAGATACAATGACTTATCCAAATGAAGATGATGAAAATGAACCAAAGGTCCGAACAGTCCCTGCAGGTCGAGCCGACCGAATTGTTCGTACCCAGCGTGAAATGGCTCGTGCGCAAAGGGAAAAGTCCCAACGTACTCTATTAATCGGCGTTCTTGCAGTTGCATTCATTCTGGTTGTTTCCACAATTAGTACAATGGATATTATGTCCCTTATTTGGGGAATGTTAATTCTCGCAATTGCCTATATGTTTATTTCAAATCGTCTTCGTTCAGGTGAAGATGCGAGCCTTCCTAAAATAATAGTCAAGCGAAATGCCGATGATCCCCCTCCTTTTATTGATGCAACTGGCACCTTAGAAGGTAGTTTACTGGGTGATGTGCGTCACGATCCATTCCAATCAGGGGGAATGGAAACTCCTTCTCATGAAAGAGTTGAAGCAGGTGCCATCCATAAGGCAAATGGCGGAGTACTATTTATTGATGAGATGAACTTGCTTCGCCTAAAGGACCAGCAAGCCCTCCTTACTGCTATGCAGGAACGTGAATTTTCAATTAGCGGTCGCTCAGACCGAAGTAGTGGTGCAATTACTAAGACCGAGCCAGTGCCATGTGATTTCGTACTTGTTGCGGCCGGAAATCTCGATGCAATTCAAGGAATGCACCCTGCGCTTAGAAGTCGTATCCGTGGATATGGTTACGAGGTATATATGCGGTCAGATATGAAGGATACTTCTGCAAATCGGCGCAGATTAATCCGCTTTATTGCTCAGGAAGTCACTCGTGATGCCGACAGACATAACAGAATCCCACACTTTGACCGAAGTGCAGTTGCACTAATTTTGCGTGAGGCACAACGTCGTGCAGGTCGCCGAGGAAAACTATCCCTTAGACTTCGTGAATTGGGTGGACTAGTACGTATTTCTGGTGATTTGGCTGTTGAAGATGGTGTTGAAATAACTTCAGCAAAACATGTACTTGCGGCAAGAAAAATCGCTAAACCCCTTGAGCAGCAGGTGGCCGACAGAATGATTGAGCATCGGGCAGATTACAGTTTGATTGTTAATTCTGGTGAGCGCGTTGGTCGAGTAAATGGCCTTGCAGTTCTAGGCGCAGACAGTGGATTATCTGACTATTCAGGAATCATGCTTCCAGTTGAGGCACTTGTAACTCCGTCACATTCATCAAGTGGTAAAGTATTTGCAACCGGAGGTCTTTCCGATTTGGCCAAGGAAAGTGTAACCAATGTAAGTGCAGTCATTAAAAAACTGACCGGAAAAAATGTTGCTGATTTTGACATACATATCCAGTTTGTAAACACTCATGGTGTTGATGGAGATTCTGCAAGTATCACCATCGCAACTGCAATTATTAGTGCATTAGAGGAGATTCCAATACGCCAAGACCTTGCAATGACGGGCAGCCTTTCAGTAAGAGGTGAAGTACTTCCTGTTGGTGGAGTCACAGCAAAGATTGAGGCTGCAGCTCGTTCAGGAATAAAGACCGTTCTTATCCCGCAAGCAAATGAGCAAGATGTACTCCTCGATGAGGAGTTTGCACAAGTGATTGAAGTTATACCAGTTTCAACTCTTGATGAAGTAATGGAGCATGCTTTGATATCTGGAGATTCAAAGATCAGTTTGGTTGAGCGCCTGGGCGCAGTCATTGATATTTTGACACCTATTGCTTCAGATATCACACCATCGTTGTAAGCGCCTCTGCAATCTTCCTTCTCTTATTATTGCACATATGCATAGATGGTCAATTGCTTTGTGAGTTCACTACATTTTCATTGCGTAGTTTTTTCTCGCCTGGCGAAACAAGAAAGGTCCAAATTAATCCACTTAATATCTGTAATGCTGCAAATAGCAATACTGCCTCTCGGAGAGTTAGAGGGCCGAATTCAACCAATAACCCCGCAGCCATTGTTGATAGGCCAAGTATAGTAGTTAGAAGCAAAAAGTCAGTAGCAAAAAGGCGCCCCCGCCACTCATCCTCGCTTCTTTCTTGTAGAAGAACAGTTGATAATACCCAATTCACACCACTTGCTGCATGTGCAATAATTACAATGATAACAATCCAAGGCGTCCACTCAAGAAATCCAATCAAACAATAGCCTAATCCTCCTATTGAAACCAACCATCCTAGTAGTTGGGGCCAAATTTCACGATTTGTAAATGCATACTTTGCAAGAATTGGTCCGAGCCCTGTACCAATACCTCTCGCTGCAAAGAGCATGCCAATTCCCGTGGCAATATTACCGAAGCCTCCTTCAGCACCAATTAGTATCAACATGTAAACTAATCCTCCTCCGAATAGACCCCACATGGCTTTGGCTGTAATAATCCTCCTAACTGGCGGTGTGCTCAAAATAATTGACCACCCTTCCTTAACTTCCAAAAGGCTTGATTCCCACCACTTACCGACGCGCTTCTTCGCCTTTGTTTTGGGGATGTCAATTTGTAATAGTAATAATGCTGCAAGGATAAAACTAAGCATATTAATTGCAAATGCAATGTTCACTCCCCATGCTGCCACAACAATTCCTCCGAGTCCAGAACCAATTGCCAAAGATGCAGACCAAGTGCCTGAATTCAAGGCATTTGCAGTAAGCAATTCATTTTCCGCAGTTATTGTTGGCATAACGGCATTTTCGGCAGGAATGTAAATCGCATGAAGAAACATTAATCCTCCAGATACTGCGTATATTATCCACAGGTCTTGGGGCCCTCTTAGGAAAAAGAGAGGTATCAAGACCAAAGCACTCGCAATGTTAGACACCACAAGCAGCATTTTCCTCGAATACCTGTCGGCAATTACACCGGTAAATAATTGCGGGATCGCCAAGGCAAACATTCTCAAAACAATGATACCACTTATTGCAAGTGCAGAAGTTGAAATTGATTCAATAAGTACAAAAATTGCTACAGTGTTAAACCATTCACCGAGCATTGAGATTGAATTTGCAATCCAGTATCGCCGAAATATGGGATTTACTCGCAGGAGTTCAATGAAGCCCACTTCTTCCTGCATATGTCTCTCCAAAAGTCCCGTATTCATCAAGGCGACTGAGGGCGCTGGACTCTCAAATGGTTTCTTTAACAAATGCTTGTAGCCCTGCTTATGCAAGGGGGCGGTGAAAAGCGCTCCCCATTTTTTATTTTATTTTTAGTAGTTCTAATTGACATGATTGGTTTTACTTTGGTGATTCCCTTTTTGACGTATTTCATTCAAGATTTAGCAACAGGCCGAGGTATTGTTGACATTGGTGCCCGAGATCGCTGGGTAGGCCTTACTATGGCCGCATACACCCTCGGCCAATTCATTTTCACTCCTATTCTTGGTTCTCTTTCAGATCAACATGGGCGCAGACCAATATTGCTATTCGGGCTTGCTTCTAATACAATATTTCTATTGGCCTTTGGCCTAACTGGTAATTTGTGGATTGCACTATTGGTTAGATTTTTAGCCGGTGCAGGAAATGGTAATATTGCAGTAGCTCGGGCGTATGTTGGTGATGTAAGTGAGACTCATCAGTTAACTGGACGAATGGGTTTGCTTGGTGCTGCATTTGGAATCGGCTTTATGGTTGGTCCAATGATTGGAGGTTTACTCTCTGACCCAGCAGTGGCATTTGGGGGGGTCTTTGATAGCGATTATTGGCGTTCCCACCCCTATTTATTACCATGTGTATTTGCAAGTTTATTGTCTGCAATCTCGCTAATTTTTGCTCTCAAGTATCTTCCCGAAAGTTTGCCCAAAGAAAAGAGAACAAGTGGCGAATCTTCAGCAATTGCTGCATTAAAGAAAGTATCTTCTAACTTAATTGGAGTTCGTGATTTGACTAATAGCGTAAAATTGTTAATTCTAGTTAATGCAATATTTATGCTAGCCTTCACGATGATGCAAACGACTTTCATACTCTTTACTGGGATGGAAATAGTACAAGGAGGAATGGGCTATGACGCAAGAGACAATGGGTATGTGTTTGCCTTTATCGGGTTCATGGGTGTGCTAATTCAGGGTGGATTAATTGGGCCATTATCAAGAAAGTTTGGCAATAAAAAATTAATGTCCACTGGAATCATTTTTGCTGCGTTTGGCTTAAGTTCAATTCCATACCTTCGCCCAGAACCATTCATTTTGGTCTTCGTAGTAATGTCTTTTGTAGCCATTGCAAACGGGCTATTCCAACCTTCCTTGAGTACATTAACAACTGTTGAAGCCAAAATGAATTCCTTGGACTTAGGGAGAGTAATGGGTTCTCAAGCAGGCTTTGGGGCACTTGCAAGAGTGATTGGTCCCGTATTGGCGGCCTTTATTTGGGAGGCTACAGTAAATGGGACAGGGGTATTTTCATATCACACCGTGTTTAGAATTTGTGGAATTCTTTCAGTAATCGCTTTTATCGTACAATTACGTTTAAAAATAACCACTCCTATTCCGCCTATTTCTTCCAATGATAAGGCCAACGCTCAAAATGGATGAGTTCCAGTCGGATGCATGAGCGGAATAATAGTTGACGAGGATGTATTTTCTCGTCGCTTGAATATTTTTACCAATGCGGCAATATTACTAACTTTGCTTATTGTAGGTCTTAGTATTCTTCAGGAGGTCTTACAACCCTTTTTCATAGCATTGGGAATTTACTTTATTTTAAAGCCGGGTGCCGATGCATTGTCCAATAACGGCTTCCCAGTTGGTCTTTCTTTCCTAACAATGCTTCTGCTATTTGTTCTCGCAATTGTTGGGACTGCCTACATTAGTTGGAGCCAAGTTGCAGAATTCACGGATGATGAGGAGCGAATGGATGTTTATGATCAAAATTTGCAGAAAAAGTGGAAACAAATGCAAGGAATGCCCATCCTTGGAGATTGGCTAGGTGTCAAGGAAGACAATGGTTCAGTCGCACAAAATTTAGATGAAATTGGGCTTACAGGGGGGGCTTCGGGCTTCCAAGGGATTTTCTTAGGGGCAATGTCTGCAGCTGGAGCAATGTTTACACAAGGATTAACTGCAATGTTTTTCCTACTTTTCATTATTTTTGAGGCTAATTTATTACCGGGTAGAATTGCAATTGCCTTCCCTGGCGAAGGAATAGATAAGGTGAAAATAGTCGTAAAGAGGATTGAAAAAAGCATTAACACATATGTCGTCGTAAAAACTGGTGTTAGTGCAGGAACCGCTATCTCTGTAATGATATTGCTGAGTATTTTTGGAATTGATCTTTGGTTTTTGTGGGGGCTACTTACCTTCCTTTTCAATTATGTTCCATACATAGGTTCTCTTATTGCAACAATCCCCCCTCTCCTATTAGGTCTTGCAGTAATGCCCTTACAAATCTGGGTTCTTCTCGCCGTATTACTTGTGGTGAATCAACAACTTTGGGGTAATGTAATTGAAACTAAGTGGACTGGTTCTCAATTGGATATCAGTCCAGTCTTACTACTAATTGTCGTTGCCTTTGCTTATTGGCTATGGGGTATTTTGGGAATGATTATCTCTGTTCCATTATTCGTTATTGTAAAAATCGTTCTTGAAAACATACCAACAACTCGTCCACTCGCCATTCTCATGTCGGAACGTGCACCAAATTTGTTGGAAGCATACGAATCGGCTCTCGAAGATGGCCTATTATCTGGCGATGAGCGAGATGATTTGGAGAGAATGAGAGTGACACTTGGTCTCTCCAAAGAAGATAGTGAGAAGTTTGCTGCACTTGCAGCAATCAATATTGTATTGCGCGAGGGCGGAAGTGTTGAAGGCGAACAAATACAGTACATTTGCGCAGCAGTCGCCTCTGAATTAACTGAAAAAGAGAGTGAGAAGATGCAAACTGCACTTGAAACAGGTCTATTCGGTGAATCTGAAATGAAGATACTAAAGCAATTGCAAGATCGTCTTGAAGAAAGTGTTGAGGATATATTTTAACCCAACCATCACTTTGACTGACTAATTTTTAGGCTGTTAAGAAAAGTCAATTACTCCTTTAGCGAACCAACAAAGTCAAACTTCGCGTAGAATCTGCTCTAATGCAGTATTAATTTGTAAAATTAGGGTGCCAAATTCAGGGGGCATATTTGGATCTTCAAATAATTCTTCCAATTTGTTTTGGGTCATTGCAATTCTGACATCCATGTCTTTAGCCTTATTTAGAAGCCATTTTTCACTTGCAGTTTTTGAACCTTGACGTATATTACGAGGTACTTTGGGGTCATCTATTTGGGTGATAATCCCGGCGATCTGTTGTAATTTTGTTTCAATATCGGACATGCGTCCACCCCCGCAGGTATCCCCTGCAACGGGCCGACCACAGGCTGATGCTTTAAGGGGATTGCCGACACCCGCCTTATGTGCTTCCTGAACCATTAGCCATATTGGGCTGGGCTCGATGGCTCGGATTGATAACTTGCTTTGCAGGTGCAGCCTGGTTGGATCATAAATATCGGCGCGTCCCAAACTCCTATTGGATAAGTTGGGCTAAAGTTGCGATTTTTCTTTGGGCACTTGAATTAATGGTGCGGGAAGCAGGCTGGGAAATCTGGGCAACAGCACTGGCCGCTGTCGCACTTGCAAGCATGTCAGTTATTGGCAGGCCTACTCTCAAAGATATCATTGCGGGTAATTTCATGGATGTTTGTGTAAGTATGACATATCTAATCGGCTTGTCAGGCATTGTTATGGGGGCACTATCGTATGGGCAAGTCTCTCCAGTTGATGTTCTCATAGGTGAAGCAACATCTGAAGCCTCACTTTGGTGGGCAACAGTGTCTGTATTGGCACTTATTTGGGTTTTTGAAATGATGTGGAAAGTAAGATTGATACATGGAGGTGCAGATGCCAAGGCATTGATGTGGGTGGCTTTGCTGATGCCCAGTTGGTCAACAATTCCACCCCTTGTCTATAGCGACAAATGGGGTGAGTCAATAATTCACATGCCTCCTGCCATCTCTTTGCTAATATGGGGTGCATTAGCATTTCTTGCAATCCCACCACTATTTATCCTTCAAAATCTAAGGCGCGGAAATATTACCTCTTTACAAGACCTAGGTCAAGCATGGCATGCGCAAAAGGTCGAGTTGGACAATATTGCTGGCGCCCATGTTTGGATTTTGGATGAAATATTCGATAAGGCAGATGGGTCAAGATCAATTCGCAGTAGAAAACGCCCTCCATCAAAGACGCCAACAGAGGAACAAATGGTGCAACATATTAACGATTTACGTGAATTGGGTGCTGAAAGTGCTTGGGTCAGTTTCAAATGGCCCTTGCTCACTTTTCTGTTCTTTGCAATTATTCCAATGATGCTCTTTGGCGACCCCTTTACCTTCATAATGTTGCCATTACTCGGATGAACAGCTTGGCGAAAATGGTACGTTGGCACTACCTAATGTTAGGTAAAATGAACATTATCAAGCGCCCTTGCGCTCTTTGTTCTTGAGGCGTAGGCCCTTGTAGTTGCACTTTCGGCAACGTGCTGCACGAAGGCCATTTCGAGCATTGCACTTCATACAGATTCTGACATCAAGTAGACGAGCCTCAGCTTCTGGGAATCGTGCCATGATTCCGCCGAACTGCTCCCCATATATGAAATAGACCTAATGAGTAAGGGCTTTAATATCAACGAAGTGGCATGGTTTCATCATCGTAATTCAGTCAAGAATTGGTTGCAAATAATTTTGAATTGGAACTTTTTTTTTCGGATTATTTCAAGGGTAGGGCCGGACTCGGCCACCCATGCGCATTTTGCGACTACCCGGCATCCACCATGATGCCAATGCCGTATTGGTGGTAGGAAGCGATTCTACAATGCTTGTAGATGTGGGTACGAGTTGGTATCAGTTATTGGTTGAAGAAAGAGTTAGAGGTAAGCTTCTTGAAGGGGAAATTGTGGATCGAGTTTTACTCACATGTCGCCGTTTCAATCATGCGGGCGGGGCTGCGCATATTGGTGAGGCCTTTTCAGTACCAGTTTTCATGCATCCCAACGGATCGCAGGCGGTTTCAAGTGGTGATTTTTTCACAACATGGTCAAGCCGCTTTGATTCTGATTTCCCTCCGCTAGAAACCGAAGCAGTAGTTGATGGCCATAATTGGGATTTAGGTGATGGAACGCTTGAGGTAATAGAAACACCTGGTCATTCAAATGATGCAATTGCGGCATGGATTCCTGAAAAAGGAGTTTTAGTTGCTGGCCCTACCATTCCCAAAGTAGATGCTCCTGCAAGATGGGACCAACCTCTTGGCTGCTTACCCGATTTGGCAACGAGTATTGAGAAATTATTGGATCTTGAAATAAAGTCCTTGGTCCCCGCTCATGGTGAAACAATACGTGGCGCTGAGGTTAAGAAAATGCTGCAACGACACCTTAATTTCTTCACAGAAGCTGAGAATAACGATGGCGTAATGCCGAAAAAATGGCCAAGGCCGGCAAGAACTTGCAATCATCTAACCCCTAGGCCTGCATGGCCGGAATTGGGACAAAAGAAGAAAGATTAATTGAAATGAAGACCAATTAGATTCTTGTTTTTAGAGAGTAATACTCAAGCAATACTCAACTTGCTAATGTCAAATGGGTTTTCTTTTGAGAATTTTTTGAAGTAGTCGTTACTTCTTCTCCATCCCAATGCATAATGTGTCGTTGCCAGCCTACGTTAACATGAATGTGCTCTCCTACGCAGCGTATGGCACCAACTGGGCCTCCAATGTTAAAAAGTTCTAGTGATTCAGAAGGGATGTGGTCTCCATGAATAAATACACCTCCATTTTCATCACCGGATAATAATGCGAGGCCGCCGTGGCGTCTTTGCGCAGTAAGGGAGCGTATGGGATGCTCATGCGGACGCCACGACTTGACCTCAATGAGATTAGGCAAGGAGTACAAGGATAATCCTCCACAGTCATCTCCAATTAGAACACGCCAGGCATCTCCCTTAGGTCCAGCAAGAGCGAGCATGACTGTTGCTCTTGCAGGCAGAAAGATTTGGGTGCGTATTGTCCCTGAAATACATTTCAGTAAACCGCTCGGATAGGCAGATAATTTCAGGTTTTCAGCAATCAAATCACGAGTAGGTATTGCTCTTTGCATAAATTAGCAAGGTTAGCCCAAGGTCCATCTTAGTTATGGTAAGGGGTAATGTGAAAGTGAAAGTGTAATCATGTTGGAGTGAAAAAAAATATTCCCCTTAAACTAACGCTTTTCCAATAAAGTAGTAGGAAACGGATTAGCAAAAAAATGAAAGTGAAGGCAAAATATTTACCGCGGAATAATAATTCACAAAAGCAAATCAATATTCCATGTTATCTTCAGCATCTTTCTTCCATGCGCGATAACACTTCTTACAAACACGTACTCTTCCTTTGCGAATTGTAAATTCCCCATCACCCCACATATCTTCGGCATCATTTAGTGAAAGGCTACGTCCTTTCATCTTCTTATCTGCCCAATTATCACAGTCATTTACTGCGCAAGGCAATGTTCCTTCATTCTTTTTTCCTTTTTTCTTCTCGTCGCCACTAGTTGCTTTACGGTGGGCATTGGCCTTTGCTTTGAATCCCATATTTTTCTCTCCTCGTACCTCTTTATTGAATCAATCGGTTTTTTCTATGGTTGCATCTCGGTCTGGGCCTACGCCAACAGTTGTCACAGGAACGCCAAGCAATTTCTCAATGTGCCGAATATAGGCTTGTGCTGCCGAGGGCAATGCTGAATACCCCATTCCTTCTGAATTAGCCTTATTGGCAATATCCAACCATTCTACGAGTGATATTTCGGGGAAGCCTGGCATTTCTATCAATATAGGTTTACATCTTTCTAGTGCAGCAGAACATGCGGGCAATTCGTGAATTTCTTTTCCATCTAACTCATACCCAACACATATTTGCAGAGGATCTAAGCCACCCAGAACATCTAATTTTGTTAGGCATAGTTCGGTAAATCCATTGACCCTATTTGCATGCCGCAGTACAACCATGTCAAGCCAGCCACAACGCCGACGGCGGCCGGTTGTGGTACCAAATTCATGACCAACTTCGGTCAAGTGATCGCCGACTTCATCAAATAATTCAGTAGGGAATGGACCAGAGCCAACACGGGTAGTGTAGGCCTTAACAATTCCAATTACGGAATCGATATGACCGGGATGAATCCCTGCACCATGGCTTGAGTTTCCGCGACTGGTGACGGATGAAGTTACGAATGGATAGGTCCCTTGATCTATGTCCAAAAGGCAGCCTTGAGCGCCTTCTAGAAGGACATTCTCTTCCAACTTTAGAGCATTATCGAGCATTAGTCCGGTATTGGTGATGGCATGTTTATATGTTGTATGAATCCATTTTACATCCTTTGCTAACTCTGCTTCCTCAATTCTTCCTTCTGCACCAACCATCTCAAGAATGTGGTTCATTCTTGAGGTTGTGCTGGCTAACCATTCTGAGTCTCCAATGACTTCTCCGACTTCAGCAAAGCGTAAGCCGACGCGGTTAATTTTATCCGCATATGTTGGTCCAATACCTCTCCCAGTTGTCCCGATTTTCTTATCGAGGCCATCAACTAAGCGATGGAATGGTAAAATAATGTGCGCTCTTTCAGAAATAAACAATCGATCATTTAGTGGTTCTTCACCGGTCTCAGATTTCCAATTATCTAATTCCTGTTGCAATACCCATGGGTCAATTACCATTCCATCACCCAATACTAAATTACATTCAGGACGTGTAATTCCACTTGGTAGCAAATGCAATTTTATTATGCGGTCACCGAGTACAACCGTATGTCCAGCATTATTCCCTCCTTGGAAACGAACAACCCAACTTACATCTCCGGCTAGTCGGTCAACTAACTTCCCTTTTCCTTCATCGCCCCATTGGGCACCTAGTACTACTGTCGCTGGCATGCTATCTCAAAGGGTATGCGAGCGAATACACTCCATGAAAGATTCGCTTCGTCATTATCAAAATTATAACTAGATATTGAATTATTCGGCAACCTATTATTGTTGGGAAAAAGAAAAATTAACCCTTTATAGGGGGTGAGAAATAAATAACTCTTGGTGTGTGTGAGAAACTAGCGTAATTAGATATTGTGTTGCTGAGGCGATAAGCCTCTAGCGAGATGACGCAAACTTTATATACTATTGACTACATCTAATTAACCCGAGGTTGAGTAATATGTCCGAACCCAATACCCCCCGCCGCAATGCCAATAAGAAGCAACAGCAAAATGAATCGCCGAATGAGGAAAGAAGTGTCAATTCTCAAGCAATAGGCGATCATAATCCGAGTAAAAATTTTGGTTCAACGAGGCCTTCACGTCAATCAGCGAAACCCCCCTCTGTTAATACTCCACGCCGAACTGTTGGTAATATTCAGCCTTGTGATGATTGTGGATTAATTGCATGGGAAGAAGATACTAGCCGTGGTGAAGTAGTATGCGGCGGTTGTGGTCTTGTAGTTGAAGATACCATGATTGACCCAGGTGCTGAATGGACAAATTATGAAGGCCCTGACCGTTCAAGAGTTGGCGCACCTACTACCCCTACTCTCTCTGATAAGGGTTTGAATACGACAATTGACCGTCGTGATTTGTCTGCAGGCCGTGCAATAAGAAATGGAATGAATGCTCGTGCACGTCGCGATTGGCGTCGTCGTTCAATTATTGATGACCGTTCCAAAACTAGAAAATCTCGTGATCGTAACCTCGCAAAGGCAATGACTGTGCTACGTGACAAGGGAGACTTACCCGGTTCACTTTTAGATGAAGCCGCAGTATATTACCGTAAAGCAGTTGAGGCAGGAGTCGTAACTGGCAGAAGTATTGCCGGAATAGCAGGTGCATGCGCTTACTTGGCTGCTCGTGAACGTGGCTTACCAAGAAGCATTGATGCAGTTGCAGAATCCTTTATGGTTAATGATAAGGAGATGAAGCGAAACATCCGTCTTGTTTCAAGAGTACTTGGAACTCATCGAATTTCCCACCCAGGTGAATATATTGGCAAATTTTGCAATAAATTAGGACTTCCTCCTGCTGTTGAAGGAGAGGCTCAATACCTGTGGGAAAAAGTTAGTCCGGCAAATGAATGGCAAGGAAAGAAACCGGCTGGTGTTGCAGGAGTTATTATTTATAAAGCAGCTCAAATGCGAGGACACCCTCGTACCCAAGCGGAGGTTTGTGAAGTGGTTGGCATAAGTGAAGTCACACTACGTGGCCTATTGCGCTATTTAAATTCGCTAATGAAGATGCTTGGCGAAGCAACTGAGAACTGATTTGTTTTTTCGTGCAGCCCACTCACTTTATTGGCACAAAGGCAACATACAATTTTCTGACAAATTGTTATCCTTGAGAAGCGTAGGTTTGACAAGGGGGCACCTTGCCGACTTAATTGATGGAACAGTATATTCAGTCTATCCCTGGCTGGGATGGAATCGTAATCGGAATGCAATATGGAGTCTTTTTGGCACTACTAGCAATTTTTTCTTTGACAGTATTAGTTCATTTTGGAATAAGTAAGTTATTACCAGTATTACTCAATAAATGGGGCGGTGAGAGAAAGGTTGTTAGTAAATTTAATTCTACCTTTCAAAAGCCACTCGGAATAGCAATTGCTGCTTTCGTGCTATCATACTGGCTCAATGAATTGGCCGCACAGCCCTCACTTGAAATTCCCTCTTTCGTGAGCACAATTTCAGTGGTGGCGGAAGCAGTATTCTTGGTTTCAGGATTAATGGCAGCAATTCGTGCGGTTGAGATGGTAGAATATTTCGCCCGCTGGATTGACGACGATGGTGAATTAGATGCGAGTCAAATGACTTTGCTTGAGGCGGTTGAAAGTACAATACGCTTTGCAATTCTGATTACTGGATTAATTTTGATTGCTGACTCACTTGGGTTTAACCTTGGTACCATTGTTGCAGGTTTGGGAATAACCGGATTGGCCGTTGCCTTTGCTGCAAAGGATTCTATCTCCAATTTATTTGGTGCAGTAACTTTGCTAATGGACAGACCCTTCCAAATGGGCGATTGGATTGGAGTTGGTAGTATTGAAGGAGAGGTAATCTCAATTGGTATTAGAACTACACTTCTTCGCACATCAGCAGACACTGTAGTGACTTTGCCAAATTCCTCATTGGTTGATTCAACTATTGAGAACTGGGGTAAGCGCCGCTGGAGGAGATACCAACCTGTAATTTCATTGGATTTAAATAGTGATCCAGATGCAGTAGAGACTTTCTGTAGAGGTGTGGAGGCTCTTATTACAAACCACGGCAAAACCACAAAACACGAGGGGTCATATTCAAGAGTTTCAGCCTTAGCCAAGGATAGTATAGAAATTTCCTGCAATTTGTACTGGGATGTCTCTGGAGGAATGGAAGAACGGCAAGTTCGTGAAGAACTCCTTCTTGATATTTCCAAGTTGGCTAAAAAGCATGACCTGCGCTTCTTCGACCCACGTATTCGTAGTAGCATGTAGGCCGCCTCATAGGGGCAAATAACAAAACCAAGTTGCCGGTGGGCCGGTTTATACGGGCGTTTAACTCAGTTGGAAGAGTACCTGGTTTGCAACCAGGAAGCCGGGGGTTCAAATCCCCCAACGTCCACTTATCTTTGAAAAATAGTACCTTTAAATGTGTGACCGCGATACATTATCAGTATGGAGTTTGAACCCCTTTCCGCTCTACTGCCTTGAAATGCTATGGGGTGTATTGAACCTACTTCCTTTTCAACCATTCTAACTATGCAGTGCCATCTGTTGAATTACATTGGTTAGAACATTTGCTTTTGCAATATGTGTCGTAGAAAGAACTTTATGAAAGCATATACACGGCAGTCTATGAAGAATTATTCTATCTGTCTACTATTGAGCCTGCTGATGATTACCACCACTCTCGCTGGTTGTTTGGAAGATGATGAACCTGCACCGACTATTGTTGGAGAATGGTATGCGTGGTCTGATGACCCAACTTTCATAGCACCTACATTGATTTTTCAGAGCAATGGAACGGTAATCTCGCAATCGGCGGGTGAACCCGCTTCATATTCTAATTGGAGTACTAATGGCCAGGAACTAACCATAGCCGATGGTGATGATGTCTACCCAAAAATACATACCTTTGCATTGAATGACAATTGGCTCTTTATCGCAGTAAGTAAAGGCGATGCTTGCATGGTAATGTCGCGATTATTATTGAGTCAAGAAGACTTCATTTCTGAAGCCGAAAATCTCACGCTTCCAACTATTTGTCACGAATTAAACAATTATTGGAATTCGCCCCCACCTGAAATTTACCAATATAGTGCAACCGACCACAACAACAACACAGGCAATGGAACTGCTGACAACTTGATGGTTCTTGAGTTTGTACAGGCTCCAGGTGACCTCAACTGGGCAAACATCGATATCCAAATT
>PSPT01000024.1 GCA_004195635.1 Methanobacteriota archaeon
CCGATGAAAAAGATTGGCTGGAATCACTCAATGAAGTGAAAAAGACCGCAGATAATTTGCAGTGGTCTCATGCGGCAACATTACTTGAGAGGCTAACAACATCCTTGGATAGAGCCGGTGCCGAATCTGATGAAGCCGGAGAATTGTTATCCTTTGTTCAAGACGAATGGAAAATCCTGCGTAATCAATTAGATGCGGCCAATATCAAAATTTCTGACCAAATGCGCAGAGATGCGGAGGCTGCAATAGCCAAGGCTAAAGATGCACACAATGAAAGTCGTATTGAAGAAACACTCGCCTTATTAGGCGAAACAGATGGATTGATGGAACGCCTAAGAAGAAGAATCTAATTTTTCTTTCAACCCTTCAAGCATTATGCCAAAGGAAAATTAGTCAACGGTAAACATCGAAAGGGACGATTCAAGAGCAATGGTAGTCAATAGGCTTACCAGCCCTGCTATCCAAGTCATTTGAACCATCATTCCAACCGCACTTGACCACCCACCGCCGCGCAGACGAGTGGTTATTCCTGAAAGTACAATGATTTTGAGAATAATTAGTACTGAAATAGTGAACTTGAAGAGGAAAATATTTTGCTCAACCACTGTGTTATCATCAAGTGCAGGTAGACCAAAACCTCCGGATCCGGTTTCGGTAACTGAACCTAGATCCACGTCCACCATTCCAGCAGCCATCCCGCCAATACTTTCTCCGAGTTGAACGATAATTGTATTTGTTACATTCAAACTGGCGATAGAAGCAATCATTAATCCAATTGCAGTTCCCCACATCGTTTTTGCAGACAAACTTCTCCTATGTCGTAGTGAGAGAAGGCCAGATGTCGATTTGCTCACCAACTCAGCAGTTGCAGCAGGCTCTCCACTTGATTGAGAACCCTCAATGTAAATACGATTGAATCTTGAAATCAATGCAGAATTTGTTTCTGCCGAAAAGTAATCCCATGCGCGTTCCGAATCAATTCGCATTGAGAGCCGATTCTCAAGTCTGTCAATAGCATGGTCGAGAAGACCAAAATCAATTCCTCTCAAAGCACGAATTGTTGCACTCGGCTCAGCGGCACGGGCTTGAGCAGTACCACCAAGGGCACGGATAAATCCGGGATAGGATTCATCACGGCGATGGATTTGAGTCTCTTCTCGTTTTTCTATCCATGCCGGAATAAGGAGGGGGGTAAAGGGTGCAGCGATTAATATCAAACCATAGCGATCCCATTCAGCAATGATACCATCCCAATACATCCAAGTTGCAATGGATGTAAAAACTATCATAAAGGCGGTAATTAATATTGAAAATACGAGCGTCTGTGAAAACAATAGACGATGTGGCGTTTCCATTTCATCACGGGCAAAAATGGGGTCCTCTGGAATAGTAGAACGGAATGCAAATAAACTTCCAATTTGAATGATGGCAAAGAAAAAACCAGCCAAAAGAAGCCACCTCATTCGCGCCAAAATGTCAATTGCAAGGTCATCTACTCTCCCAGTTTGAAACAATACTAAGTGAATCCCAGCAATTACCAATCCGAATAAACTTGCAGAAACCAAACTGATGTATATTTCTTTCAAATTATCAACTGCTTCTAAACGAGTATCATAGAGAGTTTCATATTGGGAAGCAATTGTTTCCTGCTCGGCTCGCATGAATCCATCAATTGGCTGACCGGCTTCTATTGAAAATGACATTCTGTCAAGGAAATCTGCCCACAGAGGGCTTGCACTTTGTTGGGCAACAATCCTCGCCGCTTCAGGCAAACTCGTGTGCCACTTATCGACAAGGGTATTAATGCGCTTGACTTCTAGAGCCAATTCCCCATAATCACCCATTTGCCGCAATATGTCAAACATTGAATTTGCTCCGGCTTCACCCAAAGAAAGAATCCCCATACGGGTGATAAACATGTGCATTTCCTTCTCAATCCTCACTGCACAACGTTGGAGTTCAAGAAGAGGAAACAAGATTGCCGCACCGCCAGAAATGATGGGAAGTGACAATATTATCAATATGGCACTGAATCCAACGAACAACCCGGGAATCAAGAATACTAAGGCCAAGGAGGTTAGTAGGCCCATTAGAAATGAACTACCTACATAAATGAAGAGAAAACGTTCTACCGGCATTTCGAGACGCTTGATAGCGATCTGCCAGTTGGGCAGCCGTTTCATCCATCATCCCTCCCTATATCCTCACTCGTGGTTTATTCCAACCCATCTATCAATTGCAGCACTAAATTGCTCCCAACCTTGATTATAGTAAATATTCAATAGGTCAAAAACGTCATCATAATGTGTCAAATCACGATCAACCATTCGAGAAATGGCTTCGGTTCTTCGCATCATTTCATCATATACATCACGTTTGTTAGCAAAACCCATCTGTGCAGCGACCTTATTCTCCAATATGTGACTTTGGAACATACCTCTGAAATAGTGCTTATCTTTCACTGGATCCCACTCAAACATACCTCTTGTGAGAACACCATCACTGTGCTTATTATAGCCAATGACTTCATCAATTCCAGTGATACGTCGAGCGATTCCTCCACCAGGTGCTTCCACCACTTCTTGAAATATAGCGAAATTCAGATTGTCAAAGAATCTAATTGGAACATTAATTGGATCTCCCGTAAATCTTTGAATCATTTTTACGATTGAAGAAGCGTGGAAAGTAGCAATTACCGGGTGACCGGTCTGCATTGCTTGGAATGCAGTTGCCCCTTCAACTCCACGAATTTCCCCAATAATGATGTATCGTGGACGACTTCTCAAAGCTGCTTTCAACAGGTCGAACATTTCAACTCGTGAATCCTCATTTTTCGAATCACGAGTTACTAAACGCTGCCAAATTTTGTGTCGCACTTTAACCTCAGGAGTATCTTCTGCAGAATAGATTTTCACATTGTGGTCAATAAAAGGCAGTATCGCATTAAGAGTGGTTGTTTTTCCGGATGCAGTTTCACCAGACACCAAAAGGGACATCCCATACTCAAGACAAATCCAAATGTATGCCCCTTGCTGAGCAGACATTGTACCCCATGCGATTAATTGTATTACAGAAATAGTTTCTTCTGCGAATTTACGTATGGTAAATGAAGGACCTAACATTGATACGTCATCAGAATAAATAATATTAATACGACTTCCGTCAAGTAAAGCACCATCAATGATTGGTTTGTTATCGCTCACTGGCCGACCGATTCTTTCGCTCATTGCTCGTAAATACCTTCCAAGTAATTCCCTTTCTCTAAAACGAATATTTGAAGTAACCATACCAAACACTTTGTGATCCATGTTGACGTGTTTTAGTCCGATTGTGTGAATATCTTCCAGCATTTCATCAGAAAGTAGAGTTTCAAGAGGGCCATTTCTAATTAGGTCACGAATGATAATATAACGGATTTTCTCTCGCTGATCAAGTGAAACGACAATTCGCTTGTCATCAATTCCAAGGATTGACCAAATACCACCGGAACGATTAACGGTAGGGGCATCAACATCCAATACAGTATAACGGTCAATCATTCCAGAAAGAATATTTTCAAACTCCGAATCTGTAGTAAATGATGGAGCCGAAGGGGCCTCTTGCAAAAGAATTTCAACTAATAACCGCCGAATCAACTCTTCCTCTTCTGATAGTTGTGGCTCAAGCCCAAACCAAAGAGTAGAACCACCACCATCCTCACCATCACTTGGACGATACATATGAACAAATATAGGAGGCTTAGTAACATAAATGAGATTGAGGGGCTCTATTTTCCTAGCATCCCTATCTAAAGGGCCGTAAAAGATTGGACGGGTGCCATAACGTGCTTCAAAATCTTGAACCCATTCTCTAACGTGAGGGTATGTGGCCATTAATCCAGCCATATCTCCTGGTGCAATCTCTGGTTGGTCAGTCATCAACTCACCGCCGTAATATCTACAATGAAGCCCATTGAAGGTTCGACTCTCCAACCAATATTAGTCTGAATAGGGCCTGCTGCACGCAGAAACCTAGTGACTTGCAATGCTCGTTTTAATTCGCCACCAATTAAATTATTGGTCATATCAATAACCACTTCTGCCGAAGCCCTAAGGTTATGGAATAAGCCTTCATCCATTTCATTTGAGTCTAAACTAAGAAGAATACTTCGACCTGACGAAGAGAAACTACGCAAGGACTGTAGGATTTTGAAACGCTCTTCATTGGAATCTGCCGCAGGCATCAATGAAGAAGCCGAGTCAATAATAATAATATCAGCATCATCCATTGCTTCTGATGCAAGAACCTCGTTCAATCCAATACCCTCGATTGGTTGGGCAATAGTTCCAAAGCGAGAAAGAACAAGTAAGCGTCCCTTCTTTATTGATTCAGTGCAATAATAACCAATGCTATGCATTTGCTCAATCCACCCACGAGTAGTCAATTCAGTTGTAACGACTACAACCTTTGCACCATTCTCAATCAAGCCAAAAACAAGTCGCTGGGTAATCAATGATTTGCCAGAACCAATGCCTCCGCAAACTAACATGAGTGAACGATTTGGTAGTTTTAAGCCCATGCTATCTGCAAGGCTATCCTGTTCAAGCCCGAATTCAAAACCGTCTTCTATTGGTTCTTCCATAATATCACCTCATACCACCAAACGAATTGGTTGTGAAATACTGTCGCTTCCGCTGACACCTTTACTAACCATACTGCTTACTACTACAGAGAGAGTAGGTTCGTTACCATTGGTAAAACTCCATGCACTACTTTCTCCGACTACTTGAATTAACTCACCTGGTGACCAAACTGAGACTGCAGCATCAACAAAGGTGATTGTGTTTGTAGTTGAAACTTCACCATCAAGCCAAAAAGCAACTGAGTCATGGTCAAGAAGATTAGTTCCCGTATTTTGTAAATATATTGTTACTTCGTCCGGAGTTGCTACCGTATCATATTGAACGGCACCAGGGTCTCCTGCAAGTGAAACTTCAGTAGCCGCATCTGCTGCCGCTTTATTTCGCTGAGAAGAAATAATTTCTGCAGCATCAGTCCAAGAGCCGATTAATAAGGCGGAAACTGCAGTGCTAATAATCAATGCAGTAACTAACATAATCATACTTGAAACACCTCCATCTGCCATATTATCAACTCCTAAATATTAATGACCTCTGTATGTCCCATCCCATTAATTGCTAAACGTCCAAAATCAGTTACAGTTCCCGTTGTACCATCATCCCAAATTAATGAAACAATATCCCCTGCAAAGAGGTACTCTCTAGAAGAAGTTGATGAATAATAATCTGAAACTCTTTCTGGACTTTGTCCATCAATGCTGAACCAAATATCCTCATATGCAATAGTTTGGGAACCATCATTTGTAATATTAGCATAAACTACAGTTCCGAGTGTTGGAGTTAAGGAAGCACCCATTCCTCCGCCACCCGGATCTGATGCAGATAATGTTGGATCAACTGTCCAACTACCACGCGAAATAATTGTAATTCCATCAATTGCACCTGTGCTTATGTCCACGGTATAAGTTGCACTAAATCCGCTACCAGTACCACCAGATGTAATAATAGTACCAGCAGTATATCCAGAACCACCAGGACTAATTGCAACATCATTTATCCCCCAAAGCTCGTCGCTTGCATCAATAATGCTTACGCTCGGCAAAGGGTCTCCGGCAGCATCCACTGTATCCAAAGAGGATTGTAATTGCGCCTCAATTGCTTGAGTTGCAACCGCGAATACGCCTAATAATGCCACGCCAATAACTAACGCACCTATACCTACAGAACCACCCATTTCAGGCCTCCTACATCACTACGACTTGAGATTTACGCCAAGCGATTATTAGTGTGGAAAGAGCGAGAAGGTCACGATCAATAAGATGATCATTTAATGCCTCGTCCGGCTCACCTGGTGAAGCGAGTTGAACGATTGCAAGTACCGAACTCGCTTCGTCATCAGATAGCATACCTGAGGCTTGTGCCTTGGAAACAAAACTACTAGCAGCCATACCAGATAATTTGTCCAGTAATAATGCTGCAATAGTGTGTGCCCCAATGGTAATCTCATCTGTCAGTTCAGCCAAATCTACTCCACTTGAGAGGAATGGATTCAATGACAAAGCCTGAGCCTCATATAGTTCCAAGAGAGGGGCAGAATCCACGTCCATTAATCGGGAGTTTTCTGCATCAATTTGGATAACCTCACCACTTGATGTGATGATTTGGTCGCCACTATTTTCGTCTAAAGAAGATTCTGCATCTACGCCATCTGGCAATTCTGCATCTTCTCCTTCTTCACCTTCGGCAGCAATGCCACCAAGGGTTGGGATTGTATCAATCAACCTTGTCTCAACACCGCGTAGGGTGTCTTCAACTTGGTCGAGTCTTGATGAGATAAGTCGCTCAAGTCCAGATGTGTCAACAGTTGCCTGTACATTTGTTGCACCGGCAGGTAGTGACTTTTGTTGAACTGCAAGAGCAACATCAGTTGCACCGATTCTTGCTCGAGCTGGCCCTGGACCTATAGTCCAAGCCTCATCTTCTGCAAGACTACCCGCTTCCGGAAGTGGAACCTCTTCAATTGAGACTCCTGACATTTCCAATAATCGGATTCTTGTGCTCTCATCGTCGGCTGCATTTTCGGCAGCCTGTCCGGCGAATGACCACGCCATGGCTATACCTCAGAGTTGCAATGGACCTCAGTCGCCCCGACACTCCCGCGGGAGTGAAGGGGAGGCTGTATCAGATCCATTCCTACTCAGATTACCAAGGAACCCGGTGTTAGGTCCGAAATGTATAGTGTCTCGTAAGTTGAGCCACCGCCATTTACGTGAATCCACAACGTTACTTCGGAATTGAGTCCCAAACCGTTATTGGCAGCTATATCGGCTTGGCATTGAGCACCACTTCCGCCATCGACAGTTAAATCTATGATATATGATGAACCAGAATCAATGTCCTCGGCGGCCCCAAGAGCGGCACCAGACGCAGCATGTACAGTTGCACCGAAATCACCATTGAGGTATTGATAACCTGTGGTGAGCCCATTGGGATTAGTACAGGACATTTGCCATTCGATTTGATCTTCATCAAGTACATCGCTTCCTGGTGAAGACTCAAAGTACACTCGGAAAGTGTTGGCATCTTTGACGATGACAGAATTGAGGGTTACCTTTCCACTAATCTCTCTTTGAGTGTCTGAACCAGTCTGTTGGGCGTTCTGCTGCAGTTTTTCACCCGTTTGGATGATTACTGCAGATGCGACAGCAGCAACCAGAATGAGGGCGATGAATACAATCATCGCGCCGATTCCAATTGAGCCTAAGTTATCATTTGTTATATTTTCTTCATTCATAATAAATCACCATCCTTAAACTATCGATGCTCCTTCATCCACCGAATTATATGATAAGGTTTCATAAGTTGTACCGCCGCCATTGACCATAATTATCAAAATGTGTTCTTCGCCTGCAACAGGCACACATTCATCTGTGGATGGGGTGGCCCAAGCATTTGTGGTACCGACAAGTAAGTCGATCATGTACACATTACCTTGCGTGAATGGAGCAACGGTAGTTCCTGCTGCTGTTACTGCATCCAAATCGGTTGCAGTGGTAAATGTGCCGCCGACCGTATCAGTATCTGTTCCTGCGTTATCTGCACAGACAATTGTCCAACCTACTGATACCGCAGTAATTGGCTCACTTCCTGCTGCGGTTTCAAATATCACAGTCACATCTTCAGTTGTAGCAGTTTGATCGCCAACCCAAGCGGCGATGACGGAAATTTTTCCGCCGATTTCTTGCTGCGTATCTGACCCTGTTTTCTGGGCGTTCTGCTGCAGTTTTTCACCCGTTTGGATGATAACCGCAGATGCAACTGCCGCAACCAAAATCAGAGCAATGAATACTATCATTGCCCCAATACCTATGGATGCGACGGTGTCGCGTTCGTTCATTCTTTCATTTATTTCTATATTTTTCATATTTTGCCTCCTTTTTTTTCTAGTATCTGAGAGTCAGTCCCTCATAATACTGGAATATAATAATGCTAGCCGTTAGGGCTAAGCGATCTCCTCCTCGTCTTCACCTAAGTCATATGAGATTTTCAATGGGATTACCAAATGTGCTACTTCATCTGGAGATAATCGTTCCACGAGAGGCAGGCTAGGGGGCTCGAAATTTGGCGGCATCCAAGGTGAAATCAAGATGTCGCGCAAAGGCTCCATGCTTCGATTTTGAATGCGCATCATACATTTTACAATGCCTTGACGAACTGAATAGCCTGAAATTATGGATAGTTTGCGAGAAAGTGGCATTGATTCTAGTCCATGACGGGATTCAGGGGTAGCATGGAATTTGACATGAATAAATCCGCCCGGTGGCAGACCTGGCACATCCATAACATCGGGCACACAGGTCCAATAATCTGGCATAGGAGGAAGCAGACGCATAGGTGGGATAGTCTTGTCACCATCATTTACTATTTTCACCAATAGCACCCCGTGGTCCCCACCAGCAGGCCAGCGAGTTTCGACTCCCATCCAGAAGGAACGGAATAAGAATGGGTTTAGAGTAGATAAATCATCACCAACGAGGTCACTTATTAATTCTTCAACCTGAGTTGCGGCGACATTGATATCGCCTTGTTCGGCAGCAGCCGTTGCAGCGCGTAAGCGCAATAGTACGACTTCTACTTCGCGAATATCAACTTGCTTTTCCATCATTAAGCGCTGAAGTAGGGCGAGGGAACGACGCAAATCTAAGACGCCTGTTGCAAGATTTTGTAATTCTATAACTGCACGCTTCATTGTGCGCTTTGCCCCCATCAATCTGTGACCTTCGAGTTGCATTCGAGCAAGAGATAACCAATAATCAACTCCTTCGCTAATGTCTACATCAAGCCCAGTTAATTCTTGGACTCTGCGGCCAACAACGGAGTTTGCTTGCTGTACTGCTTGCTTTAATGCAGTTAAATCTGCATCACTCAACTCCCTACTGGATTCTTCTTCACCAGCAGAAACGTCCTCTAATGCATCTTCACCTTCAGCATCCGACATATCTTCGCCAGCATCATCTTCACCAGCATCATCTTCGCCAGCATCATCTTCACCAGCATCATCTTCACCAGCATCATCTTCACCAGCATCATCTTCACCAGCATCATCTTCACCAGCATCTTCTTCACCAGCATCATCTTCACCAGCATCATCTTCACCAGCAGAAACGTCCTCTAATGCATCTTCGCCTTCAGCATCCGACATATCTTCGCCAGCATCATCTTCACCAGCAGAAACGTCCTCTGATGCCTCTTCGCCAGCATCATCAGTATCATCCATCATGGCATCATCAGTATCATCCACCATGGCATCATCTTCGCCAGCATCATCCAGCATGTCATCATCTTCACCAGCAGAAACGTCCTCTAATGCCTCTTCGCCTTCTGCATCCATAGATTGAAGGCTTGATTCATCAATTGATGAATCTGAAGGAGCAACATTGATATTATCGAGATCAACCCCAAAAATAGAAGGTATTTCTACGGAATCAGTAGTCAAGTCGTCAGAAGTAACAGAATCAGTACTCGATTTAGGCATTTGATTCACCTCCTTGGTTATCATCTGTCTCTTGAGTTAGGGAAATATCAATACTTTGTCGGGCTATTTTTTGAAGCATCTTTGCAGGGTCTACTAATTCACGGTCAATACGCTCAACAGCAATTTCAGTGTCGGTGAGGAAACCATAAAGTGTGGCATATGATTTATCAATCCATGAAAGCAGACGACCTACCAATATCATTGTACCAACAGAAATGATTAGTAGTGAAAGAATATTGATAATGTCTGGTTTCATTTGCGGAGGTATTCCCAAAATGATTGCAATAAAGCCGAGCATCGGAACAGTCAAAATAAATTTCAATTGCTTGCTGACCGAATTCAATTCTATTTGGTGATCACGGTACATTGTATTTTGACCCTTACGAGCGCGTTGATAATCTTCGTGAATTAATTGGAATTCATCGCCTGAACGCCAACTAATAATCAGTAACCAAAATATTGCTGCAAGGGTGATAAGCGGCCCAAACCAAGTCCATGTGCCAAGATGGAAACCAAGACCAAGGCATATAAGACCAGTATAAGCTGATGCTAGACGGAACTTTTCATTACCTAAGCCAAGGCGTAAACAAACCAAAGTTAGAATAATCATCGCAGCAAAGCCAATGAAGGTATACATGACATTTGGCGACCAGGATTCAATCGTGTTTTCTTCGGTCAAAATATTATTTTCAAGGTCATCACCATCGGCATTTAATGTCGTTAGTTGGGCCGTACAAGTAACAGGAACACTATCATCCCACCAATCTAATAATGGAGCAGTTAGGTCCCATGTCAGAGTTATTTCCTCGCGCGGAAATAGCACTGCAAACGGGTAAGTTTGTCGAGCAATTGGCACAATTCCCTCGCTACAGTCCAAGTCAACATCGACTCCAAGGGCTAAAGCGGTGCCTCCGTTTCGTAGGGTAACAAAAATAGATTGGAATTCACCCTCAACCAAATAACCTTCAGTATCAAAGCGCATGTTAGACAAATACGGGTCCGCTGAATTGTTTAAAATGAATTGGATTGGAGCCTCAACAAAATTTGAATAACTTGCATGCTCAGCGGGATGAAATAATCTAAAGGTCAAATCCCAACCATCACCTGCATATATATTCGGCCAAACAGGAGTGGAAATACTAAATTGAAGATCATTTATCAACCATGCTTGAGCAGATGGCAGAGATATTCTTGAATGATTTGAACTGCTATCACAATCATAACTCAAATCAAGAGGGTATGACATCCCTGCTATAATGAGGGAAAAATTCCATTCATACACCTCGCCATCTAAGGGGAGTAGCCTTTGTGCACTGCAGAATTCAATTTCATAAATAGCGTCAGTTGTTACGGTAAGAGGAATATGACTCCAATGTGCCGATTGTCCAACCTGGCCACCGCCATCTGTAGCATCAATTATTGCCGGTTCCAATTGGAAAAACCTACTCATTTGCAAAACACTTTGTAACTCTGCAGAACCGGTTACATTTGCATCTACTGGGCTAACATCAATACTTAGCCAAGCAGCAAGATTGAGGTCGGGTTCTACCTGTGTTGCTGATACGCTAAACTGTAAGGGCACTGATTGCCCAACAGGTAGGGTAAGCGTGCTAGGCGTATTTGAATCAAATTGCCAATCCAGCGAAGGGTCAGTAGTACCTGGTTTTACCAAAGAATATGTTAATGCCACGACAATATCGGAATTACCATTATTTATCAATAAGGCATCATAATTCCAATTACCATACCTATAGAAATATGCGTCGGAGTCCCAATTAATGGCCTCTAATTCAAATAATGCGGAGATGGTGATTTGAGATACATCGCTCGCACTTATTGATTCATCTGCGATAGAGATTAAATCAACTGAGAAAAGATGAATATCGCCATTTGTAAGAGAATCATTTGTGCCCAAAGGAGGCACCGTAATTGTGAATGTTATTTGTTCACTTTCCCCAGTATTAAGGCTCAGGCTAGTGGGGCTAGATGTTACTGTCCACCCGCCCTCTACAATAGAGACTGGATAAACTTCCTCAAGCAAGTTACCGTTATTGGTGACATTGGCAGTTATCTCAATAACCTCACCAGGGAATGCATAAGACATTTCAGGCAAGTCAATAATAACATGATGATCTGGAATTATTGTAGCATTGATCAGCACGGATTCAGCCAGTCCAGTATCGGTTTCAACCCAAACTGTGATTTGATGAATATCATCTGCACTTGCTTGGGAGGCAGGAGTTAAGCGAATCTTGACACTATCATTGAAGCCTGCAGGAATAAGCAGATTTTCCGATGTTTCCATTGAAAAATTGACATCTCCTGCAGCTGAATCGTCAATCCAGACGTTGAAGTTCGTTAGGAGGTTACCAGTATTATGGATAAATACTCTTGTTGAAGGTTGCTCGTAGACTGATAGATTTACTTCTTGCTCAAGAGGTGTTAGATAAAAAGCGACTCTTGGTTCAACTTGAACTACGACATTTGTCTCAAATAGCAATACTCCGGTAGCCTCATCTTGAACTCGGATTGGAATATCTTGGAAAGTTCCAGAGGGGGTATCTTCACTCGTATTGACATCAAGAGTGAAATCAGTTAGTTGCCGGTCATCATCAAGTGGCCAAGCCTCCATTTGTGCAGACAAATCACTGATTGTTGCAGAGGCAATTGTAGCGGTCCAATCATCAGGCAAACCATCTCCAATGCTCAATACAAATGAACTAACATCATTTCCAGTATTCTCAAAGGGAATTGTTAACGAAGTACTAACTCCACTTCCTACAGTATAGGGGCCCGTATCGGTTATTACTGCTGAACGAATTGCTGGAACATGAATAATAAATTCATGAGTAACATCAGCGGCAACTACACCTGATCCAATGTGAGCCGGCCCAAGAGTTGGACTAGCGATGATAGGAACGGTGATTGTTCCACCGAGAGGCAATAAGTCACTTGGACCAAGAACGCCCATTACTGAATTAACTTGCTCACCTAAATCAAGAGTCATTTGAGTTGGCGAAACGCTCGCACTCCAGCGACTTGCTTCGGATATGCCACCAGTGGAAAGAGGTGTGAAAGTGATTGTGCCGATACTTAGGTCAACATCAACAGTTTCAGCAAGATTAATTTGTAAATTGTGCCGAACTTCAATATCTAAATCAACAAAGTGTTCAATCCCCCCAGCGGCTAATCCATCTTGCACCTGTTGCTCTGTTAACCATAATTCTGTTTGATTAAGAACTGGGTCAACTGCAATAACAGGATCTACGACCATTTGAATTGTATCAATATCTGGAAGACCTCCAAGAGAAGGAATTGCTTGAAGCCACAAAGACACCACATCTCCATCACGCAACTTTGCTGCAGGGTCAAGGGGGAGGGTTAACTCTGGCGGTGTGACTTCAATAGTTACTTGTGCAACCTCGGCTACCAGCAAGAGATCTATTGTGGGTGAAAGAATATCTATTTGCCATCCAGTTGCTGGAGTTGAAAGGTCTGCAGTTAATGAATATCCTGTAGGGACATTTCCAGTGTTTGTCAAACTAAAGATGATTTGTTGAGTTACATCAGGTTGAACAGCAACAGGCTCTGCGGTAACCTTTGCGAGAGTTCCTTGATACAAATCTCCAGCCATAATATCAGTATGAGCGGTAATAATATATGCTTCTGCAGCGCTGGTTAAGGAAACAGAAACTCGCTCAACATCTGCCCTTACCGCGGCTATTGGCACATCAACCTCAATCACAAAGTGGTGAATCGCACCGGAAGGAATTGGGCCAACAGTAGTACCATCTGGTGAAGTTACAACATCAACCCATCCTTCAAGATCAGTGACTGCAATAACAAAAGAGTCTGCTGAATCACCAGTATTTTGAACTCTAAAGGTCAACTCAGTTGAGCCGCCAGGCTCGACTGCTCTATCAGCTGGTGCAAATAATTCAGCAAGATAGTCGCTAAAGATAACAGTGGATGTGGGTTCAATCAGTACTGTTTGAGTGCCAGCACTTGCTGTAAAGTAAGCATTAGCCTCCATGGTATGAGAACCAGAAAGTGAAGTTCCATCAATAGTAATTGGAAGGGAAACGCCTCCTGCCAATTGAGCAAGAGTCCCAGGCTGAATATTGACAACGTTAGACCAAAAAGAAGTTGCTGCTCCACCACCTGTTGGAGTGAATTTCAATTCAACTGAAGCATCAACTGGTAACACACCACTATTCCTCACAGTTACATCAACGGTATTGAGGCCACGAGAAAGTCGTGCTGTTGGTTGCCCCCCAAGTGGTTCGGGGAGAGTATCAGCAAGAACTTCGCCCTCCTCTAACATAGATACATCAAACAATAATTCCTCAACATCGTTATTTGAGTTAATATCTGCACTACTTTGAATAGTAGCCGTAAGTCTTTGATCGTCTCCTGCAGTTGCAATCCAGTCAAAGGTAGCAGGAGGCGAGGTTGCGCCTGCTGCCAAAGTACCCATGTTTAGGGTAGTAACAGTAGCAGGGGTGCCAGCAGGCCATGTATCCCAATGTTGTATTTGAACGCTATATGCCTCAGGTGCGCTATTTGTACCCAAATTGCGAACTGTAACTGAAAGTGTGTGCCCATTAGGAGCAAGTTCTGTACCTGCAAGGTTTGTGACTGAACCGCCGCTTGTAACTGTGAATTCAATGATATCAAAATCGGGGTCACCGGAGCGAGATGAGGTGGCTCCAGCAATAGGAACTACAACTTGGATGAATAGAAGTGTAACCAGCAATAAGGCCCCGCTTACAGAGGATACATTATTGGCTGCTCTTTGCTTGTGGGCTGAAACAGGATGTTTCTTAGCAAATACTTGACGGAATTGATTAAGCAGCATTGGCATCACCTCCGCCTTCAACCGGTTCTATCCAACGATGCACAGTCACTTTCTTTCCCTGTTTCGTCCAAGAAATCATTAATTGATTGAGAAGAGTATTATGCTCAACGGCAGAAATGCCTAGGCGTCTTCGCTCTTCCCAAAGTAGTAATTGTTCAGTCTTTGTTAATACAGAATCACGGAGATATAATTCAAGTGTTCGGCGGTAAGCGTCACGGTCAGAAATCGCATATACTAAACCATCTCCGGGGAGAGAATCAGCCCTAACATGAATTTGATTTCCAAGGTTTAGCGCCTCGTCATAAGTCAAGTTTCGGCGCTCGAGTTCAGACTGTATTTCCGAGGCAATTTCTTGCAGTTCATATCGGGTCTTTGTCTTTTGTATCCGGCGCAGATACTTGCGGCTCTTTCTCGTCATACGAACTTGAGCCATACTTTAACGGGGAACATGGCGGGTTATCAAACAATCGGCGACGAGTGTAATGTTGACCCATTTGGCATTAGAAGTAATGCAGAATGAATAAAAGGCGCCTTGGAAGTAGTCATTGGTGGGAATGATACTATTTTCGGGCGCAAATTAGGTGAAAATGTCCTTTTGATGGAAATTAGGCATAAGTTGACAACCCCCCGACTTTTGCAGGGGAATATGACCCCAGATACCACCCTTGAAGCCGGAGAAAAGGCACCTACTTTTTCAGTTGAAGATAGTAGCGGAATGATACATGATTTTGAGGAATATTACCGCCAAGAAAAAACCATTATTTTGTACTTTTACCCGAAGGACAATACACCAGGTTGCACCATACAAGCATGTGATTTTAGAGATAGCCTAAAGCGCTTGGAAAGTGAGAATATTATTGTCCTTGGAGTATCAAAGGATTCGGCAAACAGTCATGATAAATTCATTGACAAATATAATTTGAATTTCCCCTTGATAATAGATGAGGATTTAAGTTTGCACAAGGCATTTGGCACATGGAGATTGAAGAAAAATTATGGCAAGGAATATATGGGTTGTGCAAGATCCACATTTGTAATTAATTCAAAGGGAATAATTCAACATGCCCTATACAATGTTAAAGCAACAGGCCATGTTGATAGAATTCTTAATCTCCTAAACCAAAATTAGTGAACCATTTGGTATTGCGCCTTCCACTCCTATGGCTCGCAATTCACCAAGGAAGCAAATCGGAATGATTTGAAAGTAAGCGAAGGGCTATTTCAATAACTATGCCGACGAGCCAATCTCATGCAGAGCAGCAAAGAAGACATCAGAGGCTTCCTCCACCTATGTGCGAAATATGCAGAGGATTCACTAACTCGTAAACGAAGGCGAGGTGATTCAGAGGCTGAAATTTCCTCTTGGGAGAATTACCTAAAGTTCACCCAGCACACAATTTCTGAAATTAATCAAGGCAAACTTGATCACTGGATGAAGCACTTGAGTTCCGACGATGAATGGCGTCCATCACCTACACCCCCTCCCACCTCATCTCCCACAACCAGCACTACCACTTCCATCTCCAATCAAGATACTGATAAATCAATAGCACAGACTATGGTTGAACTCAAAGAACTTGAATTCATGCCACGTAAATTTCTAATTGACGGACTAATTGGCCCACGCCCACTTGCGATTGCCTCTACAAAATCTAATGCTGGTTTGAACAACCTTGCTGGAATCACCAGTGTTTGTGTGGTTTCAAATCAACCTCCCTTGCTTACGATATCCCTTTCGCAATACCTTGACGGGCGACCTCGCGACACACTCACTAACCTTAGAGAAAATGGGAAAGTCACCTTGCATATCCTCCCACCTACACAAGAAATGGCAGAGATAACCGATGTTGTGAGCAAACCATTACCCCGAGATGTTAGTGAATGGGATTCTCTTACTCTTTCGCCAGTTGAAAGCCCAAGTGGTGAATGCTGGCCACCACTCCTGCCAAAATCAGTCGCGGCTTTTGAATGTCAAGTAATTGAAATTCTTGACCTACCGAAAGATGGTGTTGCAAAATTGTGCGTCCTTGAAATTGAACGAGTAATTGCCGCAGAGAAAATTATTGACATGGCTAAATCAGGAAGTAGTATCGCCACTTTATGCCAGCACCGTACCTTGAGAATAGGGCCTTCACCCGAAAGTTGGAATTATCTGTGTGATATATTTTGAATTGGGCCGAAGCAAAAATCTCCTTGGAAAAGAAGGACGGAAAAATATACAATATCCCGAATGAGATTATTAAATATCGAGGGCAAGCACGACATCTGCTTTTACAAAGTTGGCATTGCTTTCAATAGCGGTTTTGAAATCACCTGCAATGGCAGTGATGGAGGGGAGTGAGCCCGAAATTCTGACAACTACTTCAACCTCACAACCACTAAATAACATATGAAAAGTTGGCCGTCCTACAATACTTATTTCACTATAATTACCCTTAATTTCATCAACAATTTTCAGTAAATCAAGTCTTCGAGGTAAAATAGTTGTACCTTGCTCATCATCCTCGGGATCAACATGAACAGTTACATCTGAAACTTTTTCAACTTCAGAAATTATTGCCACCCGTACCCGTTCTGCAACTTGATGACCTTCAGTTACTGAGAGGCGTTCTGGAACTTCTATGTGGACCTCGCATAAAACCTGCCCGCCAATATGACGAGTTTTGAGTAGGTGCAATGACTCCACATCTGATTCGTTGTTAATTAGTTCTTCAATCACCGCCATAGTTTCTTCATCGACTCCGATGTCGCTCATTTCAAGAATGGCTTCCCAAGCAAGTTTTATCCCTACTCGGAGCAACATCAATCCAACTATTAGTGCCGCCACAACATCCAATACGGCAATTCCATTAATCGCCCCAGCAATTCCGACAAATGCGGCAATTGATGAAAGGGCATCACTTCGGTGATGATGTGCATTGGCCCGCATCAAAGGTAAATCATATTTATTTGCAACCCTTATTGTCCCTCTATACATCACTTCCTTAACGACAATAGAAATAAGCGCCACATATAATGCCAAGATACCAGGAATTACATTTACTGCAACGTCAAGACGCAATATTGCACTTTGGATCACGACTCCAGCGGTAATAATAATCAATATTGCAACAACTAGAGTGGCCATCGTCTCGAAGCGACGATGCCCATATGGGTGATTTTCATCGGCATCTCGTGAACCGAATAAAATAGCAACCCATACCACTAAATCTGAAACTAAATCAGAAGCTGAATGGACTGCGTCGGCGATTAAGGCCGCAGAATTAGCACTAATTCCAACAGTAAATTTTCCAACAGTTAGACCTAAATTACCTATTGCTCCAAATAAAGTAACGCGCCTTGCCGCTCCATCACCCTCACTTGGACCTCCCTTTGTCATCTCAATGAACTCGACGGATTGTGGCGCCTTGTTAGCAAGATTTTCAGACATTTTCGCACACCCCTTCTCTTTGGCACAGTTTATTCAATACTCTAGACCATTTGAAAACTACGAAGGGTACTCTCCAAACCCTGTTGCAATTCAGTCATCGGATACCATCCTAGTTGAGTTTCTGCATTTGAAATGTCTGGAATGCGTCGGTTAGAATCACCAGGGTGACCTTTTCCAAAGATAATTTTTTCCTCTTTTTCGCAAATCTCATAAATCAATTTTGCTAACTCCAAAATAGAAGTTTCTTTGGGCATACCAATATTCCATGCCCCACCAGACAATAATGAGCCATCAACTCCACGGTCTAAAGTTCCGGCTAACATTATACCTTCAATTGCATCGTTAATCCATGTAAAAGAGCGTGTTTGCTTACCCTCATCGTGAATTGTGATTTGTCGCTCGGCAATAATGTTTTCAAGAAAGATATTGACAACTTGGCCGTAATCATTACCGGGTGACCTTGGCCCATATACATTGAAGGGGCGAATTATTCTTGTATCCAAATCCTTGGTCCTGTGGGCGTGTTGAACCAGTATTTCACCCAAATATTTGCTCGCACCGTATGAATGTCTCTGATGGAGATGAGGGCTTGAAAATACACTTGACATGCCATTCGCAAGAGGCATTTCTTGATTATCCCCAAATGCTTCGGGAGAAGAAGTGAATACCAAACGACAGGCTTCATCATTTGCTAGTTGGATAGCAGCAATTGTCGAACGGATATTCACATCAACAACCATATTGGCCTTTTCATGAAACCATTTTGTCCCATTTATCGCCGCCAAATGGTAGATCACATCAACCCCGCCAAGTTTTTCTGCGGCTTCTTTTAGGACTTCGATTGAGCAAGCATCACCCTTCATTTTCCAATATCCAGGGCTACCTTTTAACATCTCAAGATTTTTCCAACGCCCACGAAATAGGTCGTCAATAACCACAACTTCGTTACCGTGAACAATAAGTGATTCAGCGAGATGGCTACCAAGAAAACCTGCACCACCTGTTACTATACATCGCATTTTTCTCACCAACTAGATTTCTGCATTATTCAATATTATATTGACGATTGCTCATTAATAGGCTATTCAGTTGCTCTTTCAAGAATTACTAATTTCACTTTACCGGCGACTAAACTCATCTCAACCAAGTCGCCGCTATTGACCTGCATACAGGGGTCTGACACAAAACCATGCCCATAAGGAACTCCGAGAAGAGAACATGCGGGTAATGTCAAAGGACACACATCACGATTGATAATTGCTTTCGGCCCTTTACCTGTGTAAATAAGCCCCATCAATACGAAGGGAGCGACTGTGGAGCCAGAACCCTTTGGATAAATAAGAATGGTATCTTCAATCGCTTGCCCATCCAATGGATGACCATATTCCTCAATAACTCCACTGTCGCGATTGACATAACCCAAGTAGGTAATAGGCACATCAGTCACCATTGCCCGACCCGTAACAGACCACTTATCTTGACTGGGAAGAGAGGCACCAATAATATTCAATTCGCCGGATTGCAAGGTTTTTCCACTCACATGCGAAGGACTTGATTTTGATTCAAGAACTGGGCGAGTGCCTGTGGCAAGACTCGGGTCAAAGGCATGGCGAACGCAGTCAACAATAGATGCAACGCTTGTAGGCATACGATTTAATCCGCTAGTAAGATAATGTTCTGCTTTCAAAGAATTTGTTAATAAATGATTGAACAATCTGCGATTATAGGGTGTAACTTCGGGGCAAGTATCTCGTAAAATCACCGCACCTGCCTCCTCCAAAAGGGCCAATGAGCCATCTGCTTCCGCCAATTCTCCGTTTTCTCCACTGGTAAAAACCCACAGACGTTGATTGGGGATTCTTTTTCCCAATTCCATATGGTTGCTTACCGCTGCTGCAGTCATTCGTATTTCCTCAAGACTGGCTTGAGGGCAGCCAATAACTACCAAATCGACTTCACCTTTTGGCGCTAAATCCTCATATCGTTGTCGCAAATCGGATTCGGTAAAAATCAATTCCCCTTGTATTAATGCCTTTGAATTTGCCTTTCCCGATTCAGCAGTTGAAGGCATTTCAGGGCTCAACCCTTCTGCCCAAAGCATTGGTGAGCCATAATTCGCTGCTGCCGCAGTCAGTGCTTTCTTTCGAGCAAAAGAGGCTTTTTTGGGCAGACCATGAATTATCGGCATTGGCCCCCACGGAAGGTCCCAACTAGGTTTGACTTGCTTACCAATCCAATCACCAAGTATTGACCAATCGGTTAGTTCATCCATTTCGCATTCAACATTAACAATGATATTTGGCTGCCGATTTTCTTCCAAATGAAGCCCCCACTTCGGGGCAAAACCGGTTAAGGCAGTGGCGAGAGCGGACAAACCTGACTCGCGATTTGTAATCATTGAAGTCCATGAATTAGAAAAACAAACCGCATTAGATTCAGCCCATGATGCAATACCTCCGCCAATATCTTGCTTACGGTCATATGGAGTGCAGGATAGTGTTGCTTCAATTCCTAATTTTTCATAAGCGACAATAATCTCAAATTGTTGCTTTAGGAAATCCGGCCAGTCAATTTGCATTTCATCCATTTTGTCCTTATCACAACCAGAGGCATTTAGAGAGGTTGGAATTTTCACAACACCAGATTCATCGTCACTTAAATCCGACAAAAAACGGCGTAATCCATGTCCACCGGTAATTACTGAAACTCCTGAAACATGCGCATGATTTACCTCGATAAACTCACTTGCTCCAGCAGAATTAGCCAAATCAACTACGAGGCGAGCAGCTTTTTGTCTAGTAGTTCCCTCATCTCCAATAAGCATGGACTGCAAGGATTGAGGAATCGCCATAAACCGCTGACTGGTCTCTACATCATCAACCCTTGCCCCGAAAATTTGGAATTATCATCAACGCTTTGCAAGCGCAATCATCAAAATGATTGACGATGTTGCAAGCACCATGCACGATGACTCTACCTGCCGATGTGACTTTCCCGAAAAAGCGCCAAATCATATCCAGCCTGGAATGTGGACTTGCATAAATTGTGGCAGAATCATTCCCGATGAAGATTCGCGCTCATACCCTACTTTCCACACCCCAAAACAAGAATCCGCTAACCAGCAAAATTACGACTCACACTTTTCTTCAAACTCCAACCACCAGCCACCTCCTGGTGCTGGGCAAGCAGCACTTGTAGATGAGGCCGAAAATGTGCTAAATGATGCTCAGGGCCGAGAGGAAGAGGGTGATGGAAGTAATAATCCACGCATGACTAACACCGGAAAACGCAACAGGGCTGCAGAAATGGCAAAAGGTAGTTCTAGCAAAAGGATGGTTTCGACGGCATTGATAATCCTAATGTTAACAATGGCAATGTCAGTCGCTTCACTTTATCTGCAATGGGGAAACATCAAAGCTCTATCAGAAAATAACGCTGAGGATGGTGATAACGGTTCCAATGGCAGTAATGGCTTGAATGGACAAACGAGTTTAATCATTGTACTTGATGAACCTGCAGGCCTAAACTGCACAGAAGGAGGTTTGGCAATCCACAATGGAATTGACCTGAATAGTGATGGAATATTACAAACCACCGAGTATATTGATACTCATTTCATGTGTAATGCCGAGAATGGTCAACAAGGAGATAATGGCAGTACTGGAAGTAATGGAAGTAGTGGACCGAGTGGCCCTCAAGGTGATTCGGGGTATGATGCACTAAGCGAAATCATTCCTTTACCAATCGGCAACTCAACCTGCCCGACCGGCGGAATAGAAATCCGTATGGGAATTGATCTAAATGAAGATGGAATATTGCAGGCAAATGAAGTTCAAACTACAGAATATGTTTGCAATGGAAATGATGGCGGTGATGGTGGAAGTCATGAATCACTAATGCGCACAATAACCGCCCCACCGACTTACTGCCCTGATGGGATAATGCTTAGATTTGGCGAGGATGATGGTGACGGTGGAGGAAAAGCAGATGATGGAATACTGCATTGGGATGAAGCCGGAGAGGCTTTCACTATCTGTACCGGAGTTAGTGCTTGGAATGAAACTCATCCCGAGCACCTCGTCGGCCCAACAAATTCCTTCGCCAGCCAATGTAGCCAACGTGTCGCATTCCAAGCAAAACTAATCTTCACCAGCCTCGGTAGTGATGGTTGTGAATTATGGCTAAGCGATGGAACTCTCGCTGGAACCCAAATTATTCTCGACATTAACCCGAGTGGAGATAGCACACCGGGACTATATCTAGACCTATCTGTCCACGACGGAAAAATTTGGTTTGATGCCGATGACGGAGCCAACGGCAGGGAATTATGGACAAGTGATGGAACCGCAATAGGCACTCACATGGTGATAGACATTGCATCAGGAGCAGCCGACTCAAACCCTGGAAGTGCAGGTGGAGGGATTGTTTGGCATAATGGAGCAGCATGGTTTAACGCAGATAATGGAATCAGTGGAAACGAATTGTGGCGCAGTGACGGAACTGAATCTGGAACCAATCAGGTCGCCGACATATGTATTGGAGCATGCTCTTCCTCACCCGGAAATAGCGGCTTGATTTCATTTGCCGGCAAGGTGTGGTTTAGTGCTGATGATGGAATAAATGGATTCGAATTGTGGGCAAGCACACCCAGCGACCAAGGAACACAATTATTCTTTGACATTGATTCGGCAAATACAAGTTCTAACCCAGGCCTTTTTGCCGGTTGGGCATTATTTGATGAGCGGATTTGGTTTGATGCAGATGATGGACAAAATGGCCGCGAACTTTGGTACACGAATGGTTCTATTGAAGGAACACAAATGCATCTTGATATTGCCGCAGGTAATAGTTCAAGCCTGCCCGGAAAGGGTACTGGCTTGGTCGCGGTTAACGGTGCCCTTCTCTTCAGAGTTGAAAACTCAAGCAATGCATCACAACCCAATCAACTTTGGTCAACAGATGGGACTATCAACGGAACTGCATTATTATCACCGGATATTTGGGATATCGCCGGCCAAGGAACTGAGGTAATTGTCAGTGGGGATGAGCAGGATAGTGGTGGCCAGCGCATGTGGTTTTCTTGTCGAGGCATGATACCTACTGGTGTCGAATTGTGCTCATCAGACGGGACAACTTTAGGGACTCAGGTGCATGATTTACGCGTAGGACTCAGTGGCATGGACCCGACAAATATGGTGACCTCACATGGTTACATTTACTTCAACGGCGAGGGTGTTGATGGAATAAATGATACCGGCGTAGAGTTGTGGAGAATGTCGCTTGAAGGCGGTGGTGCAGAACTTGTAATGGATATTTGGGCAGGTAGTGGAAATAGCGCATTTGTTGGATTCTATGGAGGATTGACAAATGTTGAAAACACGATTTTCTTTTCGGCTGATGACGGCACAAGAGGACACGAAATGTATCACTGGGGTCAACTTGAAATCGGAGCAAGCGACTTGCTCTATCTCCCTTGATCTGCCAATCCAAGGGCCGCAGTAAACATGGCCTGTGGAAAATACAGGAACTAAAGGAACAATGGTAGATGGCTGAATGGTTGCAATACGAGGTTAATTGCGCCAATTGTGCTTGGCCGCCAAAGGTTGGCGCCAACCCTGACCGAATGCCCGCCTACTAACACGAGGGGCCGGTGGCATTTGCCAACGCTTGTGTTCGGTTTTGGCTAATCTCTCCAAGACGCTGCGAACGATTTCCTTGGTAAAACCACGCAAAACAATATCGGACTCAGACAAATTTTCCTCAATATAGCAACGCAATATCTCATCCAGAATTTCGTAAGGGGGCAAGATTTGGTCATCTCTTTGATCTGGTGCCAATTCGGCACTTGGCGCCTTATTTAGGGTTGAATTATTTATTGGAAGTGGCCGCCCTTGAGATTCATATTCTAGGTTAATTGCACCTGCGATTGCATAAACTTCTGTCTTCCAAAGGTCTCCAAGAGGTGCATAACCGCCGGCCATATCACCATATAGAGTACAGAATCCCTGTCCTAATTCAGACTTATTTCCGGTGGCTATTGCCATTGCTCCTCGTGCATTCGCGATACCCATTACGAGGAGGCCGCGCAGTCGTGCTTGGATATTTTCGGCGGCGACTGCGTCTCCATTTTCTAATTCTAAAGCGAGTATTGTTTCTGCTGCCGAGTGCATAGTTTCTATTGGATATTCCATCCATTCGCATCCTAATGCCTCGGCAGTTGCTTTTGCATCCACAACACTATGCTCTGAAGAATAGCGACTCGGCATCAGTAAGCCAGTCACCCGATTTGGGCCAAGGGCTCTAACTGCTACTGAAGCAGCGACTGCTGAATCAATCCCGCCTGACAAACCTAAAACAATATGTTCTAAGCCGGTCTTTTTACAATAATCTCTCAACCCCACGCTAACTGCATTTAGCAGGTCAGAACTCGATAACGGCTCTTTGAAACTCTCGGTTGCAATAATTTCATTATTGCCGTCATTTCTATTCAGGTCGCACATTCCATGATTAATGCAGTCACTATCCTCAAGACAATGCCATTCGCAATTATTAGGTTCATCCAAATCCACTAGCAAAAAACCTTCACACCATGCAGGAGCCTGTACGCAAGTACCATCTGGCCAAGCAGCAACTGAACGTCCATCAAATAGAAGGTCATCATTTCCACCGACTTGATTGCATAACAGGAAAGGATGATCTAAAGTTTCAGCAGCACAACGGGCAACAAGTACTCTATCGCCTCCTTTTTCTGCGACGCCTTGTCCAGTCCACCCTGCAAGTTGAGAAATTGGGTCAACCTCATAATCAGAAGGCACTAATCCAGCGTGCTGCCATGCATCCTCGCATATTGTGACTCCAAAATCTAAACCGGACATTGACCTAACGATGCCTGGGCGATTGTCAGGGGAGAAGTATCTCAATTCATCAAATACATCATAGGTAGGCAAGAGTTGTTTTCGGGTGACTTCACGCCCTCCCTCTCCATTTCCGCATCTAATTACTCCATTTCCCGGCCTTTGTCGCGGTTCACTTGGAAGGGGTGAACCAACAAGGAGGGGGATTTGTGAATTGATTTCTTTCCCAGCGTTGTAACATTGATTGACAAAATCTGGTTGTAATAACAAATCTCTTGGTGGGTAACCGGAAATGATTAACTCTGGCGTAATTGCCATTCCTGCACCCTTTTCTGCGGCTAGTTTTGCCAAACGTTCAACCAATTTCACATTACCGAAAATATCCCCTACTTTGGGGTTTGCCTGTAATAATGCGATAAGTTGTGCCATTTGAGTCACTGCTCTACTTTTTCCGCTCTTTTTCAACCCTTGATTTTCAAAAGTTCTGCTCAATTCCAGCCATATTCTGTGTCTTCGGAAGAATACCAATTACCATCTTGTCCAAGACGCCACCAATAACCCTCGTCATTCTTTTTCCACCAATGTCCATTATCATCCTGCATCCAATTCGGGTCATTAAGGTCAACTTGGTCGGGAATGTGTGATTGTTCAGCTGCTTTTGAATATGGGTCGGAGGAGGGGGTCGATTGCGCAGGCGTAGAAATATCGCTTGAGGAAAGGAGGGCGGCGGCAGAGGTGGCACTTGGCAATTCATCTGCATATATTTGCGAATAATCTTTGGATCTTGGGTCTGCGGAAGAAACTGCAGGAGAGGTAGGTGGATTTTCGCGATCATAAGATTCATCTTCTTCTTCATCCCAATACTCATCGCCCCAGTCACTTTCGCGGCGCGAACCGACATCCTTCAGCCACATTAACACAACAACCAAAAGGGCAAATACTAATGCGGCGAATGCAGCCAGAATTAGTGGATCAACACTTCCCAATGCACCTCCTGCAAAACTTTCCTCGGTTGCTTTCTTAACATCAAGTTCATCACCATCTGTCATATATTCACCATTAATACTCACTTCAACCCACTGGATTCCGATTCGGGTAGGACGCCAATCAATAATCAATTCTTCAAAGGAACCAGCAGGGGCAATAACTGAAGTTGATTGTAAGGTTGTTCTTTCGCCATTCAAGTCAATCGCTTCAACAAGCACATTTGCTTCCCCGTCTGCAGAACCAACATTATTGATTTGAATGCTTACGGTCATCGATTGGTCAACTTCAAGGCTTTGCTTTGAGTATTCAATGTCACTTGGAGAAACAAGCCATTGGGCTAATTTTTGCTCAATTTGCCAAGTATGGAAGGGTGAGTCTGCTGAATTAAAGGAATTGGAGGAAATTATTGCATTGCCCGCTGCATCTTGCCCAGTTATCCAAATATGAAGAAATAATTCATCTTTAAATGCAATCATTTCTATGCCGCTCAAAATATCAACTTGGGCAGTTGAAGAAATACGAAGGCTCGAAAGTACGCCACTCGAAATTATTAGTGGACTTGAACCATCTGCAACCATAATTCCCTTTGAACTCTCACCCTCTGTAATCATCCATTGAAGCATTATACTATCTGGGTCTATTTCTTGAGTCTCAGAAATTCTAACATCAAAATCTAATTCGGATAAATCCGTAATTTGTAATATTTGTCCTGAACGTGGAGCAACGACTTCAACCGGAGATGGGCCTTCGCCATCAACAACTATCCAATACAAAGCAGTTGAACGGTCGGTAACATCATCTCCTTGCATTGGAATTGTCCCCAGTTTCCAAGATAGAGGGTGGTTTCCGCTTTCCATTGGAGCCTCAATTAATGCATTAAAGGTACCATTGTAGGCCATAACCGCGTGAACATTGCCATCAAGGCTGAATTCGACTTCTAAGTCGTCATGGGGAAATTGCCCTGATTCAGCAAATGTGACGAGCCCCTGTAAACCAAGTTCAGAGCCAGGTGATGCCCATGCGCCTTCGGTTGTAGGTTGCCCATCGCCAACCCAAAGAGACATACTGGAGAGGGGTATATGCAAGTCAGTTGACCATTTCCAGCGCAGGTGAGGTAGGGTGAGGTAGGTTGATTGGCGGGCGCGGTCAAATAACTCAACAGTTGGTTCGCGACTTAATTCGCCTTCAGGAATTAACTCCCAGTTTATTATGAAAGTAATTTCGAGTTGAAGGTCGGAAATGTATGGCCCGATTGGACCGGTTTGTGCCCGCATATTACAATTGCTAATTTGGAATTTATCTGAAGTGATGTGACAGCGATTGTCGCTTGCTTTCCAAATGATTTCAAACTTTTCGGATTGTGAATTTGATGCTAATTCAACATACATTTCATCAACATCTGAAAAGCCATTTGGTTCGGAGAACGGAATGATGATTTCATATGAATTACCAGGGTGTAACCACGGCGTAGTATCTCCATTTACAGTAGCATTCTCTCCCGATATTACCGGTGCTTCATCTATAGCCAATTGATACATGAATAGATGGTCATCAACTGCAGGGCCACCTGAATCACCAAGTGGATTCCCAGCGGGATCTGCTCCGACAAGATAGCCAGCAACTTTATCTCCAGGCGCACCTGCATGGTCGTCATAAGTAAAAGTGTAATTACCCTGAGCCATACTGAGATTTGAAGGAGGAGTCAATTGGAAGGGCTTGTATTCCTCTTCGCTGGGCCAGCCATCAAAATTGTAATCGTTTACCCATTCACGCCAAAGCATTACTGTCATCTCCGCAGGCAATACTGGGCGATCATAAATCTCAAATTTCAATAATTGATTTGAATTATGACTTCGGTGGTCGTAATGTTCAAGATTTGCATTGATTAAGAGTGGAGATAGACTATCGGTTTGGAAAGTCCTTTCGGTAACAATTGATGTCATGTCCCATCCGCCGCGTAAAGGTACTAATTCGAGCCGGTAAGTCATGTCGGTAGTTCCAAGGGGCACTTGGAAAGTATGGTTGAAAAGACCCATGTGTATGTTAGTAGTATTGTATATTTCAATATCGTTTTGATAAAGTTCAACTCTAACATCTCCGCTTCTTGGGGCAAGACTAGAGTCTGCATTTTGAAAACCAATATTCGCCATAACTGTTATGTTTTTACCTCCGCGCAAAAATGGTGTGGAAGGTGGAATAATGCTTCCAAAGTCATTTAATACATTCCAATCGGTAAATAATGGGTCATTCTCAAGCCCTTGAATCACACCGCCACCAAAACTTGCTACTTGTGAAATTGAGCGCCTACCATCTACAAGAACTACTCTTACGCGGATTTCAAGGTTCTCCTCATCATCCCACATTGGCTCAAATTGGAAGCGGATTGTGCTATTTACATGGGTATTATTTGCAACAACGGAATGACTATCTGTTGGATGGAAGCGAACTAAATCAGTATCAAATTTACCGACAGGAGCGGCCCCATCTACTGGGAATGTCCATGAAGTATGATTGTTTAATCCAATCACATCAAATTGTACACTGGCAGGGACTCCGACTGAAGATTCATGCCATGAAGTCAACTCCAACCATTGCCAAGAAGGGGCGAGAGTATTGGTTTGGTTTACCAAAGAGGCACCTGTTGTCTGTAATCCTGAAATGCTAGAAACATGTGTAATTGTAGCCTCAACTGAAGCAATCAAATCCATACCGAAAGGCATCGGAACAATTCGCTTACCGTTTTGCACGGAAGAATCGGGAATTACATCATTTACTGCCAAAACTAAATCTGACCAAGCATTGAAGGATAGGTTAGTCTGTGAATGATAAGGAGCAGAAATACCACTTAATTGCAATGTACAAGATTCACAATACAAATCAATTTCTACTTCGACAAAACTAAGGTCTCCAACTGTATGAACTGTACCGGCTACCGACAAATTTTGATTCAAGGCAAATAATTCTTGGCTGGGTAAAGATAAGTCAGAGATTCCGCTAAGCGCAGGAATTGAACCATTGGCTATCAGCGCTGAACCAATTCTTATCGCCCAAGTGGTATTTGTTCCAATCCCCCCATAAAGCGAGGTGAGTGACCAACGTAGGTCATCAATTCCTGCAGCAGGCAGCCACATTGTAACTGTATTTGGCCCTTGGCCGGAAGTCATGGAAAAAGATGCTGCTGGATTGCCATTTGCAAGCCGGTCTTGCCAGCCCCAAGGGCCGATTGCCGCATCCAATAATCCCCATTCATTACTTGAATCGCGGCCAATGTCAATGCGCGGATGAAGTGGTAAATTGCCTGGGATGATTTCAAATTCTGCTTCAGACATTGTCCAAGACCCAGTTCCGACCCAATGAAATCTAACCTTGTGAACCGCATCGACGAAATTAGTAAGTGTATTTGTTGAAATGGTTGTCCAATTTCCGTCATCAACTTGTATTTGCAAATAGCCTGAACCCGATACTGTGAAATCGGTCATTATTCGAGCGATTGGGCGAATTGAGGTATATTGAGGTGAGGTTAAATTACCATTTCCTGACAATTGCCCATTTGAAGCAGTGACGGGGCCTTCGGTTGTCCAGCCGAGTAAGGTTGGGTTCACATCAAATCTCTCAATCACTTTACCTCCAATATAGATGCCGTTAAGCGTTGGAGTTCCACCATTACCTGCTGCCATTGACACCGCAATTTTTAGTTTCGGATGGCCTTGCCAATTAATTGTCCCAAGGTCAACTACCTTGTCAGTTCTATCTTCAAAACCGGATATTGGAGACATTGTTGCTGCATCGAGTAATGTCCATTCAAACTGTGAAGAACCGGGTGTGTCAACATCAAAGGAAAGCATACTGTAAGGTCCAGGTTCAAGAGCAAAGTCTGTAGCACTATCCCACCCGAAAGAAGGTGATGTCCAATTTCCTTCGCCACCTGGCTGGGTTAAAGAAACATCATCAAAAAACCAATAATCACAACAGGTTCCAGAACCGTAATTCTGCCTAAATCGCAAGGCGAAGTTACTGTGGAATGCTGTGCTTGGAAGCGATATGGAAAAGGTTCCAGCGGCACAACCACCGCAATAAGGAGAACCCATGTGGCTCTTTATTGAAGTCCAAGAACCAGATGAAGTACGGATTTCAAGATACATGTTTTCACCGCTATCAGGCTCCTCACCACAACCGCTATAGCCCGACCGCAGCCAATAATTTATCTCACCTTGACTAAGGCCAGATAAATCAACAATTGGTGATTGCCACCAAGTATTCGCTCCCCGCGTATTTAGAGAATGACCCGATGAACCATTTCGGCCACAAGATAAACTATTGATCATCGAATATGAGGAAGAGGACCTTGTCCAACCTGTGGGCACCTGACCGTTATTATTGAGGTCCCATGTTTGGTCCGCTCCGGCAAGAGTAAGTCCTGTCGAGTTGTAATTGATTGACTGAGATACTGCTCCGCTATGATTCCAAATTGAAATATCAGTCCATTCCAATAGTTCATCACGAGCCAAAGCCCGAGGCTTTATCTGTAGCCCAACATCGGTTAGTGCTTCACCAGCTGGCACTTCAAGACGCAAATTACTGGAAAAACCATTTGGGTATGTGCCAATATTGAGAATTTGAGTTTGATTCTCTGCAGTAAATGAAGGAGAGGGGCTTTCTTCATCTAATTCGCCGTATGAAGAAGATGAGAAAAGGGAGAAGTCGGTGCTATTGGGAAATAGTGGCGCTACGCTGACTAAAAGTAAAATGGCTACGAGGAAGAAAGCCCGTAAGTGACTACGCGACGGCTCGGCCATGCTATGCACACAATGTCTTTGTTGATAAAATAATGGCGACAGTGGTTTTTCAGAGGCCCCAACCCTTTAGGGTTGTTTGAATTATTGCGGTGGTAGGTTTCAAGAGATATTGGCCGGTCGGATGCTCCATGGCAGTACCTAAGCCGGCCGGCGAATACAATCCGGTTGATTTGGAAAAGGCGACTTTGAGTCGTTGGGCAGACGAGAAAACTTTTGCTCGCTCAGTTGAAATTAGACAGGATGGGCCACAATTTGTTTTCTTAGAAGGACCTCCTACTGCAAACGGCAAACCCGGCATTCACCATGTTGTAGCAAGAACCTACAAGGATTTGGTTTGCCGTTGGAAGACCATGGAAGGCAATTTCGTAAAGCGAAAAGGCGGATGGGATACACATGGATTGCCAGTGGAAATTGAAGTGCAAAAGCGTCTCAATCTAATGTCAAAAGAATCCATTGAAGAATTTGGCATGGCAGAGTTTAACCAAGAATGCAGGAACTCAGTTTGGACCTATGAGAAAGCATGGCGAGAAATGACTGAAAGAATGGCATATTGGGTTGACCTTGACAACCCCTATGTTACCCTCAACAATAATTACGTTGAGTCAGCATGGTGGGCCCTAAAACAGATGTATGATAATGGTCTCCTCTTTAGAGGTCACAAAGTTCTGCCATATTGCCCTCAAACCGGCACCAGTTATTCAAGCCACGAAGTCGCATTAGGCTACAAAGAAGTGGAGGAACCATCGGTTTATATCAAATTTAGATTATCAGGAGAAGGCGCTCAACGCTTCAACGATGCGAGTGTCTTAGCCTGGACCACAACACCTTGGACTCTACCTGGGAATGTTGGTTTGGCCGTTGGCCCAGAGGTAACCTACATCCGTGGAAAAGTCGTTCAAGAAGCGGGAGGAAATTGGCAAGGAAGAGGCGGAGCCGAAGTCGGTGAAGAAGTAATCTTGGCAAAGGAACTATTCAAGGAAGTTATTCGCCACCAAGTGGAAGTAATAGAAGAATTCAGTGGGAGTGAACTTGTTGGACTTTCCTACCACCCCCTATTCCCTGATGCAGTGCAAAGAGGCGATAGTGAAAGCGCATGGACCATCCTTGCAGCAGATTGGGTAACCACAACTGATGGAACAGGAGTCGTTCATACCGCAGTTATGTATGGTGAAGATGACTATAATTTAGGAATGGAAGTTGGACTTCCGGCCCAACATACAGTGAACATGGAAGGCAATTTCATCAACGGAACTCATCCCGAATTAGATGGCAAGTATGTCAAGGATTGTGATGACCAGATATTGCAAATCCTAAGTGCTGAAAATCTCCTTTACAGAGAGAAGGCATACAAACACGAATATCCGCATTGTTGGCGTACTGACCACCCCTTGCTTTACTATGCGATGGATTCTTGGTTTGTCAAAATGACCTCTATCAAAGATCGTCTCCTTGAGTTCAATGACCAAGTAGAATGGGCACCCGAGTGGGTTGGAGAAGGACGCTTTGGAGAATGGTTGAGGAATGTCAAAGATTGGGCTATTTCACGTGAGAGATATTGGGGAACCCCTCTCCCTGTGTGGAGGACAGAAGATGGGGAAATGAAGTGTATTGGTTCCATTGCAGAATTGCAACAGGAAGTTGCTAAGGCCGTTGCGGCAGGCATAGAGAACCCTGAATGCCCAGATGATGTTGACCTCCATCGGCCTATTGTCGATGGCTTTACCTTAGTCAGCGATGATGGAAAACCAATGCAAAGAGAACCATTTGTCATGGATTGTTGGTTTGATAGCGGTTGCGCATCATTTGCTCAATGGCATCACCCATTTGCTGGGCCTGAAATCTTTGAGTCACAATTTCCAATTGATTACATTTGCGAAGGAGTTGACCAAACTCGCGGTTGGTTTTACACCTTATTAGCGGTAAGTGCAAGCGTCTTTGATAGTCTTTGTTACAAGCGTTGCTTGAGCCTTGGATTGATTTTGGATGCAAATGGCAAAAAGATGAGTAAATCTAAAGGCAATATTGTTGACCCGTGGGATCACTTTAATCGCGAAGGTGCAGATGCAACTCGTTGGTATATGGTCACAGCAGGCGCTCCTTGGAATCCACTAAAATTTGACCCGAATGGGGTGCGAGAAACCTACGGTAAATTATTCCTCACCCTGTGGAATGTTTACAAATTCCATGCAGATTATGCTGCGCTTGACGGCTTTGAGCCGAGTGAAAAACCAATGCCTGTGGAGAATAGAACTCCTCTTGACCGCTGGATTTTGTCAAGGCTTCATAGCGTTACTCTATCCTATCATAGCCAATTCGTAAGTTGGGATTTCCACAAAGCCGGTAGAGATTTAGAGGACTTTGTCGTCAATGACCTTTCAAACTGGTATGTAAGAAGGAGTCGAAGAAGACTTTGGGACGAGAGTGCAAATGACGATAAGCGAGCATGTCAGCATACTTTGCACGAGGTACTAATTACAATTGCAAAATTGATGGCCCCAATTTCCCCTTTCATGGTTGATGAGATTTACACCAATTTAGCCGGTGAATCGGTACATTTGGCTGATTGGCCGGTCGTTAGCATGGACGGTGGCGAGGCTGGAAAATCCGGCGAAGGCGACTTGGACGGCAAGATAATCGCCACTAATCAGCCCCACCTCCCACCGTTGGATGTTGGACTAGAAGCAAGAATGGCATTAGCAAGACAATTGGCCGAATCAGGACGCAAGATTCGTGTTGAAGCAAAGCGTAGGCAGAGACTCCCTTGTGCTGAAGGCTGGATTGTTGGCGGACCTGATCTGACTGAATTCCATGATTTGTTGGCTGAAGAATTGAATGTGGAAGTGATTTCAACTGAAAGCGACTTAGACCGCTTCCAAAAGATAGAAATTCAACCTAATCGCCGAGAAATCGGAAAGAAGTGCCGGGCAGATTTACCCAAAGTTCTTGCTGAATTAGCAGATATTGAGGACCATGAGGTTGCACTTGCAGATATTGAGGCTGGAAGATTAGTATTAGCAGGCTATCCAATTGAACTTAATGATATTGAAGTGCGACGACTTGAGAAGGAAGGATATGCCGCAGCAACTCTTGAAGTAGGCAGTGATGAAGCGAAAATAGATGTCAGTTTGGTATTGGACATGAGTCAGAATGCCAATTTGCTTTCAAAGGGAATGGCGAGAGAAGTAGTTAGAAGAGTTCAGCAAAAGCGCAAAGAGTTGGACCTTGAAATTGAGGATACTATCAAACTTCAAGTCTGGCTTCCACCAGCAGCCCCTGAAATACTTGCAACAGATTGGGCTTGGTTGAAGAATGAAACTAGGGCTGGAGAAGCATCAATGACTTTGGCTGATGCACCACTGGGTGTTGACGAGTTTTCCGTTGATGACTTAATTATCAAATACCAAGTTTCATCCGAGTGAGAATTTTCAAATTATCACGATACAAGATATAATAATTGAAATCAATATATTATATGAATAACTTCAAAAGGAATAGAAGATAGCCATATTCATGCGTTTGACCTTCGCCCTTGTCCTCCTTCTATTGATTGCTCCTTTCGTGTCAGTGAACATTTGGGCTCAAGGAAGCCCAACTCCCAATGCGGATATTCAATGCCAAGAAATAATGGAAATCGCTGATTCGCTTGTGGTGGACTCCGGAGGCAACCTTACCTGCACTATAACAAATCCCACCAACTATGTAGAAGATGTTGCGATTTCAATTCAAGGCAATGGCTCTGCGCCCCTCAATTATTCGGCCCCCGATAACGTCACAGTTTCGCCGCTAGGGGAGGTGGATTTTGATGTGATCTTCAATGGTACAACCCGCACGACGCGAGCATCAACAATGTGGGAAATTTCGGCCGTAGTTACTCATGCAAATGGAGTGGCAAACCCTACTCCAGTAGTAAAGACGGTAACTGTGCAAGTCAAGCAGGGATACTATTTGGAAAATGGTTGTACAACAAGAGCTGAATCTAATGAAAGTCATATTCGAATGGATATAGCGTATGTGACTGCTGATGGATCTAATTCCACAGAAAATCTAATTGATTTCGAATTGAACTATGATGAAGCCCCCATCCATGCGCAAAATTTCGCCCTACTTGCAGAAATGGGATGTTATGATGGAACTATATTCCACCGTGTTATAGATGGCTTCATGGTTCAAGGCGGGGATTTCACCAATGGAGATGGAACCGGCGGACATGCTGCGAGTTGGCAAGGTTATTGTAATGGGGTAGTTGAATCATCTTCTTCAAACTGCTCTAAAACTTCGTGGACAATTCCCGATGAAGCGTATAACGGCCTTATCCATACCCCATATGCCCTTTCAATGGCAAAAACAAACGCACCACATACGGGCGGTTCTCAATTCTTTATCGTTGACGGCGGTTCTTCTCCATCACACCTTGATGGAGTGCATACTGTGTTCGGCCACGTTGTGAACGGAACCGAAGTTGTTGATTCAATCAGTCAAGTTTCAGTTGATGGTTGGGGTGATGTCCCTAATAATGCGGTAACAATTATCTCTGCCTACCCGTTCGATTTAGACTCTGATGGTGATGGGGTGATTGATGATGATGATGAGTTTCCAAATGACGAGAATGAGACTACAGACTCTGACGGTGATGGAGTAGGTGACAACGCCGATACCTTCCCCGAAGACGAGAATGAGACTGCAGACTCTGACGGAGATGGAGTGGGTGACAACGCCGATGACTTTCCCGATGATGAGAATGAGACTACTGATTCAGATGGTGATGGGGTCGGAAATAATAGCGATGCATTTCCTGAAGATGCAAATGAAACAGCAGATAGTGATGGAGATGGTGTAGGTGATAACGCAGACATCAAACCAGAAGACCCTGAGGTCTCGGTTGAGGATGATCTACAAACAGAAAAACAAAGTGTACTTAGTGATTCACTTCTTTGGGGTATTGTCGGAGCAATGGTATTCTTGGGATTATGCTTCCTTGTGATGGCGGTATCAACGAGAAGAAAAAAGACACCTGATTCTCCATTTGATGCTACTGATAGCATTTGGAATGAAAATTGACGTCACCCAATCTTCTCGGAAACATTGTTTTGGAGGCTTTTGGGTCTGTGATAAAAAAAGTAGTACGTCCTATTGATGAACGCCCTCTCATTCTGAATGATGGGCAAATGAGGCCAAATTAGGCCGTCACGGATGCTAATGAAGTGGTTGGAGAATTAGAGTCGGCTTCGTCTGAGAAACCAGCAAGAATATCCGCGAATAGAGATTGTGCATCACCCTCACATTGTTGTACTAAACGACGAACAATTAGTTCGGGAGTTGAGCGAGCCAGATGATTTCTTCGCGGTGTGCGGTCAACGATTAGGTCCAAATTTTCATCGAGTCCACGGGCTTCAATTCCATCAATTCGTAGTTTACGCCCACTTGCCTTGAGAAGTTGAGGGGCGAGGTGAGTTACAGTTAGCATGCAGATATCGGGGTGGTCTATTGCTGCACCAAACATTCCCGCAAGTATTCTTGCGGCAGCGCCAGGTTCGGTTATTGCTTCAAGTTCATCAGCGAGAACCAATCTCTTTCCAGGAGTAGTAAGAACTTCGGCTAACTTACGCAAAGTTTGTTCAAGTGCGCCTGCTGATTGAGTCCCAGATGCTTTTGCGATGATGTGTAATTTCTCAATGTGCCCTACGCATGCTGCCTTTGCTGGAACCGGCAAACCCATGTGAGCAAGAATTGTAATTTGCGCAAGCATTTCCAATAGAGTAGTTTTTCCGCCAGAATTTGCACCAGTTAGTAAGGCAACACTCTGCCTGTCTCCCTTCAGTTTTGCCGCCTCGCCAATGCCATATGTTACGGGGTCGGGATTGAAGCCAAGTAATAGATGTCGGCCTTTGTCAACCCATACTCCGGACTTTACCATTTTGGGCATGATACATTCTTCTTTTTGTGCCCAATCTGCAATTGTCAACCACGCATCAACTTCAATTAATGAGCGGATTGCAGAATCACATGCTGATATCAATGGGGTGAGATTTCGGGCAAGACGCAAAGTAGTTTGTGTGCGATCTAATTCTAGGCGTTCGTCTATTTCAATTTCCACTTTTTCGAGTGCTGAACGGTCCAATTTTGGTGGCCATGCTGATGAGAAGATGCCTCGCGGTAAGTTTATTCCGGCTTGCCCGAGGAATGTGGATAAGTCATTATTTGCCTCGGTGATGGCTGAATCAATTACTTCTTCAGTTGCTGAAGCAATGCGTCGTTGCAGAAGGTTTGCATCGGCCAACATATCGAGCATGTCGCTGCCTTGCAGTGATAGTTGTGCTCCTGCCATTTCCTCGCTCACAGTAGTTTGAACTTCACTTTCAATTTGTTTTGCTACCTTCCATAGTTCATCCTTTACCATCTGTAGGGCTTCGGAATTTTCCCCTTTATCTCCCAATTCCCCTAACACACTTGCAAGGGTTTTCAAATCAATTACCGCCTCGGTAATTGCTTCAGCAGTAGGGACGTTTTTTGGCAATACAATAGAACGAATAGAGGAAAGTGATTGTAATGCTTTGAGATTATGCTTGGCCCAAGCGATAGTTCGCTCTGGAAGAACGAGTCCCAAAGGGGCATTGGCTGCAACAATATTCCAATTATCCGGAGTTTTGCCCTTTGGACCACCCTCGCCAACCCAAGTTACTTCGCTAAATACGGTGTAATCTTTCCAAGTCTCAGAAGAACTAATTCTTAGAACTCGGCACCATTTTTTTAGCGGTGAAAGGCGTTCTGCGACCTTATCATCGGCACAAACTACAACGCGCTCACAGCGCATTTGTGGCCAAGACAAGCGTGAAATACCGCCAAGTGATTCTCTCAACTCTGTTGCAGTTTCACCGTGTGAAGAAGTTAGTTCCATTGCATTTGCAATCAAGACTCTGCGTGAGTTTAATTCGGCTACGCGACTTAGAGAATAAGGCATTAGCAATTTTAGACGATTGGATGTAGCCTTGCTGCGGGCGTTTTTTGCTAATTCTTCAATCAATTTGTGATGGATTTTCTCCGCTTCAGATGTTGCCAGAAATGGGCCGACGCCTTCTTTCTTCCCAATACCTTCTGTACTACCACACGCTACACTTTCAATTCCACTTTCACCTCTAACTCCAGTGGCGTCTTTTGAAGAAAGTTGCCAACCTGAACTGGCAAAATCCCTGCATAGGCTCAGGGCACGATTGCCTGAAAGGCCGTCAACTTCGGCTAACCTTTCAATATCTCCAACCCGTAATGCATCCCATACATCTTCAGCCTGACCCAAACAAGTAATCATTCGTTCGGCGAGGCTTGAACCAACACCCGGTAAATCAGTCAATAGCATCCCATCTACTTTGCTCATATAGCAAAAATCTTGGCCAACAGAATATAGGCATTTCCCACACCCTTGGCTTCAGATTCACTTTACACCTGTCTGTTGAGGTGAGGGTTGGTTAAGCCTGTGCAGGCCCATAGACCTCAGGAAGATACAGTTCTAATGCGAATAACGGGTCTGGGTCACTTGCATCGTGATATGCGATAAAGGCCCCACCATCATTCATTATTCCCATGCTTGCAAAATCAAACCTAATGTCATTGCCAGCACCACTTGTGGAGTCTAAATTACCAAGACCGAGGAAGGTCTTGGAATCGGGTTCCAGACTTTCACTAACATCTCTAACATGCCAAGCCACATCAATGTCTGGACCCTCAGTGCTTTGATATCTAACATTCAAAACAAATAGATCGTGGACTCCATTTGAATGAAACTCCCACTCCTCAATACCAGAAGCAGTATTAGATAAATTGTAAGATTGGTTAGTCCAATTTTCCCCGCCATCCATGGAATACATGTGAGTTAGGTGTGCATCTCCATCTTTTATCACACAGTGCAGAGCAGTACTTGAGTCAAAGGAACAATACTCGCTTGGTAAACTATTTCCTTCCGCAGTTGTTGCCCGATACCAATCAAGGCTCGTGTCTAGGAAAGCATCTCCACCATCGTCAAAGAAACTCGGGAAGTATAGCCCACCACTCGGAACAGGGAATGCGCGCATCTCTTTGTGCGGCTTGGTGAAATCCCATTCTGGTCCGAGTTCATCAAAGTTCAAGTCAACTACTACTTCGTCAATATTGGCGTTTTTATCAGGGAATTCAAAATAATAGTAATTTAATCCGTCAACTGAAATCTGTCCGCCGCGATTACTACTTTGATGCCAAAAGTTGGAAATGACTAAACTTGCCCATTCGCCATTACCTATGTTTGATGAGATTGGACCTACTACTTCTACTTGCCAAGAGCGGTCATAAAATGGTTCAGTCAGGCGATTATAGCACCATCCCCATTGTTCATCGTCTGCATCGTAAAGGAATGCGTAAAATTGATCTCCACCGCTTGTCGAAGGATAAGGGAACCATCCCATTGAAATTATATCTCCGGTAGTGGTTTGCACAATACTACCTTCGCCTAATCCTTCTTGGCCTGGCACAGTAAGTTTTGGAGTTCGGCAACCGAGTTGAGTCACAATAGTGGGTTTCCAATCCTGCCATGTATGTCCTCTATCCTCAGACCATGTAGGATATTCTCCGCCGAAGTTCATCAACCAGCCTTCCTTGGTTGCAGCCAAATAATGCTCACAACAATTTCCTCCTTGCTCGGCGGTAAATTCTGCCCAAAAAGCATCTCCCTCTACAGTTCGATTGAGCCAGAGTTCTGAATCTTCATCCCAAACGCCATTCTCGGCCCAATTTTGTGTCACATTGAATGCCTTGGGTTGCATGTGGTTTATGGGGTCGTCAATATATTGAAATCCCTCATCCCAACTGAAAAGAGCATCATTATTCTTGCCTCCTCCACCGTTGCCAAAACAACCAGAAAGCACCATGCTGAACACTATTAAAAGTGAAAAAACAAGCCTTGTTGGGCTTGAGCAAAGAGGGCGCATGGACGATGGCAACAGTCGATTGCTTTTCAGCCCCTCGCTTGAGTGACTGAAACTAGATTGAGCTAGCAATTACGATTGCCTTCAACTTCGTCATAGGTGTGCATGGGCGCTTGGAATAGATCTTCACATGAACGTTCAATGATTGGAATTGTAAAAACGCTGGAGTCGGAGAGGTCAAGACTAATCGTTCCAGCAGCGGCAGGGCTTGGCACATAATCCTCACCGGTTTGCAATATCGTAAGTTGTATCTGATGCCCTGCCGGAACAACCACATCCATTGGGAAGAATTCCATTAACGCAGTTACTTGAACGCCCGGCAACAAGACCTGCCCATCACGACCACCGGCATGGAATCTTAGATCCATTACCGCATGACCCAAGTGCATCCCAGTCTCTGCATCTGTCATCTCAACAAAAATATGACCGGCGTTTATGGTAAGAGGTGTTGCCCCAATATGCAAAGTCGGCAAGCCAGCAATACGGGTGTCATTTTCCCAAGCGGGAAGTAAAAATTCAATTCTTTGTCCAACGCCCATTTGCGTCCCACCTGCCACTTGTTCCATATCGCCTTGAAGGCCAAAAGCAGTGAAATTGGTATCCTCTGAAGGCCAAGTTGATTCTACTCTCCATCCACCAATGTTATCCTGTATTTCCACGTGCAATTCCGGTTGAGTTCCTTCATTCTTCAAATACCAAGTGAACCAATGTAACATTTCATCAGCCCAATCCCACCTAAGTGTGTAGGGATAGGCCTCCTGACCTTTACCAACAGGTAAGGAAGCATGACCGCTTGAGCGGTCAGGGTAATCATGTGCCCATTGACCGGCTAAAGTTTTGATTTCAATTCCCGCCTCTTCCATCAATTGATGAGTAGGGAAAGCCATATGCGGGTCAACATTCCAATCCTGCATGCCTTGGATAATGTAAATTGAACCATTGTAATTCTCAGCAACTCTGTCAAGGAAACTACGTTCAGTCCAATATGAATTTCCGGCATAATCAACCATATCTCCGGTTAAATATGCGGCTGGACCATTCACATAACCTTCCAAATAACCCTCACACAAATTTTGTGCATCAGTTGCTTCTCCATCAATTCCAAATGAGCCATAAACTCCATTGTGCATTATTGCCCCACGGGCTTCCATGCTACCATTCTTCCACATTAAATCATGAACTCCGATTAGGCCTGACATTGGGACAATTGTCGCTAGGTATTCATTCACAAAAGTTGCCGCCTGCCAAGGGGTTGAGCCGTCATATGATTTACCAATAATTCCTACTTTGCCATTAGCCCAGCCTTGAGTTCCTAACCATGTGACTGCTGCATCAATACCGCGTTGTTCGTCAGTTCCCATCAAATCCATACAGTGATTAGAGTCACCAGTCCCAAATACACTAACTTGAGCAACTGCGAAGCCATGAGGAACATAATTTTCTATTAAGAAACGACCTAAACGGTCGGCCGGAGTCAAAGCATCAACATCTCCATCATCATAGTAAGGACCAACTTCGGCAATTACCGGCACTTGACATTCGGCTGGAATTTCGCTTAATTCCCAATCACATCCTTCAATCACCGGTAGCCACAAACCAAGGTGTACCGCAGCATCTCCTGTTATTCCAGCACCGCCGTCAGCGGCGGTGATGGTTGGAACATCGACAAAAATTGAGCGAACTTCATCAATCCCATTTGTTCCATTGACCGAAACGCGACTGAAAACATCGCTATCATCGTATATCATTTCACTTCGCTGCCAAACCGGCGGATACCAAGAATCATCATCTGCAACAGGGGCGGAGGTGGCTTTATCCTGACCGAAACATCCGGCAAAAACACTGGGCAAAAGTACCAGCATTAGGAGGAGAGGACGGGGTCGCACAACAATTGCGGCGAGCCCATGCTTTTTGAATCAACGGTTATATTGTATTTAGCAACAAAATGAGCAAGCGGTATAACTATGACACCAATGCCACACCCCATACCAATGACTGCTGCTTCAAGGGCACTTACCTTAGCCACTATTTTCTTCTTATCAAGCCTTGCTGGATTGACAGGATTTACTGAAATAATACCAAATACTTCGGCTGAAGATTCAGGAAGTTGGCCACCAAACCATATTGTGATTTCAGAGATTTTAGTGTCGGCCTCGAGTGCTGATTTCAACGGGACAGACTGGAATGAAGATGGAGACATTGGCAGTTATTCGGACCAATTTATTGAAATTTGGAATCCTACAAATCAGACTTTTGATGTTAGTGAATGGTGGTTAGATGATATTGATGGTGGCGGTTCAGCGCCCTGCTCTGTAGGCTGGAATACTACCCTCGGACCCGACGAAAGATTGGTATTTTTCCGTTCCGACACCGATATTGAATTGGATTATTGGGATGGAGATACTGTAAATCTGAAAACTCCAGATGGAACCTTAATAGATTCAATTTCTTACATGGGTTCCGACTCTTGGTGGGACAATTCTTACATTCGCAATGCAAGTAATAATGGCGCACTATACAAGTTATCCCCCCCTACACCTGGGTGGGAAGAAGGCGCACAAAAACCTGTGACAAAAATTGATTTTGGTCGATGTTATACTCCACGTGACCAATATCACAACGGAGCCTATGTGCTGACCGGTAGAGTTGTCACAATGAATGACATCAACGATGTTTACAATAACGGTTCAATTCTCATCCGAGATGGTGAAATTGAAGCGGTATGGGCAACCGGAAGCCCACCTCTTGGCGTTAATCTAACCGATGTTCCAGTTCACCATACGAGTGGTACAATTTACCCTGGCTTAATTGACATGCACAATCATATGCACTACAACACTGCACCCCTTTGGGAAATGGAATCTCACCTTTCTAATAATCAAAGAAGTGATTTTGATGGATATAATAATCGTTACGAATGGAAAAATCACCCCGATTACTCAAACGAAGTTACTCGTGTGAAAACTGCAATTCATTCAGGTCCTTATTGGAATATGGAAACTCAAGCGATGAAGTATGTAGAAATGAAGGAAGTTGTTGGCGGAACTACTGCTGCTCAAGGAGGACCTTCTACTGGTGATGCAAGTTTTGATTCCATTTTGTTGCGAAATATTGAATATTGGAATTGGGGTAAGGATGAGATTCATACTAAAGTTACTGAACTTGAATCTGATTATATCGGCAATCATATCAAAACCGGTAACTCATCAGGTGAATTAGATGCTTGGTTCCTTCATTTGGGTGAAGGAGTAGATGAATCTAGTCGGGCTGAATTTGACATTTTAACTCAGAATGATCTGTTGGTTGGCGAGTTAATCGTAATTCATGGAACTGGGCTTGGACAACCTGAATTTTCTGCCATGGGAGATGTAGGTGCAAGTTTGGTTTGGTCACCCCTTTCTAACCTACTTCTATATGGTGATACTACAGATGTTGCTACTGCAAAAGAAGAGGGAGTGAACATCGTAATTTCTCCTGACTGGAGCCCTTCAGGAGCCAAGTCTCCTCTGCATGAATTGAAAATTGCTGATTATTGGGATGAGCAAATGCTTGGAGATGTATTTAGCAATTATGAAATGGTTGAAATGGTTACTTCAAATTCAGCAAATGCAATGAAGTGGGATGAACATGTTGGCCGCATCAACCCTGGTATGGCAGCGGATTTACTAGTCACCACTTCTTTTAATGAAGACCCATATCGCAACTTGATTGATGCGGTAGACCCTGATGTCAAATTAACTATCATGGGCGGATTACCACTCTTCGGTGACACCGACTTGATGACCGCACTAAATGGAGATGACTGGGAGGAAGTAACAATTCCAGCACCATCTTGGTCTAGCCAAGACGATTGGACAAAGGGGATTGATGTGACTTTCCTCGGAGTTAGCGAAGGTGCACAATCATGGGAATCAATAGTTGATGATTTGACAATGGCAATGCGCTTCAACCGCACAGAAATGTGGGACTATTTTGGAGATTCCTTTGATAATTATTCTGACTTTTCAGACATGTTCGTTACCGGCTCATACGGATCTCTTGATGCAGTACCTCTTGACCCAATATTTACCATGGGTGATGACCGATATTTCCGTGTTATTTCCGGTTCTGTCTCGGCAAATAACCAATTAAGTTGGTCCAATCTTGAAACAATGTGGTACAATGGTCAAGACAGAATAGAACTTGACTGGCCAGCAGGAACTCCATTCTATTATTCACCAAATGGTGGAGTAAGTGGCGGCAGTGGAGTAGGAGATGGAGTAGGTGGTGCGAGTTGGGATTGTCCCTTCAATACTCAACTTTGTGAAAACTCAGTAGTTGTTGAAAACTGCCCAACTAATGTTACCGACTGTGGAGCAGAAATCGTCGTCTATTGCAATCCTGATGGAGATGGAAGCAACGACTGTGTTGATTATATTGCTGAATGTTATTATTCTTGGGCCTTTGCAGGTGATGATATTTTGTGCAATTATGTAATGCAAGAAATTGACGATTCCAAAGTGATTTGTCCATTCGGGGATGAAACACTCTGTGGGCATATAGAGCAGAACTGTCCAAATGTTGGCACTGCAAATATGAAAACTTGTGCTGAGCCAATAACCGAATACTGTGCCAATGCTAGTGCTGATTCGGGATGTCTAGAATTAACTGATATCTGTGATGCACCGACACCGAGTGAATACCAGATTTTCTGTGCTTCATTTGCTCAAGATAACACTACTGGTGGAGGAGATGAACGCTTGCCGCTTCCTTGTAATCCTGGGTCAACTGTGTTGCCTGATGATGTTAACTGCGACCAGTGTGTTTGTCAAGCAGACCATACTTGGTTATGCGATGACGGCGGTTGTGATCAAACAAACGGAGTTGAAGATGCTGATGAAAAATCGTCATTTAATGGAACAACAATTGGATTCGGATTGATTATTACATTGGTACTGGTTTTGCTTGGAGTATCACAACTTGCAAATAATGATGAAGAAAATCCTTGGGAAAAGGATGCCGTGATTCTTGACGACATTTCGGATTCAGCCGACGTTTCCGACGTTTCCGACGTTTCTGCCTTCGATAGTATGGCCATTGATTCGGAAGATAGTGATGGTAAAGATGAAGAAGATACAGATGCACCTGATGATGAAATTGACGATAACACTCCTGCAGTTCCTGCACTTCCACCAATGGGCCCGCCGCCATCTGATGACTAATGCTACCCCCTTGCTTCGTACTGGATAAAGTAATAATGAGTAGATTTGGCGTGAATCGGTTACCCGTTCTTCTGACCGAATAACGACGGGATTTATGCTTCCAACAGAGAGACTTTTTCCCCAGTCACAATATTTCCTTCTTGAAGAAGAACCACCCTTTCGACCCTTCGAGATTGGCACTGCAATTAGTGAACAAGAACCAGAGGGATTTCCGCATAGATCCACTAGACCTTCTGCGCAACCCCCTGAGTCATTAATCAGCCCCCTCTGAGAAGTTAAACAGTGGCGCAGTACATCATTTAGATAGAGCCCCTGAACCACACATAGGGGACAAGATTGGTATAGACTAGAGGGGTCTGAAAAGCGAGTCTTTAACTATTTGGGGATGCTGATAATTACTACTGTTTTTTGTTTTACAATATGGCGTCAAGAAAAAGAGATTTTTTTTCTCAGAAAATAATACTGAATTTGACAACCCCTATAAAGAGCCATGTATTGGCCTATGGTATGGGAAATAATGCTTATGCAAGGAAAGTTCTTTTTTTGAGTATTCTCCTAATGATTTCATCACTATCTCCATTATTTATGGAATCAAATTTGTTAGAAATTGAAAACACATCAGAAGTTAGTCAAATCGTTGATGTCA
>PSPT01000003.1 GCA_004195635.1 Methanobacteriota archaeon
AACCAATTCTGCCTTCTTCATTTTTCCCAATTCAGATAACGAGGGTAAGGTAATTGGATTATCAATAGTTTCCTGACTATCCACCTCAACGACTGGCGAGGCAACTTCGGCTGAAGCAGACTCATGTGGCGGCGGAGAGGTCCAACCTTTAGGGTAAACATCCGGCATCATTATCACTGTAACAGATTTAGTAACTTCGCCTTTTTTCATTACAGTCAGTTGGTCTGAATCAACAATCATTTCGGCGACGGCAATCAACTCGCCTTTCAAACTCATTAACCTTACATCGCTTCCTTTTGCCACACCCTTTGATGCAGAAACAATACCAGGTCGAGCAAGTGGTGCGCCATGAGCGAGAGCACTTATTGCCGCATCTTTAACAATAATCTCGGGCATGCTTGCCGTCATTACTTCCAACGGATGAATGATTTTTTTCATTGCAGAGTCGTCTTGTTTTTCCTTCCACAACCAAACAGCATCGGCTATTTGCGAGAGAGACAAGTTCTGTTGCTCTACATAATTTCCAGAACGGGTTCTGCGCAATTCAATCAATTCAACTTCCTCTCCAATAAATAGACCCAAATCTCTAGCCATTGTCCTCACATAAGTTCCAGCATCGCAGTCGATTTTTACCACTGCTAAGTTTTCCTTTATGTCTATAAGTTCAAACTGGTGAATTGTTCGCGAACGAACTTGGACTTTCACAGCTGACACAGTAGGCGGCACATTGTAAATGCGCCCTCGCAAGCGTTTCATTATCTCGGCTAGAGTTTCTTCATCAACAGCATTGGAGAATTTGAGTACGGCAATGTACGTCTTTTGATGAGTAAGTAAAGACTTTGTCATTCGCATTGCTTTACCAGCCAATAGAGGAAGTACTCCAGTTGCAAAGGGATCCAATGTCCCACCATGGCCCATTTTATCCAAACCGAGTAAATCTCTCGCCCAAGCTGAAACTTGATGTGAAGTTGGGCCAAACGGCTTGTCAAGCAGAATTACTCCGCCTGCTAACAATTCCTCGACACTTCGCTCACTCGGTGCTTTTCCATGAGCAGGGTCGGTTGTAGCAGACTCATCAAACATCCATTTATCCATCATGAAATCATCTCACATGCGCGTAATATAGCCAAGGTAGCGGCCAGTACACCATCGGCGTCAAGGGTATCGGCTTTGAGGATGTGGGTGTAAGGAGTTGTGTCTTCGGGGTTCAACTGGTATAATTCAGTGAACCGAATATTATCATGCTTGCTACGTTCTTTGGATTCAGCCATCTTTTCAGCCACACTTCCACCTTCTCGCTTGACAACCCTAATTGCTCTCTCTTCATCGGAAACTTCAACCCAAAGACGAACTGTCGACAACTCCAATTTATGGGCCCACCAACCAGCGAGACGGCTCTCAACAATTTCTGGGCCGTCGGATTCTTGCATTTTTGTCTTAAGAATTTCATCAAGCATTCGGTCAACAGACAAATCGGTAAGGCATAACTTACCAAAGTCCTCAAGAGACATTTTTCTATTTTCCGCTTCGTCGCGAAAAACCTGACCACCATTTAGCGAACTCCAGCCAAGTGTTTCTCCTATCCCAGCAACAAGAGTTGAAGTCCCACTCCCCGGATTACCACTAACGGTAAGTTTCACCATCTGTTTTACCTCCAGGAATGACGGCACACACGGCAGCGCAATTTGCTATTTCCAAGACGTTGAACTTCTTCACAGTCGCATTCTGGACAAACTTTCCCCTCTACGGTCCCAGTGGTAGAATCGCCGGAATCTGAATTGCCAAAGGCGCCAAATCCACCGGTGTTGTCTTTTGAAGTATCTGAAACCTTAGCCTTTGAACTTGAATTTTCAGAGTTTGAATTGCCGCTACCTTGGTTGTTTCTCTTTCGAGGACCATTTTTACTTCGACGACGACGGCCTACTGCGCCATCATCATCACTTTTTATCAAGTGAATTAGTGGTTCTTTGATTTTCTCACCAGCAACAATAATGGGATTGCTCTTGTATCTCCACAACTTGATGTGACGGTCAACAGCCCTTCCCATTGGAGCAGAGAGGCAGATGTATGTTGCAACCCATGCGGGGAAGAATAGAAATTTATCATTCAACATATCCCATTTTGGAAGCCATGGGAGACTCACATAGCCTACTCTAAAATTCTCAACAGCGAGGGCAATCCATGAGAAAATAGCGACAATGAAGATGAAAGTAAACATCATGGGTTTCATCCCACCCATCTGAACTTTCATTTGCTCAGGCATCATACTCATTTGCAAAGTTTGGGCCTTTTCCATACGGGCATTATCCCTTGCCGTACGGGCCTCATTCTGCATTTTGCGAACCTGGCCCATTCGGTGGCCGATATGAGCTTGCTCAACCGGATCGATGAAAAAATTGCGAAGAACGGTATTTATCAGCATAGAACATGAACCAATAATCAAAACCGTCACCGTAATAAAAGACTCCTCGGGGAGCCAAGGTGAAAGAAGTGGGTCGGCATAAACTGAAAGAGTTGTTCTGAAGTTAGGATTCATCATCAATACTGTCATCATCAGCATGAAAATTAGAATCATGAACATTTGCCCACCCATAGCGGGGGGCTGGCCGCCAGAACCTGCCGCTTGACTCATATTGCAACCCTAAAGCACCCCGCCTTTGAAGATTGGCTTATGAAAAGCAGTTGATGTGCGTTCATTTGAGCGACGATATAAAGCCGGATGAGGGCCTCCGATAATACAGGCGAGCACCATGAATGAAGGATATAGAGAGAAGCGGATTGTTCCGCAGCCGAGTAAAATATCTGTGACCGATTCCAATGTAATGGGCGACCGTTACTGGTTAAATAGCCAGCCAATGCCAATGAAAGGCCGACCATGCACCTGCGCTGAATCTATGCTCACCGACCAATTATCACGAATGCCGATCAGCCCTGATGCTTGGTGCTGGACCGAGAATGTTGCTGACGTACCAGATTCAATGAATTGGCTGCGTAGCGATGCCGCAGCACACCCTGCATCTGTTGAACCAGAACTTTCTACTTGGGCCCAAACAAATCCGAATGCGTGGCTAATAGTTGATGGAAGAGGAGGGAAAATACCAGATGCAGGTGGGAACTTGGAAGAGATTCTTCGCGGACTTCCTGTATATGTGATAATGATTATTGAAGATGATACAATTAGAAGCACACACCCATTTCCTCCATGGGAATATCCGCTATAATTACACATCAATGCAGGCATTATTGGTAATAATTAGTGTGGCAATCCAAGTTGCCACGGCAATAATAAGAGAGCCGTTCGATAAATCCCTTTGAGAGGGAAAGATGTATTATTCAGGCGAAAGTGAAACCACAAGTTTCGCAAGCGGATGCGAGAGAACCATTTTCAGCACCACAGATTGGGCAATCCTTGCTTCCGTCTGCTTCACTTGATTCGTCGCCACCAGCATCTTCGGCTGGGGCTTCATCGGCGGTGCATCGTCACCACCATCGTCGTCACCAGCATCATCGTCACTAGCATCATCGTCACCAGCATCTTCGGCTGGGGCTTCATCGGCGGATTCACCAGCATCGTCGCCAGTATCTTCGGCTGGGGCTTCATCGGCGGATTCACCAGCATCGGCGCCAGCATCAGCAGCACTTTGATTTTTGAGGCGGTCAATCAAGACTGCCTTTGTACCGCTGACATCAAGACCAGCTTCCTCACAAAGTGCAACTAATTCGGCTTTCTTCAATTTTGAATAATTAACTTCAGCAGCAGCTGATTCTTCAACTGCGGCTGGCGCAGGTAAATCCTCGTCTATTTCATCGCCAAAGGTAGCACCATGGAATTTTTGCATTTCTTGTGCATCAAATTCACCACTGCCCTTGATTTCAAGAGATATTTCAAGACGTTCGCCCTTTCCAATTACTGGAACATGCCATTCAACAACAGTTCCGGCATCAGAAGATTCTGACTTCATATCAACATCTTCCCGCTTTTTGCTATTTGCTCCACGGACAATACAGTCGGAAATTTCAAAGCCAGCTGGCAAAATATCGTGGATGGCTAAGTCTTTAAGTGCAGAGTCGCTTCTGTTTTCAAACATAATAAGGACTTCATATCGGCCCTTTCCGCCTACAGGAATAACTGTCTTTCCAGCACTGAACTTGCGGCGCTTGTGACTAACGCGGATTGCAGGTGCACTTTCTGTTTCTCGAGAGCAAACCGGACCAAACCGTTCTGCACTAAATTCACATTTTGCAGGAGCGGCAACATCCAAATTATCTGGACTTGGGTCTGGTGCTACTAAAGTGTAAGTGATTTCTAAAGACTTACCTGGCGCTAATCCGAGAGGGCCTTTGGTGCCAACAGTTAGTGTCATGGAATGGCCGGGGCCATCGGGGCTCTTACGGAATTCCTCGAGAGATATCCCGTCCTTTACTTCAGCACGATATTGCTCTGTTGAAAGAAGAGTACCATCCATGGTGATTCGCATAGACTCAAGGTTTGGTGCTTCAAATAATCCCGGGATATCATCTGTAAAGCGCATTAGGTTAATGTCACTTGAACCATTATTGCTAATTGAAAGAGTAACTCCAACTTCTTGCTGCCTATAACTACGCAAAACGCCTGTGCTAAACTTCTTTTCTAAGTTTGCTTCAAGTATTGTAAAGGTTTGTTGTTGAACATCAATTGAACCTTCAGTTGAATGGGACACGCGTGGAATAACAGTGTATCCAAGTTCATTAATGAGATTGGGCTTTTCACTTGCCTCAACAAATTTCATATCTGATTCCCACTTTCCATCTGGTAAAATATCGTCTGGGACATCGGCAATGTCAAACAACATCTCCCCGGTGTCTGCCATTCTAACCTGTAGTTTCACCAAGTCAACTGCGAAGGAGGATCTATTTTCAAAGACTGCCTTACACTGCCAATTATCTGGGCGTTCATCTTCATCAACTTGCATAAAAGAGAATCCACGACAGAAGGCATCAACTTCCTTGAAATTGGCTGTTGAGAGAGTTGCATTAGCAGAATATGAAGCCTTTAGCGCACCGGAATCAACTGTCTCAATACCACTAACTAGAATATTTGCATCGACATTCAATACTTTGCTTTGTCCCGAAGCAAGAGATCCTACGTTCCAAGTCAGCATTCCGTCATCCTCCTCTGCTCCATTTGCACTGGCTTCAATTTCTGAAGGTATTTCACGTGTCACAATTACATCATTTAGTGAAACTGCAGAAACATTTTCTACTTCAATTTCAATTAGAATCTTTGTTGCTTCATCAGCCAATGCTACAGACAAACTACGTTCTTGTGAACGAGCTGGATTAGTGTCAATTCGTTCACTTACAACAAGCATGCGAGAATTCTTAACATTATACTTCTGTGTATGAGACTTACCGGCTTCTAATTCAGTAATTGCAATATGATCTCCACCAATGCTCGTTGCATCAGCTGCATTTAGTAATACATCAATATCCCAAAGTCGGTCAGATTCGCTTGGGTTTTCAATTGTCAATACACCTTTCACATTCTGCTTTACGATTGTTCCATCAGCAGACAGAGTAGAGTTTTCAACTTCATTCATCGTTCCAATAATTTTGTCACCTGGAATGTCATCAACAGCAGTTGAAGTGCGGATTTTTGCACCTGCTATTGCTTCACTTGGTTCTGCTACAAGGGCATCACTTGTTGACAATACATCACTTGCAGGGGTGTCTTCGCTCATTTCAGGTGGAGCGGGAGGGGGAAGAAGTGAATCCAAGCCTGACGAAGCAGGTGGTGCCGGAGGCATACCTGGTGGTGCTGGTGGAGCATCCATTGGTGGTGCCGGAGGCATACCTGGTGGTGCTGGTGGAGCATCCATTGGTGGGGCCGGAGGCATACTAGGTGGTGCGAGTAGGGCATCCATTGGTGGTGCCGGAGGCATACCTGGTGGCGCGGGTGGGGCAAGAAGGGAATCAGGAGAAGATCCGGAATCATCTGAAGTTTCAGTAACTTCTTCTGAATCGGCTGAATCTTCATCCTCAGAATCACCATCTTCAGAGGATTCTTCCTCTTCGGACTCAGACTCATCTTCAGAGGATTCTTCCTCTTCGGACTCAGATTCATCTTCGGAGGATTCTTCCACCTCGGACTCAGACTCATCTTCTGAGTCTTCATTCATTGGAGGAGCTGGCGGGGCATCCATAGGTGGTGCCGGAGGCATATCGGGAGGAGCTGGTGGTGCTTCATCCATCATTGGAGGAGCTGGCGGGGCATCCATAGGTGGTGCCGGAGGCATACCTGGTGGTGCTGGTGGTGCTTCATCCATCATTGGAGGAGCTGGCGGGGTATCCATTGGTGGTGCCGGAGGCATACCTGGGGGAGCTGGTGGTGCTCCACCCATCATTGGAGGAGCGGGGGGCATACCTGGGGGGGCTGGTGGCGCTCCACCCATCATTGGTGGTGCCGGAGGCATACCCGGAGGTGCAGGTGGTGCTCCACCCATCATTGGGGGAGCAGGAGGCATACTTGGTGGCGCTGGCGGCATACTTGGTGGTGCTGCCGGCATACCCGGAGGTGCAGGTGGCATTACAGGTGGAGCAGGTGGCATTCCAGGCGGCGGTGGTGGCATTTCGGGGTTTTCTTCACTCATCTATATTCCTCCATCAGTCTATTGACAGTACCCCTACCATTGAAGCCTAGCGTTTAATCATTACCCATACAATATCAGCAATAATTATCGTATTTGTGCCCTAGCACCCATAGATTATTGCTACTACATCCCCCTTGTAGGAGGGTTGAAAGAGGGCAGGCATAACGGCGATTCATGTCACAGGATGGAACCATGCCGCCAGTCTTATTCGTAGTCGGAACTGCCGGCGCAGGAAAGAGTTCTTTGGTAACTGCAATGCAGCGCTGGACGCGCTTCCTTGAAGTTGAAACTCTATGCGTAAATTTGGACCCAGGAGCCGAGCGAGTACACTACGATGCAGAATTTGATGTTCGCGACATGATTTCGCTTTCAGAAGTGATGACGGAATATGATCTTGGCCCAAATGGCGCTCAGATTTTGGCTGCTGATTTAGTCGCAGCACAGGCGCATGATATCGCCGAAGAATTAGAGGGACTATCTGGTGAAATAATGATTGTAGATACACCCGGACAAGTTGAATTATTTGCATTCCGCGAGGCTTCAAGTCACATGATTAATGTTCTTGGCCACGAGAGGTCAGCAATTATCTACTTGTTTGACCCTATGTTGTCTCGAAGTCCGAGTGGATTTGTTTCACAGATGTTATTATCGAGTATTGTTGAATTCCGTCTCGGTCTACCCTGTAAGAATTTTCTATCAAAAGCTGATTTACTCGATGAGGATGAATTGGAAAAAATCCTTGAATGGTCTGAGCGCTTGGAAATTCTTGAATATGCACTATTCGATGAAGCCGGGGGGCAACGAACCGAATTCGCAATTAACCAACTTCGACTGATGCAGCAATTCGCAGTTTCACCAGGGCTTACTCCACTTTCAAGTGAAATGGAGGAAGGGCTTGCAGATGTACTTACCTTTGCTCAAGCCTTATTCGGTGGCATGGCTGATAGCCGTGATGGATTTGCTGCCGATATCGAGGGCGAAAAGAATTGATGGCTTGCAATACCCTACTTCTCACATTCTACTACTCGCCAACAACCACTATCTTTTTCTCAAGATTGGCTGATTATCTCAAGAAAATAGCAACTAGATAGGGCGATGGTTGCAAATCGTAAAAAGCAAATAGTCAATAATCGCCTTCACAGGCATAAGATTGGTGAGGACATGACCAACCTACTTGCAATTGATGATGTAGCCGAAGATTTACAGGATATTTTGCAATGGGCGATTGCCTTTAAAAATGATACAGATATTGCTTTTGATTTCACTCCTCTTGACCGTATGAGCATTGGTTGCATTTTTGAAAAACCAAGCACAAGAACAAGAGTTTCATTTGAAGTTGGCATCAATAAATTGGGAGGACAGGCTTTGGTATTAGTGAAAGGCGACATCCAAATTGGTAAGTCCGAAACCGTTGGAGACACGGCACAAGTTTTATCGCGATTTTTGGATGGACTAACTTACCGATGCTTCGATCACGCAGATGTTGTCGAATTGGCAGAGAAGGCAACTGTTCCGGTGATAAATGCGCTTTCTGATATGCATCATCCGTGTCAAGCAGCGGCTGATTTGATGACTGTTATCGAAAACTCAAATGATTTAAAGGGCGCAAAAATGGCCTATGTTGGCGATGGAAATAACGTACTGCACGACCTCATGCTCGCTTGCGCGATTCTTGGAATGGACTGTACTTGGGCTACACCAAAGGGGTATGAGCCAGACGAGGAGGTAGTTTCAAGAGCGCAGAAATTTGCCGATGAGACTGGTTGCACATTAACTGCAACAACAGACCCCGTTGAAGCTGTTACTGGCGCACACTACATTTACACAGATGTATTCATTTCAATGGGTGAAGAACATCTTACGGATAAGGCTGATGATTTCGCTGGATTCCAAGTGAATCTCGAACTCCTAAAAAATGCTGATGCGAATTGGAAGTTTTTGCATTGCCTCCCTGCTCATCGCGGCGATGAAGTCACCGATGGAGTAATGGATCACGAACAGTCAATTGTATTTGATCAAGCCGAAAATCGGATGTGGGCACAGATGTCATTATTAACTTACTTAGTTGATAGAGCCGGTTGGGAAGCATATGCTGATATGATGGGTTTGTTCTAAATATCCTGAACAATGTTCTTCAAGAAGAACTTCTCAAGTCAATAATACACTGATTGCAAAGCCAAGTAAACCCGCCAACATTGCTAGACGCACTTGCTTCTGTGCCTTTCGGTCTTCACCTTTAGAGATAGGATTATTTAAGGTAACGAGAAGAAGAATTGCAGGTATCTGAATAATCAACAATTCAAGTCCAAATCCACCCCAGCCTAAGTAATATGGCAGGGCGGCAAAGACCATTGCCGCAAGGGCAATGGGGTAGGCAATCATTCTCGCTTTTCCTAGGCCAACTTGCATTGGTAAGGTATTGCGGCCGACATCTCCTTCTATATCCTGACAATCCTTGAGAATCTCTCTGGCCAAATTTGCCAAGGCAGCAGTTGCGGCGGCGGCAAGAACTAGAGGGGAATTGTACAGATCGGAAAGTGCACTGGCGCCGTAAAGAATTACCAAACCGACCATTACTGAAATAGAAATATTACCCTTTAACCCCTGATTTTTAGTTGTAGGCCCAAGTTCATAGGTAATCATCAATATGCATGCAGCGAGCCAAATAGCCATTGAGATTAGTGGGAGTGTTGATGATTGACGGTAAAATAATATACTGCAAAGAAGCATGCTGAAAAATGAAATAAATGTTGCTGCGGCAACAATCTTCTTTGCAGAATTAATTGAAACTTGTCCCGCAGGTAAAGGACGGTCCGGATGATTCACTTTATCGGTTTCAAAATCGACCAGATCATTCAAGATATTTCCTGCAGCCATGAATCCAGTGACTGAGAGCACATTCAAACAAACCATACCCGCATCGATTATTGACCATTGTTGCGGTTGAACAATATAGGCTCCAAGAACTACTGTCGGTAGCGCCATGGCAATATTTTTTGGCCGGACGAGTTTAAGACTGTGTCCAAGTGCCATTAATTGTACTTGGCGAGCCGTCACTCTTTGAGAGTTGGGTTTGAATTGTAGTGATTTGTGCTAACAAGCAGCTAATTGCCAGACACATACTCTTGTGCGTATGCCGTCACCGAAGCGCGAATTATCAAATCCAGATTTTTTAAAACGGACATCTCTTGCGAGAATATTGCCCAACTGGCTCATAGTCGCCCCCCAACGAAATCGATTGTTGATGTGCTCATAAATTTGGGCGGTATTGGCTTCACCTTGTTCATCTAAATATTCATGTACTGCTAATCTCAATCTCTTTGTTCTGCTCATAATCCACCCTCCGATTTTATTTTGCGCGCCTTTTGACTTAGGCGGGCCCAAGTTACGCTACGGGGAATATCTTCTTGTGGAATAGTCTGACCCGGCCAGTGCCAGGCCTGCCAGCAATCATCTCGATGGGATGGGAGACGACCGCTGGCATGACCAAGGCTTGTATGGATACGAAGTGACCAGGTAGGTCGCTCCGTTCGGTTTTCTTGAGTGGCTTGCATTTGCGAAAAAGATACTCCTTCAAGTTCGCAATCCCTAGGGGGCTTCTCTGGTGGGTCTGTGGGGTCCATCAATCCTTACTCTAATGCATGGGTACTTGAATGGAGGTTGATAGAGAGGTAAGTGAAAGTGAAAGTGAAATATTGTTGCAAGGTTGCGTTTACACTTTCAGTTTTTTCTGAAAGTGAATATTTGCCGAGACGATCTCTATTGATGTCAGCGCTGAATTATCTGTCCAATTATTGTACACTCAATAATGTGAATGTGACTGGCAATTCTTCTGCGTCAAGCATAAAGAGTAAATGCCTGTCGCTGGGTACTGACAACCCTGCTCGCGTAGTGTAGCGGTCCATCATGAAGGCCTCTCGAGCCTTCGACTCGGGTTCAAATCCCGGCGCGAGCACCACAATCTATAGATTATTTATTATCTAACTGTCATCGGGAATTCAAGTCTTCAAGTGTCAACTTTGCAAAATATCACAGAAGAGACTGCATCTGAGATGATGCTAAATTTAGTACTCAATAAACAACCAATTTCATGGAGGTTAATGAGAAAAAGAATTATCTTTTTCAGCGCCATTCCCATTCCCATTTGAATCATTCGAAACAACAGTTAATACAAGTAAAATAGGCAGGAATATTACCGCCAATAGCAAGGAAAATACAACAGTCAACGCGGTGACTAGGCCGAAGTCTTGCACCAACGGCATAGGCGACATTAGGAGAACTAGGAATCCACAAACAGTCGTTCCAGCTGAAAGCATCAAGGCAACACCTGTCGTTGAAATAACAACTTGAAGCGCCTCCCACGGTTTGTCCGGATTCAATTGTAATTCGGTCTCAAAGCGGCGCCAAATATGTATTGAATAATCAATTCCAATACCAATTGTTAAGGCAGTAACCATTACTGTCAATACATTCCATTCAAGTCCAAACAGAACCATTGAGCCGACGACCCATAAAGAAGCAACTGCTACGGGAAGAAGAACCAGCATTGCAGGAACTACCTTACGAGTTAGAACTAGCAACACAAAGAAGGAAACAACGAGTGAAATCACCGTCGATTCGACCTGTGAAGTTGTCAAACCCTCAAGTACAATTTGAAGTTTCACCAAATCTCCCCCAAGATGAACAATGGCGTGCTGCGATAGTCCCTCGCGCAAAGTACCTGGTGAATCTGTAGAACCCAATTGTGTTTCAAATGATTCCAATATCGCTGAGGAATCCGCAGAAGTTGCTGCAATGACACGAACCTCCATTCGCATGTGAACTATTTGCTCATTATCTAAGTGAACTACACTGCTAACGCGCTGCGACCATGTCTTTCCACTAAGTGGGTCAGCAACAGAAGAATTTTGTGAGAGATTACTGAATGCACCGGCAAGGTCCATTTCTACTGATGAATCAATTTCAACCAACTCATCATTTCTAATTTCCAAATTGTGATTTTCCCCCCATACTGAATCGCGTAAAACCGCATCCCGTAAGACAACAAAAGGCCCTTCATAAGATGGGTTTCCATCCTCCCACCCAACAACTCCATTGGTGTGCCCGAGACGATCGTCTAATCGATTTAATTGGTCGAGTAATTCAACGTCATCGGCGATAACTTCCTTTCCGTTGACTGGCTCAAAGAGAATATATACTAATTTCCATGAGGCTGCATCATATGAATCGTTGAGTTCACTTCGAACCTGCATAATAGGCATTTCATCATCCAAGAAATCGCTGAGGTCAAATTCGGTTTCAAGGTTTGACGCACCTATTACTGAGGCCCCACAAATTAACACCGCCACGACAATAACTAGCGCTTGTTGACGCCTTTGGAAATTCACTAGTGCTGCTGAAAGACGCGGTAATTGTAGTAATGAAGCATGCCCCGGATCTCGTTCTTTACGATCCAACACCACATGTAGGCACCCGACGACAACAGTTGAACAGAGGAATGCTGAAACCACTCCAAATGCCAAGCCGAAGCCAAAAATACGTATTGGCGGCAGAGGTGAAAAAACATTTGCAAGGAATGCGGCGACAGTTGTAATTACTGCAAATGATAACGCCGCTGCTAGACGGTCTAGCGAAGATAACCAGGCCTGTGCTGGATCCATCCCCTCGCTTCTAAAAGTCTCATAGCGCCGCTGGAGGTGTATTGAATAATCAATTCCTAAGCCCAGTACAAGAGGGGCTATTGCAACTTCAAGAGCGGTGAATTGAACTCCAAATCCAGCCAAAGTTCCGTAAGTCCAAATCAACGCTAATAAGAGCCCTGTCAGGGGAAACAGGACGCCACGTATTGTTTTAAAAGCAAGGGCAAGTATTGCGACGACTACGCCAACAGCAATTAGAATTAATATGGCGAGGTTGTCAAAGGTCCCTTGGTCAATATCATGACTTACTAAGTCAAGGCTGGCAACTGAGTAAGTTAATTCCGTAGAATCAGAATATTTCAGAAACTCCTCGCGTAATAATGCCGATTTTATTTGGCGCTCGTTATCGGGAAGACCCGGATCTACCTCAATCACCCATAGAGTTGAGGAGGCAGATGGGGTAGGGTCAACTGGATAATCATCCAACCAATCGCAAGTTTGCGAAAGGTCAAGGTCTTTATTCAGCATGGTAGAACTAACAAATGAAGCCGCAGAATCTAACTGCCCATCACGGTCTGAGGTGCACGAAATATCATCATCCAAAACTAATTCAAGTAAATCTCCCCAATTATTTACATCCGCCAAGGAAGTATGATTAGCTTCTTCATCAAGCGCTAATTGAATCATTCCTGGTGCAGAAATGTTAGAAATAATAAATCCTTGATTTTTTTGAGCCCATTGATTTATACTTATCAGATGTAGTGACTGCTCCTTAATATTATTAAGTTCCAAAACATTAGAGCCGTCGTCCATTTCAACATGGATGAAAATAGGTCGCGATTCAGAATCAAAATGTTGTGAGATTCTCTCCTCAGCAATTACGGCATCGGAATCTGGCGCAAAATCAGATAACTGAGTGTGAAATTCAGGAAGGTTTGGAAATAGTTGCAAAAGCAGTAACAAGGTGATAATTGCTGAGACGGCGAGTATGGGTTTTGCTGATTTTTTAAACCCGTTAACGAGGCCATCAACTCGCTGCGCGTCCGCACCCATGAACTGCCCCAAACGCCAATAGTTCTTGACAATATAGGCGTGATTATCTGTAAACTATGCATTAACCTATAGTAGAGTGAGATTTGCAAAGGCTTCCTATGCGATTTTGGTCCAATAAATAACCTAGTAATGTCCCGACGTAGAAAAAGGAAATAGAGCAAGGTTCTTGAAGGAGGCGCAGGTGGGCGGCTTGATTGTTATGCCGATTATTGTCCTCCTACGCGAGAAAAACGAGTTGCGACTTCGATTCATTGGAGAGAACCATACCTCTTTGCAAATCTTCCGTCAACGCTTAAATGCACACAAGTCTGTTGATTTTGCAAACTTCATCCCCGGTCACCCACTTCTTGAAGACCCCGAATTTTACATACGTACAACCGGTAAGGCCAATCCTGAAAAGTTGTTGAAGGAACTTTGTGCTGATTTGCAAAGCGAATTCACTAGTCTCGCGGTTTAAGGTGAGTTAATTGTCAATATCTCCTGCGGAGATAGCGGAAGCAATAGGCTTGACCGGCTATGCAGTAAATGGTGCTGGAATCGGCGGAATGCTGAAAACTAGAGTTGCAGATTTTCGTGTTGAAGAGGAAATAAAGAAAATCAGCATGGATCCAAAGGGTCGTTTTACAATCGCCCAAATAACTTTGACTAATTGGGAAACTAATCGCTTCATTAACCGCTTAGCAAAGACACTGAAGATGTCAAGAGATCGTATCTGGTTTGCTGGGACAAAGGATAAGCGCGCTATAACAAAACAATTATTTGTTATTGATTCAAAATTACAGAAGGTGCAAAATGTTGAGATACCTGATGCTGAAATTGAAATCCTCGGCCGAAGCCATCAAAAACTCAATTTCGGCAGCCACAGAGGTAATAAATTTACCATTGTCTTAAGAGGATGTGCAAATGAAGACGGCACCCCTATGTCAGAGGAAGACGCTTTAGCAGAAGTTGAATCGATAAAGGTGCGAATGGATGAATTGATCGGCAAGGGTAGATTTCCAAATTGGATAGGGCCTCAACGATTTGGCGCAAATAGACCAGTTACCGCAGCCGTCGGAAGATGTGTCGTTGAAGGTCGTTGGAAGGACGCTGTTGAAACATACATTGGCATGGAAGGATTAGGCGAAAGTGAAGAAGCGGATAGATTTAGGGAATTCTATAGGAAAGGCGGTAGCCCGCAAGATGCACTAGAGATTTGCCCTAGGCACCTCGGCTATGAGGGAAGTATGTTGAAGAATTTAATCAACCGGCCTGACGACTGGGTTGGGGCATTTAAGGCGCTACCGAGGAATTTGCAGTTAATGACAGTTCATGCAATACAGTCAGAGGCTTTCAACAGATACCTCTACCTACGATTCAAAAATAATCTGCCTCTACGCACCCCCATTATTGGTGATTATGTAGCCCCCTTGGATGAAACTAACTCGCTTGAAATAGACCGAAGTATCGTTGTAAATGAATTGACTTTGCCGCGAGTTTCTCGCAACTGCGAGAAGGGACGCTTGGCGGTTACCGGCTTCTTGCCCGGCGCAAATACTGTCATTGCAGACGGACCAAGCGGCGAATTGGAAAAAGAAATCCTAAAGCAAATGAATTTGCACGATCTTGATTGGCAAGTGGAGAAAATACGACGTCTTACGAGCAAGGGTAATAGAAGGGCATTACTGTCGCATTATTCTGATTTCCTCATTGAAACTGTCCCAAAAGTTGTTGATGAATCTCTCTCAATGCGCTGGCAAGAGGGGCCGCAAGAAGGTGACAGGTGGCATCCAGAGGGTGCTTGCATTAGATTCAGATTCCTTTTGCCGCCTGGCGCATATGCCACTACTTTCATCAGGGAATTTATTCGTGGACCAGTTCACCATCTCTAATGGCAGTGGTCTAATACTAACGCCTTTTTGTTTTTCACTAGTATGGACTCGCCAATCCAACCCACGTTATTATTCACAGCGCTTTGATTTTGGATTTGCTACTGAGGATTAAACCAAGCGAACTGTTTCAAGGTTCTTCGGAGCCCAAGTGCGAACGCGATATTTCTCTCGAAGTGAGCGACCTAATTCATTACATTTCAAATAATCACCATGGTGGCAAATAACATTCTTTGGACGTGGATTCATTTTGCCAACGAAATCAAGCAATTGTCTGCGATCTGAGTGTCCAGAGAATCCATCAATAGTCACCATTTCACAGCCGATTTTCACCATGTGAGTTTGGCCATCTATTTGCATTGGTACTTCGCCAAACCCTTTCTGTAAGCGGCGACCCATGGTTCCTTCTGCTTGATAACCTACGAAGCATAAACTGTTTCTATCTGAACCAGCCCAGTTGCGGAAATATTCCATAATCGGCCCGCCATTCAACATCCCACTGGTTGCAAGTACTATACAAGGAGATGGGTTAGTTACTACTGACTCGCGCATATCCCTTCCTTCCACCTTGCGGAACCATTCACTTGCAAAAGGATTCATTCCGTCATCGGTGAGCAAACTCTTGCGCAGAGCACTTGTCAAGTAATCAGGATGGTTTGCATGAATTGCAGTTGCTTCTTGGATCATCCCATCCAAATACACTGTGCATGGCTCAACTTCGCCACTACGGAATAATTCATCAATAGCAATCATCACTTCTTGGCTTCTTCCGACTGCGAAAACCGGGCACATTACCTTACCGTTTCGAGCGAGGGTACGGCGAATGATATCCTGTAATTCTTGTGTTGCTTCTTCCCGTGTAGGTTGGAAATCTCCAGATGCACCATAAGTTGCTTCCAAAACGAGTGTCTCAATTCGCGGGAAGCGAACACTAGCAGCATCAAACAACCACGATTTCTCAAATTTCGAATCACCAGAATATACGATGTTGTGTACTCCTTCCCCTATATGCAAGTGTACTGCGGAGGAGCCGAGGATGTGCCCAGCATTATGGAAAGTCATTTTTACATCAGGTGCAATATCGGTAGTTTCCCCCCAATTTACATCAACTACGTGCTTCATACACTCCCTAATGTGCTCCATCTCATATGGCGGGTGCTTGCCCTCAGCTGCACTCACTTTCAAATAATCTGTCTGTAATAATAGCATCAAATCACGCGTAGGCGGCGTACAGTAAACAGGGCCATTATAACCATATTTGAACAATACCGGCAACATTCCAGCGTGGTCTAAATGGGCGTGAGTAATCACTACTGCATCAAGTTTTGAAAGTGGTAAGGCCTCAGGAGCGTCAAAAAATGGCATCGGGTTGGCATCAGAAGCAATATTGACGCCAACATCAATCATTACTCGCGATTCATTTGTTGTTAGGTAGTGACAAGCCCTACCGACTTCGCGATACGAACCAAGGGCAGTGTTTCTCACCCAAGTTGAACCCTTTCTTTTTGGACGATAAATATTGAGGCCAAACTCTCGCATCAATTTCTTTCTAACTTCTGATTGCGCACACCTATAGCCCAATATGTCATGAACTGTTTTTGATTCCAAGGGAGGAGTTCTTTCTAATTTCACTAGCCAACCAATCTTATCCCTCAATTCCTTCAATGTTGCACCGCGCTTACCTACTGCGAGACCTGGATCTTTACAATGGATAATGACAGTGCTAAGTGCCCCATCAAACCAGATATCAGTTATTTCTGCTTCCTTTGGAATTATTTGATGAATTGCATCGTGAGAATCATCTTCATCCAACATTATTGATGAATGGGGGCGGACGACTACTCGGCGTTTTATCGCCTTGGCAATCTTTCCAACTAGGCCACTACCGCCACCAAATTCTTGCGGAGTTGGAGTAATTAATGCGATACTTGCGGCTTCAAGCCCCACTTCATATTCTAGTTCCTTTGGGATGTGCTTTGCAATCTCGTCCTTTACTTGTTTGAAACTAAGTCTCATGTATTTTCACTTTCCTTTACACGCTCCCCTATAGACTTCGCAGCAAGCCCGTAGGCCATCTGCCCATAGTGGGCGTGAGATTGAAAATGCCTTACTTGATTGAAACGAGTAACTTTTCAAGTTCAGCATCGGTGAGTAATTGGAATCCTTCCGCTGCGGTAATTACTGCTAAGTCCATACCATTGCCGCTTGCAGCATCTCGCTGACCTGAGGCGGTTAAGCAGCGGGCTGCAAGTGATAATGCTTCTTTTCTGTTCATGTTCTTTCGAAATCCATCTTCCAAAACACCATACATATAGGGGGAACCAGAACCTGTTGCGCAATATTCGTCAGGAATTGAACCACCTGCAGAATCAATAGAATATACGCTTGGCCCACTTTCATCGCATCCGACGATTAATAGTTGGACCCAGTAAGGTCTGCCGCCAAGAATATTAGCGGTGAGAGTTGCAGCGGCTTCAACAGTCATTTGTTGTCCACGCTTTAACTCAAAAAGGGTTGTCTCTGCGGCAAGGGTACGGGATAGACTTTGGGCGTGACCAACCAAACCAGCAGTTGTTAGAGCAAGGTTGTGACCAATCTGGAATAATTTTTGCACGCTCTTATTTGCGACGAAATGCCCCATAGTTGCTCGATGATCAGCACCAACAACGGCACCGCCATCAAAGCATATTCCAAGAGTACTTGTTCCAGTTTTAACCGCTTCTGAGTGTATATCCATCATTAATTTCACCTCTTGAAACCCACAAATCATGGGCTTCTCATATGCTCGGTGCAGACGGAAGCCCTTGAGGGTTGAGGTCGCCTATCGCCTGTCCCTTATGAATCCGACGACTTTTATTGCAACGCTAAAAAGGAAAAAGTAGATGAAAAATACAATTCGTATTTCAACTCAGTAGGGTAAATGAACACCCGAGAAGTCAATTCAGCCCGCAGGTTCTTCAATAGCAAGGACGAGGGGCAGTTATGGCGAGGCGGAAGAAGGATGTGAATGACCCTAAACAATCCTCGCTTGACGCATTCGCTAATATTGTCCGACAAAGATCTGGCATTGACAAAGGTAAAGCAAATAGGGGCGAGCAAGATGCAATGCCGGCAAGTGAAAATATCTCACAAGCAAATTCTCCATCCTCAATAAATACTAAGCCAACTCAAACTCTTGACGCATATACAAATGATGGAGAGAGGGGATCGGCGCCGAACCAATCAACCCCAGGTCAGCCAGACCTTCCTTTGCCAAGTGAAACACCAGCGGCTGACGCCTCAAAAACTGCCGGCGAAACTCCCGCTAATGACCGAAATCATGCACCACAACCACGGGCATCCGCCACACCTTCGCAAGTCCAACCCCCTGCGAGTGGAGTACGCCCTCCTCGAACCTTTCAAATGCCGAGTTCAGGCCCAATTGCGCTGCAAACTCCAACAACGGACATTATGTATCATGATTTAGGTAAGATGTACCCCGAAGCACCAATCCCAGAGAATAAGAAGGGAATGGTTCTACATCGCGCCTTATTGCAAGATTTAACCGGTGTGTCTGATCTATTAAATTGGGTTGCTGATGGAGAGGGGGTAATCGTAGAATTGAAGCGCATAATGGCACGTGAGGTTGAATTCCAAACAGTACTCATGCGTTTATCCACATTTATTGAGGACGACATCGGTGGACAAATAATTCAACTGACTGATTCACGGCTACTACTTCTCCCACCTGGGTGCAAAGGTGTTAGTGGTATAGAAATGGAAGCATTCGCAGCCAATTTATAAAATAGGTGTTCATATGCAGATTGATATGCAAATGCCATGTCCAATATGCTCTATAGAAGGGTACCTTAAGATGTATTCACAGGTTAATGAAATTCCATATTTTGGTGAGCATACACAAGTGACTTTACTTTGTGATAAATGCGGATGGAGGCAAACAGATTTCATTCCCGCAGATGGAAAGAAACCAGGGGCATGCTCTCTTGTTATTTCTCATCCGGACCATCTAAGTGTGAGGATTGTGCGTTCATCCTCGTGTACCATTTCCATTCCGGAATTGGACCTAGAAGTTAGCCCCGGGAATGATGGGGCGGGATATGTAAGTAATGTGGAAGGAATTATTCAGCGCTTTGAAGAGGTTGTATTGATGCTTCAGCGCGACATGATTCTTGAAAAAGCAGCAGACGATGGTGATGAATTAAGCGATTCATTGGCGACTTGTGAGCGCTTAATCAGTACTTTTGCCAATATGCGTACTGAAAAAATAACCAATCCAATAACAATTGAGTTGCTCGACCCACGGGGACATAGCCAAATTCTTCACCCCGATACAATGCAACGTGAATTGACTGAAGAAGAGATGAGAGATTTGCCCGTGGGTCCAGACCCGACTATCCTTTCACCAGACGATGTATAGGAATACAAAAAATAATTTTACAAGGCATCAGGTGCTAAGAAATCATTGACCAAATGTGCGGTTTGGTCGCGCATTTCTTGTAAGTTACTTAGCCAATCAGTAGCCCTTTCAATGCAGAGTTGCTTCATTTCTCCTGCGAGAATACTTCCACTACGATATCCGGAATTTATTTCACCCAAATAGGAATCATCCTCTTCAAAGAAATACATCATATATTGGTATGCAACATCAATATCAGGATTGCCACCAAGACGGCGATGCTCTTCTACTGTCGCCTGGCCACCAGAGAATGAACGCTTGATCTTCTTCTCAACTGCTGAAATCTCATCGCCAAGGAAGATTGTGGTTTTCGGTTTAGATGAGGACATTTTGTCTCCAGTCATGCCAACTGCAAAACGGTGATATGTACTTGAAGGAGCGAGTAATCCTTGACCTCCCATTTCTCTCTCAAGTGCAAGTAGGACCATCCTTACTTTACCCCTGTCTCCCAATGTTGCACCGGGAAGGTGAACTGTACCATGCTTTGGATTTGAAATAATATCCGAATATCCAAGGGCTGAAACTGCATTGACAATCTTTGCAAATACCTCTTTTTGCCTATCTCGGTCTACCCGGCCATTAGGAAGTTGTCCGAGGGCGGCTGCATTTTCTTCTTGCATGGACAATCCTATGAGTAGGCCGCCATTTTTTGCAGAATTAACATTAAACCAATTTGTTTTTGCCGCCAGTCCGCGAGTTAGGCGGAGATGAGGGTCTTGGTCAACCCCCACTGGAACCACTATTGGACGCAGCCCGCCAAATTCATCGAGTTGTGGATGGAGAATATCACCTGCCTGGACGAGGGGTGCTTGAACATGAGCAAGGTTAGTGCTACCGTCAAAACCGTAAATAGCCTCAAATTCAGAAATATTTGTTCTTTTTCCAAGTTGAAATCCCATTCGCTGAACTATACTTCTTGTGGATTGAAAATAGACATTGGTTTTTTCCGGATCTAAGCCTAAGGCAGCATAGTATGAAACATATTCAGAAAGGGCAACTTCTCTGCCCTTGGCAAGAGATACCCCACGGGTTGCGCTTGATTCTAAATCGGCTACAGCGATTGTCACATCGCCGCCCAATTCTTGAAACCACTTCACTTGGTCAATGACCATTGAATGCCCAAGGTGCATGTTTCCTGACGGCATTAATCCAGTCAATACTCCAAAAGAATTACCATTCCTCTTGGCATCTAGGACCAAATCCAAATCACGATGAGCAAAAATCACATCACGTCGGTGCAGCCTTGAGGGGTTAGGGACATCTACATCTTGCATGGATTGTAAGCCAAATTGATCGATTATTCGCGAATAATCTGTGGATTGGGAACTACCCCACGGGTCGATACTTAACTCGTCAACCATGCTCTTACCAATTGTTGGCGGTAGGGCAAGGGGCATGAAGGCTTCGCTATTATCAAGTAGAATTGCTTGAGTTGCGACTTGATGGCGAAGGTTTGGGCATTGGGCTGTGGCCTAGTTGGCGAATTTGTGATTCGTAAATTGCTAGCGGCGGGGCATGAAGTTGGAATTGTTGACCTTTCCATCCCTTCTGAACTAATTTCTCATCAAGGCACCGATTCTCGAATCGGAGATGTAATTGAAATTCTGGATGAAATCATTGAGGAACAGAACCATAATACTGGCATAGATAGTAATTGTAGCAATAGAGAGGTTTCACTATTCCTTAATTTGCTCCCAGGAGGGATTGGTTCTAAGGTTCGTCACATCTTGCTCAAGCAAGGAAATACGGTTATTGATTTGGCATTTACAGAACAAGACCCCTCTATAGAAAGAGATACTGCAGTCGCCAATGGTGGAAGACTAATTTGGGACATTGGTATTGCTCCAGGATTTTCAAATTTGCTTCTTGCCCATGCACAACGTCAATTCGGCCATTTGGCAAAGGGTACAGTAAAGGTCGGAGGAAATCCTCAAAGTCCAGATGGTGAATGGAGTTATATGGCTCCTTTTTCACCTGCTGATGTAATAGCAGAATATACTAGACCTGCGAGAATAATTAGAGGAGGGAAGGTTACTGAAGTACCAGCAATTTCTGACAAACATCGGATTCAAGTTGGTGGAAAAGGTGAGATGGAGGCCTTCTTAACCGATGGGCTGCGCAGCCTACTAACAACAATCAATGCAAATGAATTGCTAGAATACACCGTCCGTTGGCCAGGACACATTGACCGCTTTGTTTCTTTGCGAGATTCGGGTGGACTTGATGAAGATAAATTATTGCAAGAGTGGAAAATGAAGGCAGAAATACCCGAATTCACTTGGATGGAAGTGATTGCCACCTCACTTGGTGGCGATACTTTGCGCTGGACAATTGAGGATGAAGGCGGAGATGATGGTAGTTCTATGGCTCGTGCAACTGGGCTAGTCACAACTTGTTGTGCATTGATGTTTATTGAAAAGCCTACCTTATTGCCACCTGGAGTTCACCCCCCTGAGGCCTTACCGGCCAATGAGGCAAGAACGATAATGGAGTACCTAAAACAAAATGGCGTACACATTACTGGACCTGCGATTCAATAAGTTCTATTCAACTTTCATTCCTAGGCATAATGAATTACAGTCATATTATCGCGAACGTGGTATTGTGATGCCTAGTTACTCCTCGGAGGAATCGCCCATTAGTGAATTAGGCTCTTGACTTTGAGTTTGTTGCTTGAGTTTATCCTTCTTTATCAGCCCATAAGACGCAACAATACTACCTACAAATACCACCACGCCTACAACTGGCAACCAAGATAATCCATCCTCAACGGCACGCGGTGTAATTAACCAAGTAAATCGAAGTTCCGACTCACTAAACCTTCCTGACCATTTAAACAGATCTTCAGTAGCGTGACCTGCGATACTTACTGCAAATGAGGCATTGTTAAAAGTGTCCATTGAAGCGAGAATGTCATAACCGTCAGGGCTTGAATCAGTCTGTATTTCAACCCCTTGATTTGGCATTACAGTTAGGAAAAGGAAACCTCCTTCTTGCCTCCAACCCTCTTGCAAAGTATGCTCATCAACCTCGAGATGAGATAAATTCTCATTCCCCCTAACTACAGAAGTAACTGCACTTCCATTGAGGTCGATTTTCCAGGTGAGAGGAAGGTCCCAAACGCGTAAGTCCTGAGCTTGGCAATTATACGGCCTCAGGAAAGAAAAGGCGATTCCATGGTCAGCAGATTCGATTGAATCGTTGTGCGCAAACTCATAACACCTCTGAGAAGCCCAATAGGACCAAGCCTCACCCCAAGTAGTGAACCATGCGTCGGAGTTTACAAGCCAATCTTCAACATCTCTGTCATGGCGAACTGTTGCTTCACCGGCTCTACCAATCCAATACATGTTCACTAGGCCACCATTTGCTGCTTCTTCCTTTAGTGAATCCAAATCGGCAACAACTGCCTCCAAACTACCACCTCTCCGACCCAAGTTATACCAGTCTTCAGCCCACTCAGGCTCATCATCACCATTGTGCCAAGCAGTGTTATCTAGACCAGTATTGTCGCCATGAACAGAAAAACCGAGATCCGAGAGTACTTCGTGACTAGCATAATTCAATCCATCCGGAGTATATAGCGAAATGGGATTTTCTGCCCAGCGGGATGCCGAAGTTCGATTGATTAGGTAATTGCGGCAGGCAGTTGCCACATCACCTGAATTTGCCTGCCAAGACAAGGTCGGAAAACCATAGCAGCCAAATTCATCCCCGCGATTTAGCCTTTCCTCACCGACAAAATTAGTCAGCCAGCCATCTTCTTCCCACGTGGAAATTGCTGCTGAACCAACAGTAGAATATAATGGAGTAAGAACTAGAATGGACAGAATCACAAGAATGTAGGAACTAGTGCTTCTCTGAAAATAGGCTGTAGCACGATGCTGCAGATATTTTTTTGAACTCGGATTTGAACCCACTACAGCCTCTCCTTGAGCAAGCCAAGAAGCACCCCCTCAAGTGGCCTTCGCCTGAAAAGACAGGCGAATGGGTCAAGAGGACATCGCCTCTCGGATAGCATGGTGGAGTCTTTTGGAGAGTGAATTAGCGGCTGCATGGGAGTTGGTTTCCAAGCGCGTTTGCCTGAAAGGAACGGGACGTAAAATCAAAATTCCGTTACTATACAATTTACTGCGTCTGACTGCTGGACCTATTATGCGAAACCTCAATACTCGCTGGAACGGAGTTGACAACATTCCACGTCATCAGCCATCAATCTTTGCTGCAAACCACCTTTCACACGTTGACCCATTATTCATTATTACTGGCTCTCGGCGGAAAATATTCTATCTCACAAAGGATGACCACTTCAAGCGCAAGCATACTGCATGGTTCATGAAGGCAACTGGTCAAATTGAAACTGCTAGAACAAATGGTGGATATGATGCACTTTCAGCTGCAGTAGACATATTAGATTCGGGGCATTGCTTAGGTATTTTCCCAGAGGGGACAAGGTCAAAGAATACTGAACCACCCTTCTTACTGCGCGGAAAAACCGGAGTGGCAAGAATTGCCGCTGCTTCGCCAAATGCACCAGTAGTGCCGATTGCCCATATTGGAACTCGCGAATTTATGAAACCAAAAGTCAACAAAATCCCTCGCCCTTGGCGTAAAGTTATATTCAACTATGGTGTTGGAATTACTTGGCTAGAGTGGCTGGGGGATTCGCAAGGAGGCAATTGCTCACCTCATTCTATAGAGGAAATGAATAAATTGGAGGACCACTTATTGCGCTCTGAAATTAGTGATTTATATCGTAAATTCACCGATCAATTAATGCAGACTATCAAAGAATTGGGCGCACCATAATATCCAATCTTGAAAGATGTATTTGCCTGCTTATCAAGCGAATTATGATATGCTGTCGTCAATGGAGCATTGTAGGGGAGACAATGCAAACCTACCTTGACCTAATCCAGCGGATACTTGACGAAGGTCAAGAAAAGGGCGACCGGACGGGCACTGGGACGATTTCAGTATTCGGCCATCAGATGCGCTTTGACTTGTCAAAGGGCTTCCCAATGGTGACTACGAAAAAACTACACCTAAAGTCAATCATTCATGAATTATTGTGGTTTTTGAAAGGCGAAACTAATATCGAATATCTTAAGGAAAATGGAGTTCGTATTTGGAATGCATGGGCAGATGAAAATGGGGATTTAGGCCCCGTGTACGGTAAGCAATGGCGGAAGTGGGAAAGTGTGGATGGAGACATTATTGATCAAATTCAGCAGGCCATTGAACTCATAAAAACCGACCCAGGTAGTCGCAGAATTATCGTCAGTGCTTGGAATGTAGGAGAGTTAAGCAAAATGGCACTTATGCCCTGCCATGCCTTTTTCCAGTTCTATGTAAATCAAGGAAAACTATCATGTCAATTATATCAGAGAAGTGCCGATGTATTTCTCGGTGTGCCGTTTAATATTGCTTCATACGCCCTGTTGACTCATATGATTGCCCAAATTTGCAATATCGAAGTTGGTGATTTTGTACATACAATTGGGGACGCCCACCTTTACAAGAACCATCTTGATCAAGCTAATCTTCAGGTTAGCCGAGAACCACTACCGCTTCCAAAACTCATCCTCAATAATAAAATAACTGAAATTGACTCATTTTCATTTGATGACTTTGAGGTGATTGACTACCAACATCATGAGCACATCAAGGCTCCCATTTCAGTATAATCCTCTATAGAACATGATATGATGAAAGAAACTGCGGCTTGAGAATATGAAAAAAAATGACAATGTGAGTGAGGATTTAGATAATTGATGCGCAAGAAATTACATTTAATGGAGGAGGAAAAATGAGGATTGTGTTACTGGCTGCAATGGACAAAAAACGTGCAATTGGAATATCTGGAGAATTGCCTTGGCATTTATCTACCGACCTTCAGAGATTCAAGGAGCGTACATTGGGCCGACCAATTGTAATGGGCAGGGCAACATTTGAGAGCATAGGCAGACCTTTGCCTGGACGAACGAATATCGTGCTCACGCGTAATACTGAATGGGAGGCTGATGGTGTTTCTGTAGTTCATGATACCGAATCAGCACTTGAAATTGCTTGGAAAGAGAGTGCTGAGGAACTTTGTGTTATTGGCGGCGGGCAGGTTTATGCGCTATTCCTAGGAAAGGCCGATGTGCTTGAATTGACCTTTGTGGAGGTTGAGGTGGCCGGCGCGGATACTTGGTTTCCCGACTGGGCAGTACTTGGCGAATGGCATGAAGTTAATCGAAGTGAACATATTGCCGGAGAAAAAGATGACCATGACTTCACAACCGTGACTCTAATCCGCCCTTAGGGTTCAGGCGCCAATATGTTAGGAATCACCAAATGGGCGAGGAATGATCTTTGAAAGCGATACTTGAGGGTATCAATTGCCATCATATTCAGTAACTCTTACACCGAGCCTGCCGGTTATTGCTTTTCGCGTCATTACTTTGTCCAATTTTTTGTGGAAAGCCTTTTCTAAATCTATTTCCATTGCCAGTGCATTTCCAAGAGTCAAGATAAAAACATCGGCTAATTCTTCCTCTAAATCAGCTTGCGGCTTGCCCTTTGTTACTGCTGCTGCTAATTCACCCAGTTCTTCGATCATCAAAGTCAAGCGATAACCCATATCGTGGCCGTTATTATCAGCGAATTTATGCTTGTCATGGAATCTTGCGACACGACCCATCATCGTAGTGAATGTGCCATCACACAGTAAATCTGCAACACCTGACTCATCAACAGCAAGGACTTTTCGCCCAGACTCGGAAGCCAGCCAAGAATCAACATCAACAGGACGGCTATTATCTTGTGAAATGTCTTCAGTCATATTGACACCGAGATGGTGTAGGTTGATGGGGTTTTCCTAAAGCAAGATGGCAATGCGTGCCAAGTAATATGCTGATACAATCTGAATTAGCAGAATTACTCCATAAGACGTTCAATGAGGTCGGCCTTCTTCCCAGATACTGGTTTTCCGGCTGCTTTTAGCAGTTCTTTGAGTTCTGCAACTTTCATTGAAGTGTAAGCGGCATCAGCAGGTGCTTCTTCAGCAGGTGCTTCTTCAGCGGGTGCTTCTTCAGCGGGTGCTTCTTCAGCGGGTGCTTCTTCAGTGGATGCTTCTTCAGCGGGTGCTTCTTCAGCATCTTCGGAATCTTCATCCTCTTCGGCGGCGGCAATTGCTGCAGCCTTACGGGCAGCTATTTCAGCTGCTGAACGCTCCTCATCAGAGTGAATTTCGTCAAGAGTTGGACCACCGATCATGTCAACTCCAGATTGTAGAAGTTGGCTCTTTCGAATTACTGCGGATTTTATTGGATAAATTGACTTTGCAGCCTCATGGATTGCCTTCTCAAGGTCAGTTCCCATCATCGCCTTTTGCATAGCAGCGAAATTGGATTTTGCACCAAAACCGATGATTACTTCGCGAACAGCGGAACGAATCGCTTCCTTTATGCTTGTTTTAACACGGCGGTCGGTAATGATAAGTGGCTTCAAACGAAGCAAGTAGCCATCGGAAGTAATGACATCAACTACATCATCAACCTTCCCGCGGAATCGGCGAACTTGACGGCGTGTGTGGTCATTTTGGTGGTGGTGTCCGATAAACTCGGTAAGAGCATCTGAATTAACTACATCATTTACACGGAATCTGACAATAACGTGCATCTTGGTGAAATCTCCGTCAAACTCCTGTTGAGTTAATTCGTAAATTCGACCAATAACTTGCTTATCTGTCTCACTGATTGTCTCTCCGATAGCCTTGTAATTCCAAGGATGTCGAGGAGCCCGAATGGTATACCATCGCTTTGTCTTCCACTTGTCTTTTTGCCTTCGAGATGCTGCTCTTGCTTTTGCTGTTTGTCGACTTGCCATAATATATCCCTCGGGTATCAGTTGCGGGGGCTACCCCACTTGCAAACCGGCGTCAAACCTCTTGTATTTAATGAGGGAGGTATAAGGGAAATAAAGTAATGGTGCATGGAGGATAGAAATAGCACAAAAAAACACATGCTGGAAAGAAAAAGGAGGATTTGGCCTTACACTCACTACCGAAGTACTCAAGGGGAGGAAATAGGCGGCGAAAATTGGTGGAGATATGCCCTTACACAACATCCGGTGGAGAACAGTCACCTCAGGTGTGGATGAAGAACTGGTATTCGCCAATGCACTTGAATGGTTGTGTGGCTCTGGGGAATTAGTGGAAATAGAGCACACGAAATCCTACCATGGAAGTGATCTTCACATCGTTTCAGCAAATTTGGAAAAAAGGGCAATGGCTCGAACCGCAGTAGCACGGCTTGGATCAGAGACTCTGCAAGATATCATCGATGGACTTGGACGCCATATAGATGAGGAAACTAAAACCATTCACATTCGATTGCGACTGGGTGATTTGCTTAGCGGGAAAGTTGTCCTTGGTGAACCCGGCGAATATCGTTGTTTGAAGGGACAAATAAAACTCCAAGTGTATCCAGGTGATGACATTTATTCAGTTGCTGAAAAATTACTTACTACTGCCAAAGCGAGAGCAGAGAGACAAGGATGGCCTGAGCCTCCCGTTTCTGCTGGTGAAGAAGAGTGAACTTGGGGCTCTCGTTAGGCAATTCTGACACAAGATATTGCTTGAAGGATAATAACGGCATAGTCCTTTTTCATTTGCACAATCGTGTATTCTTGTTCATTGGTTGTGATAGCCGAAAAGTCGAGTTACTTGAGAAGCCTTCATATTCAAATCCCTACACGCAGGAATCATGACCCATGTTGTAGTATCCGGTTGTGTTGATCACAAATATCAAGAATGCGTTGCAGTTTGCCCTGTCGAAGCATTCCGAGAAGCCGACACATACCTCGTCATTGACCCCGACGAATGTATTGACTGCGGCGCATGTATTCCAGAATGTCCAGTAGATGCTATCTTCGTAGACACCGATGTGCCACCCCATGAAGAAGAATGGATTGAGAGAAACGAAACCGAGGCTGCTAACCTAAAGATTGCAGAAGGCGACTCACCTGTTCTCGCCGACGATTAGAATTCATTGATTGTGTTCTCATCACTAAGAGGAATAATATTCTCTATTTTGCCATTTTCATGAGTGGGCGCTTCACTTTTTGCCCATTCGACTAAGGTTATTGTGTAATAAATAGTTAATTTGACAATCAAGAAAGTGCCATATTATTAGAACTCTTGATGGAGGCAGAGTAATACACATAAGCCTAAACGGCGGGTTATGCGAGCAGTTACCCTGCTAATCACCTCCCTCTTTCTCTTGACAACCTTGTCCGGATGTTTTGGTGGAGATGAGCCTCCCCAAAAGGAACCTGAGGATGAGTGGTTACCTGAAGGAGTATTCATCACAGGGCCCGACGGTAACAGTACAGAAGGTATTCCTTTGGAATTGAATTTTACCTTTACTGACACCGGTGTTGATGGACCTGAACCGAGCATAGGCATTACCTCAAGCGGATGCATGTTTTTTGTCGCCATGGCTAAGGTGATGCGTTCTTGTGATGCTGGTGAATCTTGGGAGGATGTTGCAAATTATGCCTCAGCCCCAACTACCAGCGACCCATATCTTTGGGTTGACCCAGTAACAGACCGAATTTTTAATATTCAAATGGTTGGACTTGCAACTACTTGGATTGGTTGGAGCGATGATGACGGAGACAACTGGCTTGGAAACCCTCATGACTCTGGACCAATCCCTCTTAACGACCACATTAAGTTAGCATCGGGACCTTGGACTGACTCGGGATATGGGGTTATTGGGCAAGGAAATCCAACATACTCTGAAGCGGTATATTTCTGCTACAACAAATTGGCAGGTATTTTCTGCTATACGAGTTTTGACGGTGGACAATCCTTTGAAGTTGGCGGACAGGTATATGGATTGGCAACAACAAACGGAGGCCTTCACGGCGCAATTACCACTGCACCCGATGGAACAGTTTACCTTCCACCTCGGGTATCAACTCCCACAGTATTAGTTTCAAAGGATAGCGGACTTACATGGGACACAAAAACTATGGGAACCGATGCTGGCACCCCAGACCCAAGAAAGAATACCGAAGTTGGGACTGATTCAGAATCCAATGCTTATCATATTTGGACAGGGGCTGACTTTGGCGTATATCTGTCACGTAGCACCGACTCCGGTGAAACTTGGGAGCAGGAAAGCATTCGCCTAAGTCCTAATGAAATTATTTCCACGACCTTCCCTCAGATAGATGCTGGAGATCCAGGCCGTATTGCAGTCACCTATCTAGGCAGTGAGAATTCCAGTGTATTGGGAGAAACAGATCTTGATGGCAATCCGTGGAATGGCAATGGACACCTTGCACCAGCAAATGTACGTTATTACTTATATGTGACATTCAGCCTCAATGCCTTGGATGAAAATCCTGTTTTCCACACCAAGAGAATCTCACAAGACCCAGTGCAAATCGGTGCTATCTGCTTGAATAGTGGAGATTGTCGAGACATAGGTGGGTCGAATAGAAATTTGCTTGATTTCAATGACCTTACAATTGATTTACAGGGACGAGTTTACATCGCTTTTGCTGATGGCTGTACCGGTGAATGTGCTACTAAAGAAAATCCCCAACCTGAGGATTCCAGAAGTAGGAGAGGGTCTGTATATTACCTAAGTAGTGGGCCAAGCCTGTATGAGGAAATAGAAACTCTTGCTCCATTAACAAGCCAACTGCCTAAGCAAGTCATTTCACCAAACCGAGATAATTCACAACACATAGCAATTGTATCTTATTCAACAGGGTTAGAAGCATTGGTATCCACTGATGAGGATAGAGACTGAAACTTGGTGGAATTAATGACTGCACCTGATTCTGAAAATAATAACGAAAATACACATAGGGTGCCCCTTAAACAACGGGCTGGCGGTGCAATTTTCATTCTACTTTCATTGTTTATGGGTTATATTACGTGGCTCCTCAACTTCGAAATCGGATTCGCCACAACTGATGACAGATATCTTTCCATTCCATTTTTTGCTCTGACAATTACATATTTCTGCGGTGGTTTCAACATCCTTTTCGGAAAAGAGAGTAAATGGAGACTTGCGATTTTCGTTGTCAACATTATCTTGCTAATATTATTAACATCCTTTTTCCTATTAGTTCTAGTGGGTTACTTCACTAATCCATGTTATGTCGATCCGATGGTTTGTGATGATGAACTAACTGATACTCCTATGTACCTGAAGATGTTTGGATTTTTGGATGCTATATTGGCATTATTCACCTATACATCATGGCGCCTTCGACAACCTACTATGCCTATTGAAATTGAACAATAAACTCTTCTTACCAATTGATAAGTGGATGAAAAGTAAGTACACAAAATGGTGCAGAAGTACGAGTTGCTGAGTATTAGTTGCCGCGCTGGTCCATCCTGACTTCAAGAGTGTCAATCTCAAGACCTGGCATTGGAGTCGCCATCATTGCAGATGCTTCGGTTATCTTTGACGGGTCTTCAAAGTGTGCGGTCGCCATGACAATTGCCTCTGCGGTTGTTGTTGGGTCTTCAGACTTGAAAATGCCTGAACCAACAAAAATCCCATCCATTCCTGTTTGCATCATTAGTGCTGCATCAGCAGGAGTTGCAATTCCGCCTGCAGAAAAGGTAACTACTGGGAGCCGCCCCATTTTGCGAACATCTTCAAGAACATCTCGAACTCCATCAGAGAGGGTATTTAAATCGCCAAAAGGCGTACTAATCAATTCATAGTCAATCAATGGCGACATTGACTCTAAGCGCATAAATCCATCAGTCACATCTTCAACTGCTCCTTCAAATTCTAAATCACTGGCCTGCTGCAACCATTCAATTTCACCTGCAACAAGACGAGCGTGTTGTATAGCACTAACGACATTTCCAGTGCCTGCTTCACCCTTCGTGCGCATCATTGCTGCACCCTCAAAAATACGTCGTGCCGCTTCGCCAAGATTAGTGCATCCGCAAACGAAGGGAATAGTGAAGTCACTTTTGTTAATGTGGTAAAAAGGGTCGGCGGGAGTCAATACCTCACTCTCATCAACCATATCAACGCCCATGGATTCCAATATTCGGGCCTCTTCCGTATGCCCAATTCTTGCTTTCGCCATAACCGGAATTGAGGTGCAGTCAATAATTCCCTGTATTAAATCAGGATGAGACATGCGAGCGACACCACCGTCTGCTCTAATATCCGAAGGAACTCTCTCCAAGGCCATAACTGATACAGCACCTGCATCTTCGGCCACGGCAGCCTGCTCTGGGGTGACGACATCCATGATGACGCCTCCTTGTTGCATACGGGCAAAGCCCCGCTTTAGTAAATCAGTTCCGTGGCGTAACTTGCTCATATCCAGTGGGTCAGCCATGATTCTCAAACCCACCCACTAGCATCCACCACATAAACCCAGCCGATTACGCTTCCCCAATGCGGCTAGCCAAAGGCAGAAGAAACTAATTGGCGATCTCATATTGCCAAGTTCTTTTCAACTAAGAAAATTAACGATATTATTGCATGGTGACTACTGTCAACGACAGAAAATTGCGATTGCACCCTTAGAATATCGGCAACCGGTATAAATGCCGGAGGTAGAATTATTCTCAAGGTTAGAGTAAACCCATTTCAAGAACTTCAACACTTCCAATGCCGCCCACAGAGTTTATCTGTGTTTCAAAAGCATCAACAAGACCTTCACCGTCATTCATGACAACGTGAAGTTGAATGAATTTTAATCCGAAAGCAAGAGGCTTTAGTTCAATATTTTGAACATTGTAAACATCATTTGCTAGACCGTTAAGTCCTACGAGAATGGCCTCATAATTGATTTCGTCTTCCGAATCAGCCGCCATTATTTTGTATGTAATTGCTACTTCGCCCACATCACTCACCTCAGGGTCCTTGAAAACCACAATCTTGGCAAACATAGAGGGCGGCTTGGTTGCGACATAATGGACTTCGGCCAATAGACGTACCACAATTTGGGCATGGGAAAGATGTGCTCCCTTTTTCTACAAGTGGGACACCACTGGCGCTACAAACTTCTGCTCTCTCCGACATAACTACACTTCCGTGACTGTTTCCGCCAATGACTACCCCCTTTCAAGGTTGCTCAAGGCAAAGACGCCGATAGGCACTACAGTGTTGCAATTATTCAGTCTCATTAAAGGGCATTTTAGCGATAATATTCTGATAAATCATGCCTCAATAAGGAGCAAGCGTCCATATCGTCCACTACTTACCACTAATTGTCCGTTGCGTGAACGGCACCAACCGTTTTGAACTCTGATAACATCTCCGGGAGAGATTTTGTCAACATCTTCGCCCCACAAAACAAGACCAACAATACCGGTTTCATCTCTACCAGCAGCAGCAGCAATTGGGCCTGTGTAAGATTCACTAACGATTTGACGGCGTGGATATCTGCGCACAACAAATAACTCGAGCCCATTAACTGGAGAATCAACAACCAAATCTTTTACTTGAGTTTTGCCATTTCGTCGATACCAAGACCAACGATTGCTTGATTGTTGTTTGTTATTCATTCCAGTACTATTCTGCGGAGTGTATTCTTCCATATTTTGGTCAGTGAATCGCCTAAGTAAATAAACAGGACCATTGCCTAATCAATTTTGTCTGGAAAAGTTACAGAGTCACTCTTCTTCTAACTTACGGCGCAAAATCCTACCTATTTTTTTCACTGATTCTGCTTCTGGTGCAACTTCTGTTTGTGAGTCAATGCGTTCAGTAACTGCATCTTCCCAACGCAGCAGAATTCTGCCCTTTGGTGCCTTCCATGGCCTGTGATTAAGACAAATTAGGTATACTTCAGAGGAAGAATTACGACTTGCGTCGGGAGAAAATCTGCGCACTTTAGTAAAATGTGGTTTGACCACTTGAATCAACTCATCTACTCCAACCCCCTGGAATATTTTTGTCACAAAAGAACCTCCTGCGGCTAATAAAGGTAAAGAAAAATCAAAAACTTTAGCAACGAGATCTATGCTCACTGCTTGGTCGATGTCCCAATTACCGGTTAGATCGGGAGAAATATCGCTTACTACCGCATTTATTGGACGTTTATTGTCCTCATCAAATTCCCTTCTAACTCTGGCTTGAGTACCCCTATCGGTGATATCTCCGACCAGCAATAGTGCACCTTCAACCGGCTGACATGGCATGAGGTCAATCCCCACGACCTCTCCTCTTTCACCGCTACATTCCACAGCAACTTGGGCCCAGCCTCCCGGATGGCATCCTACATCCAATACAACGTCATGCTTGCGAATGACTTCAAAACGTTCTTGGATTTGCTTTAATTTCCAAGCCGATCGGGCACGATAGCCCTCCTCTTTTGCCTGACGTCGCCAACTGTCGCGGCGGTGGTCCTGAACCCAGCGTTTGGTCATCGTCCTCAAACTGCCGGCAAAGTGATGTTTGATGAATGCGACGGGTGTTTCACTATTGTAGAACTTGTGTATTTGAGTAAGTAATTGTGGCTAAGATGGTTTTTGGGTTGTTGAAGTTTCGAGATAGTAAAATGACACGATAGTAGTATGTTTGTGTCGACAGATTACAGAAATACCCATGAGGGTTAACTTTGTGGCGGGGTTTGATGCGAGTTGTTATTGCTTTGGCTTTCGCCGCTCTCGCCCTTTCTGCTTCTTTGAGTCCGGCTGTTTCCGCGACCCGGATTGATGTTGGGTCTCTAAATTCAGGGGAAGTGACAATTTCGGGTGGTGGAGCGGTTCTCTATGAGTTGCATACCGCAACTTGGTGTGAATCGTGTGCTGAATTTGATGACCTAATTGAACCGCTAAGGACAGAACACGATGAAAGAATGGCATTCATTGCCCTGCATCCTGATGATGACGATGATAAAATCGGCAACTCGGCTAGCCAGCATCGGCTAAATCGTCTGCACGCTATTGAAGGAAGAGCCACCGGCACTCCAACCTCATTCATGGATGGGGTTGTATCAAGGGAGGGGGAAGTCTCAGGATCCCAAATAAGCCTCGCTTTGTTCGATGCAGAATCAAGTCAAAGAAGTCGCACTTCACTCACCCTAAGCACGACGAGCGATAATGGCGAACTTATTTTTGAGTTATCGGCAAAACTTTCACCAAGTGGCTCCCACTCATTTAACGGTACACAATTGACAATTATGATTGCCGATGACGACCCTGAAGTTGGAGATTCACTATTGGCAGAAGGTGCTGGACCTTTCCACGCTACATTATTCGCATTGTTTGAAGTCGATATTAATGAAAATGGAAGCATTGGGTTGATTGAGGAATTCCCGGCTGGCACATGGACCATGATAAACTCCCAAATAATCAATGAGAGGGTTATTATTACCGTAAGATCGCATTCAATATCTCAGCCTTTAGGTGACCTTTCAATATTGGCGACGCATGAGGTAAATGATGATTTTTTGAACTCCACTATCTCACCACTAACACTTGGGGCAGTATCTTTTTTCCAAGCTGATGAGATGGGGGAGAATATCCTCTCAGGGTACTGGATCGCCACTGGATTGATCGGCATTGGGGTTTTGATAATCGCAATTCCAAGTGAACGGAAGAAAATCTCTGGCGGGAAAGAGGAAGAATGATTCCGGAAAGTGGAACCTACTATAAAACGCATTACTGCGAGCCAATAGGCTCCCGTTTCATCATCCACTCACTTATTCACTATTGAAAGTCACTCCTATTTGTTCAATGACCGACGACCCCTACCTTTTAGTGGGTAAACTACACTGATATGTTCATGGAGCAGCCAAGGGGAGACGAAACCCAGAAAGCAACCAACCTGCAAAGGGAGTGGATGGTTGAGTATGAAGTTACCAACAAGGACGGTATAAAGCAGAAGCATTTGACGATACTATATGGGAAAAATGTGACCGATGTTCAAGAATCCCTATTTATCGAATTAAGAGCACTATATCCACAACAATCAATGATTGAAGTGACAATTACCCGCTTTGAACCAATTTCAACTCACACTAGCAAGAGCCACATGAACTCGTTTACTGGCTTCATTGCCTAGTTCAATGCCGAATCACCTGTTTGATGCAAGAACTGCATCATTGAGCGCTGCTTTTAAACTTTATGTTAAACACTCAGCGGGCATAACCGCAATTTCGTCAACAAGTGGATCGCCATCTAAGTCACCCCAGCCTTTCTTGCCCATCAGCAAGTGTGTAAAGCGGTGATATCCGGTTAATGTAGAAGGCAATAGGAATACAGAGGTAATGAGGGCAAACACAATTAGGGACATCATTACCATGAAGAAATTTACTAGACCTGGGAAAGAGCCAAAAATCCCCGCCGCTAATCCAGCAGCTGTGGTGATGGTAGTTTCAAAAATGGTTTGTCCAGTGTGTTCAATAGCCTTTGAGATTCCATGCGCATTCTCACCCTCCTCGCGAATTCTATGCATTACGTGAATAGCATCATCAACACCAATTCCAAAGACAATAGTGCCTATCATCGCAGTGAAAATATTGACATTGACATCACCACTTCGCATCAGTAATGGTTGCCATATAATTACGACTGCAACTGGAATCATTGTTATCAATCCGATTCTAGGATTTCTAAATACTATCATTAAAAACAAAGTAAGAATAATCAAAGTTAGAATAGTAGTATAGGATTGCGTATCGTGAATTCCCTTGTTAATATCAAGTGAAACCGGTAACCCTCCGGTTAATTTGCTTGTAGATGTATCTTCTAGGAGATTGTCAGTAAGCAATATTTTATCAATATCATCTCGCAATCCACCAGCATAATCCAAATTCATATAGGGCTGAGTCACAAATACAAGTGATTTGGTTTTTGCCTCATTCATCAGCATAGATTGAACTTCAGGAGATAATGTGTCAATGGATACATCGACGAGGTCACGTCGGATTTCCTCGCGTCCTTTCCCATCAGTGCTGGTTGCATCCATCAGCATCCATGCACCGCATTCAGTAACGTCGTCAGAGGTCCAACATTCTTCATGTAGTAATTCCCAGAGTGTGCCATCGTACAGTTCAACACCATCGGTTAATTTTAGCGTAATAGGAATGCTATCCAAGAAAGTGATTACACTCGTAGTATTGGTGAATTCGGTTTGCGAAATAATATTTTCAATGCGGCTGGTTTCATCAAGAACGGGCATGTCGCGTATTGCGTAGGTGCCATTTGCCTCCGCCGGCAGGCGTCTTTGATTGGCATCAAATACAAAGAAAGAAGTTTGACCAGAGCCAAACTGTTCGGAATATGTCGCCAGAGTTTCAAGTGATTCAATATTATCTGGTGCATCCGAAGATCCGGTTATTGGCTTATTCATTTCAGCATCCATAATGTAAGCACCATAACCAGTTACTAATCCTGTGACAAGTAGAATGAGTACGAAATTCTTCACCGGCCATTTGCCGACTGCACCCCAAATGGGCGGATTTGCGCGTTTATGAAATCGTAAAATCCAACCCAAAGTTGGAACCAATAGAATTGAAAAAACAAGGGTGGCGAAAATACCAATGCACAAGGTTAGTCCAACCGAGCGTATTGGAATGACTGAAACGATTTGCGGGGCGATGAGAACTGAAAAACCAACAATTGTCGTAATTGCTGAAAGGAACACTGCAACTCCAGTTGTCCTAGTCATGTCAAGAATTGCTTGACGATATAACACGGGATCCCAAAGGTCAGGTACCATTTCCTCCTCCAAACCTTTCATTCGACGCTCATAATTAGCCTCATTTATCCCATCAAGAATGCCGTTACGGGACTCCTCTATCCGGTTGATCATATGCAGAGCATAGTCTACCCCTAGGCCCACTAATATCGGACCAGTAGCAACAATCATCGGAGTCAGCGTCATTTTTAGCAGAACTGTGGAACCAAAAGTTACGGCCAGCGCCATACAAATAGGTAGCCCCGTGATAACAACAATTTTTACCGAACGATGCAAAGCAGTAATAACAAGAACCACGAAAAAAAGTGAAAGGGGCATCATATTTAGCAAATCAAAATATATTTCCTTGGAAACATCATCGAGAACTTTTGTCAATCCGGTTAATTTCATATCAGTATTTCTCATATCAAGTGGACGATTGCTAGGCTCAATAACCTGTAATACATATTCATGGAATTCGTCGAAGTCGTCAAACTTTTGGTCAGTCAATGACATATCATAACGCATACCTATAATGATTGCAGTCGTATCCATCACGCCATCATCGTTGGTATCTTTGACCAAGGATTGTAGAGTTCCATTCATTTGAGAAATTATCTCGTCAATTCGTTGCTGATCTGGAATCGTATAATCTCCCCTTATTCCGACCTGTTCGTTGCGCTCATCGCAATCTAATTGCAAACCAATTCGGCTCTCAAGGCCATGCTCACAAAGGGCAGAATTGAAGCGGCCATCGCTACTGTTGACTTCTTTGATTACTTGGGCAATTGAGATAATCCACAAAATACCATCGTTTTCCCCATGGTCATCCTTGTCCCAGTCAATACCTCTATCGTAAACGCCATTGCCGAAATTATCATCATCACCTTCTATCCACGATATTTCCTCTAAAATATTCTTGTTGGTGATATCATCACCCTCACCATTCCCAAGTTGAGCATTATTGGTTTGAATGTAGATGATAGATACATCAACCGTCCATTCATCTCTCACTTCGAGCAACAAATCGGTGGAATCAGCGCCTTCAGGAAGAAATATTTCTACATCATCAACAATTTGATCTTGGAAGCCTGAACCGACATATCCAAACCAGGTTGCCATGATTAACATTAACAAAACGGTTATTTTTGGAGTTTGAAGGAGGGTCCGATATAGACGGTCCATGCCGACATTTACCTTGTCCTGAACATCATCAATTATTACATCGATTTTATCGTTAGCAAGACTTATTCCATCTGAGGCTTTAGTGTACCATTCCTTGCTTTGGACTTCAGCAACAAGGCGGGCAACAGGGGTCGTCTTCCCCGTGTCACTACCCTCGGCCATAGTCGGGGATTGACAGGTTAGCCATGAACATCACCCACAGTTTGCTTGAGAACACAAGATTATTCCAAAGATTCAGTAAGGTCAGTAAATTGAAGATAAAGGTGGGGCTGCACTACAATAATTCATTCAATGCAAAAACATCAATGCGATGAAGGGCTTGGTGGGAATCAATCTATTCCGAATTCCTTGACAATTAGAAGTTTGAGAATACTGCGTGCGCTTTGTAAAACAAGACCCGTTGCGATTAAAGATAGACCGAGAACCCCGATCCAAGCAGCGGTTATTCCCGGGCCAATTGTCCCATCGGTAAATTCTCCAACGGAATCAATTGCTCGCAAGCCCATTGCAGCACCTGTTGCAAGCAAACCAAATCCAGGAATGCCGAGAACGATTAGGGGCTTTTTCTGAGAGAGTGTGATTAAGGCGTAGGCGAGGACAGTAAAACCATGGCTTAGAGCGGTGAAACGACTGCCCTTTGGGACATCATAGCGGATAACTGTTGGAATTTCAGCAACTTTCAACTCTTTTTCGTTCGCATCTTCCAGAATCTCAAGAGATAATTCCATTCCTTCACAATCAAAACGAAGAAGTTCAAGGGCTTTAGCCGAAAAGGCTCTAAATCCACTTTGAGTATCCTTGATATTTAAATCAGAGGAAAGATTTGATGCGGCAGTAATTACCTTAATGCCGAGACGCCGGTAAGCAGGCATATCTACACTTGTACCGCCATCAATGAAGCGAGAACCGATGACGATATCGGCTTCACCTGAAAGAATTGGCTCGATGATTTTGGGAATGTCATTTGGGTCGTGTTGGCCGTCACTATCAAGAGTAATTAGGATATCAGCACCCATTTGACGTGATTTTACGAATAGAGTCTTTAGAGCACCACCATAACCTCTGTTTACACGATGCCGAGTGACTTGAGCGCCACATCTAGTGGCGAGGTGGGCACTTGAATCTGAAGAACCATCATCAATACAAAGAACGGTATCGACATGACGAAGGGTTCTGCGAACAATTGTACCAATTGTTTCCTCCTCATTGTACATTGGCATACCAGCGACGATGAGGGGTTTTGAACTGACTTCATCCACTTCAGGCCCATCTCCCATACTATATCGGCGAAGCGGGTCCTATATCAGCGTTAAGCATCTAGGCAAACACCTTTTGCCTTTTGCCGACCCGTTTAGTGATTATTGTTTAATTCTATAGAGGGAGAGCAGATGCCCCGCAGGACACCCACTCTCATTACGCGGCATAAGCCGGAGTTGCATTATTTGCCCGTTTTCGCCGACTTAGTCCTGTAAATGGCTAACAGTTGTAACTGCTCGCTCACCTGCAAGAACCTTGTTCAATGCACCAATACTGATCACAAGAGGCACGTATGTTTGGCCATCACTTGTGGTATAGGTCTCACAATCAGACAGAGCTGAGGTGTTTATTGACACCTTTAGGGCTCCGCCGGCATTGCTTCTTCGGGCATATCCGACCAAGAGCGAGGACATTACCTCTTCTTGGACCGGTTTGGTCTTGTTGTTTTTGCTCATTTTTTTCACATCCTGGCACTTTTTCTCAAATTGTCATCGGATACTCTCTCTCATTTGTGGGGTGTGCCTTTCACCGAAAATGGCATGACCCCTGTAACCTACTTATACCGTGATGAGGGGGGTAAGTGAAAGGCAAAACTGAACGGGATTGAAAACAAGCCAACTGAGGGCCATCGTGATAATCTGCAAACTGAAAGTGAAACAACAGCATCCTTTCTCAGGACAATAGTTGGCATCTGAAATAGAAAAATTTGTGTAATAATGAAATTAAAGAAAAGGCAATATTTTTTGAGCATTGGGGTGTTGAGAAAGCAAGATGTTGGGCTCAATAATGCAAATTGGCGCAAGCGATTACAAAGAGGCTTACCTCGCACAAACCGGCTTCTGAATTGATGACAGTTAATCCAAAACCTCAAACCGAACCGGCCGGTGCCCTGCGACATGACAAGTCGTGTAATGGTCACCGGTGGCGCAGGATTCATCGGTTCACATTTGATAGATTTACTTGTTGAGGCCGGTAATGAAGTTGTGATTTATGATAACTTTTCCAGTGGCCGACTTGAATTTATTGCAGATAATCTCAAGGACCCTGCAGTGAGCCTTGTGAAAGCAGACCTCCTTGATTTAGATTCACTAGTTGTTGCTATGAAAGGGGTTGACCAAGTTTATCATTTGGCGGCTAATCCAGATATTCGTCTTGGAACTGAAGTAACCGATACCGATCTAAAACAAGGAACGGTTGCCACATACAATGTGCTTGAAGCAATGCGTCTTGCCGGAACTAAAAAAATCGCTTTTGCATCATCTTCGGTAGTATATGGTGAGGCTGCAGTCATGCCAACTCCTGAAGATTATGGACCTCTTTTCCCGATTAGCCTTTACGGTGCAAGCAAACTTGCAGGTGAGGCTCTAATTACCTCTTGGGTTGGAACTTTTGGTCTTCAAGCCTGGTTGTTCCGCTTCGCAAATATTGTCGGCGAGCGCGGAACACATGGTGTCATTTTTGACTTCATTCATAAGTTGAAAGCAAACCCTGCTCGCTTAGAAGTGCTTGGTGATGGACACCAAGCGAAATCCTACATGGAAGTTCGCGATTGCGCACGAGCAATGGTCCACCTGGTTTCATCTCAAAATGAATCCGTTAATTTCTTCAATTTGGGAAGTGGCGATGTTTGTAGCGTTGCCCGAATCGCCGAGGTTGTAGTAGAAGAAAGCGGATTTCCCGAAGTAAGCATCGAATATACTGGTGGAAGCCGAGGCTGGGCAGGCGATGTGGCGAAGGCATCTCTTGCAGTTGAAAAACTAAATGCGACTAATTTCGCAACTAACTTTGATAGTGAGGCGGCGGTGCGCCACACAGCAAGGGCACTTATTCAGGAGATTGGATTACATGAAATATGAGCAGAATAGTATACGTAGAATGAGAACTGATGACTCCGCAGTAGGCCATATGGGTAGCCTTTTTCAAGTGATTGGAATCTTCTTTATTGGTATGATGATTATCGCCTTTTCAACCGATCCGGTAAAATTGGGTATTGACAAGGGTGAATTGCCACCAACAATTCAAGGTGATGCACATCACTATGTCCCTGGTTCTGAAGGCGGTAACTGGGAGAAAAATTGGAATCTGCATGACCATTTTAACATGAGTTGGGATGCAGAGGAAGCGGAATCAGACAAGTGGTTTGTAATTGAATTCCTTGACACTGACTGCCCTTATTGCTGGACAGCAGGCGAAGCACAATCACAAATATCTGATTACTGGGGTGACAAAATCACTCAAGTTGGAGTGGTTGTGGCTTTGAACATTGACGGCCACTCTGGCTCCCGTGCAGAAATTGAAGCCTTCCAAGGAAAATTAGACTTTGAGGGATGTAAGACCACATCTAACTGTAAAGATCGACCTGGAGACCCGCATAATTTCATCTACATCGATGACCTTGATGCTTCTTCCATGAGTGCTTGGAACCTTCGTGGAACTCCAAGTTGTTTCATCCTTCAACCCAACGGACTAGTTTATTTCGGACCAGGTCAAGGCACCTGTGACGACATTCCTGCCACATTGAACGAATTGTTCCCAATTGGCCAAGGTGCGTGATTTGATGGAATGGATATTTATTTACTCGGCACTAATTTTCTGCGGCGCATTGTTGTCTACTAATTTGGGAGAGACAATCGCTAATGCACTCGGTGCTTCAGAGGAGAAATTGTCTTGGATGTCAAATGTGAGAACCCGTAAACTCGGCGCTATGCAACTAATGCTATTAGGTGGCTTTATTGCGAGCATTGACCTATTTTGGATTCAGAATAAATACATGGAGTACAGTGGAATTACCGCAGCAAGTACTGCAATGGATATTTTTGGACTTAACTTTGACACCACGACCTTTGTTGGAGATTTGGAAAACAACAACTTTTTCGGTATCCCTTGGGGCTTTGGTGGAATGCTATTCTTTATCATTGTTGGCTGGTTCACTCTTTCTATTAAAGCAGAGCCGACGGCTTCATGGGTTGATCTTTTTCTCAAACTAGGGATTCTATCTTCTGGATTTGGAGGCATCGTTTCTTTGTATCTCGTATACATTCAAACATTTGTAATGGATGGAGTATACAGCCTAGAGGCAGCAATAATCCAGTTGACAATTTTCTCTTTACTATTGGCCTTTACTTCACTTCAAAGAATGAAAAATGAAGGAATTTGGGTTGATAATAAGCTTGATTCAGATCCTCTTTACGAAAAACGCAAGCGACGTTCAAGTGGCTACATTGCGCCAACCGTTGATAGCGAAGAATAACCTACCAACGACGAAGTTGGCTGGCTCCGAGAACTCTCGACGATAGCCCTGCGGCCGGCAATTGCGTAACGCCTATGGCTAGAAATGGAGGTGCAGGGAGTAAGCCCCTTTCTGTTACCCGCTTTCACGGTTAGCTACATTCAACTTAGCATCTTACCCGTCCCTCGGCGTGCCGCGTCAACAGGACTGTTTAGACTTGCTCCAGCGTGGGTGCTCGTTCCAGCAACAATAGGGCAATCTCGTCCTTTCGGATTCATCGTACACACCCCTTGTCGTTCGTTTCTGCTGCACTACCAAACCATCTCTGGCTTACGACTTATGTCGCCCGCTTGCACTTTGGAGAGGGGACTTTCCTCAGAGTCGAACTCTGTCAGTAGCCCTCCTACGCCTCCAAACACTGCTAGGAGGTCCCTCTTTTCAATCTAACCAAGCATTACGATATGGGCCACATAACCTCATGAAGGCAGAAAAGAGCACTTTCAATCAAACAGGTCATCATCCATCCAAGTATTCTCTTTAGTACCACTTTGACGAAGTAGAGTCACTAAAACGACGAGGAGGAGGAGAGAAATTATCGCTCCAAGCCAAATATAAATTGAATCAATTCCAGCAACTGAACCCGTGAAAATGCTTTCTTCCTCGGCTTCAACGATTCTAATTGTTGGACCATTTGCTTCATTCTCTTCATCGGTTACCAAGTGAGCCTCAATCCACGCTGCACCTTCCCCCTCAAGAGTCCAATCAACATAGGTTGTATTGCTTGAATCTGCACCAATAGTCACATAACTTTGCTGCAATACAGTGCGTATTCCACCAGGTCGAACTTCCTCCACGATTAGTTCAACTGTTCCTTCAAGGCGCCCGGTGTTGTGTACCTCAATGCTCACAGTCAACACCTCTCCTTCTGGCAAGTCTCCTAGTTTTGAATAACTAATATCTGCTCTTTCAAGAGACCATTCTGGAGACCTCTGTTCAATATCCCATGAACCAACTGGGACTGCCTCTGAATTGAGGAGTGAATCAAAGTCGTTTCCAGCCATATCTGCACCAGTCACCCAAACAATCAATTCCAATGCTTCAAGGTCGGCACCTTCCTCGAGTGAAGAACCAATATCAAGTAACACCGCAAGCGGAATTGATTGCCCAGAGAGGCGGTTTTCAATTACATTTGGAGTCATTTGTCCCTCGGCGATAAAAGCAGAACCGGCCTCAGCACCACGGGCTTGAACACGCCAATGAATTTGCAATGTATCTGGATTCAATTGCTCAAGTTCGCTGACCCTCAACTCAATTTGTAAAGAGTCCAAGTCGTTGATTGTCAATAATGCATTTGATCGTGGAGAAAGAACATCATTCACCATAGGAGATTCACCATCAACTACTATCCACATTACTGGAGTAGAACGGTCGGTATAATCCACCGAATTAAGTGGGAGGTTAGACATTTCCACATTGAACGGATAAGCACCGGAAATCAAAGGCATGTCAATCTCTGCGCTAAAACCACCGTCTTGGGAAGTCACAATGTGCCTTACTCCGTCGATTAATAGTGCGACATCAAGGAGGGCTTGTGGATGAGTTCCATCTGTTGCCCAAACCACTTCACCACGTACTACTGCTTTTGCACCTGGCTGAACCCATGCTCCTTCGCTATTGGGGACTGCCCCCTCAATGTCAATTGAAAGACTTGAAGTATCAACCATCATATCTGGAGAATATCTCCAGCGCAACTCGGGAAGAGTTACCCATGAACCTTGACCAGCGCGGTCAAGGATAGTAATTGAAGGCTCACGCGAAAGGTAAGTGTCGGCAACTAAAGTCCACTGTATTTCAAATTCGATGCGCAATTCCAAATCTTCACTGAAAGGTGTAGTGTCATTTTGAGCCGAACCCAAGATGCAGGAGTTTATTACCAAATCTAGGCTTGCCGTAGTACAGCGGTTTGTAGGCCCATCCCATTCTATAGACAGAGTGTCTGTTTGCGAATTACTTGCCAATTGCAAAGTTGCTGATGCAAGGTCTGAAAAACCATTTTGCTCTGTCAGTGGAACCACAATAGTGTATGCAACTTCGGGATGTAACCAAGGATGTGGGCCATCTTCAATCTCAATGTTTGTCATATCAAGGACTGGGGCAAAATCTCGGCGCACTTGATACATGAAGAGGTAATCTTCAGAAGTGGAGGAACCACCGCCAAATAACAAATTTCCAGCAGCATCTCCACCATATAACCATCCTGCAACATTTGAACCATCAGGAGCGTTTGTATCGTCATGAATATAGGAATATTCACCCGATGCGAGAGACATATCTTGAGGCAGAATAATGCTTGTTGGCCTATATTCATCGCTACTTGGCAAGCCATTGCCATCACTATCATCGAGCCATTCTCGCCAAATTTGCAAATGAATGCCACTTGGTAATATTGGCCTATCAACTATTGTAAAAGTAAGTTTTTGGGAAATACTTGGTGCGAGGTGGTCATGACGTTCAATATTCATTGAGATTAACTCCGGAGAAAGTGAATCGGTTTGGAACGTTTTTGACATTGCCTGAACAAATCCAGACCCACTTGAGCCATTATTTGTGCCTCCACCAGAACCACCAAGTATGGCTAGCCTGATTTCCCAGACAACATATGCACCTGAAGCAGGAACTGTTGCACCAATTGTAGCGAGTCCTTGATCTACAACTCTTGTACTATTGATGAGGTTGCCGTCTTGCAATAAATATACTTCAACATCATCAGTTCGCGGCGCCCATTGAGACCCTACATTTTCAAATCCGAGATCAATTTCCAATTCGACATCAGCACCTAGCTTGAGATATTGCGCATTGCTTGGCACAATATTGCCGATTTGATTTATCACCCACCAATCATTGATTACCGGATCATTTTCAACTCCCAAAGTTGAACCTCCACCAAATGTAAACCTCACTGGCACACAATGAACTGAAGTTTGAGTGATCATTTGGATCATAATGTCTAGGGAATCCTCATCATCCCAGTCCTGCATTAGTCTAAACCGCCACAGTGTTTTGAATTTATCACCTGTTTGGTTTAGGAACCCGGGGTTCTCTGCCCATTCAATCAAATGTGAATCACCTCTTGAAACACAGTTTGCAGGGGGCTCGCCCACATTTTCAGGAGGTAGGAATATACTCCCAGTGCACTCAAAAGTCGCATAGTGACCTATTGCTGCAATTGTCAACTCGACTCTATTGGCACCTTCGGAAGTATTGAATGTCGCAAATACTTCATTCCATTGATAGGAGGGAGTCACTGGTTGAGTTTCACTCAGATTGAGCAAGTTTCCATAACTATCAGGGGCTCCACCATTAGATTGTTGCGAAACGATTTGTACATTATATCCCGCAGGCCCAGTGCTTTGGAAGGGAATGGGGATCTTCTTACTACCTGGGAGGGACCAAAGTTGCCCCAATTCAAAATTGAGTTCTCTCAAAAGCGAGTGGCCATCTGAGGCATTCAAGATAACAGAGGATGTGTACGGGGCTGCAAGACCGCGAAGCAAAATATCGGGACCTGCATCCGCAGTAACTCGTAGATCAACTTGAGAAAAGGTCCAACCTTCGCCGTTTACCATTGAGGGGGAACCGGATAGTGCATAGTTGATTTGAGATATTTCGGCTTCGCTAAAGATTACATCTGTTGAACCAATTAATGTACCGATAGTTTGATTCAGTTCCTCAATTCCGTTAATGAATATTCCAATGGCGACACCAGTTGCGGCGAGACCAGTTGGGCATAATTGGAAAGAGAGGGAGTCAACACCTTGCCCAGGGAGCATAAAGCCAACTTGTTGAGTTGATGCAGTTTGATAAACCATTTTGGCTGATAGGTAACCATTTCCTAAGCGATCTTGCCACCCCCACTGCCCGAGGGCAGGGTCTGACATTGACCACTCATATCGACCATCAGAGGCTACATCAATTCGTGGATTTGTCGGCATGCTACCGATAGCAATATCGATTTCAACATCCACTAATTGCCAACTGCTTCCAGTACCAACTATTTGGTAATCAACAGAAAATATTGTCCCTGCACCTACTGTGAGAATGGTATTTGATGCAACATCTGAGTAGTTTTCTCCGTTTATAGATGCCTGAATTTTTGCACCACCGGACAAGCCGAAATTGTGACTGACGCGAGCAATAGGCGCCGCGGTTCGCAAAGTGGGAAGAGTCACAGTTTCACTACCACTTCCTTGCACCGACTTGGCAGAAGATGACCAACTCGCAGTGCCGAGTTGCCAACCGATATCAGCTGGATCAGATGTCAAAGTGTCGGCATAGCGTCCTTGTAAATTAATACTATGAATCACTGGATGGCCACCACTGCCAGAAACCAAATTTATTTCTAAGCGCAAAGCGGCATGTGTTTGCCAGTCAATAACACCGAGGTCGGCGACTCGGTCAACTCTATCGACGAAACCGGCGATTGGAGAACTAGTAAAGGCGTCAATTAATGTCCACTCAAGAGATGCACCAGAAGGCACTGTCATGTCAAGCGACATCAAACCGTAGGGCCCCGGCATCCCCTGAAATCCCGACTGAGCCTGTGGCCCGAAGTCGGGCGAAGTCCAGTTAGCCTCGCCAGTGGAAATACCGGTGCCAACAGGCAATACTGACACATCATCAACATTCCAGCCGGTAAAAGTGACTGACCCGTCAGTTCGTCCCAAACCAAAACGAATTTGGAAGTTGGGATTACCGTTGATATAACTTGAGATTGAACTTGTTACTTGGTAAAAAGCACCATCATTTACTGTTCCTGTGCTTGAGTAAACCTGTGACCAAACGCCTTGAGCATTCTTTACTTGAACATAAGCATGGTCGTAGGAATAGTATTCAACTCCAAGTCGCTTCCAATAGGATAATTCCCAGCTACCAGAACAACTACTGCAATCCATTGAGGGTGAGGTTGCCCAATAAGTCGTGCTCATATAATTAGGATAGTTTCCGTTGTAGGTATATATTGCACCTGTACCGCCATGAACTCCATTTGTTGGACCGAGGGCTGAATCATAACCATGTGCCCAGCCTCCACTTGCATCTAAAGTCCAACTCTGAGCAGAGCCTTCAAAATCATACAACCAGCCCTGAGGCAGAATTGTCAAGCCGGAATTGTTGTAATCCACATTATCAAAAACTGCGGCAGTGGTATTGAATTCGGCAGCGGAATCCCAAATCATTGACTCCACGCGGGGCAGCGGAGAGGGTGTGATATTGAGGTTAATGGCACCTAAGGTGTGCCCTTCTGAAATATCTACAGTCAACTGATTTGAAATGCCATCTGGGTATATTGGGATGTTTAATGATTCCCACTCACCAACGTTTGAGTAAGCAGGACTCAATTCATCATCGAGTGATGTGGCATTCAAAGGCTGCGCTATCGGGACTAAAATCGAAAGCAGGTAGGTCAAAAGCAGGGCCATGGAGGCCATCGAGGCATGATGGGTTCGCATAGCAATACCTACTAGGCGTCTAAGTACTATAATACATCGCTTCATTCTCATGAATAATTTATGCACAAAACGCACTACTTCGCTGCATATTTCAATAAACGTCTATTCAGCCAATTATACCTTTTCCATTTCGAACCGGACTCACTCCGCCACAATTATGGCCTAATTCCAAGTTCTTTTTGAGAGAATAATAGTGAAAAGTATTGAAGGCCGCCATCCTTACCCTTTGTACATGAGTGATGTTGAAGCGCAGAAGGAAGCCGCTGGAATTGCTGCTTGCGAGGTCGTCAAAACCGGAATGAATGTTGGCTTGGGTACCGGCTCAACTGTGAAGTACACGGTAATTGAATTGGGACGGCGTATCGCAGAAGAAGGTTTAGAAATCATTGGTGTGCCTACCAGCATAGCAACTGAAAAACTTGCACTTGAAGTAGGCATCCCTTTAGCCGACCTCGGAGATTTGGAAGGTTTGGATGTGGTAATTGACGGAACTGATGAATTTGATGGTGATTTTCAATTAATCAAGGGTGGTGGTGGAGCCCTACTTAGAGAAAAAATAGTTGCTCAAGCATCTGCCTCAATGATCGTTGTTGCTGATGGGCGAAAGAAAGTGAATACCTTAGGGGAATTCCCATTACCCATTGAAATAACTCCTTTTTCTTGGGTCGAAACCAAGCGTCAGTTATCCATTTTATTTGCCACAGAAGGTTTTATTGGCGACATAACACTGAGGAGAAAGAAAGAACTTGGAACTGTATCCTGTGACGGTGTTGAATTCCCTGCAAATGAAAAGGGGGGAGTATTTGTTACAGACAATGGAAATGTAATTTTGGATTGCCATTTTGGAGCGAGTATTGTTGACCCAATTGGACTTGAAACGGCAATTCTTTCAAAAGCCGGCGTTGCCCAAGTAGGCCTGTTTAACAATATGTGTGATGCAGTATATTTGGCTGACCCAGCCGGAGTTCAAATTCTTCGCAAAAACTGAGTATGGCCCTAAGTTCAACTTGAATGTGAAGCATTTACGGCTTTGTTTTCCACCGCATTTAAAGGCTTTACTTATGCTCAGAATATTATTTTGACGGAAGGCTCGGAGTGTTGGAGGAAACGGGTCTGACGGGGTTCGAACCCGCGGCCACCTGGTTAAGAGCCAGGTGCTCTACCTGACTAAGCTACAGACCCAATCCCTGCGGCAAGCCTCTACCCTTTAGAAATAGCGGTTGCATTTTCACCTTGAAATGTATGCAGTTGATGATAGGAAAATTTGCTGCCTTAGAATATGCTCACTTGGGTCTCAGCCAGAACGCACTTCTATGCGATGAAAAATCGGCTATTATGGAGTTACGCGGCGAGAATCTCGAGGGAACGGAATTACTTCTCGTATATGTTCTGCGCCTGAAAGCCAACTAATGACACGGTCAACACCAAGGCCGAAACCGCCGTGAGGAACACCACCAAAGCGGCGTACATCAATGTAAAACTCATAGGCGTCACGTGGAGTTCCTTCTTCATCAATTCGCCGCAATATTTCCTCCTCAGACCAAGTGCGCTCGCCGCCGCCAATAATTTCACCATAGCCTTCAGGTGCGAGTAGATCGTGGCATAACACATACTTTTCATCATCAGGGTCAACTCTGTGATAGAATGGTTTGGCGACCTTTGGATAGTGAGTAAGGAAGTGTGGTACATCAAAATCCTGAGTTAAGATTTTCTCCTTGGAATAATCTAAATCTTGACCCCATTCAATATCAACATCCATGCCTTGCAAAGTCTCGACAGCCTCATCATAGCGCATTCTAGGGTACGGGTTATCTGCATATCTGGCAATTAATTCCAAATCCCTCCCCAAACTTTCTAACTCGGGGGTGCGCTCATCAAGGAATGTCTGTGCAATGTGCCGGACTAACCCTTCGCCCTGTTCCATAATGTCATTATTTCCTGCCCAAGCCATTTCCATTTCGGCATGCCAAAACTCGGTTAAGTGGCGACGTGTGCGTGATTTTTCTGCGCGGAAAGATGGAGCGATTGTGTAAAGTTTCTCAAGAGCAGGCATTGCTGCTTCAGCATATAATTGCCAAGATTGGGTTAGATAGACATCTTTGCGGCCGAAATATGGAACTTCAAACAGAGTGCTTCCACCTTCAACTGCTCCAGCGACAAAACAAGGCGCTTGATATTCAATGAAATCAGAATCACGGAAGTAAGAATGAATGGCACCAAATGCACTACTTCGCAGTTTGAGCATGGTAGTCATCCTGCTAGTACGAAGGTACAAGTGTCGGTTGTCCAGTAAGAATTCGGTTTCTCCACCATCTGCATTCTCCATTGCTGATTGGGTAATTGGAAAAGGGTTTTCCGGGTTAACTGGCCCGACAATAGTTGCACTTGAAACAACAATTTCATGACCACCTGGGGCCCGCTCATCAACATTAACGTGACCGTTAAGAATTACACTTGACTCAATTAATGCGCCTTTTAATCCTTCAAAAATCTCATCTCCAACTGTGTCGCGCTTAGCAACACACTGAATCGTACCTGTTGAATCACGAAGGACAATAAAGCGGATTTTATTTGAACCGCGGGTGCGATAAATCCAGCCCTTTAGTTCAACTTCTTGGCCGTCATACATACCCGACTGAACCTCACCAACCCAATGCGACTTCACCATGAAAGACTCTCCTAAGCCTTGCCAGCCAGCCTCCTCTCTTGAAGGGTGTGGTTTTGCAATGAGGTAATTATGAGTTGAGTGTTTTCATGTCTGCATCACCGGTTTGCTGAAACATGCATGTATTCTAATTCCATTTCCATTGTCAACATTTGTCAAGTAAGACAACTAGATTTTATTGACCTGAGGTAATCTCATGTAAAAGTATCTTTTACGAAGCACAATTATGTAAGGTTCTTGAGGAGAGCAACCTAGCCAATGCCGTGGGAAGTAGCGAAACTTCTAAAGGCGGCCGAATCCGAATTGCAATTTATGCAATCGGAGGAAATGCTCTTTCTAATCCAAAGGGTGGAGATATTAAGGCTCAATCTCTTGCTCTTGCCAAGGTTCTCTCAGACATTGTGGATTTGCTTGAATCAGGTTATAGAGTCGTAGTTACTCATGGAAATGGCCCACAAGTTGGCGACCTATTGATGCTTGAAGAAAGGGCTACTCGAAATGATAGTAAAGATATCTCAGCCAGCACGTTTGTACGTAAGCGCATTGGTTTGGATTCATGGGTTGCGGCAACACAGGGAATGATTGGTCACGAATTAGCACTTAATTTGGAGTCAGTATTGCACAGGCGGGCACGTCCAGAAAGAACTGCAGTCGTCCTAACAAGAGTTGAGGTTAACCCCTCGGACCCAGCATTTGACTTCCCAACAAAGCCCATAGGTCCCATTCTTTCCGACAAGGCAGTAATGAGTGAAGATTGGGATATTGCTGCAACTGCTAATGGTGCTCGTCGCGTAGTCGCCTCACCGAAACCGATTTCAATATTGGATTCAGAATTAATTCACACATTGGTACGTGAAGGAGCAGTCGTTTTTTGCGGCGGTGGCGGTGGCATCCCTGTTATTCGAAAGGAAAGCCATTGGGTTGGCATCCCTGCGGTTATTGATAAGGACCGATTGTCGGCCCTCTTAGCAATTGAATTGAATGCTGACCTATTTGTAATTAGTACGGCAATTGATTCACTACGAATCAACTTTGGTCAGCCAAACGAGGAAGTACTTACTCAACTAACTTGTCAACAAGCCGAAGCCGGCGTGAGTTCTGGAGAATTTCCCGCCGGTAGCATGGGTCCGAAAGTTGAGGCAATGGCTTGGGCGAAGATTTCCCTACCCGAATGTAAAGTGCTAATGTGCCAACCGGGTGATGCAATGAAAGCAGTTCGCGGCATCACGGGCACGACATTGCAAAACTAATCTACTGACCTCAGTGCCCCAATGAATGGTTATCTTTGAGTGAGGGTCTTTGGAGAACCTTTCAAAAAGTCATGGATTTTGGGAACTTCGACCTATTTTGTGCCGAGGTAATTGTGAATAGCATCTGCAACTAATGCGAGGTCTTTTTCCTCAATGATGAGATCGGAATGCTCAGCAGTTCGCTCATCCCATGGATTGAAATTGATTGCATACCCACTTTGAGTGAACATGGCGATATCCCCTGGCGAATCACCAATTGAAACTGTTCTCTCGTAAGTGACACCCAATCGGCGCTGCAACATTTGAACGATTGCGTTTTTTCCACCCATTTGCACTTGGTAGCGTCCCGTAGTTGGAATACTACCATCGTGATTTGACAACCATCCATTTGTGAAAACATGCAGACGAGTGTCCATTCCCCCGGCAAGGACTCTTGAGTTGTGGGGGTCTATTCCACCCCAGCGCTTTTGCCATTTTGAATTGGAAGGGAAAGCACAAGATATCTGTCTAGCAGTCTGTTGCATCCCACCCGAAATAATTGCCACCTCCAAATCAGCATTCAACAAGGAGTCAATACATTCCCTCCAGCCCTTCATTAGTGGGGCATCTTCAATCCAGCCACGTAAATGTTCATCGCGCAATTCTTCTCCAAGCATTTTCATGCAACCATCCTTTATCAGAGCCAAATCAAGAATTATCCAATCCCATTCATCCAACTTGCCAGAATTATATAGAGCGAATGCCTCATCGTTATTTACGCCTAATTTATCATAGACCCATTGCCAATTTGACATGTGGTCAATCAATACACGATCCATGTCAAAACAGACTAAACCCTGAGCCAAAAAATTCACTCCTTTGGCCATTCTTGGTGTTGAAGTTGAACCTGTTTCACTTGCTTGCCAAGAATGTATAAAATGATCGCAATCATCATCGCCAACAATCCTACGATTGTGACGACAAAGGTGGCTAATGCAACCCCTAAACTGACTGAATTTATTTCTTCAAAAGATGAGATGACATCCCTCGATAAAAGGTACCCAACGGTAAAAAGTACTATCCCTGGCACACCGAAAGAAATCAGGGGATGACGACTTTCTATCATCCAATAAAATAGTTGGGCGAAGCGTGATGCGGTTGCGAGGCTCTCTCTTTGATTTACCGCTACACTTGTATTTTTCCTGATCACACGTACGAGTAATTCCTTGGGTAATTCCATGGGAAGGTCATGTGGGCCGGCGGCAGCCAATGCTGCTATCCCAGCGGGAGATGCAGATAATGTATGGAATATAGCGTCAGCATATGTTAGGGCCTCAGAAGCAATTGAATTTTCATCCTTTGGATTGGATTTGAAGACTAACAGTACATCAGTTAATCCACGTGCTTGATTCACCCCTACTGGTAAATCGCGTAACTTCCACTCGAAGTCTAAATTTACTACAAGTGTATTACCATCAAATTCCTCTTCATCAAGAATTACTGCAACTTCAGGAAGACATGAATCGGGGTGCATCTCATGAACTTTTACCCCTTCCTCAATTGCCAATTGTTTTGACTCATCCTTGCTATCGAAATCAAAGATGTGAATGTTGTCAGAAAAATCTCTTGCCCGAGCAATTGCACTAACGATACGTAGGTCCTGCTCTTTGACAACAAAGGCAATCCGAACTGCTCGCATGCCCTCCTGTCATACCTCATCTTTGTCAAGCCTTCGTAGGGACAAGGCCAAAGCAGAAGGATTGCCGCCCCCTCAATATGCACCACGGCTGGGCGGTAGGCGTCATCATACCTGCCCGTGATGAGGCTAATCATATTGCTTCACTGATAGTGCAAATACCTCAATGGGTTGATGCAATAATCTGTGTGGATGATGAATCAACCGATAATACTAGAGAAGTGGCAATGAAAGCAGCAGCGAGAAAAAAAGACGATGGGTGGGGAGGCCTTTTTCACTGCATCAATAATTCCTCTTTGCTGGGCGCAAGGGGTGAAAAAATACGCACAGGAGTGGGCGCTTCAATTGATAACGGGCAACAAAAACTTCTTGAATTAGCCGAGGAAAAAAGATGGGCAGATGGTAAGCCCTGGTTAACTGTGATAATGGATGGAGATGGGCAGATGGACCCCTTGGACTTACCCGTACTTGTGGCACCAATCATCAAGAATGAGGCGGAAATGACCAAGGGAAATCGCAGGGCAGGACCACAGGGATTTGGAAAAATGCCTATGCGGAGAAGGTTAGGGACGGTATTTCTAAAACACCTAACTAATTTGGCAAGTGGAAGAAAATTAGAGGACCCACAATGCGGTTATGTGGCGCTAAGTCATACGGCGATAAAAGAATGGGATTTTAGCAAACGGTGGGACGGATATGGTTACCCAAACCATCGCATCCTAATGTCCAGCGATAAATTGTGGAGAATTACAGAAATCCCAGTTAGTTCTATTTACGAGGGGCAAAAATCAGGAGTCAAAATTTGGCGATTTTTGCCAAAAGTAGCCTGCCTTCTGTGGTCCGGTTTGATGAAAAGGGGTAGTCAATGGTACATTTGGCAACCTCTGCAAAAATTAACACATAGGTCGAAAGAAGGGGAAGGGCAATTAGAGGCAAGGAAGCCTTTTTATCCAATCCATGGAATGAAGGAGATTCTTCTTTCAACTGCCTTTTTCTTCGGATGGATTTCATTGGGGATTGGCGGCTTTTTCCTTTACCGGGGAGATTCTAGAGCCTTGCTGCTTCCTATTCTAGGCATCGTGGCTTTCTGGCTTGCCCGCCTTGCCGATAAGATATTCATTGAACAGAAACTCTTGCAACGGCATTATGAACGCAATAATGAATGAAAAATATCTCCACAAACTCAACCCAAGTATGTAGGCGGATAGATGATTGGAGGGAACTCTATAGAATTTGGGAATGTTGAAGGGTTGAGTCAGCCTGCAAAGCAATATGTGGGGAGGGAGTAAAGAAATTCTCTTAGCCTACAAAAGCGACCTCAGCAATAATAGTCAGAAGACTCTTTGGGCAACCAGTCTGACATTATTGGCCATTTTCTCCTTCTATGACTTGCAAATCGCACAGGCAATCAACCAACCTGCAAGTGGATTTGGCAATTTTCTCGCTGACTTCGGACTTATTCTTGGACACATCCTAATTATCTGTGCAGCGATCATTTATTCCTTTCAAAATACAAAAAACGCAAAGATTTTTGCAACCTTAATTTTGCTCTTTGAGGCATATTTGGTAAATGTGAATTATGGAGCAGTTGGCGGCACTGCAACTATTATTTTGTCCTTCATTGTAGCGAAGTTCTTTTTTCTGGCAAATCCACAATTGACTCATCCGAATATAAAAACTGGCGCTAAATATTTGTGCATCTCAGCCTTAGTTTACCCCTTTATTTTTGTACATTCACTAAAGGTAGTTTGGGGACGAATCCGATTTAGAAACCTCTCAACCGACTATTTAGAATTCTCAAGATGGTTTGAACCACAAGGAGTCACAGGCGGACATTCCTTCCCATCAGGACATACAGCGATGGGGGTAATGGCTTGTTATGTAATACTATTACTTCCTAAAAAATACCATACTACCGCTCTTCTGCTGACTGTTCCTTGGGCTTTGGCCGTTGGCGCATCACGAATGATTATTGGTGCACATTATGCAAGTGATGTGACTTTTTCATTGTTAATTGGTTTCAGCATCTTGTTGTTTCTAAATCGAAAACTCAACGAAACCGTATGAGGAAATGGTAATCCGCAATCCATTTGCATCATACAATAGTTAGTGGTTGTCTGCGAATCATCCAACATTTGCAACAGTTGGAGTCTGGTCTGCGTAGAGGAATTCAAGATACGCAGCCCACATCACAAATTCAATACTATTCTCTAATTCCTCTTGGCCTCCAACCATTTGCACCATGTTGTCAAGTGTGTCAGAGGGACTATGATAGGCATCGTAATCATCATCATATGCGCCAAGATGGAAAATTGTCTGGGCACCGAGATTTCTAAAAGTAACGTGGTCTGAACGACCAAAAGTATCCTCATGAACGTCAAGAGTCAAATTCTCATGCTCACCCCAGTGCTGGTCACAACCAGCGCCATAAGTGCCATCAATAGTCAAGTTTTTTGGCGCTTGAAGGATGTCAAAGTGTATGTATTCCATAACTTCTGTAATCGGTTGTTCAACCACCTCTGGGTCTTCATCGGGCCCACTCCAAGCATGGTATGGGTAAGGCTCACCAGTCGGTTTGAGAGCTGGCCAAGAAACACCCATCATATCCATATTTATGTAAAAGCGTAATTCTTTATCGTGTGGTAAGCAATAATCACAATCATTAGTTGCAAAAGCCGAAGAACCTCGCAAGCCTTCTTCTTCAGAAGACCAAAGGCCGAGGAAAGTGTCGCATTCCACTTCCATGTTGACTAATTCGCGAGCGAAAAGCATCATTGAAACTGTTCCTGCCGTGTTATCGTATGCACCCTCGTAAGTACCTCCTCCTGGTGGGCCTCCCGGTGGAGCGATGTCCATGTGTGCACCCATGCCCTGCACACACTCGCTTGAGCGTCCGCGCTTCCAAGCGATGATGTTAACCGATTCGGGTTGAGTTGGATTTAGATGATCGATGACGCGTAAAATATGAGTTTCATAGCCAAGACCTTCAAAGTGTCCTTGGAAAAAAGATACCGCCCTTTCAAATGCTGGATTTGGCGTTCCCATCCATCTGTTAATATAGCCACCACATTCAGTTGAATCACTGCATACACTTGTGATGAAATCCATTTTTTCAAACCAATCTTTACCAGATATTATTGGGTCGCCAGCAACTATTTCCAATTTCATTGATTTGCCATTTACTTCAATGCTGACATTTCCAGTGGTTGTTGGTGGAACCATTATTTGTCCGTGGACATCGGTTCCATTTGCTACTATTTGACCCGAGAGAATGACACTGCCATTAACGATTAGAATTATTATCGCAGGAACTTGGATTGCTATGTCACCCCGCATAATGAAATCATGAGTTTCCCCACTGCGCAAGGGGTTCTCACCCGCCGGAGATTGCTCAATTTCAAACTCAAACTGCTTCAAAGTGCTTGAATCTTCGCTACCGAAGCAGCCGGATAATGGGGCACTTAGCATTATCAATACTAAGAAAACCGGGGCGATAAAGCGCTGGCTCAAAGCAGAGTGCATGATGTGGGCCTTTAGCCTCTGTGTAATGACTCTTTGCAAACCGAGTCAATGGAGGATTCAGGTAATCTGGTGGGTCCGTCCGGATTTGAACCGGAGTCCAAGCGTCCCAAACGCTCGAGTATAGGCCAAGCTAACCCACGGACCCGTATCCACGCCGACACGCCCACCCCTTTTCATATTCACTCAAGAACAACCCATGAATTATCGCTCTTTCGAAGGATGAAACCTTCGGCTTCAGCCCAATCAATAACCTCAGTTGGAGTCAGGCTAATGTTGGCATTAAAGCAGGCGGTTGCAAGGTTATCAAAAGTAACGAGGCCATTATCACCCACGGATTCTCGCAAGATATTTACCGCCATTATTGGGTCGCGCAAGTCTTTCGCATTGGGTTCTTCAAGAGGGGGTAGTTTTGATGCGAAATCAGCACGTAATTGCTCAGGCATATTAGCTATTGAAATCGCCCGTTGGAGTTCTTGAGGAGAATTGGCATGGCCGACTACCGTAATGTGAATATCGGCAGTTCGCCCACATCTAGTGCAACGAGCATTTTTGCCCTTTGCTCGGCCATAGCATTGCTTGCATCCTGGGCAAAGCAAAACATCCCAATTTGGCGGTTCCACATCTTCCGAACAATGGCGATAGAACTCAAACATTGCGGTTGTAAAATAATTTTACTCGTGCTTTGGATACTTGCGTGATTACATACTGAAATCAGTACCACTGTCATCCTGTTGACGACGGGCACCTGGACGCATTGCTTTAGCAGCAGGCGCTTTGTGGGCAATCTCGGCTTTCTGGAAACCAGGAGAAGCACCACGGCTACGAGTTCGACCAGTTCCGCGACCTCCGCCGAAATTAAGAGAATTAGGCATAATCAAGGCAGCAATTGCAACACCATGATGATCAGGGCCGGCGGTTACTTCATCGACTGCGACATCAAATCCAGTAACTTCCAAATCACGGCTGGCTAAGCGGCGTTGTAAATTCCGCTTCAATAATAACTCGGTTTCCTCATAATCCAATTCCGTTGTTAAAGTAGCAACAATGGCACACTCATCTCCCTCAGGAGTGGTAGCACTTGCCCAAGCAACACCTGCACATGCAGTAGAACCATCATAAGCATTTGCGACCACCAAATGGCACTCAACAAGAGAACCCATCGGAAGGTCCTCCGGAGGTACTGCAGAGAATCCCATAGGTAACATTGCACCCTCTACGCGGATGAGACGACTGTCTCCTAACCCAAGTTCAACCAGTCCTTGGTCATAGGCATCCACTTCATTTTCACCCCACGGGGCAACCGCAGTCATAAGCCAACCAGGGCATTCGGCGGTGGGTCGGGATGGCGAGGCGGCTGAGAACATAGGTGCACAGACAAGGGAGGGGTTCATGAAACCGGTGGTTCACGAGCCCCTAATGCAGGCGATTTCGCGAGGTTTATTGTTCGGCGGTGGCGGAATCCTTCTGCTGGTTGCGGCGCTCCTCAATATTTCAGATTCAACTCAATTGTTGATTACTGTATTAATTATTTATGCTGCGGCACTTGTATTTGTAATTCTTTTTGGAAATAATCAAACACCTAACGAGAGCGAAACTGCGAATGTTGGCGTTCTTGGACACAACCTAAGCAATCAGGTAAATACTCAGGATTACGATGGGAGTGAAGAAAATCAGTTGGTTGATCCTTTGGATAATGGATTTGACATTCCACTCCTATAATGTGAGTGGGTGAGGGACATCCGTGTTCACTCTGCCGAGGTAGAGTGTGTCTATTTCGTGTTGTATGTGAGATTTGTTGCATTAAGAATAGGTGAATGTGTGTTCAATATCCATTGCCCATAGTTCTATGCCGCTGCTTCCATCATCCGCATCAAAGTAGATTGTAGCACCGACCAATATTGCTTCCATGCCATATCCAGGGACACTGTCGCCACTCCCGCTGTTGATATCAGCCACCTGCCAAGTTGAAGAGGAGGTGGTGCCATGCGCCCATAATTCGTAGCCGCTGCTTCCATCATTCGCACCGAAGTAGAGCGTATCACCGACTAATATTGACATGTAAATTCCAACTTGACTGCTGCCGGTGCCGCTGAAGATATCAGCCACCTGCCAAGTTGAGGAGGTGGAGGTGTCATGCGCCCACAGTTCGCTACCACTACTTCCATCGTCCGCACTGAAGTAGATTGTATCACCGACTAATTTAGCCATAATTCTTGATTGGGCTGGGGTCCATCCGGGGTGACTGCCATTGCTCCCGCTATTGATATCAGCCACCTGCCAAGTTGAGGAGTTGGAGGTGTCATGCGCCCATAGTTCGTTGCCGCTGCTTCCATCATCCGCATCAAAGTAGATTGTATCACCGACCAATATTGCTTCCATGTGTTGTCCGGGATAACTGCCCGTAAGGCTGCCGCTGTTGATATCAGCCACCTGCCAAGTTGAGGAGTTGGAGGTGTCATGCGCCCACAGTTCCTTGCCGCTGCTTGCAGTATTCGCACTGAAGTAGAGCGTATCACCGACTAATATTGCCATGTAACTTCCAACTTGACTGCTGCCGGTGCCGCTGAAAATATCAGCCGCCTGCCAAGTTGAGGAGTTGGAGGTATCATGCGCCCACAGTTCTCTGCCGCTGCTTCCATCTTGAGCACTGAAGTAGATTGTATCACCAACTAATATTGACATGTGGTCACCGGGGTCACTGTCGCCACTCCCACTGTTGATATCAGCTGCCAGCCAGGTTGAGGAATTGGAGGTGTCATGCGCCCACAGTTCCTTGCCGCTGCTTGCAGTATTCGCACTGAAGTAGATTGTATCGCCGACCAAAATTGATATGTCTTGTCCGATATAACTTTGAAGAGAGCCGCCGAAATCAAGCACCTGCCAAGTTGAGGAGTTGGAGGTATTATGTGCCCATAGTCCGCCACTCGCACTGAAGTAGAGCGTTTTGCCAACCAATAGTGACATGTAATATCCGGGGTCACTGTCGCCACTCCCACTGTTGATATCAGCTGCCAGCCAAGTTGAGGAGTTGGAGGTATCATGCGCCCATAGTTCCGCACCGTTGCTATATTCAAACGCACTGAAGTAGAGCGTGTCACCAACCAATATCTTCATGCCCAAAGAGCCGGGATAACTGTTGGTGGTGAAACCATTACCGTTATTGATATCGTCAATTTGCCAGACTACGGGTTTGCTGCAATAGGTTGTTGTATAGTCAACTTCTCCTGATTCAAGTACGCTATTTTGGGCAGTCCCACCACCATCGCCGTCGTCAAGACCTTGCATCGTCACTCGCCCACCGGCAGTGCATCCTAATGATGCTGCTGGGGCTGAAATGCTGGTAAGCATGATGTTGGGAGAAGCGCTTCCATTTGTGCCGCCATTTTGACCAGGTATTCCTTGTGGTCCTGCGGCTCCATTACAAATATCTACCGACATAATAACTTCAGTCATGTCGAGAACTCCATCTCCATTACTATCATCACCGATTTCAAAGGAGTTTCCTCCGGTAGTGCAAGTAGTGCTTGATAGGATTCTAATTAGGGTGGAAATACCGTCAGTTCCATTTGCACCATCTGCACCGGCGACACCATCTGCACCGGCGACACCATCTTGACCTGAAATATCAATTACTTGCCATCCGCTACTTGTGCAAACTTGAAATTCTGAATCTGCATCAATATAATACAATCGGCCGTTTGTCGTTGAATCACAAGTAGGTAAATCAGATGCAGTAGAGGCAAAATGAACTTGCCAGTCATCTAAAGTATCTGTTGGCGTGTCATCTGGATTATCATCGACTGGATCATCGCCACCGAAGCATCCTGTAAGCGGGGCAAGCAAAAGTATCAGGCATAAAAGCAGAGGTGTTGTGTTCTTCATGTGCCGCACAAAGAGTATATATTAATAAGATTTCTTGCGACATACCTCTATTTCTGAGGTGAGGATTTACGCAGTAGATTACTATTAGCGGTTGCCCAATAAGGAACCGATTGCAGAAATTATGTGAGTGGGTGGGGAACTCCCTTCTCTCCAAGAGTCCACTTGAGAGTCTTAACGACCCCTTCAAGTGCTTTGAAATTCCTTGCTCCCTCTTTCATACCGTCGCGGTCACCATCTCGTTGGCATTGTTCAAACCAAGATTTCCACTCGGCCATCCTCGCTTCTGCCTTTACCAGCATTTCCTCAATCTCCTCCCAAGTTCGGTTATATGACCTCTCGGGGGTGGAGTCTTCCCATCCAGTCATAAATATTCGCACTTTATTTTGGTATATGAAGGAAGTCCCGACATTAGTCAAAACACAAAAATTGTCATTTTAGAAAAATGATTGATTATCGCCTTCAAAGTGGTACAAAATAAAAATAATTTGTACACCTTTTGGAAATTAATTTCCGTAAAGCGGAAGTTAATGTGAAAAACTATCAATTTACAATTATTAACTGAAATCCACTAATCTTTCTTTACTGAACGACCTCGATTTCCACGAGCGGTAGCAAAGGAACTCACTCTGGCCTTCTTTTTTGGCTTTGTTCGTCGCGTCCCATCTCCTCCCAAAGAATCAGTAGAAGTTGTGCCTCCAACCGATAGAGAACCGGAAGAAAGTAATTCACTCACCAGTTCATTAGCGACATCCTCATCATCAGCCCCACTTTTCAACTCATCAGTAACTGCCGCATTATGTTCGGTCATCCAAGACTTGCGCTCTTCATGTTGTACCTTTAACTCATTTCGGGCTTCGGTAACTTGGTCCATTAATTCAGACATTTTACCATGAATCTCATCTGCTTTTCCTCTCTCTTCAAGGAAACCATTGTGAAGTCGGTCGCCCTCTGCTTTTAGGAAGTCGCGTTGCTCAAACATTCCATCTAACACCTCACTCATAGCATCTGAAATCTTTACTTGCTCAATCATTGCTTGGTGGGAAACATCTGCTTCAGCCTTTAGTGTTGCAATTGCTTCGTCAATATTAGACAAGTCAATCTTTACCATCTCAAATTTCTTTATTGAGGGCTCCAATTCTGCTTGCCTTCGCTTTAACTCCTTAATTGCCTTGATCATGTTCTTTTCTTTTGATGGAGTTAATGTACCACCAGTTTCAAACCTTTTTTCTAACATTGAAACTTCGGACAAAATTTTATTGTATTCCCCAACAACTGAACCCTCTTTCTTGGAATTACCACGGTTTCCGCTCTGTTGTGCATAGAGGTCGCGTAGTTGTGCTTGCATTGCATTACGGCGCTCCTTATGTTGATTGATTAATTCGCGAACTGCTTTTCGTTCTTCGAGTTTTTCATCAAGTGCAATACGATGATCTTTGTAATGTGTTTGCACAGCATTTCTCTGTTCTGCAAAACGCTTCGCAGCATCATTGAAATTATTTCGCACATCGCGCATCTTGCGCACCTTTGCTTCCATCTCATGCAACCTATCATGCAGGTCTGCATCGGGGCGTTCTTCCTTTTCCTGACCTTTGGCCATGAGCCTTGCGAAGTGCTTTATGGTTTCAAACCTACCCTGCCCAGTCGATTTCAATAATACGATTGCCAAGTGCCCTGCCTCGACACTGCGATAGACAATTACAGTGGTTCATTTCAATGAGTCAATGAATGATTCACTCTATTTTTAGAAGGAAATAACATTCTGCTGAATATTAAAAGAAACCAAACTGCTTCAATAATGCACTAACAAGAACGATTATTCCTGTAGCAAAAGAAAGGACTCCGGTACCAGATGAAAGTCGACGATTATATTCAGAGCGAACTCGGACATTGATTTGACGACCCGAAATTAGGTCTCCATCCATTTCTTCAAGCCGAATTGTAACTGTAGCTTCACCTAGACGTTCTGGTAATAGAGTTTGCCAAACGAAGGTACCCATGTCTAATAGATTTGACATTAGATCGAGGCCTTCATCAGCCACCGCGACTCCCTCTATAGAATTGTCAGAAGGCATGATAATCCCCTTCCCCGGTTTTAATGCACAGGTGAAAGAGAAATTACTCGGACGGAAATCAGGACTCAGAATACGAATTACTACTTTACGCTCCACATCACTATTGTTGAATAATAGGCAAAAGAGATTTGCACTATCAAAGACAATGTTTTCCATATCAACATCAAAAATTAGTTCCTTTTGGTTTAAATCATTGAGCGAATTCTTGAGTTTGATTCGTAGTCGTTCAACCAGCCGGAAGAAAGCAGGGACTCTTTCGGTTACTCGGCGTAACAGATGAGTCCACAATTCTTCATCAAAAACTGAGTGATGGGCAATAGACTCCCATGTTTCATCTCTAATTATTTTAAGTAATTCGTTACGGAATAATTTGGTGTTTAGCAAACCTTCGCGATGGAAGTAGTGCAGGGCCAAAAATCGTTCAGTTGCCATGATTGGACTAATGCCTTGACGTAGAGATGAATTGAATTGAACCAAGAATTCCTCAAATTGGCTGGCCAATCGAGGGTCCATGTGAGTAGTCAGTAAATCGGTCCACACGCGGTCCAATGTAGCTGGGTGAATTGGAGGGTCGTATGCATCAATTAGACCCCAGCGTTCACTGGCATTGTAAGGGCGACGGCTAAGTATCAAATGATGTCCAATGCTAAAAAGGCCAAATGAAGTAGCCAATAAGACTAGAGTTGACGCAATATTGCTCGTTATGCTAACCCAAAGTGCAGAGAGGTTAAGAATCAATAAACAAGTGATAATTCCAATCGCCATATTTCGTTGTTGAATAACCCCAGATGTATGATGTTTCAATGTACTTGTCCCATGCATGCTTTCCAACGGGCGACCTTCAAGGCGATACCTTTTTGTTTCTAATCGGAAGATTTTGTGAGTCACTACATACCTCTGTCTAACAATTACTAGGGTTATGAGATGGCCAATAAATATTACAAAGGCCAACAGAGATGTAGCCGTTGCGAAATTTATCCCTAAAGAACCTTCAGCACTATCCAGCCACCATGCCGGCGAGGAGGATAGGTTGAACCATGCCATGAACATCATCAAAGTGCCTACGGTAGGAAGGATTACCAATAGGTGGATTCCTTCGGTTAGTAATAGACGATCTAACTTCACCAGTTTTTGCTCCTGATAAAGCAGTTTGTCTCGAGAAATAATCGTATCATTTATTCTTGCTTCAGCATTTACATTTAGAGGTAATGCATCATCCAATTCATCAGATGGCGGCTCATCATGTGGTTTCGCATCACCAATAGTAGCATCTGACTGTTCGGCAGATTCAGTTGAAACTGCACTTTCGTCTCCCTCACTTAGTAATTCCATATGCTGAGCTAATTCAGCATCACCAGACTTTTCGATGGTCGGTGGTGCAGAATGGGCTGGAGTGGAAGGAACTGTTTGATCAATGGGTTGCGGTAAGTTCTCATCGTCCATTCTACTCACTCCTATTTCTGTCTAACACTTACGCAACAATATTTGAATGCCAAATTTTGCAGCAATTTTCAATTCGGACCCGCCAATACTCCAAGTATCGGCGGCGACTTTATTCATGATACACCCAATGCTGATTCCTAATGCAGCACATGCATCACCCTCGGACTTAGAAAGCAAAAATGCTACTACTTCGCCCTTTTGGCCAACTTCAAGAGTGGCTGCTGAAAAAAGCATATCAGTATCTGATAATTGCACACCATCGGTTTCCGAAAAACTAGGAATTGGTTTACCCTCTGGATTTGTTTCAGGATAATTGAGGATTTTGGCAAATGTCATTTCCAAATCATCATTTACTGCATGTTCTAACATGCAAGCAGTTTCATGAACATCACCTTGGAAGTGGAGAACATCAATGAGAAAGGTTTCAATTATGCGATGTCGGCGCTTCACTGCCCGCCCCCTTGACAATCCTATTTTTGTGAGTGATGACCCCTTATATTTTTCATAATTAACAAAACCATTTCTTGCAAGACGTTGAACCATTTCAGTCACTGAGGCAGGACTTACTCCTAGGGCCTTTGCCATGTCGCCAGTTCGCACAGAAAGTTCGGAATTCTTTTCATAGAACTCGTACATTGTTTCCAAATACTCCTCCTCAAATTCCTTAAAATGTCCTTCGCCCATCGATTTCACCTCATCCGATTATTGCCATAAATTCTTTCTTACAGGCAGGGCATCTCGCCCTTGCCGGTCGCTTTTCAAGCGGGACTCGAAGTCTGGAATCACAAGAAGGACAGGATAAAATATCCTCAGTGCTAGATACCACTGAATCATTTTCGCCCTCATCATTATTTGTCGCAACTGGGCCTCTCCCTTTTGAATTGGGCAGTTCCTTTGAATCTACAGAATCAGCCTGACTGGTGGGTGATGGTGCCGGAGTAGTTTTAGTGGCCGGTGCTTCAACAAGTGCTGTGACAGGGAATTGATGTTTACATGCGGGGCATCTAGCAGTCCCGCCAAATGTTTCTGGAACTGAAAGACGTTGTGAACATGCAGAGCATTCAACTTCACGGTTTTTCACTTTTTGTTTCCCCTCGCCCTTAGAAATCGATGAACTCGAAGAATGCCCTTTTGTTTGACGAGTAACTTTTAACTTACCTGTGGAAGAATCGGCATCACCTTCTTGCTTCCAAGTATATACGAGACGGGAGACAATTGCGATGACAATCGCTACTACCAGACCAATTCCAATATCGAACCAGGGTATTTCAAAACTCGCTGAATCATCAACAAGCATGGAGCCTGAAAGATAACTTTGATCAGATGAAATAATTTCATTTCCAACTGCCCACATGCATGTCAAATCAACAACAGTTTTCCCTGGCCATGATTCAACTGTCAATTCTTGGCTCATTGTCGCTTCTTTGGCTATTGGTTCAGTTTCTATTTCTGCCAATAATACTCCATTGGAATTTTGCAGGCGTAACACTCCGGCTGAACTTGCAGCACCACCGTCATTTATCAAATTGCAAGTTACTACGGCAGAAGTGCCTTCATCTGGGCGAGGCGGAGATGGCATTTCATTGAGAGATAATGAAAGTTCAGGACGGGCTGAAGGTATTGTAGCAGTAGCAATATTATCTCCGATATTTTGCCAGTTAATTGGGGATAGGCGAACAAAAACCTCGCCTTGAGACTGTAAATCTCCAACTTGAGAAGTAATTTGACGCATCCCACTTTCTAGATTCAAAGAGTAAGATTGCCGAATTTCTTCTGAACCATCTATTACGACTCCTAATTCCACACCGACTTCACGCGATTTCCCTGAGGATAATTGAATTGACCAGATAAAAGACACTCCATCGTCAACATCCCAAGCAACCGCTTCAATAGAATGACTAAGGCTTTGGGAAGGGCTGATGTCAAGGGTACGCACACCACCTAATTCAGTTGAAACCAAACCATCAAGACTTTCCACATACCACGAAATGTTAGTACTTGAAGAATCGGCTAATACATATTCTACGAATAATTCTGCAGATGCGCCTGCTTCAATACTGACTGGCTGCCCAACACCAGATGCTGAACTGCCAAAGACGAGGGCGGCTGAACCGGACTGATCTCCTGAATTATGGACGAGTACAGAGACTCGAAGAAGGTCACCCACATGCCAAGGACCTCCTTGTAAAACTAGACCACCACCGCCGGCCATTCCGAATTCTGCTGCTTCCATGTCAAAGAAATAGGTCACTGAGGAAGTTGAAGAGGAGGAAATTCGCCCCCCATTTAGTAAACTACAGGATAAATTGCCTGGGCTCGCACTGACATTTAGTGAGTGCTGCCATACCTGCCCAACTTGGATGGATAGGGCTGAAGAAAAAACTTCGGTTTGATTTGTTGGCAAGGTGCAAACAATATCACCACTCCAATCATCTTCACCGCTATTGCTGGCATTAAGTAAGAAATTAGCGGCGGAGCCAATTTCAGCGGCGGCGGCATCATCACTACTTATTTCAATGGAAAGTAGAGGCAGTGGCGGCGGCGCAATAACAAGAGAATATGCGACATTATTGTCTGAACCATCTGTATCTCCACTTACATTAATACTAGCATTAAGGAAAATCATCCCCTCAAGAACCACACCAACTGGAACTTCAACTAGATAGGTAGAATCCGCAAGAATAGAAAAAGTAGAATTATTGTATACATTACTTCCTTCCCATGCTGAAAAGGAAACCGTTGCATTAACATCGCCGAGATTTACCACTGGAACCATTACTCGCAATTCATCACCATCGCGAACCGAGGCGCCGGTTTCCGAACCATTGGAATCAAAAGCAATATCTGTCCACTGGTTTGAATCGGCAAGGCCTACAGAAAGAGGGCGCAAACGCATCACATAGAAATTTTCACTCACCGACCACCCAGTAGAGGGAGAAGAAGAAATATCTCCGGATAGAGTTAGATTAAGTGAATAAACTCCAACAGGAAGATTTGAAATTTCACGCGAAACAATAACGGCTGAATCATTCGTCAGATTGATTACCTCATCAACTTCGAATACTGCAATGCCTTCTGGCGTCTGTAAACTGAGATTCAATACACCATCTGCTGAATCACCGCCAACCTCTGAAACAGTAAGGTTTACCCAAACGCTTCCAACTCCGACGTCACCATTGCCCTCAAGAGATACTGAGTTCAATTCAAAGGCTAAGCTGCCGGCGCCTGCTGCATTCACTATAGGGGCTAATAAGGTAAAAACGAGAAGCCCCAAAATGAGTCCGACAAGCCTACCTCTACCGCCCACAAAACCACCTCCGCCTATGAGCCTCAAATGTGTTGCCCCATTTAGTAGGGTTTCGCTAACATTTATCCCCACCCGTCCGGTCGCCGCAGCCGTTCCCCATGGATGCAGAGACGCTTTTAAAAATCACGCCCGAGTTTTTGGCCAAGGCAATCATGCATAAACACGAGCGTTTAATTGAGGAATTGCCCCCAATTATTGCGGCCCGTCAAAATGAATTGGACACTTCTGAACCTTTGGCAAAACAGGCACGAAAACAACGAGACGAAATCAATGTAAAAGTTGCCAAACTAAAGACAGAAAGAAATGACTGCACCGCTAAAGCGAAGGTTCAAAGACTATTGGCTAATGACCTAAGAGCGACCTTAGAAAGTGAAGGGAAATTGAAGAATCCAGACCCAAAATGGGCTCGTGAAAAGTTAAATGATGACATAATTAATTTGGAAAATGAATTGCAAACTCAAGCAGGTGACCACAAGAGTGAACAGAAGGTTTTGCGCAAAATTCGCAACCTCCAAGCGGAGCACGGCGTGTGGGTAGCCAGTAGAGTGGCAAATAATCCTGAAATGAAGGATTTCGCCGATGCCAGTGAGAGTATGAAGCGACTTTACGACCAAGCCGATAAGGCACATCAAGCAATGCTTGAATTGGTAGAGGAAAATGAGCAACAACATGAATTTTATTCCATGCACGAGGAGGCGCGAAGAGGTGCAAATAGCCAACTACAACGCACCGAGGCTGCCTTAAAGACCTCCACAATCGCAATCAATAATTGGCAAGGACGTCTTGAAAAGGGATTTGTAAATTTGCTCAAAGATGCTGAGCAAGTAAAAGCCGGTGGAAATTCAACCATCGCAATTCGCAGAAAGGCAAAACTTGCCGCTGAAGCAGCGGTTGAAGTACAGGAGGAGGAGTAATCATGTCTGATGAAGAATCTCAACCTGAAGAAATACCCACTCAAACCGAGGCTGAAGTCCAAGAGGCAACAGATGTACCCGCTGTACCACAAGACACCTCTACAACCGAAGAAAACTCTGCATCCGAGTCATCCTCCGAAGTGGTTATTACCGCTGCGGAAGAATCCTCTGAAGCAAACGACGACGATTCTAGCAAACAAGCCGAAGGGAAATCGAAGCAGGCTGCAAAATCTGCAAAGAAAGAGGCAGGAAAGGACAAAAAGAAACCTCGCAAGGACTTATTCAAGGACCTTAGAGACCGCCCCAAGCATGAAATTGAAGAAGAATTGAAAGTGCTACGCCGCCGTCAATCCGTGGCAAAGGCTGAATTTGAATCGTTAAGTAATGAACGGCAACGCCAGATTAGCATCGTTCAAGCAATTCGCGGTGCGATTGCCGAAACCAAGGGCATCAGATCAGAACACAAAGGGATAATTGGCACAATAGGCGGGCGTGAAAAGGATATTCGTGAACTTAGAAGCACAAGGGATTCCATTAATGCAAAAGTCGTATTACCACTTCAAAATATTGAGGAAGAATTACTTAGAACCTATGAGAACCTGACCGCAGAAATGAAAAATATGCGCTACCCCGGAGTTAAGCAAGAAGAAAAATTATTTTCCTTTTTCTTTGAACTTCAAGAAATGCACAAACTCGCAACTATATCAAATGACTCTCACCAAATGATGATTACAGAAATCACCGACCAACGAACTGCAATTGCAAACCTGCGCCTAAAAGAAGCCGAACACGATGATGTTGTAGGTAAATTGTCTGATGAAAAGCCAGGGATGAAGGGTGTGAAAGCAACACCTTGGGAAGAAAAGGCATACAATAGGCAGATAATGAAATTACTCGACGAGATAAAAAATAAGCGCAAGGAAGTTCACGGAATTAATCGCGAAGTTGGGCGCTTAGATGCTTTCATTCGAGTTGACCGCAAAAAATCGCAACAATCCGGCGGCCGAGGTGGAAATTCATACAAAGGACGCCAGCACAAAGGGCCAAACGTAAGTGAAATTCGGCGCAAGGCAGCATCTGGCGAATCAATGTCGCTAGCTGATCTTGGTGCATTGATGAGTTCTGGTGGTCTTTCAACAATCAAACCAGAGCACTCAAAGGATACCCGCCGTTCAAAGAAAAAATCACTAGCACAAAAGAAAATTGGGGCATCACGAGGTTCGCGTAGTAGCCGTAAGCCAAGTGCTGATGCAAAGCGTAAACGCTGATTCAATACTTCGCCGCAATACCACAGCGCATTTTTCCTTCGGAAAATGAGGGCGCCGCTAATCTCTCACCCTACCTATTGCATCCAACCCTATGTGAGAAGGGAGAGGCGTTGGTTTCTTCACCCACTACACCCTCCGGCATTTGATGGAGGAATATTCATGGGTGCCATCTCCTCCAACGAGTGACTTGACTCATGGACAATTACTTGCAATTCGTGATTTGTTAGTAGCAGAAACTGACGAGTACTATGCCCTTGCAGCGCTATATTCACTCCCTATTAGTTCCGCTGCAGGAAGTCTAATTCTAATTGATTCAAAGGAAAATATCAAGGGTATTTTGTGGTCAATGATTATTGATGAAAATACAGTACGGATTCTTGCCTTTTGCATCAATAGCGACTTGCAAAATATTGGATTGGGAACACAGGCTTGGAATGAGTTTGCCATTTTAGTTAAATCCAAGGGTAAATCAACTGTATATTTAGAAGTAAAGGCAGAAAATGAAGGTGCAATTAATTTCTATAGAAAGGTTGGCTTAAATGAAATTGCAATTCTATCAAAATACTATCATAGCAGCATTGGAATCATCATGCAGGGCAATCTCTAAGCAGCCGAATATTCAGAAACCAAGGGCAATAAATATGGAGTAATCACTCGTGGAATGCCTGATGCTGAAGTCCCTCCTTGCAGATATCGTCGCACAAGACGATGTTTATGGTGCAGCAATTATTGACCAATCGGGCTTTGCAATTGAAGCAAATCCCCAGGGACCAGGGCTTGAAAAGATGGCGGCGAATGTCACAATGTTACTCATTGAAACCCAAAGACTCAATGCACAGAATTCACATACCGAAACTGATGCAAAGCAAAATGAAAATCAGACCACCCTTACTCTTCTTGCAGAACGAGGAAATATTCTCCTCTTTCCTTTAGCCAACAACTGTAATTTGCTAATCCATACCTCGCATGGAACTAATTTGGGAAAAATTCGTAACCATGCACAAAAACTGAGCCCACGAATATCGGCACTTCTCTAGCGTTCTACTGCCAGCCTTCAATCTATCAATCATTATGCTTTGCTTGCAAATACTCCCTGCATTTGGCAGGAATGAAAATATACATTATATTAGTCAAATAATGGACCCAATATTATTGGCCCATGTGGCCCAACATCAAGCGCTTGCTTTTCCATTGAATGGCGGACATGGCGCAGTTTTTCCACCTGCATTGTTCGAACGATTTGTCCATTTCTGCGGTCAACTCCCATCTTGATAATTCCATCTGCCAAGAAACCTTCATTCCCTTGCAATTCAGCATATTCGCCATATTGGCGCTCGGTCAATATTATCACATTTAGTTTCTGTTGGCGCAAAAAGTCAAAGAACTCAAACATCTTATTTCGCATGCTGTCATTAACAGTTGTTAAACTGTATATTGCACCAAGTGAATCCAAGACAAAGGTTGTAAATCTCTCACCATGTTGTTGCTTAAAATGTTCGATCATTCTGCGGGTGAACTTTAGATAATCCATGCCTGCATTTTCACGACGTAATTCCGTGAAATCAGTGATTTGAAGGTTGTGAGGTGGATGTATCCCCAATGACTCCGCACCTCGCAATAAAGATTCAACAGTTTCTTCAATCGTACAATACAATCCAAACTCGCCTGTGCGCGACAAATGATTACTCATTACGGTAAGAGCAAATCCTGTTTTCATCGAACCCGGCGGGCCAGTCACCAATGTGACATATGGTGCACGAATATCTCCAGTCATCACTCGGTCCATTCCTTCAATCCCATTTAGCAACATATGAACGATACCTCCCACCCACATCAATCGCTTAACTATTGGCCTTATACAATTGCAATTATTTCATTATTACAATATTATTATTTTGCGGCAATTGTTGAAAAATAATATGTTTATGGGTGCAAAGAAATGAAATCAAAGCCGCATGGATTAAAGAGGGGGGTCGGGTCGGCAGAATGGCCGAGATAGAGATATCTCGCCCGCGGAGTTGATGCAATATGGCAACATTGAAGGATATTCTTGATGAACCACGAAAATTAGTTGATAAAAAAGCAACTGAATTCCGCAACATCCGCGATGAATGGAATGCGAAAACTAAAGAACACCTCATCAAGAGAAATACCCTAAATGGTGAGGTCCGTGAACTCATTGAAAATGTAAAGCAACAACGTGAAATTCGGGAGAGAATGAACGAGGAAGTCCGCGCCCGGAAGTCAGAACGAAATGTTATTGACAAGAAAATTAGAGAAATGAAGGACTCAATGGATACTGGAAAGGATGAAACTAAGAAAAAGGAGGGCCCTCGCGACAAGAAAGGACGCCCAATCACAATCCATACTCTTCGCCGAGAATCTGAACGTCTTGACAGAGAATTCGGAATGGGCTTCCATACGGGGAAAAATGAGAAAAAGGTAATGAAGCGAATGAAGGAAATTCGCCAACAAATCAAAACCATGGAAAAAACTCAAGCCGCAGCAGAAGGTACTGACGAAATGAAGGAAGCGCTTAGTGTAATCAATGCAGAACAAGACGTTGCCCACAATCTAGTCCGCGAAGCAGCATCACAAGCACAACAAGCACACGACCTAATGATCGAGTGGAATGAGCAAGTTGATGCACGACGTGAACTCGCTGAAAGCGCACATCGTAAACTTCGTCGTTCAAAGAAGGAAGCAGATGTCACCCATCACTCATACATACTCTCCTTGAGGTGTTTACATAGCATTCTAAACATGTCACGGGCAATGAGGGAACGGGAGAGAGGAACGGCCCCAACCATGACTGCCAAAGAAGGAACAACTGATTTGATGCAAAAGTTAATGTCAGGACAGACACTTTCTACCGACGAACTTCTGTCATTACAGAAATTCTAAGATGGGTGAAGTCTTTTAGCCGACTTGAATACCAATGGATGGGAGAGACATGCTCAACCAAGATGACATAGCTGCAATCGTAGAGGACTACGACCGCATGAAACTCCGCATCGGTATGACTGCAAGTCATTCTGCACTGGATATTTGTGACGGTAGCATTGAGGAAGGTTTCCAAACTGTAGCCTATTGCCAAAAAGGCCGAGAAAAAACATACTCACAATATTTTAGAACCCAAAGAACCGCAAGCGGGAGAGTAAAGAGAGGCATGGTTGACAAGGCAATCGTATTAGATAATTTCTCAGATGTACTTTTTCCTGAATTCCAACAGGGTATGCGCGACCGTAATATCATTTACATCCCAAACCGTTCATTCACCTCTTACTGTGGGATTTCTGAAATTGAAAACAACTTCCGTGTCCCAATGTTTGGCAGCAGAAATATGCTACGAATGGAAGAACGAACCGAAGAGCAGGATTATTATTGGATTCTAGATAAAGCAGGATTACCATACCCTGAGGCAATCGCAGACCCACAAGACATTGACTGTTTGGTAATCGTGAAACTTCATCATGCTGAGAAAAAACTTGAGAGGGGATTCTTTACCTGTGCATCCTATGAGGAGTACATGGAGAAATCGCAAATCCTAATTAATTCTGGAGTTATAGATGAAGCAAGTCTTGCAGGGGCTCGTATTGAGCGTTATGTAATTGGCCCTGTTTTCAATCTAAACTTCTTCTACTCACCTCTAGAGGAAGAAATGCCAAAACTTGAGTTGCTAGGTGTTGATTGGCGTTTTGAGAGTAGTCTTGATGGGCATGTTCGCTTGCCTGCGCCTCAACAAATGACCATGCCTGCCGACCAAGCAATTCCAGAAATGACTGTAGTTGGACACAATTCTGCTACAATTCGTGAAAGCCTATTGGAAGAGGCGTTCTCGCTTGGTGAAAAATTCATTGAAGCAAGTAAAGAGCATTATGACCCTGGGATCATTGGACCATTCTGCTTACAAACCTGTATTGACAAAGATATGAATTATTCGATATATGATGTTGCTCCGAGATTGGGTGGCGGCACAAATGTTCACGTTAGTGTTGGCCATCCATACGGCAATGCCACATGGAGACAAACAATGAGTAGTGGGAGGAGAATTGCTCTTGAATTGAGAAGAGCTGCAGAGCAAGATAGGCTCCTTGAAGTGCTTACTTAGTCACCTTTCTCAGCACATCCATTGAAACAAGAGAAAAATTATTGGGCTTAAAAGCGCCGCAGTTAAGTGCTATTTCACCCAGTGGATGAAATAGTTTCAAATTGTTGAGATTATATTCTTCTAACCCATTGGAAGGTTGTTTGATCTCGAGCATGCCACATTCCTGAACCTACGGGGTATTCCATCCATTCATTTCCGTCTGAACGAACTTCACCGGTCATGTTTGCAGTAGGTGTAGTTGGAGTCATGGCTTGATCTGAAGCAGTTGGCATCATTACTGCATGAGCGGTTTGGGCAACAGGTCTGCCAAAGGCATCAACTTGCTGAGCAGGTTGGACTGGCTGGGCATAGGCAGGTTGGACTGGCTGGGCATAGGTAGGTTGGGCTTGCGCACCATAATCCCCGGCTACTTGCTCGGCATACATTTCTTCCTCCCAACTATCATCATCATCATCATCATCACCCCGCCGCATTATTGTAAATAGCATAATTAGTACTACTGCAATGATGACAAGAACGACTCCAATGATGGCTAGAGTCGTCGTTGACATTCCAGCAATTCCATCGGAATCGCCAAACAATCCACCAGATGAGGTTCCATTTCCTCCTCCATCATTATTATCCTCAATTTCAATTATCATTTCTGGCGGGCAGCCAAGCCACTCAATTGCAGTAGAGGTGCCGTAATTATCGGGACATACATCAGCATCAAGCCCAGTAGTATTATCACCAAATCCATCACCATCGGCATCGGCCCATTGAGTTACATCAGTTCTAAAGGCATCAGCCCCGTTGGTTGTAAACCAAGTCAATCCATCGGGGTCAGAATAACCATCGCCATCAGTATCAACACAACCTTCTCTATCCTCGGAAGAAGTACCACTTTGGTTTGGACAGGCATCCTTTGAATCACCAATTCCATCACCGTCTATATCTCGGTAATCATCTACATCATTAGGGAAGGCATCGAGAACATCAGCATAACCATCGTCATCGGTATCTCGGCAACCATAGAATTCATCCTTCCAAGAACTACCAAATTCCAAAGGACAAGCATCCTGCATATTTGCAAGGAATAAATACTCGCCAGGCCAATTTTCATTTCTAGTGACTTGCCAAGACTCATTTCCAAAATTGTCTCCATATCCATCTTCATCAAAGTCGGTCCACTGGGTTGAATCATTAGCAACTGCATCTGCTCCATCCTCAACTAACCAAAATGAATCTGGGTCGGAATAACCATCGGAATCCATATCTGGGCAACCCCATCTGTCATCAATCGAAGAACCGGCATCATTCGGGCAATCATCTGGACGAATCCCATCTTGGTTATCACCAAACCCATCACTATCACTGTCTATCCACTGAGTTGAATCAAGAGGAAGGGCATCTTCACTATCTGCCCATCCATCTCCATCTCCGTCTAAACAACCATCCAAGGTTCCGTTATTGGAGGACCCAAATACATCTGGGCAATCATCTGTGATGTTGGCCCAGCCATCACCATCATCGTCGGGGCAACCGAGGTAAGCACCGAGGCTAGAATTTCCGGCCTCGTCAGAACAAGCATCAGAAGAATCATTGACGCCATCACCATCATCATCCGAATCTTCATCTGCATCACGACAACCATCACCATCAATGTCAGATGAAGGCTCACTGACCCACACTGGACGTTGCAATATGGCATGATCCCAATTACTCTTAGGACAGGAATCGTTTGTGTCTTCAACATTATCATTGTCATCATCTAAATCTTCATTTAAGTCGCGGCAACCATCTAAATCCCAATCGGTAGAAGTGTTTTTATCAAGTGGGTCTGAATCTGAAATCCAGCCGATCTCGCCTTGTGGGCAATCGTCACCGGAATTATCAAGGATTGTGTCATTATCATCATCATAATCACATGCATCACCATCTAAATCCTGATCTAAATCTTCCTGCAAGGGGTTTGCATCATTTGGACAATTATCTAAATCATCTGGGATTCCATCTCCATCAGCATCAGCAGCGAGAAGACCTGATGAACTCCAAATATAGGGGTTGATAGAAGCCAATGCGGTTTGTGAACCAGAATTTGTTGAACTGAAATCAATACTGCCACTGAATGTGCCAACAATAGAAATATTCCCTCCATTATCAACTGCAATATCAGCAGCATTATTATCTGCACTTGAATTTGCTCCAAATGCGGAAACCCATGAACCTGAATTGGAGATAATAGCCAAAGCACTATCGTTTGCACCTTGGGAACTGATTGTGTCGGGCCCGAGAGTAATTGAACTTGCACTGGAAATTGACAGAACGCCATTGTCTGACATTGGGTCAACAGCGACATCGGTGACGCGGTCGTAAGTACTACCTCCAACAAGAGCAGACCAACTCCAAGTGTTTGGAGTTGCAAGTTTTGCAACCCACCCACTCGTATCCCCGCCAGGTGAATTGAGGGTAGTGGAACCAAAAGTAATGCTCGAAGTGAAAGTCCCCCCGAGGAATAAATCGCCGTTTGTAAATTCATCAATTCCATAGATAAAACTGTCCGCTCCAGAAATCGACATCGCTGATTTCCATGCTCCAGTGGAATCAATTTGCGCAAGAACTGGAGTTGAATCACCAGGTGTTCCGGTAACTGAATGGGAGCCGAAATTCATATTTCCATCAAAGGTACTCGAAATCCATGTATCTCCATTTGATTCCATATACATCGCTTGAGTTTCTTGGAATGCAGGACCTCGCGCTTCAGCAGTCCACTGTAGACTACCTGATGAAGCATATTTGGCAACGAAAATTTCAGCATCATCTCCGCTTGTTCCGCCGCTATCTACTGCTGTTCCTACATCGGTATTGCCGATGAATAGTCCCGACACCACAACGCCTGAATTGGATGCTACAATAGCAGTTGGCCATACTGCATCAAGAGTTGTTACTGTCGTACCATCATAATCACCATTTCCTTGCAATGCACTTGCCCATTGCCATTGACCAGCAGAGTTGGCCTTTGCAGTATATGTATCATAATAACCAGTCGAGGTAAGGCTATGGCTACCAAAATCAATTGTACCATAAAACATACCAGTCACATACATATCTCCGTTTGCCGATACTGCGATACCAGATAGAGTTGATTCAGAATTAGTTCCAGCACCAACTCCAGTTTCAGCCGTTTCAGCCCATTGCCAATTGCCCGATGAATCAGATTTGCCAAACCATGGTTGAATATAATTTGCTGAAGAAACTGCATTTGGACCGAGGGACAATGAAGAACTACCACTAAATATTCCTGCGGAATATATGTTTCCAGAGACTGGCTCAACTGCAACGGCACTGCCCACTGCAGGGGATGAACTAGCTCCAATATCAGACCAGCCCGCAATAGCACGGGCGCCTGAGCGAGCAGCAGCAAAAGAAGAGGAATCAAGAGCAGTGATACTACTTCTGTCATCACTTGTAACTGGCGAGTCCACAGAATCTAGAGAGAAGGTTGAACTATCGTCCGAAAAGAAGGCAAAATTAGCCAAAATACTTGTGAGTAATAGTAAAGTAAGAACACCTGCAATTCCAGTTCGGCTGGTTGCCTTTGGAGTTTGAATAGAGGTCGCCATGTGTTGCCGTGGAGGTTTTAGGTGTTGAAACCTACCCTTTCGCAATTTTGATAATTATCTGCAATAATAAACAGTGAAGCCAATAATGGATAATTTTTCAACCTTCAAAGAAAGGAAAAATCCACCCCTCATCCAAAAGATGGCAGGAATTACGAAAACGGCAACTCTGTGCCCGAAATGCCGTGAATAATAGTGGGGCCTTCAATTGGCAATTTTGTTAGCCAAGCGGGTATCATTAATTTACGCGCAATTACAGTAACGCTTTGTGGATTCAATCTCCACCAGCGCAATAATCCCCCACTAACATGAGAATCAACATCACCGCTGCTCAATACTTCGGCCCTTCTTTCTTCTACCAATGAAGGCAAACCATGTAATAATTCCATTTCGGTTAGTTGGCTGATCGCTGGCAAAGAAGTAATATTGGGAATTGTCTGCATTGGAGTGATTTTTTCAGTCACAACACAAGTATTAGAAAATGAATCTTCAACAATAATCCATTCCATTTGTGCGCTATTCTCGGCAGATTCAAGGCTACCTCTTACTAACCAAAGGGTAGCCTCAAGTAAAACAGGGTTTAGTGATAGCCCCGATCTGCCTCTTTCTTTCATCAATGCGTGAACATCTACCACTGGAGGAATAGAAATGGTGGAATCTCCAAGTTCGAGAGAAGTGAAAGGTGAATCATGAGTGGGAGAAACTGGGAGAGAGCCATCAATACTGGCTGGAATTATTGGAACGACCGGCGAAGTGGGTGAAGTAATAGACAACTCGTTGGAAAGAACGGCATCGCCAATTATTTGTGAATATTTGTTTGGAGTCCAAATTATTAGTGAAGTTTCACTTGCAAAATGGTCGGCGTCAAAATCTATAGATGAGCGTTGGCAGATGATTAAATGATCTCCTTGACTCACATCTACAAGCCATCTCTCAATTTCGGTTACTCCCAAAGGCACCCAACCTTCACCTGAAGACCAAATGTCACATCCGCTAAAGATTCCATGCTTCGCTAATGCGCGAGGTGAATTTTCCAACCTGCCTATCCAATGAAGAGAACCACTGGGTATTTGTGGGGCATTTTGCGTGCTGAGTTCAGCACCAACGGCGCCCAGTAATTCAACAAGGCTCAGCCCCATGAAGTAATGACCATCGGGCCAAGCCCTTCAATAAGTCGGAGATTTCACTCGAGATTTGTAGCCAAGGAAAGCAAATCACTTTTTCCAGCATCAAGGATACAGAGAGTGCTTACCGAGAAAGGTTTAGCACAAGCAGTTCCAAGGTCACGGTTGACCATTAGAACGCGGTGCTTTACCACATCAGGGTGGCGTGCGTGTAACTCATCGATGTAATCTTGAGGGCAATTTGCTGCCAAAATTACAAGTTTTGCTTCGCCTCGTGCACATGCATCCATTGTTTGACGCTGTCCGAAAAGTAGTGAACCACTACTTATTGCTGTCTTTAGTTGTCTTGTCATATCCATAATTATTCCTCCATACTCTGCATTTGCTTCTCATGGTTTGAGTGTTTCAGTTCTCCCGAGGGACATAGTACAGTTCAACACTACCTGTTCCCAAAGAGATTGGCTGACCAACAATGATGTTTTCTGCAACACCAGTTAAGCGATCACGCTCTCCTACAATTCCTGCTCTTAGCAAGTGATTAACAGTAACTTCGAAAGCAGCACGGGCAAGAATACTGTGCTTTGTTCCAGACACACCGTGGCGGCCGATTGCTCGGACTGCACCTTCGCTGGTCATTACATCAGCGACCATCAACAAGTGGCGGTCATCAACTTCCAAACGGGCTCCTTCAAGCGTCAACTTCAATTCATTTACTATTGCTTGACGAGCGGCTTCAATACCCAAGAAATCATAAATTTCCATGATATTATTTGTATATGTACGGCTTCGGTCAATTCCATCCATGTCAGAAACGCGGGTGAGATTACTTCCTATAGTAGAGAGATAATACTCACCTGTTTCATCATCAAGTTGAACATTGGCTCGTTGAATACTTGGGACGCCTTTTAATCGCAGGTCCTTTACCTTGTCTTCAAGTTGGAGCAATTCTGTATAAGAAGGGATTACATCTTTATCAGATTCAGTTTGTCGTCCTGGAACGATTGTCAATACCTTTGGATTGCTTTCCTTATCTGCTTCGATGTAAAGGCGGAGGGCACGACCTAACTTGTCACGGACTTCGTCAGCAGTCATATTTCTCTGCTTCAGATTTCCCTTGTGCAGGTTCAAAACCAAACGGCGTTGTGCTACGTCGGTATTTAAGTCGGCAATATTCTTTGTAAGAGTTACTTCAAGTGCTGCTGCCATTTTCTTGGCTTCAAGTGCATTCTTTGAATCATCTTCAGATCTCTTTGAATCATCCAAATAAATTGTCATTGTTGGAGTCTGTGGTATCTTTCGAGCATCAACAACTTCGATAATACGAGGCAAACCTTGAGTCACGTTAACTGTCGCAACACCCGCATAGTGGAAAGTACGCATAGTCATCTGAGTACCGGGTTCTCCAATTGATTGTGCTGTAAGAATTCCTGCTGCTTCGTGCGGGTCAATACGTGCGCGAGCAAAAGCAACTCGGGCTTGCTCAATGATAGATTCAGCCTGCTTCTTGGTAATCTTGACCTTGTCTCTAGCAATAACTGCCTTTGTTAGGTCTGATAGAACTCGCTCGGTTAACATTGGGCTACCGGTGGCTTCATCAGCCTTTTCAAGGGCATTGAAAATGGGGTTTTCAACAAATTCATGCAAATTTCCAATCATCTTTCGCTCATAGTCATAGGACTCCAACTCCTGCTCCACCTTAGGGCGAACAGTTCGTCGCTTTCGTCGGCGAACGACAGTAAGATTTCCTCCATCAATTGAACTTGAACGGGCAGACTTGGTTGCATTAACAATAATTTGATGCACCTTTGCAGCAGTTTCGCTATCTGTTTCGCAGATTTTTGCGATTTCCTGAGCAGTAAGAACTTTTACATTATCCCACTTTCTGTCATCTGCAAGAAGATGAGCAAATTCTTCAGGTACAAGCATATCCATTAGTTTCTTCTTGGTTGCACTCTTTACTACCATCAAACTTCACCTCCATCGGTTTCTGCTGGGCTATCCTCATAACCGCCAAGGTCATCTTCATCGCGGTTATATGAATCACGTTCTTCGGAACGCTTCTTTGGGCCAATTACTTTATCGATAATTACATCAAAGTTAACGGGGTTACCGTGGTTAGAACGAGTTGGGTCGATACCATCCTCTCCGTATTCGAATTGAATGATACGATCTGCGGTATTTCGTACCGACAACTTTTCATCCTTGAAAACTTTTAAGTCATCCATTGCGTTAATTAGACGGCGTTGCATATAACCAGACTTACTGGTACGAACCGCAGTATCAACTAACGATTCACGACCTGAAACTGAAAGCATAAAGAATTCAGTAGGCTGCAAACCACGTTTGAAGGAACTGCTGATGAAACCTTTTTGTCGAGCTCCTTTGTCTCCTCGCTTGAAGTGTGTCAGTACACGGTCTTGGTATCCGCGCTCTAATCTCTTTCCACGCACCTTTGCCTGACCAATAGAACCAGCCATCATGGTCAAGTTGTCCATTGAACCACGAGCGCCAGAAACAGCCATGCTAACTGCAGCGTTATCTTCGCCGCTTGCGAGTAATTCTTCCTTCGCAACATCACCAGTTTTTCCCTTTTGCTTGTCAAGAATCATCATGATGTTTTCCTCAAGAGTTTCCTTTAAAGTGCGGCCAGGACGGGCTTCATAACCTCTTCCGGTTTTTCCGTACTTTGCCATTTCCTCTCTTACGAGTTCACGAGCATCTTCATTGATTTGCTCAATTTGTTCAAGAGCACCAGGAGTTAAATCCTCATCATCAATACCTGTTGTGAAACCTAACGCAGTACATGCAGCAATAGTGATTTTTGTCATTTCGTTGAGGAATTTTGCACCTTCGTCTGGTCCATTTGTTTGAACAACAGCATCCAATAGACTTCCATCTTCAGCACCAATCGCTCTCTTGTCAAGAGTACCTGAAAGGCTGCGGCCGTTAACCACAACTTCCTCTCCACTTCGATTATTAAATCGTAGACTGATGTTTTCGGGAACAATTAGGCCTAGCAGATCGTGTCCACTAAATCCCTTTACTCCTTCCTTTAGAATCATCTTTGGCATTTTTCCTACATAGCCGATTCTTCCGATGATTTCCATAGCAGTTGATTCATCAACCCAAGTGTCGCCGCGTGTAAGTAGGTAAGCACCAGAAATGTGGTCGTGTATTCCACCAATTACTGCTCCACCATAACGGGGGGTTAAGATGTGTTCTTGGACTCTCATCAAAATTTGAGCCTCAGCACGGGCCTCTTCTCCCTGAATAACGTGCAAATTCATCTCATCACCATCAAAATCCGCGTTGTATGGAGTACATACTGCTAGATTGAAACGGAATGTTCTACCTGGCATTACACGAACTTCGTGAACCATCATAGACATTCGGTGTAGAGATGGCTGCCGGTTAAAGATAGCAACATCACCATCGATTAGGTGACGTTCAACGATTAGACCGGGCTTTGGCAAACCATCTTGATCTACAGTAGATAGACGGTCATCTGTTCGTGAAGGGAAACCATTAGTTTCAGGTGAACCACAGTGAGGGCAAGTAACTTCCAAATGTTCAGGATAGTCGTCATCTGGATTAGCCAAATCCCACTTCCAGCGATAGTGCAAGATAGCACGAGGGTCTTCTTCGGGGAGAATCTGACGCTTGTCATCTTCACCACGGAGGTTTAGTAGAGTTGCCTTTTCGTCAACAATAAAGTAATCCTCAGACTCTGGCTCTCCACCAATAGTAGTTTCAACCCGGCGAGTCATCTGTTTGATAACAAGTCCTGGTAGGAAGTTAGGTGCAGGTAGAACGCTGTGAAGGTCATGGCGCAATGTTGTTTCTTCCATGCAATCTGGGTTGAAACAACGGAAACCGGAATTGATTAGACGGCTGCGGTCATTAATTCTCACACGGCGACCATCATTTCGAAGAACATAGTTTACACCTGGGTGCTTTTCTGGACCCTTGAAAATCATCTGGCGCAATTCCTCTCGGTTACGGCGGGTAACACGAATAGGCACAGTAAGTTCACGGGCAACCCATTCAGGTACACCTACTTCGTTGATGCTTAGGAATGGGTCTGGTGAGATAACAGAACGGGCACAGAAATTAACACGCTTACCGGACAAGTTACTACGGAAACGTCCTTCCTTACCTTTGAGACGTTGTGTGAGCGTCTTTAATGGGCGGCCAGAACGGTGTCTGGCCGGTGGGATTCCACTTGTTTGGTTGTCAAAGTAAGTTGTAATGTGGTATTGCAGTAATTCCCACAAATCCTCAACAATTAGTTGCGGAGCACCAGCATCACGATTTTCACGAAGGCGCTGATTAATTCGAAGAACGTCAACTAACTTGTGAGTCAAATCATCCTCAGAACGGTCTCCACTATCTAGGGTGATAGAAGGTCGAACTGTAATTGGTGGTACTGGTAATACCCGCATTACAACCCATTCAGGGCGGTTTGAACGGTCCATGCCGAGGAAGATTAGGTCATTTGGTGGAATTCGTTCCAGCCATTCACGAACATCGCGAGCATTTAATTTCTTTTCAGTGATCTTGCTTGCTCCCTTTACATCCATCTTTTCCTTGAAAGTTGTTGGCTTATCCAATTGAATCTTACCTTGGCTTGCTCCGCAATGCATACAAACCGCACGCTTTGCAGAGGCGGTTAACTTCTCAATATCCTTAATCGCCTTGGCGAATTCTTTAGAACCTACACCGTGCTTCAAATTGACATCATTCACTCGGGCTCGGTAGTAATCTTGCTCAGATAATTCAGGATTTGAAGGGTGAGTTCCTGCTGCTTCGTGCAAAAGAACACGGCTACAAACATTACAAGTCACCTTTAGAGCAGTCTTGATTAGATTCACGAAACCGATGTGAGTGACTGGAAGTTCAAGTTGGATGTGCCCAAAGTGACTAGGGCATTCATCGTACTTATTTCCACATGTATCACAACGAATCCCCGGCTCAATAACACCCATCTTAGGGTCCATCAATCCTTGGCGGAATGCATGTCCGTCATCTTTGTAAGTATCTGCTGTCTTAACTTCAACTGCAGACATTTTACGGATTTCATTTGGGTCCATTAAGTTGAACCTAATGCTTGAAATTCGCTTTGGAATCATGGTAATTGAACTTTGCTTCATCTTGAATCCTCCAGCTCTAAGCGCATGGCCACACCTAACGATTTCATTTCGTCAAGTAATAACTTAAATGCGTAAGAAGTTTGTACTTCGTGAACTTCAGCACCTGGGCCGAGTACCGGTGACACATAGGTGCGTCTTCGCCAATCATACCAAGCGATATGCCCAGATTCTGAACATACCAGCAATTTTTCTCCATCCGACTGATCGAGTAAACGGTCCTTGATGACCATTGATGCGCCGTGAGCAATCAAACAATCACGCTCCATTTCACCAAATCTTAGTCCACCCTGACGAGCACGACCTTCTGTTGGTTGACGAGTTAGGATTTGCACACGACCACGGCTTCTAGCGTGGATTTTACTGCTTACCATGTGGTGCAACTTCTGATAATAAATGACACCAACAAAAATATCTACGGGGTATGCCACTCCAGTTTCACCATTTATCATGACTTCACGACCAGTGTGGTTGAAGCCATTTCGCACTAATCCTTCACGGAGGCTGGTTTCCTTCTCACCGCGGAACGCAGTTCCATCGATGAAGCGTCCTTCAAGACTACCTACTTTGCCAGCAATCATTTCCATTACGTGAGCAACAGTCATTCTACTTGGGATAGCGTGAGGATTGATAATTAGGTCTGGGATGACTCCATCTCGAGTGAAAGGCATATCCTCTTGATTGACCAAGCGACCAATAACTCCCTTCTGTCCGTGACGACTAGAGAATTTGTCACCTACTTCAGGAATCTTATGTGAACGAACGGTTAGGCGTACGAGGCGTCCGCTATCCAAACTCTCAGTGAGATAAACATTGTCAACATAGCCCTTTTCACCATGGCGAATTGCCATGGAAGATTCACGTCGTTCTTGGGCTTGTAAGAAGGCACCAGCGCCGGTTTCTTCGAGGAAACGAGGAGGGCTTGTCTTTCCAACAACAACATCTCCGCCTTCGAGATAAACTTCCGGGGTCGGCAATCCATCATTTTCAAGGTGTTCATAGCAGCTAAGGGGTTTTAATCCCTTGATTTCTTCCTTCCCTGTTCCGGGAATTTCAATTTCATCGACTTGTCCACCTGGGAATCTACGGCGTTCAGCATTGTATGTACGCATGAAGGTTGAACGGCCCATTGCACGGTCAATACTTGACTTATTCATTGCAACTGCGTCCTGCATGTTATATCCGTGGTGAGACATAATAGCGACAACGAAATTCTGACCTCCGGGGCGCTCATTGAAGTTTGTAGTCTTCATAGCACGAGTTTGCGTAATGGAACGTTGTGGGTAGTGGAGTAAGTGCATTCGGGTATCTGGGCGAAGGCGGTAGTTTGCACTCGGCAAACCAAGACTCTGCTTGACCATTGCTGTACCACCAGTAACACGTGGGGTAGAATTGTGTTCGGGGTAAGGAATTAGACTTGCACAAACTCCAAGAATTAGTTGAGGGTCAATTTCAACGTGAGTGAACTCACTGTCAAAGTTTAGAGGTAAGGAAAAAGATTCCTCTACCCATTCACCATTTGAAAGTTGAACTTTTGCAGTAACCTTTGCTTCAGTAGCGCCATCTTCACCAAGATTATCCCAACGGACATTCTCAGGAGCGATTGGGCGCTTCAACTTGGGAGTCAAATTAGGAAGATTGAATGGTTTAGGTGAAACATAGAGATCTTCTTCTTCCTCAGCATCAATCCACTCTACTATACCCTTGTGTAGAAGATCACGGAAGGTAATTTCACCAGCCTTTAAACCTTCCAAATCATCATTTGTGAGTAAGGGTGAACCATCGCGAAGAATCAATAATGGGCGCAGAATACGTCCCTTGTCAGTACTAATGAAAATATCACTGTTTGCAGCATCATAACGAATACTTACTTCAGGGCGGATTGCTCCACGACGACGTGCATTCTTGAATTGGCGAACTAAACTTTTACCGCGCTTGTGGACTCCGTAAATGTCACCATTCACGTGAACACGGTCTCCATCAGTCCAGTCCTCTGGCTGGAAAACATCGAATTCGTCTAGTTGTTCACGAACTTCCTCAACATTTGCTTCTTCTGAGATATCAACCATCAAAGCAGCATTCTTTACAAGACCACAGTTCTGTCCTTCAGGGGTTTCGTTGGGACATAGGCGACCCCATTGTGTTGGGTGCAAATCACGTGCTTCAAAGTGAGGTTGACTGCGAACAAGGGGGCTTGTTACGCGACGCATGTGGCTCAATGCCGAGGTATAGGTAGTTCTGTCAAGTAATTGACTGACACCACTTCGTCCACCGACCCAGTTACCTGTTGCCAGTGCATGCATAATTTTGGAAGTCAAAACATCTGGGCGTAAACAGGAAGTGATTTTCAATTCACGCTTTCGGTTGTGGTGGCGCTCAAGTTGGTACTTCAAATCACGAGCAAGTTGGTTAAGTGAAACACGGAATAAGTCCTCGAATAAGTCACCTGCAAGACGAACACGCTTGTTTGCATAGTGGTCTTTATCATTTGGCCCTTTGTCTGAAATAGCCATATCCAATACTTGGCGGACGATACGTCCTAGGAATACTGCCTTTTTCTTTCGGTCTTCATAATCGCCACCTAGGTGAGGTAGTAATTCACGGTCAAGTAGTTGGGCAACTCTTGCTTCACGGTATTCTTTCTGCTGTCCAGCAGCGAATTTCTTCTCAAGCCATTGATGAGCATCATCGGTAGATTCTACTTCATATTCCTTGTTGTCCTTCACTTCGTTGATGTTTGCTACGATGAACTTGAAGGTTTCAGTTTCTCCAGCAATAGCTTGGAAAATCTCCTGGTCATTCTCAATACCAAGCGCACCCATCAAAAGCACAACTGGTATTGCAGTAGTCCCTGCAGTGCTGATTTTAACCATCAACATACCATCACGGCGCTTTTCAACAGAAAGTGGTTTTCGCACACCATCTTTTTGTGAGAATATCTTAGCCATCTCGGTCTTCTTCTTGTATCTCTTATTGAGTTCAACAGTAACTCGGTTTGGCGCTAAGTCTTCCATTGAAATGAGAACTCTTTCTGTTCCATTGATAATGAAATATCCACCTTGGTCAAGAGGATCTTCTCCTTTTTCTCTCCAAAGGCGGAAAGCAGTTTCCTTGTCATCTTCATTTGTATTAGGATGCAAGACGCGGTCATTTAGCAAGTGAGAGGGGTGTAGGTTACAACGGCGGCTTCGCACCATGGTTGGTAAATTACCAATAGCAACTCCTTTTTCAACAGGAGATGGGATTCCATCACGGAAAATAGTGAAATCAATTGTAACTGGAGACATGTATGTCAACTTTCGCAGTCGGCATTCCATTGGTGAAGAATCGTGCTCACTACCGTTTGCTTCTCGGATAACTGGAGAACCAAGTGTAATGTTACGTAGGCGAATAAATATTTCTTGGTCGATTACGTCGAGTTTGATAACTCCACCTTCTTCATCCTCAAAAATATCGTCGGTACCAACACGGATTCCACGAACAATCCTTTCCATTCTGGAATTGCGGTTGCTACTTGAGGGTATACAGTCATCGTATGACGCTACTTGGTGGTTCACTAGTGAACGCTCTTTGAAATATGCTTCAATAATTTCTTGCATCTTAATTCCTCCTTAATTTGTTCCCTCTACGATAAGGCGGTAAGCCACTGAAGTGCCTGCAGAAGGGCTCTTGCGAATCACTCGCAAAACTCGGTCGGCTAACCATCCAGCAGGGAGTGGGGTGTGCCCCTCATCTTCCAGCGATTTTGCCATGTCTTCCTTTTCGGCTATTTCTTTGATCACTTGAATGACGGGGTCGGTCATTAGGATCTTTGGGAGTAATTCTTTTCGCAGGCGATGCTCGCCTGTTTCCTCATCTATTTCACCGAGGTTCCATGGTGCTAGTGCATCTTCTTCCTCTTCCTCAGGAACCAATTCTTGATGAGGGACGATTACGTGATTAAGAACATTAAACTTGGTAAGCCCCATTGGGAAGTCATCAATGTCAACTGCGCGCGCATTGATAGTAATTTTCTTGGATGCCTTTTTACGGCGGTTAGTGGTAAGTTCACGAATAACATTCATGATGTTTGCAAAGCGGTCATCTTCTTTGCTCATTCCAACGGCTTTTGCGACCTCGTCAATTGACATCTGCTTGATATCAGCCATGTTTCGATCAGTAGCGAGTTTGTGAGCGTGTTCCTCAGCAATCCCCATTTCTTGCAGTCGCTTTTTTGTTGCGCTCTTTACCACCATTTTGCTAACCCCAATACCCTTCTCGTCACCGGCCTGTATCCCAGCCAGAAGCGGGCCTGACGGGGTTCGAACCCGCGACTAACCGGTTAAAAGCCGGTTGCTCCACCTGGCTGAGCTACAGGCCCAAATGACACTCTGGGCCACCCGCCGTCCTACATCTCCCCTAAAAACACTACGGTGCGAAAAACATAGACCACGCTGGGCATCCTCGACGTATTGACGCCCGGAGTTAACTAAACCTTAGACCTCCGATGCAATAAAGCCTTCGTGCCTCCTCCCATTGATTATTCCACCTGCAATAGGGGCTCAGTACCATGGTTAGACATAGTCTTTTCACAAACTCAGAGGTTGAACGAGAAAGAGAAATCTTGCAATCTAGGGGTAGGAAAGTCATCTGGTTGACACCCGATAATCAGGAAATAGAGGCTCAAATACCCCCCACGACCTACCCCCCGAGAAAGGACACCTCAATGCTCGCCGAAGCGATTTTTTCTTTGGGTGAAGGAAGGGGGCGAAAAATGCTTGAAATCGGTTGTGGAAGTGGAGTAATAGGCACTTGGGCAAATCAAAGAAATTGGCGATGTTCGGCTTGTGATATTAACCCGTATTCTGTAGCCGCAACTAGGGCATTATTCAGCAACTACGGATTCCCTCCAGAAATGGTCCGAGAAGGAGGGCCAGGTGAAGGAGCGAACTCTGCTTGGGCTGGAGATGAAAATTACGACCTTATCGTCTGGAATTTACCTTATATGAGTCCACCCCAAAATGCCACGGAATTACTTGGACCTCTCGAAGAATCAGCATTGCTTGACCTTGAAAAGGACGGCACTGATTCGCTATTGCTCAACTCACTCCAAACTATTGAACCTAACTCAGCAAGCATTTCGCACACTAAAACCCAGCACCCAACCGCAGCAGATGCCCTCAACATCTCAGCCTCTGCACAAACCCAGCAAACCTCATTCAAGGGAAGTCGATTGCTTGCAAAAGGTGGCTTGATATTATTAGTTCACTCATCAAATGAAAACGGACGAAGAATATCTGGGAAATGGGCCAAAAAGGGTTGGGCGAGTAAAATCATTCATTCAACTTCTTTTGCAGATGGAGAAGAATTGTTTGTTTTGGCTCTTTGGCGGGCTTTTTCTGAGGCCCGAGTAGAACGCGTTGATTCAATTGATTCTACCAATCGCTACTTACTGGAAAAGGGTGGTCGACTCGGAAGCAGGATCTGTGCAATCCAGCAAACGGAAGGCCGCGGCATGTCAAACAATAAGTGGGATACAAGAGATGGAAGTTTTGCTTGCTCTTGGGTTTTACATGATGGAATGCAAACTCAATTCAAACCTGGGCAGGCGCAATTGCTCGCAGGCCTAGCCACTCTAAAGGCAATAAACTTCCTTACCGATGACACAGGCGGTACAAAAAAAGAGGGCGTTTTCAAAGGAATTGAAATATTCCAAAAATGGCCGAATGACATTTGGTCAAAACACGGAAAGGTAGCAGGAATTCTCATTGAAGGGCGCTCGGATGGGACAAAGCAAACTATCGTCTTAGGAATCGGCGTCAACCTATGCGAAATAGCAAGCGGCCCCTCATCTGCATACTCCAAGCAAAATACTGCGCATGAACACAAATACCCTCATGATTCTTTGCAAAATATGCCACCCTCGCCAGTTATTTTGAAAATCCCCCACTGCAAATTCTACCCACAGAAAAGGAAAATATTATCCCACAAACCGACATTAGTTTCATCGCTGAAAAAGCACAGATTTTTTCCAACATTACACACTACTTGCACCATCACTCTAAACCTATGATTAACGGTGTAGTAGTCAAACCAACAGACATCAATTCCGATGGAGAGTTAGTAGTTACTCACAAAGGAGAGAGCATCTCAATAGACTCGCCATCTCAACTTACTTGGCCACACAAAAGCCAACCCTAAACTCGTGATGTTTAACCAACTCATTCTCATTCAGACAATGCTCACTTCAGCAAGTAGCATCGATCATTATTGATTGCTAATAAACCTGAAAATGAATTATTTTGGTGGCTCTTGAGATTCATCCTCGAGGCGCTTGTGCTGCATACCTTGCCAAACCCCCCAGCCCAATAATGCTGCACCGATAATAGGCATGAGGAAAGGTTGCATCCATCGGCGTTCAAGATAAATTGACCATTCAAGTTCACCATCTAATTCGTATGCAATAGAGTACGTTCCACCTTCTTCAATATCAAATGTGACTCCATTTTCATCGCCCTTCGCGAGAAAGATATCATCGAATGTTTGAACAGCATCGCCATCTTCATTGACTAATGAAAACTTTGCATCAATGCAAGAAGTTGATTCGGGAAAACACTTTGTCCCTTTGAATTCAAGGCGAATAGAATCTCCTTTTGCAACATCTATAGATAATAACTCCCCTCGGACATTTCGCTGGACCTCACCATTTTCGCCCTCTATTGCACCAGCATCATGAGTGACGGGAATAAACATCAAGGAAAGCGAACCTAAAAGTAATACTGCACCAATAATTGTTGCAACATCATGGAGAGAAATTGCAGGTGCATGTCCACCGCCGGCCATGAACCCTCCAAATGCATCGAGCACATGAAATGCGCACCTCAAACAATTGTTCAATAATTATTGCAGACTAAGGAGTCACCCCAAACGTTCACGAGCAAAGGGGCAAATCCTCAGTTACTTTTCCTTGGTGGCTTTTGCAAACCCATACGCTTGCGAACCATGGCGATTTTCCCCGATGCAGTTACGGAAGAAAATATGCTGGAAACCGAAAGATTTTCTTCCCCTTCCAGTCTTACAGAAATATCAATTTCGGCACCATCAACAGATGAATTGGTGGCGGCAGAAAATATACCTCGCAACAGAGAATAGTCTTTCAAATCAATTCTAACAATCGCCCTGCCGTGATGAACGGAATTATCTGAAATATCTGCTGAATCTGTTGAAGATAGGGAGGAATTAGTTTGCTTTGGTGCATAATGGCAATCAAAGAGGCGCCATTTGAATTGATCAGCAACGAATTTGGCAAATTTTTGCTCAAAAATAGTTCGGCTTTGAATGTCAGCGTCAAACTCAACTCCAACCCAACGCCACTTCGGGCGCAAGGCCTTGGTCAATTTCCGCTTACCCAAATTGGGGTTGGAATTGCCGCTCATGCGCATCCGAGGGCCGCACCCCTTAACATGCTTAGACCTCCGGCAACAGTTCATGGTTGCATCGAACGACCCATCGCTTGATGGCGGGGAAGAGGCAGATGACTTATTGAGTGATCTAATTGATTCAAGTGATGAATCCACTGAAACAACTGACGGATCAACAGACTCATCATCATCCGGCGAAACAAATCCCCTCACCCCAGCAGTCGGAGAAAAGGAATTCAATGAAGATATTGACTCCTTTGGGATTTTTACACTTCTAAGGACTATATTAGCACGAAATACGATGCCGCACATTCTTCTTTTGGCGACTTCCGCCTTTTTCCTTAACATATTGGCAAATAGTTCGGCAGATGGTTCTGCAGAGTTTGCGGCAATGGGCTTTATTTCACTTGCCGGAGCATATGCAATCGTCGCCTTACTTTCAAAGAAAGAGTCAATGCAACGAATGCTACATACAAGCCCTTTCTCTCTCACCGAGGGGGAAGAAAAATCATTCTCAAATGTAATGATTCATAAAACAAAGCAGATAGTCAAAGTTTGGGCATTACCACTAGTTATTACTGGAGCACTTCTAATGCTACTAATGGTATCATTTAGCGATGATAGTCCGCTTGGTTCTGTTCGCAGTTACCTGCCTTTTGGATTAGGGTCTCTTTTTGTCGCATGGTCTATTGGCCAGGGAGTTTCATTTAGAGCATCAATCGCTACAATGATCAAAGAGAAAGTCTCGGAAAAATCAACTGAGATAAGCCCTCCACATTTTTGGCCGATAGCAATTACGATGATGGTGGCAAACCTAATTGTGGGTGTACTCCTCATCATTTTATTCTCAGCAATTCAAGATAAGGAATTAACAACATCTCTTGACCAAGCAAGCACTTCAATTGGAGGACATGTGTTATTCATTGTACTGATTTTGGCATCGCAGGGTGGATTATTGTGGTGGTCAAAGGCATTTGTGGAAAGTGCAAGTACTAACAAGCAAAGTAATTCCTTTTCCCTGCGTTGGGGAATAGCAGTTCAAGCATTTGCAACATGGCACCTAATGTCTGTATATCGACAATACATGATGGCATCACCATCTACTTTCACCGCAATTGAAGAAGGACTCCTAATGATAATCACCGTTTTGCTTGCCATTTGGGGAATGACGACAAAAGGAATCGCCAAAGAAAACAGTATTTTTACTAAGGATAATGCGCTCTTTTGGGGATTGGCATTTGGCTTTGGATATGCTGGGTCAATCGCGATGGTAGCGAATGTATTGGGCGACGTCAAGGGAGTCTTAATCGCCGGTCACCTAATCACCTGGATGACCCTTCAACTCCTCCACCGCGCCGCATTAAAGGACTTCCTAATCTCAAAAGGCCAAATTGATAAGGCTGGAAATGATAAGACCGAACCAAGTGACACCCCATCTGAAAATTCCGGCTCTGAGGCAATTGCCGCCGCTGGAAAAGAAGCAGGAGATGGTGAAGAGGACGAGGCTCCAGTTGGCGAAAATATAGATTTGGATGGAGATGCAATTGGTGATGATTCAAATGTTGATTGGAGCGGAGAAATACCCGATCCAATCGTTGCAGATGAGGATTGGGGCGGAGACGAGCAAAATGAGAATCCGCCAGTCAATACTGATGAAGAAGATTCAAGTGACCAAGATGAAAGCAATGGTTCATTTGACGATGATTTGGAATTACTAGATTGATACTATAGGTCCGAAAAACGTTATTCAAGATGGTAAGCCAGCACCACTAATCACTGCAACTACTCTTATTTTTCCTTCCAATTCGGATGTTGTTCTGGCTCCGAGGATTACTTGAGCATCCCTGTGTAATCCCGAAGTAAAAGCACTTGCTACGGCTTCAAGTTGCTGAATAGTCATGCCAATTCCACCTTCAACTTGAATCAAGCAACCTCTCGCTCCTTGTATTTGCACATCGTAAAGTGGTGCTCGCACAGCATTTTGGAAAATCAACATTGGAGAATCGGGGTCGCCTTCAGCTACAAGCAATGTAGAACGGCCGTCTTTTTGAACGATAGAACGAAGGTCCATGAGGTCCAAATTGATGAGCCCTATCTTTGAAATTGTCGTTACCAAGCCTTCGACTAATTCTTCGATCCATGCTGCCCCTAAACGCCAATCTACGCCTCTTTCACGTGCCTGCCATGCCAACCGGTCCAATGATAGTCGCACACAAACGTCTGAGTATTTCTCCAGTTTTACGCAGGCTTCCTCGGCAACTTGTCGCCGAGAAGGTTGTGCATCAAAAGGCAAAGCAGCGATAGATAGCACAAGTGCGCCGCGGCGCTTTGCTTGCCGGGCCATGTCGGGCGCAGCGCCACTTCCGGAACCGCCCCCAAGAGCGGTCAAAAGAATTACCAATTCAACCGGTTCGAGAACTCGGTTAACAAATTGAGTCAAATTACGCATACGTTGTTCACCAAGTTCGGGTAAAGAAGCACAACCAGAAGAATCGGGACTATCACCCAAAGTAAGCACATGAGCCTGCGTAGGTGAATCAACTCCACTAGGGTCAGCGTCAATCAGTAGCAAATCAACATTTGTACCACAACGTGTTTTGGCCCGATTGGCCCACGTACACCCCAATCCTCCGACACCAACAAGGAGCAGAGAAGCGTCTTTCATAGGGTGGACCTCAAACACCCCTAAACCCCATAGTCAATGAACTTACACCCAATTATTACAGGTTCAAAGTAAAATTAGTAAAACAAATAATTCGTCGTATTTCGACTCAATCATAAGTAAGGAAACGCTGATATTTACGGCGCTGGTCTCGTGCCCAAGCATTATCTGGCTCTAAATCAAGAACTCTCTGATAATATCCTACCGCCTTTTCAAACTCCGACAAATGTTTGCCGTACAAGTGTCCTAAATTGTTCAACACAGGGATGCAATCCGCTTCTTCCTCCAGCATAGCGAGAAACATATTCTCGGCTGCTGTTAAGTCCTGCTTTTCCATCTTATCCTCTGCCTCATCCAAATCTTGTAATTGTTTTGCAGAGAGTGAATAGGTATTCTTGAAGGGTGTTTCAACCATGCTGACCACGCACTACCACAGAGCAGCACACTTTCAACCCAGCGGAGAAAATTTTTAGCGTCGGGCAGGGAAAAAATACTCGGTGGTGAGCCCAATAGACACCTGGAAATCTGATAATTGTAATAAATAGCATTCCCATAATCGAAGAACTGTCCTCTTTACCCTACATTATTTGTTGCCGGTGAATGAGAGAGAGGGAGGGTAATCCTCAATATGGCTCGGCGTTTGGCGGGAAACATGGCATTACCTGAAGTCGTAGTAGTAGGCGGAGCAAGAACCCCATTTTGTGAATGGGCTGGTGGAAAAAGAGGAGATGGAAAGCCTGGCGGATTGCTAGCCGAAGTCAGTGCTGAAGATTTAGGTGCAGCCGCTATTCGCGGTGCTCTTGAAAAGACTGGATGCGACCCTGCGTCGGTTGACCATGTCGTAATGGGATATGCACTACAAACCTCAGATCAAGCGATTTTTGGTGGCCGACACGCAGGACTCAAAGCGGGTATCCCTCAAGAAGTGCCGATGTTAACCCTCAGCCGAATATGTGGGAGTGGGGCTCAATCAATTGTTTCTGGCGCTCAAATGATCATGCTTGGAGAAGCCGAAGTCGTAGTTGCCGGAGGCATGGAAAACCTAAGCCAAGCTCCTCATGTTTTGCGCGGAATGCGTTCAACATACCGTTTGGGTCGTCCTCCACGGGCTGGAGATGAGTTGCCCAAAAATATGGAAGATTACCTTTTCACAAACCTGTTGGATGGGATGTGTGGCTCATTTATGGCACAGACTTCCGATGAACTTTGCCGACGCAAAGGAGTTACTCGCGAGGAAACTGATGCCTTCGCTGCACTATCACAAAATCGCACTGAAAAATCAATAGACGAGGGCATTTGGCATCAGGAAATTGTTGAAGTTGAAACTCCATCTGGTGTTGTTGGTGCAAAAGATGAAGACCATGTTGTACGCAACACAACTCCCGAATCTCTTGCAAGTTTGCGAACAGCCTTTGGAGAGGATAGCCTAGTTACTGCCGGAAATGCTTCTGGCGTAGTAGATGGCGCCGCTGCGGTGGTCATCAAGTCGGCTGAACGAGCAAAGGCTGATGGTGACGATGTTATTGCAAAGATTGTCTCTTGGGGAATTGTTGGACTTGAACCTGCAATCATGGCTTATGGGCCAGTGCCGAGTAGCCGACTTGCTCTTAAAAAAGCCGGACTGACCGTTAATGATATTGATCGCTGGGAAATTAACGAGGCTTTTGCCGGTCAAGCAGTAGCTTGTATTAACGATCTTGAAATCGATGTAGAAAAAGTAAATGTCAATGGTGGTGCAGTTGGATTAGGACACCCGCTAGCAGCAACAGGAACCCGGCTAGTTCTTACTTTAGCATATGAATTACGTCGCTGCGGCGGCAAATATGGCGTTGCTACTGCATGTATTGGTGGCGGTCAAGGAATTGCAGTAATTATTCAAAATCCATCAGTCTAGAGTGAATCTGTCACACCCGCCTATTGCTGCAGGCCAGTGAAGTGAGGCTGGTGAGGTACAGGCCTGAATGCTCTCTTGCTTGAATCAATTCAACTATAGGGACATGAAATTGGCGTCGCCACTATAAGGGAACTTAGTCGAGCCTCATCTATTCAGATAGAAGGGGATGCTAATGCTGGAAACATCAATGTACGGTGCCTATCTTGGAATGGCACTTATTCTTGCAGCATTCGCACTTGAAACCCGCGGCAAAATTTCTAGTCGTGCACCTGCATATCTATGGACTATGGCAATTGGCCAAATCCTTCTCGGCATACGAGCGGGAGTTACTCAAGAATGGCCCTTCGTCGCCCTCTCTGTAGTTTGGGCTGGTTTCGCCTTTTACGCAATATTTGTACCCAATAGTGCCGAATAACCAGATATCCCATTACCCCTCGCCGAATTTTTTTCTTGCCAAATAATGAATTATTGTGTATTTGAGGGCTCATTTGCATTTTTGCTTATTGTTTTCGCTAACCACCAAGTGCCAGCAACTGCGATTACCCAGAAAAGAATATTCACTCGATATGTCATGTGGTATGCATCCAATTCGCTCATGCCTTTGCCCAAAAAACCATTCATCAATACATATCCAATTGCAATTCCAACTGCTTGACCAGCAAGAGCAACTGCACCAGCAACACCCATCCCGCGGTTTCGCTCTTTTTCAGTTGTAAATCTCGCCAACAAGGAATCATTTGAAACTAATAACATTGGATACACCGGAATTACAAAGATGAATACCGCCAAAAAGGGAGGCAAACCAATACTGTAAATTGACCATAAAGTTCCGTAGGCAATAGCCGACCAAAGAAGCACATTTTGCGCACCAATTGAATCACATATTTTCCCGATTATCGCATACAAAATCAATACTGCAAGAACTGCCCACGCCTCCAATAGACCTGAAAAGTCGATGTCAAAACCAACTATTTCGAGATAGCGCAGAGTGGTCAATACTACTGCACCCCTGGGGATTGCGACCAGAAGAACTCCGGCCATGACAAACTTTGGCCACTTACTTTCAAAGGTGAATAATTCCTTCAACGCCGACATCATTGCCGACAAACGACCTATACCTTCCCCCCTTGGCGTTGGACCTTCCTCTCCCTTTATCTGCCATATTGGCAGGGTAAATTCTTCGCCTTCTAAATGCCTAACTAAGTATGCCGCAATTGTAAGCATTGGAATTGAAATAGTAATTGCTCCGAGCATTGCAGAACTTACACCGTTTGAATCTAACAAATACTTGTACAACCAACCATTTGCCATCGAACTGGCTGCTGCAAACAAACTGGAAACCGCATAAAGCATACCAATGAATTCACCTTTGTGTTCGGGAAACCACTCAGTTCCAACTGCGAAAGCAATTCTTGACGACCCGAATAAGGTAGTTTGAATGAGAGTTAGTGGTATGAATAGTTCCAGCGGTGCCCACGGGAATGCAAACATTACTACCGCTGCCCCTATTAGAGAAATACTAAGAATTTGCTTTCGTCGACCAATACGATCGGCCAAGGCCCCCCACAAAGGCCCCGAAATACCGTATGTGAGTATTAGGAGTCCGCCATGCAGGAGAACCAGGTCTTCACTGGCTCCAAGTTTACGCGAATGGAAGGAATAGAGAATCATCGCATTGGCAATACCCATCACCAAAAATGCACCAATCGTAAGCATCCTCGGTAAGTCGCTAATATTTTTTGGCCCGTGCCCTAATTCTTCAGCAGCATCAACTAATGAAAAGTATCGCTTGCGAAGCCAAATACCAACAACGATTAATGCCGGCAGTGTCAACAAATATAGAATTGTGATAGTCCCATCCCCTAGCAAACTGGGGCCGTCACCTACAAATGATTCAGTCGATTGCCCACTTTGATAGTGGTTGCCAGAGGTATCATTAAACATCACATTTGCAGATAATTGTTCCCCATGTTCAACATCAATTTTCCAGTACAAAATAGTTGATTCGTAAGAGAATGGTTCTGAACTTTCCACACTAAACGAGCGAAAATGTTCACCCTCGGTAACATTCAGTTCATAGGTCGAGAAGTTGATTTGAGACTCGTCAAGACTCCATCTTACTTGGGCAGCCCACTCCACATTCTCTCTCGCATAATCACTTTGATCAGAAGTTACCGACACTCCTTTATTGACCAAATAGGGCTTATCAACTTGCATCATTGCTGCTGAGAAAGAAAAATTTGATGGGACTTCAGAAGTACCCCAGAATGCTTCACAATTACTATTCGTCCCAGGAAATGCGTTGCTATTAACTGTCCATTGCAGAGAAATCGCACTTTCGTTATTGATAATTTCAGGCAATTCCATACCGCTGAAAGTCACTTGACTCTTAGAAGCACTCAAGGTGAAATCACCACTATTCACTTGGTCAATCTCATTTCCATCAATCATTACTGATAGGTCAATATCCACACTACCGCTACCACTTACCCACAAAGAAAACTGCCAATCCTCTCCACCAATTGAGGTATTGCGGACAAATCCCTCAGTACTCATCAGTGGCCCATCTGATGGATTAGAAAGGGAACCGAAAGGGAAATTATGCGAGGAAGATTGCTCGCCCCCAGTGATGAACGAGGATAAGGCATCGCTATTGGCCGCAAAAATGCTAGTTTGGCGAAATTCTGGATTATACTCAACTTCGGGAGGAGGTGGGGATTCCATAGATGCAGATGCAGCCGAGGTAGCAAAGGTACCTTGTAATAATATGCCAAAAAAGAATATTACAACGATGGTTGCAAATCTTGCATGGAAAATAGAATTATTATGTCCCCCAATAGCATTCTTTACTGAATTGCCCATGACCTCACCTTCCTTCTCTATTCCAATGCTGAAGTACAATCAAGCCATCTCACAGAGTAGCAGGACCACCGAGTGGCATTGAGTTTAGAGCAGTAAGGTTCTCTCCACGCAGGGAAGGTCCATCTGTAAATGTCGCAAAAATGCCCATCTCACCTCCAAGGTTGTGGGCGAGGGCGAACCAAGGTCGCCCATGCTGGTCCACTCGCATATCGAGGAAATCGCCGAGTCCGCCGCAGCGATTATAGCCGCAATCGGCAGTGGTGTCTATCGGGTCCTCAGGTAAATTAACCTGCACTGTAGTGAATAAAGGATTTTCTGAAAACGCATCGGTGAGTATGGTGATGTATGCATTCCACGAGTCTCCTCCACCATCACCCACATAGCCAAAGGCCACTTTGCCTCCATCTCCTGCGGTCACCACAGGGAAACCAGTTCCATTGAGCCCTGCAGGGGGAGCAATCATCATTGCCTCGCTCCAAGTATCTCCGTTATCTCTTGAGTATGCGTAGTATGGCATATTATCGAGTCCCATCCACATTGCATGTAAGTTATTGTCCTCATCAACTCCAATTTGGGCTTCTTCGCCATTCCAAGTATCAGCAGAACCAGAGACTTCAGTAGGCAGAGGATGTTCTGTCCAAGTAAGGCCGCCATTTGTACTTCTATAGATTGAATATCCCTCTCCATTACAACCGATGTTTCCACGGTAAAAATTACCATTATTTGCACCCTCAATATGTGCAGTGAGTCCTCCGCTTTGACAGTCAAGAGGTGCACCCGAAACTTCGGGAGTCCAAGTCCACCCACCATCAAAACTAGTTGAACAAAGAGGATGTGGAGCGTTGCCATTAATGCAGTAAACCCAAGTGGTTTCGTATAGTGCTGCTTCATATGGAGATGAACCAATAGTTTGGTGGTCCTGCACTGAATAGACAGAAGTTGCGATAGTTGAAGGTTTCCAAGAATCTCCTTCATTGTCAGACCATTCAACAGTCATTCCGAGAAGGGCGTGCATGTCAAATTTCATTATGCGGTCAGTCCACGGATCAACATAGATATAGGGGTCATTGCTATTAACAATAGGAATTGTCGGATTGTAGGCATTTTGGCAGGCATAATCGACCAACGAGACCATCTCAATTAGACCGGAGCATTGCACAACTGCAGTTGAGCCACCAGGACCATTGCCGTAACTTGCCATGTAGAGGTTGTCGGCAGAAGTAATCCCCATCGTCGGCTCAAATGTGGTCATACCGATGCTGTAGTATGACCCTTGGCTCCAAAATGGCGTATTATTTTCAGTTAAGTTTGCAGTAATGTTTGCTGCCGAGACCGCGCTTTGATTGAGCGCATCAATGCCGCCTGCGTAATGATACCATGTGGTCATGGGGATTGATTTTTCAAAACTGAAAGGGGAAGATATTTCCTCTATTTCGGGCTTGTCATCGTTGCCGAAACAGCCAGAAAGTGATGTGAGAGAAATCATCAGGACAACGATTGTTGTCATCAGCACACGCACTTGCATGGTTTAGCGGAGTGGAGAGGTGTTTATGGTGGCTCCGCCTAAGATGATAATTATCCGATCCGCCTCTGTAGAGCAACATGGCTTTATCAGCCAAAGACAGATATTGATGGCGAGTTGTTCAGAACTCAACCTTTGGTGCTTGTCGCTCAATTTGAGAAGTTACTTCAAAGAGATCTCGGCGGATAGCGCCCATGAATCCAGCAACGATGTTGGTTGGAACCATCTGTATGGCAGCATTCCAGTTGGTAGCACTAGAGTTGTAGAACTCACGGCGGTCGGCAACTTGGTTTTCAATTGAGACAATTTGTTTTTGTAATTCAAGGAAGTTAGTGTTGGCCTTTAGATCAGGATAGGCTTCCGAGAGGGCGAAGATTTTTGGCATCATACCTGAAAGCATACCTTCTGCTTGGGATACACCTTTGACATCTCCGCCAGCGAGGGCGTTAGATGCGGTGTTGCGGGCTTGGGCGAATTGTTCAAACAAGTCTTTTTCGTGGGTTGCATAGCCCTTGACTGTGTTGATTAGATTGGGTAGCATGTCGTATCTTTGCTTTAGAAGAACGTCAATGTTTGCCCAAGATTGGTTGGCGTTTTCACGTAGACGGATAAGACGGTTCCAAGTTGAGAAGAACCAAAATACAATCATTAGAAAGAGTATTCCAGCTATTATTAGAACGACATATATAGGGTCCATAGTAAACTGGCGGTAGCGGTAGAAGTTAATGAAATGTGCCCAGTAATAATACCTGCTCAAAAAGAATAAACTTAGATGGCAATAAGTCCAGCTGCAGCAATCCATGCTCCTAACATTGAACCGACATTCGTTAATGCAGTAACCAGTAATACCTTACCTGCCTTATTTTTCCAAAACAGATTCATCTCATCCAATTTCATGAAATCCTGTAAATCCTGCGCAGTCGGCTCAGCCATCCTCATCTGAACATATCCGGCAAACCAACCCGCCGCTAGAGTCGGGTTGAGTGAAGTAATTGGACTGGCGAGGGCAGCGGTAATAATCGCCAAGGGATGCCCTCTTGCTAACAAACAAAATAATGCCGCAGCACCGGCATTGAATGCAGTCCAGACAGTAAAAGTATGCAATAGCGCCTCCTTATCACCCGTATAAATGAAGTATCCAGCAAGTGCCATTATTGCAATTGGCAGACCCCAAGTAACCACTTTCCACATTGGATTTGGCTTAGGAACCGTTGATAATTCACGCAATTTTTCTTCGTCAGGTGCCTCCTTAGATAAGTAATCTTCAATCCCATTAAGGTGTCCGGCACCGACAACTGCTAGCACTTTCCCATTACCCCTTAGTGCTGCGATTTTACCCGATAAAAAGGCATCTCTTTCATCAACTAATACTTCCCCAGCCCCAGGTGCAAACTGACGTAATTCATCCAATAGTTGAGATAAAAGGTCACTATTTTCCAACAATTCACTGAGTTCAATGTCCTCTGCGTCATCTTCTTCCTCACCGAGTAAGCCCCAAATTAGTCCAACTTTTTCCCTTAGCCGCATTCGCTTCCATGCTCGACGCAGGGTAACTTGGATATCTCTGTCAACTAACTCTACCTTCAGATTATGCTCCTGTGCGGTCTTTACTGCCGCAACTAATTCTGCACCAGGTTGCTCTCCCTCATCCAGCCCCATTTTTCTTTGCTCGGCAGAGAGGAGAGATTGAATCAGTACTAACGGTGCTTTGCCCTCTTTGATCACTTTACGCAGACCCTCTTGGTCAAGCCTACGGTTTTCCATCAATGCGGTATATCTGCTTTCGCATAATTCCACTGCGACAATATCTGGTTTGAAATGCTCAATGTGATATTTCACTGCTGCTACAGAATCCTTTGAAACGTGCGCAGTCCCGAGTAGCCGGAGATTTTCATCTATATTACGAAATGGCGATTTAGGAATAGAGGGGGGCGATGGTGCCACTTCAACACCTTCGCCGGTGGTCTCGGTGGTATTTACTCCATTATCGCCGCTCATTTCACCCACCACTCCAATCTATAGAATATGCCTTCACTCGCCGAACAAATCCAATAATTTAATTTCCATTGCAGCCAAGGCTTTGGCTTCAACATCGGCTTCGGCAGTATTTGTCACTAAATCAGCAAAGGCAATTTGTCCACCGGCAAGGCCTTTGTGACCGCCAGCAGAACCCGGCGAGAATGCCTTCCCAAGAGTGAGCCCCAGGTGAATTGCAGGATTGCGACTCCGTGCCGAAAGAATAACTCTCCCTCGGCGAGGACCGAAAGTAATGACCGTTGTCACACCCTCGACATCCATCAAGAAATCTGCAACTTGAGCCAATGCATCTCTATTTGGGAGCCTAGTCAACGGAGCAATAAGTAGTCTCCCGAAAGATTTCTTCTGCGCAAATGCCTCAGTAAACACCTCAAGTGTATCCCTAGACCGAGGTGGTGTCTCAATTTCCCTCAACAAATCCCAGTCAACCCAAGGATGCAACCAAGAAAGCGCCCGCAAGTCAACTGTGTCAAAATTGCGCGTAAATCTCAACGTATCTGCTCTAATTCCGCATGCCAAAGCAGTTGCTACCTCTGTATTCATTTCAATATCTAAACCCATGAACAGAGTCGCCACAAGCGAGGAAGTTGCACCGAATTCAGATTTTAGAATCTTTACATCGGCAGCCGGAGCATTATTTTCGGCATGATGATCAATTACCACTGTTGGAATACATTTTGCTGGCAAGATATTATTTGCCCCGGGTTGGTGAAAATCCACCGCAATTATCGCATCTGAATTTTTCAGCAAATCGTCTACCTCCCATCCAAGGATGTGCCTTTCCAAATCTATGTTGAGCCGCCTCACCATTGTTCGATTTGACTGATGTTCAATCAGCCCTCCATGATGAATTGTAGCCCGCCTTCCCAGACTTTTAGTTAGGTGCTGGATTGCTAGTGCTGATGCAAGTGCATCTGGGTCGGGATTATCGTGGCAAAAAATCGCCACTCGGCCAGTCTCAGGGGTGTTTTCAATTGCCTGCTTCAACTCACCGGCGCTAACCCTTGCATCCCACCTCTGGATTCGAGTTCGCATTGCATTTTCCGTCAATTGACTAACTGAAATTGCATCGTGATTTGCCGAAGACTCTACTTCTTGAGTAGTCAATATCCGAGTTTTTGGCCAGCGTTGACGCAGACCCGCAATAGGGTCATCATCAGCAATCAACTCTGGTTGGAGAAGAAGGAGAGCAGTGGGTGCGGTAATAGGCAAAGGCAATTTATTTAGAGAGCAAGGTGAAGGAAAGGTGACAACTTCGCAGCCAGATAAGTCAATATCTCCCAACTCACTTCCTGCCGGCCAAAGTAAGCGACAACGGCCACGTTTTGATAACCAATTCGCCATCGATTGGGCAAGGGAAGTACTGCCGATAATTACGTACACTTACATCTCCCCCGAATAACTCCCACTCATTCTATCGCTTGAAGTCTATTATTCACCAAATTCAATCTAATTCCAAAATTGTTGCCAAGAAGTCAAGATGTTCAACTACATCATGTACTCGTAAAATGTCAACTCCGGAGTGCACTGCAACTGCTGCAACACCGAGGGTGCCTGCAAGACGCTCAGATGAATCCTTTCGCCCGAGTAAATCTTTAAACATCGATTTGCGACTAACCCCCCATAATACCGAATAATCACTGGATTTAACTTCATTGCAACGACATTCGCATTCTCTACAATTCCCTCTGCAATCACACGAGCCACACCCAGAGCAAGTGTCTGTGTCAGCGCCATCATCAGAGCCGCAATAGCCACTTTTAATCCCTCTTAGAGAATTGGGATTGCGCAATAACGCAAGATTGTGCTCAAGAGTTTTTCCAAAGCCAATCCCTGGGTCTAGGCAAATTAATTCGGGATCCAACCCTTCTGCAACTAATGATTCAGCTTTTGCCAATAATTCACTTGCAACTTCCTCAACAACATTTGCATACTGTGGATTTTCTTGCATATTTCCCGGCTCGCCAAGCATGTGCATTATGCATACACCACACTTTGCTCGAACGATCAATTGTGCCATTTTCGTATCACGTAAACCCGAAATATCGTTAACCAAATCGGCACCTGCAGCCAATGCGGCTTCAGCCACCTCATTATTTCGGGTGTCTATTGAGATGAGCCCATCTGGTTTTGCACTTCGAAGCCCGATAATTACCGGAATTACTCGTTCAAGTTCTTCCTCTATGCTAACGGAATCTGCATCTGGCCTCGTACTTTCCCCTCCTACATCCACCCAAGTTGCTCCTGCCGACCACATTGCTATACCCGCCTCTATAGCAGATTCATGGCTTGTCTTTCTAGATTGTTGGTGGAATGAATCAGGAGTTACATTAACGACGCCCATTATTCTTGGGAGGTAGTCGGCAGATTGTCGTAAACCCTCTATTACCGCCTGTTGGCGGGTGGCAGATAAGGGTCGCAGAACCGGCATGATGATGCTTGGGGAGACCTCATGCTTTATGACAGGTGCGAGGGCGCTACGCGGCATGGATGAGGGAGTTGAAATGAATTATGCTGATAATGGCGGCAGCATTGGAGGAGGAATAAGTTCGCCTTCTACTACAGAACACGGCAATCAAGGCGCTAGCGGAGCCTCCATCACTGCCGAGGCAGTTGCTCTGTTACCAACTGCCGAGCAGTTTGAAATCGCTGAAAGTATTCTCGCACGCCTCAATCCAAGTTCAAAGAAAGATATCGGGTCAATGATTCACCGTCGTGGGCAAATAGCAGGTCTAGTCTTAGCATCACTTGTCCTATTCTGGTGGTTATCGGTACTCAACCTTGGTTCTGAACACGAATATAATCAGTATACATCTCAAGTTAATTCCCTCTCATTCTCAACTGTTGCCTGGTTATTACCAATATTAGTTTTCTTTGGATCACTCCTAAATGCGGCTGGACGTAATCTAGGCAAGCCTGCACCGAGCCTTTTTGCCGGAGTTTTCTTCTTGGTTTGTATTTTCTTTGCGGCTGAACCTGTTGCGCGTGCACTCTTTGGCGACGGTGACATTGGAGTCAGTGGTAGCCAATCAGTAAGGCTGCTAATTCTCGGCTGCGGAACCTTCTATTCGGCAAAATTGTTCATTGAATCATATCTTCTAGATTGGGTAAAGAAATTGGAAGAATCAATCCATGGTATTGAAATTTCTGAAATTCAGGACAATTCCGAAGAAATGGATGCGCAATCAAGTGGAAATGACGAAGCGCAAGTTTACGAGTGAGAGCAACAACTCAGCACATCGGTGCCTGAGTGGCAAAGGGTTTTTTCTATTGCACTTGTCCAAAAAATCTCAAAAGGGCATCTACAATTGACTCTTGATCTTCTCCTGAATCGCCATTGTGCTGGTACTGGTGCCATGCAACTACTCCATTTGGCTGAATAATGACAAACATGGGTGTTCCTTGCGCAGCGAATTCATGCATCGCAGACTGATTTCTATCGTCAACATATAGCCACTCATGTGGCTCTCCAGGTCGGTCAGCACAATCATATTGATTTGCTCTGCATCCATTGTGAGTAGTTTTATCTTGGAAAGCGGCCACCTCCTCTGGAGTGGCGTTGAAATAATCATTTGAAGAGAAATTAACGGCAAAGGAGAGGAAATCTACTCTATCACCATAGTCGTTGTGAAACGAGGTCATGTCATCGGCAGCGTTCCAACAATGGCCGCAATCTGTACTCAAAAATTCAATGAGTACCCACTTTGAATCTGAACCATTTTCCTCACCGAGGGTAGTTCCATTCCAAGTATTGTTGAAGTGGTCGTGCAGAGCCCATTCTATCCACTCACCCTCAAGTTCTCTCGCCAAGGCGCGCATAGGATAGACCATGTCACCTTCCCATGGGCCGTAATCAGGCTCATCTTCTCCCTCGTCATCAGACGGCCCCGTTGCTCCTTCATCGGCTGGGCAGGCATGAGTTCCATCATCGTCAGCTGGGTCGCCAGCAGTCCAATTATAATGGGACACAACTTGCGGTAAAGTTTCTAGGGTAATTCCGGAATCGGATAAGAGTTCGAACAAGATTCCATAATCAAGGATTTCAGTTTCACCTACATCCTTGGCGTGGCTGACAAAGCCGAGTGTCCAACCATCTTCATCGGTTTCGGTCAAATCGACTTTTGCCTGAGTCACCTCGCTACGCACTATTTCATGGTTGGTGCTATTAGTATAGGAACGCATTCTCATGCGCCAGACTGAATTATTATCTTCTGTCCATGCACATGGTTTTGAGGCAAGGTCTCCTCTGTCATCAGCATCAACATACGAATCCCATCCGCGCGCAGATGTGAAACTAATATTTCCGCCTCCGGCTGGAAATTCTTGACTGCTTCCACTCACAACACTGCTACCACCAGTGGCTGAAAGTGCATCGACTTCGCCCTTGGCGTCAGAAAGGTTACCCAAGTAGTGCGGTTCACTGTTATTTCCGTGCCCATAACCGTCCCAACTCTCAGGCGCGAATTGAGGGTGGTGGTGGAAAGCGATGGCGTGTCCATCCGCCTCGATCGCCCGAATCAAATCCAAGCAGACTGAATATTCTATCTCTCCGTACTGATAATGGTCATCGCCATCTCCATCATCAGGAGTCTCACAGTCAGTTCCAGTGAGGTGATTTGCCCATTGGGGAGTGAACATTAGAGTTAGGTGATGCCCACCTTCATTAGCAGAGGTGACTAAGTCTAGCAGGTCATCAAGGTACTCAAGAGGGCGCTCATCATTCGGCTCTCCAGATAAAGTCGCAGGACTTCCGGGGTCAAGATGAACGGCGAAAAAGGCGTATTCAACTCCCTTTAGATTCGAGGGAGATGTTGTCGTATTGTCATCAGACGTAGTATTATTTGTTGCCGGTGGCGTAATTGTGCATACTTCAGGCTCCTCGTCAGGCACCCCTTCGTAACAGCCGGGTGGTAATGTTGTTTGATCTTGAGGTTGAATATTTTCCAAACAACCCGCAGTGAGCGATGTGACCAGTAAGAGACAAGCAACAAACAGAACTCGCATAATGTTGGCTTGAGGTAGCCTACCTTCAATCCGTCGGATTCATGATTTTAGATTGTTACGGAAATGATTCCAATTATTTTGGCCCGATTCCCATCTCCATTCATTTCAACCTTCAATACTTTTCATGAAAATATGGATGTTTTTCTTGCCGTTGGTGTGATATGTGAAACCACAGTCGCCCACTTTGATGGAGACTCCGCAAATCGCCGTTCTTCGCCTTGGCCATCGTTTGGGCCGCGACCCCCGCATTACCACTCATTTGGGCCTAGTTGCACGGACTTTTGGCGCCGACAAATTCCCTCACCCAAGTTGACGAACGCTTTGGTAAAGTATTGGAACTTGAATATGTAAAAAGTCCAATGGGTTTGCTGCGCCGCTGGGTTCAGGAAGATGCAGGTGATGGACGCCCTGGTGTTGCCGCTCACTTGACCATGTATGGGGAAGAATTCCGAAAGGCAATTCCAAAGATGCGCCGCGATCGCCCGCTGCTAATCGTAGTCGGTGGTGCGAAAGTCCCAGGAGATGTTTACAAATTGTGCCAATATAATGTATCTGTCGGCAGTCAACCACATTCCGAAGTAGCAGCCCTTGCCCTATTCCTAGATTCTTGGGGCGGCTCAATTGCCGAATCAGAACATTTTAAAGGTGCGCAATTAGAAGTGATTCCAAATGGTGATGGAAAGACTGTAATTGACCATTCAAATGATGAATAACCTAATTGCAAAAATAGTGATAGTGTAATGACAATATCGAATGGTTTTACGATTTATCATTCGGTATCTCAACTGCTAGTTTTCAGTTTTGACAAGGGCAACCCTCTTAGAACTGACGAGCCGCGAAAAGATGATGTCAAGTGGTTGGGGCGCCGAACAAGGCTTCTGCCCCGGCTATGGAATTCACGGCGTAACCGCCGCTCCTTCCTTTGCTGATGCAACTGATGCCCTCGTTATGGGAGTGGAACTGCAGGAATCTGCAAAGGGCGAAGGAATCCTATTATTGGCCGACGGAGGCCGTTTCAAGGGGCAATTATTCGGCGCTAAAGGAATCGGCGAAGGAGAATTAGTTTTCACCACTGGAATGACTGGATATCAGGAAAGTTTGACCGACCCATCTTTTGCAGGGCAAGTATTGACCTTCACCTACCCCCTTATCGGCAACTACGGCGTGCACGCAGGAACCAGTGAATCATCACGAGTTTGGCCAAGAGGTGTAGTCGTCCGCCAAGCAATGCCAACTCCAGACCACCGCAATTCAATCGGTTCGGTTTCAAATCTACTCACCCTGCACGGAGTCCCTGGTATTGAGGGCTTAGACACCAGAGAAATCACTTGCCGAGTCCGAGAATACGGGACTTTGCTTTGCGTTTTTGGTCCTGCTTCTGAAGAAGATGAAATGCGTAAAAGACTGGCACAAATGACCCCACCTGATTTAGCAGACTTAGTCGACGAAGTTAGTATTGACACACCCGTTATCCTAAATCGTGGTGCATGTGATGCAAACGGAATGCCACTACCTCGGCTTGGAGCACTTGATTGTGGAATTAAGTACAATATTTTGCGCGAGTTGTGCCGACGCTTTGAAGTCGTTTGGTGCCCCCCCGACTATGGTTTTTCCAACCTTTGTCAAGACTATTCAATTCAAGCATTATTCTGTTCAAATGGACCTGGCGACCCAGCACACCCTGGGAAGGCCACTGCTGCTCGCAATGCCTTGGCAGATGCGGTCAAGGCGGGGTATCCGGTGATGGGAATATGCTTGGGACATCAGTTGCTTGGGCTCGCTTCTGGACTCCAGACCTACAAAATGCGTTATGGCCACCGAGGTGCTAATCAACCAGTTTTGGATTTGATTTCCAACACGGTTGCTATTACTTCTCAAAATCACGGCTTTGCTGTGGCCGACCCGGACAAAGGGATGCTGGCGCAACACCCAAGTGGAGCATGCAGCCCACCCCAAGAAAATATTACTGGAGCTGAAGTTACTGTTCGCCACATCAATTCAAACGACGGGACAGTTGAAGGACTTGATGTGGTTGACAAGCCTGCTTTTAGTATTCAATTCCACCCCGAGGCTTGCCCAGGGCCGCATGATGCAGCACCATTATTTGACCGCTTTTCAGCAGTAGTAAGTCAATATTTAAGTGAAGGCGGAGGTGAGCAATAATGCCACGACGAAATGATCTTCAGCGCATAATGATTCTCGGGTCAGGTCCGATAAAAATCGGTCAAGCGGCTGAGTTTGATTTTTCAGGAAGTCAAGCCTGTCGGGCTTTACGTGAAGATGGATATGAGGTAATTCTCGTCAATTCTAATCCGGCGACGATTCAAAATGACCCTGAAATGGCTGACCGCGTATATATTGAACCACTTCTTCCAGATGTCATTCGCAGAATTATGGAAATTGAACGACCCGATGCACTGCTCGCAGGCATGGGGGGGCAAACTGCATTAAACATTGCAACCGAGTTAGCCCATGATGGGACTCTGGATAAACTTGGAATTGAATTGATAGGATCCGACCTTGAGGCAATTGACAAGGCAGAGGATAGGCAATTGTTCAAGGAAGTTTGCGAATCAATCGGACTGCCTGTGCCTACTGCATACGCCTGCAACTCAATACCCGAAGCCATAGTTGCTGCTGAAAAAATAGGCACTTGGCCAATCCTCATCCGTCCAGCATTTACCCTTGGAGGTTTAGGAGGAGGTACCGCATGGAATATTGGAGAAATGGTTGAAATAGCGACACTTGGAATCCGCAACTCTCGTATTTCTCAAGTACTAATTGAAGAATCAATAATAGGCTGGCAAGAGCATGAATATGAAGTCATGCGCGACTCATCTGACAATTGCCTAATCGTTTGTACCATGGAAAATATTGACCCAATGGGAGTTCATACTGGCGAAAGTATCGTTGTTGCGCCGCAGCAAAGTTTGTCAGACCGTGACCACCAATTATTACGAGATTATTCTCTTGCCTTAATACGCGAATTAAATATTTCAGGTGGATGTAACGTTCAATTTGCTTTCAATCAACATACTGGGGAAGTCCGAGTAATTGAAGTGAACCCGCGCGTTTCTCGTTCTTCAGCATTGGCAAGCAAGGCAACCGGCTATCCTATTGCCCGCATGGCTGCAAAAATCGCAGTGGGTTATACCCTTGATGAGTTGCCAAATCCCATTACAGGTCACGGCACTACTGCTGCTTTCGAGCCAACCCTTGATTACTGTGTTGTAAAGATTCCTCGTTGGCCCTTTGATAAATTCCGTACTGCTGACAGGACACTTGGGACTTCAATGAAAAGTACTGGTGAAGTAATGGCGATTGGGCGTTGCTTTGAGGAGGCTTTTTTGAAGGCTATCGCCTCCCTTGAAATGGGTTCACCTCACCCTCGCCCTCTTACAAGAGCAGATGAATCTGAAGGCGAGGGTATGGGGGTGCGTGCGCTTGAGAAATTACCAGACTCCACTCTAGTAGATTGGCTCAAAATCGCCACAGATAGGCGCATGAGTGCAGTTCTTGAAGCATTTAGGAGAGGCTGGTCTATTGAACAGGTGCATGAGATTACCCAAATTACAAGATGGTTCTTATACCGCTTTGAAAACATATTGCGAACTGAAGCCGAAATCGTATCAATGGGACTTCTTCCTTCCGCAGTTGATGCTGAATCATTGTGGGCATGGAAAAGCCTTGGTTTCTCAGATACGCATATCGCAGATGCTCTTGCAGGTTTCCCCCCAACTGGAGTGAAAAATCTCCCCACTAGTCGTAATGAGACAGCAGTAATGTCTCGCCGCCACTCTTGTGGCATCCACCCAAGATACCGAATGGTTGATTCTTGTGCGGCTGAATTCGCTGCGCAAACGCCTTACTATTATTCAACCTATGAAAGTGCAGATGAAAGTGGTATTGATCTCCTACCCAATCTACAAGACCGAACAAAAGAGCGCGTAGTCGTAGTCGGCAGTGGACCTATTAGAATTGGTCAAGGAATTGAATTTGATTATGGCTGTGTTCATGCAGTCATGGCAATCCGCGAATCTGGCAGGGATGCAATAATCATCAATAATAATCCCGAAACGGTTTCTACTGATTTTGATACCAGTGACCGCCTATATTTTGAACCACTCACTCTAGAATGTGTCACTGAAATGCTACTGCGCGAGCAAGCACATGGAATATTGCTTCAATTCGGCGGCCAAACTGCAATCAATCTCGCCTTGCCACTATCCGCACGACTACCAACCCTTGAGCCACTTGGATTGGAAATGAGTCTTTGGGGTTCTTCAGCCGAAGTTGTTGATGTGGCCAGCGATCGTGAACGTTTTGAAAAATTCGCCAAACGCATTGGAATTAGAATGCCAAATGGGGCAACTGGTTCAACCCCTGATGATGTGAGAAATGCTGCAGTTAAAATTGGATATCCAATACTAATTCGCCCTTCATATGTACTCGGAGGCAGAGGTATGGAAATACTTACTAATGACCAGCAATTGGAGGCCTATCTTGCTGAGGCATACCTAGAGCCCGATAAGCCACTACTCGTTGATGAGTATTTAGGCCATGCAACCGAAATAGATGTTGATGCAGCATGCGATGGCGAGGAAGTTCTTGTCGGCGCAATCATGGAGCACTTAGAAGAAGCCGGAATACACTCTGGAGATTCGACTTGTTTCATACCAGCACAAAACATCTCGGAAGAAATGTTGTCCAAGGTTCACGAGCAAACCGTTCGTATTGGCTTAGAGCTTGGAATAATTGGTTGCTATAACATTCAATTTGCTATACAAGAGCATAATTTGTATGTGCTTGAGGTCAATCCAAGATCATCACGCACAGTTCCTTTTGTCGCCAAGGCCTCGGGTATCCCATTAGCACGAATTGCCGCTCGTCTTACCCTCGGAGAGAAATTAAAGGACTTGACAATTCCTCCACCAAATAGGGAATATGTTTCGGTCAAGGCACCGGTATTTCCATTCATCAAATTGCGAGGTCTTGACCCAGCACCAGGTCCTGAAATGAAATCAACCGGCGAAGTAATGGGAAGTGATATCGATGCAGCAGTAGCCTACCTAAAGGCAAGGATGGCAACCGAAATCCCAGTAAATACCGAAGGCGGAGTTTACCTAACAGTTAGAGAGGGTGATAAGCAAGACCTTGTTCCAATAGCTGCTGATTTTGCCAAAATGGGATTCAAAATTCATGCAACCCCAGGTACCGCTCATGTGCTTAGAGATGCAGGAGTTGAATGTTTCATCGCCTACCGAATAGCCGAAAACAAGAGCCCTGATGCATTGGGATTGATGCGCAAAGGTGAGATTCAATTCATCGTCAATGTACCAACAATTAGTGGTGGAGCAGTGCGTGATGGAAATATGATGCGACGCTTAGCAGTTGAGATGAATATACCATTTGTTACCACAATGCGAGGGGCGAAAATGGAAGTTGCAGCAATAGCTGCTGCTCTCAAAGGCCCGACAACTCCTCGGCACTTACTTTACACACCAACAAAATAATTTCACGCACTCGGTAGTAACAACGAGCCAATCCATCTTACTCACCCAATGACTTGCGCAAGTTGCAAATTATTTAACAGGCGTTAAATGCCTCAATTATATATTTTGTTAGAGGTGAAGTCCAAGCGAGTTCTGAAAGACCATCTTCGCCTTCAGCGGCATAAATTGTTACGACATCTTGCACTCTGACATTGCCCTCACTTGAGCGGGCAACGATTGTCTTTCGCTTCAGTTTCTTTCCTGAACCATGAGGATCGTATACCGTTACAAGAGCCTCGGAAAGGAACCATTCAGCCTTATCTCCGGGAGCGCCTTCAAAGGTCATCTTCGGGGTCTTCTTCCCAAACATCATACCTCCTGCTTTCTTTTTCTTTGCTGGTGATTTCTTAGTTGCCGAACCACTTGAGCCACCCCTGCTAACACCACCACCGGAACTAGCAGCAGATCTTCCTTTGGCACCAGAAGAATATTCTGCAGAAAGTTCCTTCCGTAATTCTGCCTCGATTTCCTCTCGTAAAGTTTCTGAGAGTTCTTCTCTAATTTTATCCTCATCAAGATCTTCAAGGTCAGCCTTAGCCTTTACATGGTCCTTTGTTAATTGATTGAGTTTCAACTCAAGAGTATTCACGGCATTTACATAATGAGCCGCAACTTGAATCAATGCAGTTTCCATTGAAGCCTCGAGTTGCATCGAGATAACTTCGCCAGAACCGTCTCTCCACTTTCGCCATTGCATCATTGTATTTGCGTGAATATCAGAACCACACTTAGGGCAGAAAGACCTCTTTGGCGGCTTTAAAACTGGAATTGCCCGCATTGCTTCAGCATCAATACCCTCATGCTCGCCACTTGCAACATCGTGAATATGGGTGCTTGCTTCCATACCTAGAGCCATCGCTTCCTTGAACAATGGGTCGGACATATCCAATTTGCCATCTTGAATTAAGGTCCATGCTTCAGTTACTTTAGTGACTGCCCTAACTGCGGCACTGGCTGCTACAGATTCTCCAAAAGAATAATCGGAGGTTGAACTTGAACTTTTTTCCACCTCCTCAGTAGCAAATGCCGCACCAATATCAACTTCCTCATCGCCTTCAGCAGGTGCTGCGATTCCAAGTTGAATTGGGTTTGCACCCTCCTCAATTTTTGCAATTAGATCAAACTTATCTGCCATGGAAAGGTCATCCCGCTGCCGAATAACATCCTTCAATTGATTGAGATCATGGCCCGTTGAAGTAATAGGGCCCTGACCAACAAAATCATGGCCACATGATAGACAAAACTTCGCCGTTGCCTCAGCCGAAGCCTCGCAAGACGGACAGAATACGCCGGCCATTACCACCCTTCCAACTCTTGACCTTTTCAAGGATAACGGTTGATATGTTAGTTTTGTGCCGAAATATGCACCAATTGCTCCACGCCAAAATAATAGTACCTGTGCAGGATGATGGTGAAAAGAGGAATGATTATTAAATGTCTTTCACGCTAAAATAATAATTGTATTCAAATGAATTTCACAATTAATTAACAATAAGCCTGGAGAAATCCCTAGATTAAATAATTGATTTGGCATTGGCAATCAATTGTAGCACTTCATTCCGGCTCAGCATTACTAGAATTGATGCTAATTTTGGCCCTTTGTTTTTACCCAAAAACATCCAATACATCGCGGCAAAAGCATCACTAAGGCCTATCTCAAGTTCCTTCGCAGGCTCGCAGATTGCATTATTTATTGAAGTGACATCCCAATCGCATTTAGCCAAAGATGAATGTGTATTATGTAAATAAGTACCGACTTGGGCATCCCTTGCGAGTTCTGAAAGGGCAAACTGAGCATCAGGAGTTATTTCCTTTTGTACAACAAGCCGGAAAGATTCAGGGAAATGTTCCGAAGCAAGCCAAGATCTGATTTTTTTCAGACGTACTGCTTGTTGAACTGATGGAGTAATCGACTCCATATGACCTGACTTGTGTAAAGACGACCACACTTCATCATCAGAACCCCTAACTTGAGCAAGCATTACCAAATAACGGAATGTAACACTACTAGCGCCATAGCCATCGCCCCCAACTCCCTCAGCAGAAAATAACGAGGATACAGGTTCCACTTGAGAAAACCTAATTTGTGCCCGGTCAACCTCCCAAGCGATTTTTTTGCGACGCTTCATTTCCTCTGGAGGCAACTCTCCTTCCTCCATAATTCTGGCAAATTGACGTTCATAAATATCGGCGAGAGAGATCAATGCATCTCCTGTATCAAAGTCAATATGACGATTTGGTTTGTTACGTGCAATCAAAAATCTGAGGATTTGCGGGGGGACTAATTCGAGTGCTTCAAGCGGCCCAATAGCGATTCCAGCAGAACTTGACATCGCACCCATTCCCTTCAATTGAATCCACTCGTAAGTAAGAGGCACTGGTGCATCATATCCGAGCAGTGCAACTATTTCTTTGCCAGTATCGTATGAACCTCCTGCAGTCCCATGGTCCTTCCCGAAAGGCTCACAGGATATCCCATTCCATGCCCAACGAGCCGGCCAGTCAAGCCTCCAGGGCAATTTTCCATAGAACTTTCCAAGTTGGCTTAAATCGTGCGTACCAGCAACACCATTACCATCTCTCCAATGAATAAGTGGCCATTCATGGCTAGTGACAATGACTCCATCCATGCCGCCATCAGCCCCAACTGGGCTAAATGGGAACCAATCTTCCGCTAACTCTCTCCCACTCACTCGCTCAATGATCTCGCGGACCTCATGGCGCTTTTCAATGAAGATTTTTATGGCATCATTGAAGCGGCCTTGCTTGTAGGACTGGTAATTGTCAACGATTCTTGGCCTTACGCCAATTTGTCGTAAGGCCTCAATAAATGGATTTAGGAAATGTGCTGCATATGTTTCACCATCGTGATTTGGACTTCCATCTAGATTTGGTGCAGGAATACTTCCAAGGGGGTGTCCTATGTATTGTGAATAATCTTCAGAAAGGAACTTGTATACTCTACGAAGGGGGTCTGCCGAATCAACAATGAATATCATTTCGGCAGACAAACCGGCATCACAAGCCGCACGAGTCAACATTTCGCCCGTTAAACTCTCGCGTAAATGACCAATGTGAAATTCACCGCTCGGCGTGATACCGGTAGCAATGATATGGTCTGGACTCCGTTCGGCAAGCCTAGAAGCTTGAAAATCAGCCCAGTGCACATTTCCACCTCAAATAACTGTAGCACGAATTAGCCCGCGCAAAGGTACTCCGGAAATCTCATTCTGATTGGTCTTGTTTAACAATACCGTAGCCAGCACGACGCTTGCACCTTCATCTTGAAGATCAGAAATACATTGCGACATAGTTGCACCAGTAGAAAGAACATCATCAACAACCAGCACATTTTTGCCACTGACGCGGCCGTATTTATTTGAAAGAGAACCGGAGGCATTTTCATGATTCAAACTTCTATAGATGCTCACCTCACTATCTAATTCAGCAGCAATTTCATTTGCGAAAAGAATTCCATTTAAACTAATTCCTACAACCGTGTCAATGTTATCCCCACACTCTTCCAATGCAACATCAGCCATAATATGGCCTATAGCAGCGATTCGAGTCGGTCTAACGCCAATGGTTCTCCAGCCAACGCGCATATCCATTGGCTTTGCAACAACACCATCATTTGAACTTGTGAGCATCCATGCAACGGTATCTTGGCTTAGGGATAATTCATCAGCAATCTGTTGGGTGGAAAGCCCCTCTTTACGTAGATTTACCACGATCATCTTCAGTTCGTCTACACTCTCTGCCATGCTAATCAAATAGGTGGCCCTGCTTTATGGATATTAAGCCATGCCGTAAAGACCTGCTATTTTGCCGATTATCCCATGAATCTTAAAAACTCAACAGGGTTAAAGGTGGGCGGTGCTCGGCGATAATCGTGGCAGACATAGCAGACTCCGACTTTGACTATGAGTCCTTACTCGACCGAGCCAGAGCAAATATTCCCGAAGGCATCTCTAATCGTGCAAGATGGACACTCCCAACTCCGGAAATAATGATTGAAGGGCAAAATACTATTCTAAGGAATTTTCAAGATATTGTTTCACACATGGAGCGTGATGAGAACCACGTTTTCCAATATATCCAAAATGAATTGGGTACATCAGGTAGCCGCGACGGACCTCGTGCGCGCTTTAAGGGCCGAATTCCGCCAAAGAGAATACGTCGTGCGATTGGCAGTTATGTCACTTCATTCATCAAGTGCCATCAATGTGGCGCACCAGATACACATTTCCAAAAGCAAGACCGAACAACATTGTTGAAGTGTCAGGCTTGTGGTGCAACACGCCCAGTAAAACTCAAACTTTAGAGTCTCACTCACTCCTCTCAATTCAAATTATTGAGCCGGAAATTCGTTACTTTTTTGCCACTCGCCAAAACCAATCGCCATTCCGCGAGACTCGGTCGGGTTTTTTCCAGCAACTACGGGCTGAAATCAAGCAGAACTTTACCCTTATTTTTCCTGTCGTGAATATGTTTTTGAGCAGCAGCAACATCCTCAAAATGAAATGTTGAGTCAATGATTGGGTTAATTTTTCCTTCTTTGAGCCACTGTGCTAATTTGATCATGTGCTGCTTTAGCACCTCTTTATCGTCCCACATCCCCATGTGAATGCCAAAAACGGATTTATTTGAATTCATCATTTTTATCGGGTCAAAACGTGGAGTTTGCCGCCACATTCGATATGCTGCCAGCCATGAGGTGCGGATTTTTGGACTGGCCGATGATGCTCCAAATACATACAAGCGCCCCCCAGTGCATAGAGCCTTGTAAGAGAGCATGACATGCTTTCCACCAACAGGGTCAAGTGCGTGATCTACGCCCTTTCCCCCAGTCTTTTCTTTGCAAACTTTGACGAAATCACCTTCCTCTTTGCTCACATGAATCATTCCTTGATTTTCGACAAATTCCTTTTTTCCTGAAGAACTCGTTCCAACTACGACACTTGCTCCAAGCAAATTTGCAATTTGCGATACTGCAGTGCCAACCCCTCCAGCAGCGTGGTGTATTAATACTGAATTTCCGACCTGAAAATTACCTAAATAGGAAAGCATGTGAAATGCAGTGACATATGCAACTGGCATCGCCGCAGCGCTCGCAAATGAGACTTCGTCTGGCAAGACCCATGCTTGATTCTCTTGCACCACAACCTGTTGCGAATAACCGCCGAAATTGGTCATTGCAACGACTCTATCGCCGATTTCTATTCCTTTGATGCCTTCACCACATTCAAGAACAATTCCTGCCACCTCATAGCCAGGAGTAAATGGAAAATCAGGTGCAGCTCCATACAAGCCTTGCCGCATCATCAAATCGGCAAAATTAATGCCGGCCTTGTGTACTTCAATCAAAATTTCATCGGATTTAGGAGAAGGTGAATCACAGTCAACAACATCTATAGAATCAAGCCCACCTCGCTTACGATAAATGATTTTCCGCAACACTACACCTCCAAAAAGAGTTCCCGAACCGGCTTGCCGCCCTGAAGGTGTTGAGAAATTATTTTTTGCAACTCATCGGTATTTCCGCTCAAGGAGTACCATACACCCTCTGGATAAACCACACAAGTTATTGCTTTTCCACAAATAGAGAGGCATCCTGCCTTTTGGATTTTCACGTTCTTCAATCCGGCTTGGCGTACAAGAGTTTTCATTTCACGCAGTACATCCATACTGCCATTATTAGTACAACAGTCCCTTTCGCTACCTTTTGGACGTATATGCCCGCAAATGAAGACATGGTGTGAATAGCGTCCTGAAGTGACTTTTTCCTTCTCAAGGCTTACGCTAGCAACTGGTTTTTCTGTGAGTTCAGCATTTGTAGGTTCAGACATGAAAGACCTCACTCTGCAATTCTCCAAGATCTAAAGAATTTCAGCCCCAAAGATGGTTGTCATCTCGACCTTCTTCCTTCTCAACTTTTTCATATAATTTACTGCGTCGCTTTGTGTCATCTCTTTCAAAAGCCAATAATTCGGTGTCGTCGATATATGCTGGGCGAGTATGCGCAATTAATTTTACTTTTACCACCATTTCGCGTGCCACAAAACATGTAAGGCCATCCTTACAGACTATCTCAAGGCTAGTTTTTCCACTTGAGACCAGTCTTCCCCTTACCCACGGCTCATCATCCTTCGGAAGTGATCGAGCATCAAGCATTATTTCGACGAAATCATCTCTACGCATTCCGGTTCGGCGCTCTAGTAGAGGTCCGGAAGTAATTGCCTGAATTCCCTCGAGTTCAGGTGAATCCATTTCTTCCCACATAGTTTTAGCCCATTCGGGCAGGTCAATTGAATCGGACATAGACCCTCTCATGCGCTAGCCCCAAATAAGCCCCGCGCTAATTGCCACTTCCAACCCTGCGGGTTCAAGAAGGATGGGCTCTCGCCCGATAATAGGAGGAATTGGATGAAGATAGTGTGGAAATCTTTGTCAACTGTCCTTTTCGCCGATGAGGTGCTTGACAAAGCATTTAGTCGGGCCACTAAAGCAGCCAACAAAGTTGAAGACCCGAACAAGATTTTTCGTCACCGGAAGCAAATGACGAGAATGGTGCAAACTGCAGCAGATGTAATCGCTGAAACATTTATTGGATGGGTGAATGCTTGGCCGAGTTTGAATAATTTACCGCAATTTGACGAAGCCATGGTAGAAGCGGCAGTCGGGACAGATGACTTCCGGCACCATTTGTCAATGCTTCAATGGGGTGCAAAACAGGTACGAAATATCGCAACTCAGAACACTAGAAAAATCATCCGCACTGCAAGAATCGAAATAATGCATATTGCAAGGCGCGAGGCCTATGGACGAATAAGCAGTATTGTGCGCCAAGTTGGGCCATCTCTAAAGTGGCTCAATAATGCAAGAGAGATCCTTCGCCGCCTGCCATCAATTGACCAAAATGAGCCATGTATTGTAGTAGCGGGCGCACCAAATGTAGGTAAGTCAGCATTAATCGCCGCACTTTCCACTGGAAAACCCGAGGTTGCAGGATACCCATTCACCACCAAGCAGTTGCATGTAGGCCATTTTGTTCACCGGCGGCTTCGACATCAATTGGTTGACACCCCCGGATTGCTTGACCGACCAATGGGGAAGAGAAACCAAATTGAAATGCAAGCAATCGCCGCCTTGCAGCACATCGGTTCAATTGTTATTTTCCTATTTGACCCAAGTGATACATCCGGAACAACACCTGAGGAGCAGATGAATTTACTCGAGGAAGTAAAGGTGTTGTTACCTGGAAAGGAACTGATAATCATTCGCTCAAAGGCTGACTTGGCAAAGGAAGTTGATCCAAATTGGGATACAATAAAATTGGCTGAATCTCAATGGGTTGAAGATGGCCGCCCCGCTGATTCAACAATGCCACTATTGATTGATCCTGAAACCGGACACCCAACCGCTTCAGCAACTGAAAATGTTGGTCTTGAGGCGCTTAGGTTAGAAATTGCAAACCTCGTTGATGATTCCAAAGAAAACGACCCGCTTTCACTCCCTGATAACTGGCATCGACGGCAATAATACTTTGATTGCTAATCACAAGATCTGACTCTAAGTCCTGTGAAATTGGCTTCTTTTTCAATCCCCATTCGTACATATTCTTCAGACATTGATGAAGTGCTTACTTGCGCTTTATTGAGTAGTGTTAAACATCATTTGCTTCATTTTCTTTGAATCCAAGTGGCTGCTAAGGGCCATATGCGACGCTGGCCACCAATACCCCCTACAAGCGACACCATCAAGGAGGGTTGACGCCTCGGGTAATTCGTGAGCCCGACATATGTAGTGGCCCTTGGCGGAAGCCTACTTCGTCCCGAGGAGGAAGAGCATCGCCAAACTTGGTTCGGCCAGTTACGTCAACTTGGAGTACACATGGAAGGAATTGGCGCCCACCTCGGTTTGGTTGTTGGAGGAGGGCTACCCGCTCGCGAAGGAATTAATTTGGCAAAGCCATTTGTTGCCGACGAGCGGGCTCTTGATGAAATTGGAATTGCTGCAACAAGAATTAATGCAACAATCATCCAACAAATATTGCTAGATATCGGAATCGATGTCGCTTCAACCATCCCTCATGATTGCAATAGCGCTGCAGACTTATTGAAAAATCATAGCATTGTGGTCATGGGCGGCACTGTCCCGGGACATACAACTGATGCTGTGGCTGTTGAATTCGCAACTACTGCAAAAGCCAGTCAGTGCATCATTGCGACAAATGTTTCTCATGTATTTGACAAAGACCCACGTACTAATGATGACGCCGAAGCAAAGACTAACCTTACCCTAAGTGAATTGGGCGAAATCTGCGGAGTGGGTACTCCTCTTGAGGCAGGTGCAAACGCAGTAGTTGACCCAATTGCTGTGGCAAGAGCAATAGAAGCAAACTTGACCCTTGCGGTCTTAGATGGCCGAAACTTATCACTTCTCGATGCTGCATTAGATGGCAAAGAATTTACTGGGACGTTAATCGTACCTGAAGCGAAGAAACCTCTATAGAACAGGTGATATTATGGCAAAAGGATTTGACTCACTAAAAAAACAAATTACTGAAACTGCAGATAAATTAGCAACTTCAGGCAATAAAGTTCGCAAGAAAATGACCGGTGTTCCTGCGCACAAACATTGCCGCATGTGCCAAACTACAATCCCCATGAAGGCCGACCCTGCTATCTGCAAAGCAGAAGCATGTGTTGCAAAGTGGGCCAAAGAGGAAAAAAGTAGGAAAAGTCTGAAAATGTGGATGACAATTTTTATCGGCTTTTTCGCCTTCGCATTCATTGGCCCAATAGTACAGAAATTCGTTTTCTGAGGTGAGATAATTATGATGATTAGAATAGGCGCAGGAATAATAGCGATTATCATCGTTGCAGTAGTTTTTATTGGAATGAGTGGAGTTTCCGATGGTGGGGACGAGGATGCAATGATCCCACCATGCGATTATGAAACATCAATGGTACCCCCTCCCCCTACCACCACAACAACCTGTTATTGGGGCATGAGTGAACAGACATTAGTCATCCCAGATGAAGCCGCGGCTGCCGATATAGATGTCGAAGTTTCATGGACAAAAAATAATGTTTGGGTTGGCATTGTAGAAGCCAGTGAATCCGACCATTGTGATAAAAAAGATGGATATTTTGAATGTGGCAAGGGGACGGTTACTACAATTGCTGGTGGGGAATCCTCGGGAAAGGGATTCACATGGTCACCTGAGCCAGGCGAATACCGCTTTTTAGCCGGAGGTGAAGAGGGTGAAGAATTACAGAGTTACACCGTCACATGGGCCTATGATGCAGGACTTTCATTGGTAATTGCCGGACCGCTACTTTTGATTAGCGCTGGATTAGCATATTATGCAGCAATTGGCTTGAAGCGCGACGAATGACGTAGATGCCTCGGCTTACAGTCGTGGCAAATGAATGGTTGATAAGTAAGGGAAATAGCCGTAAGAACAGGAGGAGCGAAAATGGCAGAGGATGCAGAGAAGAAAGAGCGCCGTTTACGCCTCAAAATTGCTCTTGAAGAACTCTCTCAGATGAAAGGGTTTGGCACAGAACTAGTTACTTTGATTATCCCCCCTGACCGTAAGATTTCCGATGCCCGAACTATGTTGCAAAATGAACACGGTCAAGCCTCAAATATCAAATCCAAGGGCACAAAGAAAAATGTCCAAGGTGCCATTGAAAGTGCAATATCCACCCTTAATACATTCCGCACCCCTGGTGAAAATGGTATTGCAATATTCGTCGGCGCAATTATTATTGGAAACAATCGCACTCGCATGGTGAACATTGTCATTCAAGATACGCCAGAACCAATTCAATCATTCCGCTATCGTTGTGATTCTGTGTTTGAAATTACTCAATTAGAGGAAATGCTAATTGATCGTAATTCGTATGGATTATTTGTCATTGACAGGGGAGAAGCTGCATTTGGATTGGCGAGTGGACGAAGAATTCACGTTCAGGAACACTTAGTTTCTAACATCATGGGTAAGCACCGTCAAGGTGGGCAGTCTGCTCAGCGTTTCGAGAGGCTGATTGAGGAGGCTGCGCACAAGTTCTTCAAGCGCGCAACCGAGCATGCTTGCGATTATTGGTTACCAAATATCATGGACATTCAGGCAATAATTATTGGCGGACCAGGACATACCAAAGACTTCGTTGTCAAGAATAATTACTTTCATCACGAGGTCCAAAAGAGAATAGCCAGCCCGACCTTTGATGTCGGTTATTCAAATGACTCTGGAATTAGGGAATTAGTTGGTAATGCTGGTTCATTGATGGGCGAAATTGAACTGGAGGGTGAAAGGATTGCAGTTAATCGATTCCTTAAAGAAATAATGCAAACTTTTCCAAAAGCAACATATGGTGAGATGATGATTCGCCAAGCCCTTGACAAGGGTGCTGTTGACACATTACTCATCTCTGAAGCACTACGAAAGCGAACGGCCTCATTGAAGTGTAAACGATGCGAAAATGAGTGGAATTCATCGCTTGAACAAAATGAGGCTTACCCCACTTGCCCAGACTGTGGAGAAGAAAATGAAATAGTCGAACTAAGTAGCCAATCACTTATGGATGAACTGGCCGAATTAGCAAAGAGGTCCTCCTCGGAAGTCGTATTCATTAGTGTTGATTCGGAAGAAGGATCTTCGCTATACCAAGGATTTGGTGGACTAGCAGCAGTTCTAAGATACCCGATGTGATGAAAAAAAAGGGGCGCACAAAAATGAAAATCTTTCACGATATTTTATTGCCCCAGATAGGAGAAATTCTTGCCGAACAAGGATTGGATAATCTACCTTGGCAAAGGATGCTTGGAAATGCCCGTGAAGCGTCACAGGGAGACCTTGCGCTACCTTGTTTCCCGTTTGCAAAAATGGCAAAAAAAGCACCAGATGCAATTGCCACTTCTCTAGCAGAAGCCATTGATGAACGAGCGAACTCCGCTGCTGCCGCCAACACATTGTTCGCTGAAGCACTAGGTGAAGTTAGTGCAGTTGGCGGATATCTAAACTTCAAAGCCGACCCAACTTGGTTGGCCAAAATGGTTCTGAGCGCCAACTCTAACCCAGATACTGCCGGAACACTTCCAACTACTGGAGAAAAGGTGCTGATTGAACACACCTCTGCAAATCCAAACGGCCCATTCCATGTTGGACGGGCGCGCAATGCAATTCTCGGCGACACAATAGTGCGCCTAAATCGCCTCGCTGGTCATGAAGTAAGAGCAGAATACTATGTCGATGACATGGGTAAGCAGGTTGCAATTCTCGCTTGGGCCATGGAAAACTTAAGCAAGGATAAAGTCAATGCAATTCTAAAGGATGCTGGTAGGCAATCACTAGATGGCGGTAGCAATAATTGGGATGGAAAGGCGGACCATGAGAGAGTTTCTTGGTATCAAGCCGCAAATATCCTAAAGGAACAAGATTCCTCTATAGACCAAGTGGTTGGAGAGATGGTCCGTCTTTCAGAGGAGGGGGAGCAATCGGTGCTGGATGCATTTGATGCAGCATTTCAACCGGTATTAGATGGGATGCTGGAAACTCTTGGCCGTTTGGGCATTGACTTTGACGCTTTCACCAAAGAATCAAAGTTTGTTATTGACGGAAGTGTTGCTGAAGTCATGGATCGCTTGCAGGCCAGCCCACTAAGAGGAGTTGCAGAAAATGGCGCACAGTACCTTGAATTGGAGAGCAAAGGAATCGCTGGAAAATCAACAAAATTCTTCTTCCAAAGAGGTGATGGTTCATCTCTATATGCAACCCGTGACATTTCCTATCATGAATGGAAATGGACTCAGTGCGATAGCCTAGTCAATATACTTGGCGAGGACCACAAATTACAATCAAAACAAGTCGCAATAGCCCTTGAGGAAATTGGCTCTAAGGCACCACTGGTCGTCTTTTACTCATTCATAAAACTCCCCGATGGAAAAATGTCAACCCGACGTGGAAATGTAGTTTACATGGATGATTTGCTCGAAGAGGCCAAGGCTCAAGCATTTGCAGTGGTTAGTGAAATTCGCGGAAATGAATTAGATAATGAAACAATGCAATCCATCGCAGAAGCAGTCGGATGCTCAGCAGTTCGCTTCAATATCATCAAGGTTGCACCAGACAAGGGATTTACTTTCCGTTGGGAGGAAGCGCTTTCATTTGAGGGTGGTTCAGCACCTTTCATCATGTATTCGCACACCCGCGCTTGCTCAATATTGCGTAAATTGGAATCAAAGGGCATAGATGCAGTAAACTTGCTCAGCACATTTGATCTAGCAAGTTTTGACCTATCCAACTCGCCGCAAAGCATGGTTGACCTGCTTCGCCGCCTCGCACTTCACCCCGATGCACTGACCGATTCTGTGGAGAATAATCGACCTCACCAATTTGCCAACCATTTGCTAAATCTAGCAATCAATTACAATATCTTTTACCGTGATTGCCACATTGTTCAAGACGGAGCAGTCAACGTATTGTACCTCGCTATTTCCGAAGCAGCCAGGCATTGTATTCGCCGAGGTTGCGAAGGCCTCGGTATCATTCCGCTTACGCAAATGTAAGTGCTATTCGCGTGGGTAGGACTGCATCCCCTTACAACTAATCCATTCGGAAGGCCTTCTATCCTATTGGGGGGTGGGTTCGTCCATTCCTAACCCTTCACAAATCGAAGGAAGGGTTAGTGCCTCAGTTGTGCTAGACCAGGAGTCCTCATCAATGCTAACTCGAGAAAACACATCACAATTACTGTATTCGTCATTATTAATAAATAACCAATCACCATCAACCACAAACCAAAGTGTGCGGGCATCTTTACCGCTCCACTGTAGGCTAAGGGTGCCGTTATCATTAATACTCCAAGTTCCTGTTTCTTGATTTTCACTATCTAGATCAGCAAGAACTGTACCATCACTATTGAAAATCACTTCTTTTGATTCTGCTTGGTACCAATCTCCCACAATATCCCCTTCACCCACAATATCCCCTTCACCCACACAGCCAGAGACTGCAGTGGTAATCATAATCAAACTCAATAAAATACAAATTCCATAACGTTTCATAAAAATTACGTGGTACTCTTAATTATTAAATTTTTCCCTAAAAAAGTTACTTCCATTGATTTAAAAGGTAGTCGATTCGCAAGGGGGGCCCTATGAAACACCCGCATTAGATTGGGTACCCTATGCTTCAAAATGAATGAAGGCCACTCAGCATGGCCTTTTATTGCCCGTCCATTGTATCTTCGGCGGCCGATGTTTCTTCTATGACCGGAGTATCTTCTATGACCGGAGTATCTTCTATGACCGGAGTATCTTCTATGACCGGAGTATCTTCTATGACCGGAGTAT
>PSPT01000004.1 GCA_004195635.1 Methanobacteriota archaeon
GTGATTCGTAGGGAAGACGGAAAAGTGTTGAAACCAAAGGGATGGCAACCTCCTCAACTAGCTCAATTTCTTGAAGAATGATTGGGAATTATTATTCGCAATAATCGTTGCTTGAACTTAAGAGAAGTCAGCCCCTCGCCATTAATAATGGGACACCTTGGTATTGCAGTAGTAACTGGAGGGAGCAGAGGGATTGGAGCATCAATTTGCGAACGCCTTGCCGAAGATGGTTACCGGATTTTATTAACCTACAATCGTAATAGTCAACCTGCTGAAGATGTTGTTGACCGAATTAGAAGTAAAGGTGGGGATGCCTTTGCAGTGAGAGTGGATTGTACCAATCTCTCGGAAGTTTACATTCTTGGCCAGCACCCTTGGGTTGAAAGTGGAGTTGAGGCATTAGTACTAAACCATGGCCGCTATGATAGAACACGAGCTGATCTGTTGAAGCCGGAGGAATTAGAACTTACAATGAAAACAAATTTTGAAGGAGCTTACCATGTATGGAATGCACTGTCGAAAAACCTCTCGAATACTGCGAGAATTGTTGTTATTGGAAGCCAACTGGGAATCAAAGGGTCACCTCATGGTGCTGACTATTCAGCGAGCAAAGCAGCACTACATGCATGGGCAAGAAGTCTTGCTCAAGCAGTTGGGCCAAAGGGGCAAAGAGTGAATATTATTGCCCCTGGATATGTCGATACTGATATTTTGGCCGGAGATTCAAAAGAGAGAAGATTGCTGCGCGAGGAAGAAGTTCCACTTAGACGAATTGGTACGCCCACTGATATTTCAGGAGTTGCATCTTTCCTTGTGAATAATGATTCGGCATATGTCAATGGGTCAATTATTCACGTAAATGGCGGACTATATTTACCATAATTATTGATGATTGAGGTGGTGAAGGTGGAAGATAATGAACCTTCACTCGCTAATTCAATAATTGAGCAAACTAAGGAAAACAAGAATGACCCGTTTGATCTATCAAAAGCGCTTGAAGGTGCTGCAGTTGAGCATCTTTCACCAGATGTTTGCCGCCTAGTATTACATACTGATTTCTCGCCAGCCGGCGACCAAGAAGGTGCAATTGAAAAATTGATTTCTCAATTAGAAAATCAACAAGAAAGAATGGTCCTATTGGGAGTAACTGGTTCTGGAAAAACTTTTGCAATGGCGCACATTATTGAAAAATTAAATCGCCCAACACTCATCATGTCGCACAATAAAACTCTTGCTCGGCAATTATTCCATGAAATAAGCGGTTTTTTCCCTCAAAATGCCGTGGAATATTTTGTCAGCCATTATGATTATTATCAGCCAGAAGCATATATGCCAAAAAGAGATTTGTATATTGACAAAGAACTTTCAATTAATGAGAGAATTGAACAGGAACGCTTTGCTACCGTTGCAAGCCTTGCGACAAGGCCGGATGTGGTTGTTGTTTCTTCAGTCTCATGTATTTACGGATTAAACTCACCCGAGACATTTCTTTCACAACATTGCCGCGTCCATGTTGGCCAAGAAATTGAACCGATTCAATTGATTCGCCAACTAGTTGACCTCCAATACACTCGTTCCACCACCGAATTAAGTAGGGGGGAAATGCGCCTAAGAGGTGAAATTCTCGACATTTGGATGCCCAGTAGAGACGACCCACTTAGAATTAGATTTGGTTTTGAAGGTGTTGAAAAGATACAGGTATGCGACCCAGTTAGTTGGGAAATACTCGACCAGTTAGATGAAGCATGGATCCATCCAAAGGAATTTTTCATGACGAGTAAGGGGCGGTTTGAAACGGCACTAGAAAATATTGAACTAGAATTAGAAGGGAGAGTTGCACATTTCAAAAGTAATGGCCAGGATATTGAAGCACATCGACTTCAACAAAGAACAAATTATGACATGGAGATGCTAAGAGAACTTGGACATTGCACAGGCGTTGAAAATTATTCAATGCATTTCGATGGTAGGAACACTGGGGAACGACCGTGGTGTTTGCTGGACTTCTTTGCGGCAAATGCAAAGCAATTCCACGGTGATAAAGACAAATTTCTCGTAATTATGGATGAATCGCACGTAAGTCTACCTCAAGTGGGAGGGATGTACGGTGGAGATCGTTCAAGAAAAGAAAATCTAATTGAGCATGGATTTCGCTTGCCGAGTGCAGCCGATAATCGGCCATTAAAGCAATTTGAATTTCAGTCATTAATTCCGCAACTAGTGTATGTTTCCGCTACTCCAGGCGAAAGAGAATTGCGCCATCTATGTGAAGTCACTCAGCAACCTGTACCCGAGGGTCTTCTTCATGTCAAAGGAGGAGGCGGAGTAAATGAAGCTGAACTTAGTAAAAAATCACCAAATGCAGAAACTATGTATCAAATGTTACAAAATATCGATGCAATTGCCCGAATGGAATTGCGCCCAACTGGCCTGCTAGATCCTGAAATAGAAGTTCGTCAAACCGAGGGACAGGTACAAGATTTACTAGGTGAAATTAGTCAGAGAATTAAGCTAAAGGAAAGGGTATTAGTCACCGTAATGACAATCAAATTCGCCGAAGAAGTTGCCGAGTACCTTAACCGAATGGGAGTTAAAGCACATCACCTTCATAGTGAAATTGATACAATTGAAAGAACTGAAATTATCAAGGCTCTTCGCCTTGGGCATATTGATGTGATTGTCGGGATAAATTTGCTGAGAGAAGGACTAGATCTTCCTGAAGTCAGTCTTGTGGCAATTTTTAATGCCGATAGAGAGGGCTTCTTACGAAATGAACGAAGTTTATTGCAAACAATCGGAAGGGCATCTCGCAATTCAAATGGTCAAGTGATATTGTATGCTGATTCAATGAGCCCTTCCATGAGTGCAGCAATTCAGCAAACACTTGAAAGAAGGGTTAGACAAAGTATACACAATGAAGAAAATAACATCATTCCAAAAACTATTATCAAGGCACTTCCTGAGATGGGAACCGAGATTGATGACTTAATTGCCGGCACCTCAAAAGGTGCTGGCGGGAAACGTCGCCTTGTTGGCGCGAGAGGTGGGAGATCAAAATCCGACTGGGCTGCAAAACTTGGAATTGGTGCAGGTATTTGGAACAGTAGCGATTCTGTTCTGGCTCGCATTGGACAACCATTTGAGGACAGTGATTTATCAATTGAAAAAGAGATTCTGCAATATGAAAATGAAGGAGAGGGGGGCCGGCAAATGCAAAACCTTCAAGGCAGTGAGGGAAGGGGAATTCTCAGTGACGAAAATAGAATTAAATTAATGAAAGATATTCGCAAACAAATGAAAATATCTGCTGAGTCACTTGACTTTGAAACCGCTGCAAGATTAAGGGATAGACTCTTTGAACTTGAGGATGGAATGTAGAGGTAGAGTATCCCTTGACTTGCAAATAGTTTCGACAAGTTATTGTTGAAGTTGCGAGGTTTCATGAAGTGGTAGCCGGTGGCGTAAACGATAGAGATGGCAGTTGACCCTGATGACTTTGATATTCCGGTAGTTGATTACAACTTTGACTGCACCAATGAGGAAGGCATTTCTGTTCATGGCCTAATTAACCAAATGGCAAAAGCAGGTGGATTTACCGCCACAAAACTTGCCACTGCCCGTGATATTTTGACTCAGATGAAAGCGGAAATAGATGCGGTTGATGGCGACCCAAGGCAAGTGAGTAATTGGATTTCATTTCCCGCTTGCCTTTGTGCAACCGGAACAAGAGGCTTCTTTGTTGAAGCGATTAAACAAAAAATGTTCAATGTTATTTCCACTACTTGCGGCACATTAGACCACGATATTGCAAGAGCAAACAAGCATTATTATCATGGATCCTTTGAATTGGACGATGTTGAACTTAGTGAGCATGCGTTGATGCGACTGGGTAATGTGATAGTTCCAAATTCATCATATGGAGAGATACTTGAAGATGTACTAATGCCAGTCCTAGAGGATATTCGTAAAGACCGAATGGAGAAAACTGGAAAAACTGGAGCAGACCTTTGGCTTGGTTTTGGCAGCACCCATCTTGTGTGGGAATTGGGTGAAAGAATTGGCACCCCTGACATGATTATTTATTGGGCTGCAAAGCACAAAATACCGATGGTAATACCCGGGATAACAGATGGTTCAATTGGCGCTCAATTATTCATGTTTAGGCAGAAGTATAGGGATTTCCACATTGACACTCTTGCAGATGAGCAAGTTCTAAGTGACTTGACTTGGACTAGCAAAAAAGCAAATTCACTAATGATTGGAGGTGGAATTTCAAAGCACCACGTAATCTGGTGGAATCAATATCGCAATGGCTTGGACTCTGCGGTATACATAACAACGGCACCTGAACATGATGGAAGTTTATCGGGTGCTCGTCTCAAAGAGGCAATTTCTTGGGGGAAGATGAAGGTTGAGGCCCCTCATATCTGCGTTGAAGGTGATGCAAGTGTACTTCTCCCATTATTGGGTGCAGACCTATTTGCTAAACGGTAATGACGTTTGTTTTTAAAATCATGAAGGAGGAATAATTTATTTTCATTTCCAAGTATCTACTTTCAAAAGACATTTTGTTGAGAATACCGAAAGCGATTATTCTTACAATGAGCATTACGCTTCTATTTTCTTACAGCATATGGGTTGCAACCGGTTGCGACCCAATATTTCCCTTTATTTCGGATTTAGATTTACACCCCATGGCAACAATAATTTTCACTGCTGGTCTGACATTGACTGGAATTATGGTGATAATTCTCGCATTTCAAATTACTAATAATCGGAAAGGCTGGTACGAAACTCTTCAAACAAATGAAATTGGGTTGTTGCCAATGATAAATATTATTTCTTTCTTACCGGGAATAATAGTGGGTCTTGGAATAATTGGAATTGCCTGGTCCCCTTGGAATGAGGGTATTGAAATACACATCTTACTTGCCAATGCAATCTTTTATGGAGGCGTTGCTTGGACTTTCTTGGCAACTTATTCAACTTGGTTGATGTGTGCATTTGATGAAAGTTTTAAGCAATTAATTAAACCGCGAATTATTGCTGCGGCGACTGCTGCTGTTTGCCTCCTTATTTTGATTTGGAAAGTCGGGCAAGCACATAATAATGGATTTGATTTTGGAGAAAATGAAGCCCTTTCAAGAAACTTTGTTTCATTTTGTAAAGGTAATGCAGGAGGCAGCCTTGATAATTTTTATCTAAGCCAAGCAGCTATTGCTGAATGGGCAATGGTACTTAGTATGCTATATTTTTCTAATTCATTTACCAAAGAAGTGACAATAATTAATGAAGCAAAGCCTCATGCTGAAAATGAAGAATGATTACGGATTTCAACTTACTATTACCTTTTTCATTGAAATTAATCATCAAAAACTTCTACTTCAACCGTTTTCGTAATGAAATCTGTGAACTTAGAATTATATTTCGTAGCCCTAACTATGTGATTATCAACCCAGTGATAATTTCCACCCCTTGGTTTATTGTACAATACCCCATGATATTTGTACCCTTGAGCATCCAACCACATTTCAGTAACCTCACTATGCTCATCTGTACGGCTTGTAAAAAATGTAATTACATGGCCATCCTCATACCACCCATTAATCACATCAACTACATTCTCAAAAGGCTCTGCAGTAACCATGCGGTTGGGCTCTTCATTGGGAATATCTTCACATATTGTTCCGTCAATATCAATCAGATAATTTTTCTTTCCGTCGGATAATGTAGGACTTATTTTCATTCCGCGGCCGTCGGCTTGGTCTTGTAGTTCAACCATTGATAAGGCGTCATAAAAAACGGGTTATAACCTAAACTATTGACCCAAACGGTGGGCGATAATTTCCATAATGCTGACTCTAAAGGGAGAAAGGGGGCGCCAGCCCTCAGGCTGAGCCTGAAGAAGGGAAGAATGTAATAGGGTTAAATCCGGACGCCCGAGGTTTGGATCAGTTGGGCCACTACTTACACTAGAATGAGAAGATGAAGTTTTCAAATTACTATCCTGCCCTAATGGTGAATTTGGCACTAAATCTGCTGCATCAAATAATGCTTGATTATTTCCATCAATCGCATGGTTTGTCCTCCTCGTCAAAACAGATAATTCAGAAATCACTTCCTCTGGCTGCCAAGCCCTTCGACCACACATATCTATGACTCCAGCGGGTAATTCCGGCAAAGTGATTAGGCTGAATAACCCATCTATTGCATCACGTATAGATAACCAATAACGCGTTGGATATGTGTAATCTATTTCACAATCTGATAACAGAGATTCTAGCCATGAAAAGATGTCTTGAGGGCCCCAATAAGTAGAAGGTTGGGGCAATAATAAATCATGCATTAATACTTGGGTTTTTGCTAATCGCACCTGTTTTTCCGCATTATTGTTGCTAACTACTTGCATGTCAACCGAATCACAATTTACCTTTTCTCCAAAAGCAATTGAACGGAATGATTGAGTATTACCAGATTTATTTGCCATGGCCGAGGATTCAAAATTAGAGGGAATCTCTTGCAATGTGCCTTTCCCCATCCTTAATGCTAGTTCATTCTCCTCTCGCAGCAACGATTCTTCACCTAAAGGCACTAATATCTCGCAATCTGCTCTCAACAATCGCTCAACAAAGCGCCTCCCTACGAGGGAATGGGCTCCGTAAATGACAAAAACTACCAATCTAATTCACCTATTTTGTAAAGTGGATTAATGCAGAACGGAATACATTAATTATCAAATCTATTTCATCTGAAGTGATATTGAAATGGGGGGTAAAGCGAAGTGCATTTTGACCTCCATGAATGACCCCAAGTCCATTGAAACGGCACCATTCTTCTATTTGGCCAAAACCAACTACTTTAAATTGGGCTGGATCTAATTCCGCGCATAGCAGGAGTCCCGAACCCTGTACCTTCGTAATGCAACCGGGAAATTCACTCGACAATTCCTCCAACTTTTGCACAAATTCCCTTCCCATATCAATAATATTTCTTCTTAATTCGGGAGTTACACGGTCAAGAACGGCTACTGCGGTTTCAAGTGCGCGGGGATTGGTAGTCATGGTATTACCATAAATTCCAACCACGTACATATCTGCTGCTCTTTCTGATAATCCAACAACTGAAAGAGGATATTGGCCTGCATTTAGTGCCTTTGACCAAGTTTCAAAATCTGGCACTTCACAATCCTCAAATCCAGGATAATCAACAATGCTCAAACAACCCTGCCCACGCAAACCTGCTTGAATGGAATCAACAAATAATAGAGAACCATGCTTAGATGATAATCTCCGAGCCTCATCATAGAATTCGCGTGTAACACACTGACCAGGGTTACCTTCACCCATCACTGGTTCCATAGCCATTAATTCAATAAAATACCCATCGGATTCAGCTTGCGCAAAAGCCGCTTGCAAAGCAGATACATCATTTGAAGGCACTAGAATCACATTACCTAGGCCTCTAAAAGTTGCCAAATTTGATGAATAACTCCCTCTACAAGAATCAGATAACTGAGCTGGGCGTTGCGTTCTTCCATGGAACGCCTGTTCAAGTCCAATTATTTTTATTGGGCAACCTTCATATCGCCCACCTATTTCAGTCATTTTCAGTGCATTGGCATCGGCAATTCTCATGCTCAATGCAACCGATTCAGAACCGCTATTGAGGCAGATAAATCGCGAAAAAGGACAACTATCTCTCGTATGCCCAACTTCTTTACGTAGCCGATCGCCTAATCGCTTTTGACTAAAAGAAGGAGTCATTACATTAGCCATAACCCAATTTTTCTGCATCGCAGCAATCACATCATCAGGGCCATGCCCCATTCCTAACATTCCATATCCACCATTGTCATGAAGAACTGCGCCGTGTGAAGTGACAATCCATGGGCCGCAAGCAGACAAGGGGATGTATGGATTTACTGTCGGGGGGGCGTAAAAATTCACCAAGTCTGATTGTAAATATGTCACGAGTTGTTCTTCTTCCGACATTAATAATTCGGAGCCATATTCTAATATTAGTTGTTGATGAACATCTAATGCTTCAGAAATCGCCCTTCCGAGAGTTCCATCTATAGCACAATGCTTTCGAATAACATCAAGATTCAGGCCAGTTGTTCTTGCATTACCAGAATTATTTCGGATAAATTCCAAATTGCTTAGCGCATCCTCCACCATTATTACAGACCCCTTCACGACTTAGGTGAAAGAGGCCCGCTCATCAACATTTGCTAATAAAACGTTGATTATCACATTGAGAGGGATTGAGCAAATGAAGGATTTCTTCGCCCCCTGCTCCAAAATTATTCAATTGGAAAATACTTTTTCTAATTGAAAAAATACACCCACCGCACAGATGCTGTAAATTCTTTCAGCAATCGATTGAGATCTACCGGGCCTCCCTATTGGGCAAGCCTAGATAATTTTCGTTAATTTAATTGAAAAAAGTAATCTATTGGCTGAATTAAAGATACATACTATTCTTTTTCGCCCCCATAAGTTATGACTATTGATTACGCGCCCAGGTAATCATTTATCTAATTGGAAAGACATTAATGGCTCAACTGTAAAATCAATTGATAAATGATTATCCGAACAAAATCGTATTTTTGTAATAATATATTTTCCCAATTGGAAAATGGGGAAATGATTTAATTATTCCAATTGGAAATATTAATCCCATTGTCGGGCACTAATATATATACCGAGTCGTACTCAGATAATATAGACCGGAAGACGTGGTTAAACAAGGATGGGAAAAATTATGATAAAAGAATACAATATACAGGACCTTCTCCAAAGGGAAGTTTTTGTCAAGGAAACGAAGGTGGGCGTTATCGTCGGAGAACGCCATCACCCGAATGAAAACCGAGTTGCATCAATGCGCTTAGAAGTATTACCGGAGATTGCAGAGGAATATATGCGAAATCCAACTTTCTTCGCACCACTTGCAAAAGAATTAGTGCATAGCATTAGAGAAGATGGAGGAGTGAAACTCTCAAAATCAATGCGTGAACTTCAACGTCGTTGGAGAAATACTGTACGGATTGATGAGAAACTATACGCACCAGATGAGATGCTAGATCGCGCAGTTGTTGATAACCAGGGAGTGCAGATTGGAGTAATCATTGATCTTGTGAAAGTTCGTCGAACTTACCGCGGTGTTGTCGTGAAAGTCCAAAGTGGAGTTCAGAGGCAGTTTGGTGTTGAAAGTGAAATCAATATCCCCATTACTGCATTCAGTAAAACTCGCGAGCGCTTGGACGAAGTAATATTATCTCGCCGCTACGACAGAGTTCAAACACTACCTAGTTACATAAAGATCAATAGACCCGATTTTGGTAATCAGTGAAAAGGCCCAACTACGGCTTTATTGGCGATAGTAATTGCTTAGCCTGCGCTTAAATATATTTAGAAAAATCTGTTGATTCTCAACCGTCATGGTTATGACGGTGGGGTAGGTCGCCGATTTGCCCTGGGCGGGTAGCTTAGTTTGGTTGGAGCACCCGGCTGATAACCGGGAGGTCGAAGGTTCAAATCCTTCCTCGCCCACCTCCATTTACTTTCTTTGCAGATTATTTCATCTTTCTTCTTTGTTTTTCAACCCCATGAGATAGCGAGTTCAAAGGAAACAACCAATTAACCAGTACTATTAGCAGGGGTTGAGGACAACTAAATGCCAGTGCTATCCGGTTCAAATTCTCGCCCTTTAGCAAAAGAATTGGCAATGGAACTTGGAATGAACCATATTTCAATGGAGGCGAGAAGATTTCCAGATACAGAAGGCTATGTTCGCTTAGCAATAGAAAACATTGAAGCAGTTAGGTCCGAGCCATGTGTTCTCGTTTCCACCACATTTCCAGATAGTGGGATAATTGAAACACTCTTGTTATTGGAAGCATTACAAGATGTTCGTGCCGGCCGTACCGATTCACTAAAAGGAGGGGTGACAGATGAATTACCAAATGTAGGACCTGGGATTTTTCTCGCAATCCCCTACTTCGGATACTCTCGGCAAGACAAGCGATTTCAACCAGGAGAAGCAATTTCTGCCAAGGCGATTGGTAAACTATTGGCAAGTCGTTGTGATGGAATTGCCGTATTAGATTTACATGCACCGGAGGCTCTTGATGAAATTGGAGTTCCAGTCGCTCTAACTAGTTGCATGCCGGAAGTAGCAAAACACCTTCAAGACACTATTGCACCCGATTTCATTCTCTCACCCGACAAAGGTGCAATTGACAGAGCCAGCCATGTTGCGAACATCATAGGTTGTAAATTCTCATACTTGGAAAAAACTAGAATTGATGCCCACACTATAGTCCATAAAGCCAAAGATTTGGATGTAGATGGTTCTATTGTTGCTATCGTCGATGATATGATCGCCACCGGAGGTACAATTTGTCGTGCAAGTGAAGCCCTACATGCCCAAGGTGCGATTGAAGTTCATGCCGCATGTACCCATGGCCTTTTTACCGGAGGGGCAATTTCAAGGCTTGACAGATTTGTTGATGGAGTGCATGCTGCAAACTCTCTTCAAAATCCTCGGGCTGTCATTTCAGGTGCTCCGGCCCTTGCAAGAGGGCTAATGGAATTGCTAAAGTAATCCATGCGCATCACCATTCAGCACCCTCTTTATTGATTTTTTTTAAGATTTTTTCTTCATATTTCCGGCAGTTGGGTTTATATGGAGAACGCTGTGGGGCACCCTGCCCAAACATGAGGACAGGAGATAATTCCAATGAGTGTACACGTGCGATTTGAAACCCCAGAAGAGTTAGCCAACGCTGTTTATGAGCTTATACAAGAAGCAAGTAAAGGCGGAGCAATGAAGAAAGGAAGTAATGAGGTCACCAAGGCCGCTGAGAGAGGAACTGCAAAGTTCATCATCATGGCTGAAGACGTCAACCCCCCAGAGTTGTTGGCTCATATTCCAATGATTTGTGATGAAAAGAAAATTCCATATGCCTATGTTCCAAGCCAAGAATTTTTGGCTAAAGAAAGTGGAATGCCCAAAGGAGTTAGAACTGCATCTATCGCTTTGATGGAACTAAGCAAAGCAGTTCAAGATAAACTTTCCGATATTGTTGAGAAGATTGACAACCTCAAGGGTGAGTGAACTTTCTAAGGAGAGATTCCAATGAGTGATGAAGTAAGTGGCTGGCCTGCTGAAGTTGTTGAAATCGTTGGCCGTACAGGCATGACTGGTGAAGCGACTCAAGTTAAAGTCCGTGTAAACGATGCCCCTAATCCAAGAGACGTTGGGCGTATTATTACTCGCAATGTATTAGGTCCAGTGCGAATGGGAGATATTCTGATGTTGAAGGATACCGGTCGTGAAGCACGCAAGTTGAATACGAGGTGAGATTAATGCCAGAGCGAAGAATTTGTTCATTTTCCGGAGAGGAAATCGAGCCAGGAACTGGTCTAATGTTTATAGGCCGCGATGGAACTATCAAGTGGTTCAAGAATAGTAAGGCGCGTAAGAATGCCTTGAAACTCAAAAGAAACCCGCGCCGTGTCAAGTGGACTCGCCACTTTATCAAGGGCGGAATATAACTAAGTTCAACAACAGTTGACTTCCTTAGGTGCAAGGTATTGCTTTGCTCAAATATTTCTCATTTATTCTTATTTTATTTGCATAATCCGGTCTTTGGGTTACATTCTAGGTCTAGAATCTGGTCACTAATGTACGAGGAACCAATCGCTGACCTTTTGAAGGGATGGCCGTCCGCCCTATTTGGTGATACACATGGAAACTACCTACATAATGATTAAACCGGACGGCGTACAAAGAGGACTTGTAGGAGAAATTATTGGCAGATTTGAGCAGAAAGGGTTGAAGTTAGTCGGCTTAAAGTCTATGGTGCCAAGCGAAGAAATCGCTGCAAAGCACTACGAAGTTCACAAGGAACGCCCATTTTTCCCAGGACTTATGAAATTCATTACCAGCGGACCTGTTGTATGTATGGCATGGAGCGGAGTTGAAGCAATAAAGGTTGCACGTACTCTTATCGGCCCAACAAATGGTCGTGATGCTGCACCAGGTACAATACGTGGTGATTTCGGTATGGATATTGGCTACAATATGATCCATGGCAGCGATGCTGCTGATAGCGCAGAGTTTGAACTCGGACTTTGGTTTCCAGAAGGCACTATGGATTGGAATTGTGAAGCCCAAAACTGGGTATATGAAGGATGATTCAAATACTGCAAGGTATTAATTTCAAAAAAGGAAAGGTGTGGTGATGCGAAATGACAGAAAAATCCTCAAACTTCCCCTCCTCCAAGGCTAACCCGGCTGATGATACGATTGAAGGTGACCAACTTGATGAGCCATTGCTCGGAGAAAACCGTCAACCAATTGTAAGTGTTCTCGGCCATGTTGACCATGGTAAAACCAGTGTATTAGACCACATCCGTTCTCTTGGAATGGAACGCCAAGCAAGCGTCATGGCTCGTGAGGCTGGTGGAATTACCCAACACATAGGCGCAACCGAAGTTCCTGCAGATTTGCTCAATGAAACCTGTTCACATATGCTGAAGGGAAATAATTTCAAATCTCCCGGATTATTGTTTATCGATACTCCCGGCCATCATTCTTTTACTTCATTGCGCAGTAGAGGTGGCGCTCTTGCCGATATTGCAATCCTAGTAATTGATGTAATGGAAGGACTCCAACCTCAAACTATTGAATCTATTAATATTCTCAAAAAGCACAAAACCCCATTCGTTATTGCGGCGAATAAAGTTGACCGGATTCATGGTTGGACTTGTGAATTTGGCCGTTCCTTCTTGGTTTCGGTAAAGGATCAACGCACAGATACTTTAGAGTATTTTCAAAAAATCTGGTGGAAATTAGTTGGACAATTTAGTGAACATGGATTCAATATTGAACGCTTTGATGAGATTAAAGATTTCACCCAAAACCTTGCAGTAGTGCCTTGTTCGGCAAAAGAGGGTGAAGGAATGCAGGACTTATTGGCGGTCACCGTTGGGCTTGCTGAACGATTTTTGGATGAGCGCTTACGCGATACACTTGGACCTGCTGAAGGGACTGTTCTAGAAATGAAGGAAGAAAGAGGTCTCGGAAAAACAATTGACGTTATCCTTTCACGCGGTGAATTGCGAAAAGGCGACCGGATTACACTTGTTGCCCCTGATGGACCGTTTCAAACTCACATCAAGGGAATGTTTAGGCCGCGCGGAATGTCTGAGATGAGAGATGCTGGCGACAGGTGGGATGATGTTGATGTTATCCGGGCCGCAGCTGGTATCAAAATTAATGGTCCTGGCCTAGAACGAGTTCTAGCTGGAACAACCCTACGATTATCCAACACTCCTGAACAACTGAAAGCTGCGATGGAAGCAGGAAGAGAGGAAGCACGAATTAGTGTGGAAACCGAAGATACTGGAGTCGTTATCAAAGCAGATACTCTTGGAGGACTTGAAGCACTTGCATTTGAGTTAGGAAAATTGGAGATCCCTATTTGCAGTGCAACCATAGGAACTGTCAATAAAAAAGATTTGCTTACTGCAGAGAATGCTGATGACCCTTTGGAAAAAATTATTCTTGGGTTTGCAACAAAGGCTCAAAATGAAGTTGCTAAAGAATTGGATTCTGAAAAATGTGATGTTAAATATATCTCTGGTGATGTGATATATCATATTATTGAAAAGTTTGAGGAATGGCGTGAGGAACGGCAAAGGCAACTCGAGAATGAAAAGCGAGAATCTGTTGTTTATCCTGGCCGTATCTTATTGATGAGAGACCATATTTTCCGCCGCTCCGGACCAGTTGTGGCTGGAATTCGTGTTCTTGGAGGCCGTATTCATGTTGGCCAAACATTAATCAAACCAGATGGCACTAGGGTTGGCCAAGTAAAATCTATCCGAGTTGGTGAAAGTGGACAACAAGAAGCAGTACAAGGTGATGAAGTAGCTGTTGCAATATCTGGGGCAACCATTGGACGGGGTTTAGAAGAAGAAGATGTATTATTAGTTGACATTCCTGAATCTCATGCCAAAAAATTGCAAGGATTTGACCTCAGTGCTGTTGAGCAGGACATCTTTGATGAAATAGTCAAATTGCATCGCAAGACCGACCGGTTTTGGGGATATTGAGGCGGCACGCCAATAAACCGAGAATTAATCTTAATTCTTGTGGATTATTCAAAATATGCTCCGCAGTTACCCTTTTTTCGCCCCCTGCTGGGTTGAGCATTAATGATGTATTCAGCCAATATGTTGAAGTATGATTTGCATGGGTCGGAAAATTGCTCCAATAGGTGAACGCTATGACAATGGGACATCCAGCAGGTGGAATGGGCGATGCTCGGACCAAAGATTTAATCAATACTGTATCGAGCATTTCTCATGGCTTGATGAATGAAGTAGCCAAGGTAATTATTGGTAAGGGCGAAAATCTTCGCCGTGTAACTGTAGGAATATTATCCAACGGAAACATGCTATTGGAAGATTTCCCCGGGCTAGCAAAGACTTTGTTAGCAAATACCTTTGCTCGCGCCCTTGGTTGTAAGTTCAAGCGTGTTCAATTCACTCCAGATTTGCTTCCAAGCGATATTATGGGGACATATATGTACGACCAAAAATCCGGTGAATTTAAACTTCGCGCAGGGCCTCTATTCACAAATATTCTACTTGCTGACGAAATAAACCGTGCTCCACCAAAGACACAGGCAGCATTGCTTGAAGCAATGGAAGAAAAACAAGTTACAATTGAAGGCATCACTCACAAACTTCCTGCACCTTTCGTAGTTATGGCTACACAAAACCCAATTGAGCAAGAAGGAACATACCCACTGCCTGAAGCACAAATGGACCGTTTCTTGATGAAGATGAGCATGGGCTATCCAGATCGTGCCGAAGAAAAAGCAATCTTGGCTCGCCGTAAACTACGAGGAAAGGATAAGCACGATGTTGAAGTAATTACCTCTCCAAAGAAAGTTGTTGCAATGCAAAAAGCACTTGAAACAGTTCATGTTGACCCGGCGATTCTATCATATATTGTTGAAGTTGTACAGCGAACTCGTGAAGACCACCGAGTAATCACTGGAGCAAGCCCTCGAGCAAGCCAATCCCTATTCAAGACTGGACGAGCTGCCGCTGCAATTGATGGCCGAGACTATGTTATTCCTGATGATATCAAGGGAGTTGCACTGCAAGTTATCAGCCATCGTATTTTGATGAAGCCTGAGGCAAAGATTCGCGGAATTACTGGAAGCCATATTGTGCGAAAGATTCTGTCCGAAGTGCCAGTTCCCGTAATCCAACCCGCTTGAAATTGAAGTATCAAAGCATACTCTTCATAGAGGGCGGCCAACACGTCATTATCCCCGGAGCGATTAAATGGACCCATACCGAATGGTGATTGCAGTAGCAAACCAAAAGGGTGGTTGTGCAAAAACTACTACTGCGGTAAATCTTGCTACTTCTTTGGCTGAGGGTAATCCAAAGCAAAGAATCCCTCCTAGCAAAGTGCTATTGGTTGATTTGGACCCACAGGGCAATGTTGCTACTTCTTTTGGAATTGAAAAAAGAGAACTAAAGCGCACTGTAAATGACCTCCTAATGAATGATGCTGGAGAGGACATGCCAATTACTGAGGAGTTCTTGTTATCCCCCTCTCAAATAACTCGTTCCATGCGTCGTGCTTGGCAAACCGAATATCCTGAACGGAAGCGAATACCCGAGCATATCAAAGTTGACAACTTGTGGCTACTGCCTTCTGACATCCACCTATCGGGTGCAGAAATTGAATTGTCAACCCGAATCGGTCGAGAAACACGCCTAAAAGAAGCGCTTGCACAAATAGAGGAGGATTTTGATTACATCATTATTGACACGCCACCAAGCCTTGGATTACTATCAATAAACGCTCTCGCAGCCGCCCGTTGGGTACTCATTCCAGTACAAGCAGAGTTTTATGCACTTGAGGGTATGAGTCTGTTAATGAATTCAATAAAGTTAGTGCAAAGACGTATTAATCCTCACCTCAAGTTACTTGGAATCGTGATGACGATGATAATGCCAAAATCCAAACTCTCAACTTCTGTATGCAATGAAGTGCATAAGCACTTCCAAAAACAAGTATTTAGAACAACTATTCAGCGCTTGGTGAAAATTGCCGAAGCACCCAGCGAGGGCTCACCGACTGTAATATTACATCCCCCCTCAAACAAAGGTGACGGAAAGGGAAGCCACCAATATTGGACTTTAGCAAAAGAAGTCCACCAACGTGTGCAAATAATTAGGAAGAAGCATGGAATTACAGAAGTTTCTCGACTTCGCCGTGATCGAATTGCTGCACCTGAAGTAGCCGAATAACCAACTTGCGCTTATTAATTGCATTTTTTACAGGCGCTCTTTTTTGCATTTGGATTTTGGAAAGGACTTGCGAAAAGTAGTAAAATCACATCCGCTTGAGCCATATCGTCAAATAGGGAGAGGAGGTCCATGGGCTGAGGATTGAAGATGACTGGCGAGGGAATGACATCAGTTAGCGTGAGTTATGAGACGCGAAGACACATAAATACACTGCGCTCACTTGAAGGAATAAAGAGTGTTGATGCTTGTATCATGAGTCTGGTAAAAGAGCATAAAATGGCGAAAATGCGGGGAGTTACAGACGACTTGAGAGCCAAGATTGAAGAATTGCAAGGCATTGATGCAGACTTACTTATTCAACGACTTGGCCTTTGCCCCTTCCCTATTTGAGGTGAGTATATTGGTTAGTAAGAGCAGAGCAGTCGCATACAAAATCAATACTGAACAATTGATTAGAGCCTTATTTGATGCAAATAGTGATGAGGCTACATTACTCAGCCTTGCTGCATGTGGAAAAATAGATCTTTTTGCCGAAGGGAAATCATGGAATGCATTTTTGTGGCTAATGCTCAATACTTTTCAAGGAGTTTGGACTCCATTACAATTGGGTGAAATGAAAGGCGCACTGCCTATTAAATTCCGTTGAGAAACGGATTATCCAAATAAATAGGATGTTGTGAAAAAATTTCCTTTGCATCAAATTGTTATGATGCACTTACCATATTATAAAAATATACCAATGTTATACCCCACATTCAGTTTCACCTTGCAAGATGCAAAGAAGATATGTGTCGGCCGAGGGGGAGTGGATAGTTAGTCTATGAGTTGTCTTTCAACCATTGATGGCCATACCAGCGCCACTGCTCTTCTGTCCAACCAGCAGGCAAGCCACCGGAAGGCAGAGGTGGGGCTTCTGGAGGCGCTGAAGCAACATGTTCTGTTGTAGTACTTGATTGGGCACCGGCATCAGCCATTTCCTGTACCTCTGGAATTTCGGTGGCCGCTGCGGCACTAGTATCAACAATTGTACTTGTGCCGGCCATGTCTTCAAGTGAAGAATCATCATCGGATTCTGCAGTTGGGGCTGAATCAATATCCGGTACTTCCTTTGAATCAATTTCTTCTATATCATCGCCGGTTTCATGGCTAATTTCAATCTTCTCAATATCATCATCCCAAAGTTCCTGGTCGATGACTTCGCCTGTTGCTTCAAATACACCGCCGCTTTCGGAAACACTCAATTCATCCATTGCGTGGTCTGGATTGAATCCCTTAACCCCGCCAATTTCAGCAAGCGCCCTGCGCTTACGACGAATTTGCTGAATCCCTCCAAACATCAATAAAATTGCAGTTAAGGCTACAAATGATAGCCCGCCATATAGCAAAGCATCTTGAATTGCTGAATCAATGGAGTCATCATCACCATCATCAACAGGAGTCTGTGCCCTTAGCCAATCTGCATATGAAGTGGGGCTTTCCTCTGTTGAAATATATTCTTGATAAGTGCTATCTCGCCAAGAACGGCAAGTTAATGAGTCATCAGTAGTTTCAAGAATACAATGTTGTTCTTCAATTTGAATCGCTGCATTGGAATCATCATAATCAGTACGGCTGCCAACACCATCAGAATCTGCATCAAGGAATTCCATTGAGTCATCTGGTAAATCATCTCCATAATCAGCATACCCATCACTATCACTATCAATACAGCCAAAAGCAGCAGTTGTCTCAAATGAGGCATCCAAACTGTGAATTATTATTTTTGTACTTGTCCCGCTTGTTGAAGGGCAGGAGTCTCCCCTTACACCCTCTGAATTATCGCCGTAACCATCTCCATCTCGGTCTGACCATTGAGTTGAATCAGTTGGGAAACGGTCAGCGCAATTTATTTGTTGAGATAGGCACTCATCAGCAGAGTAGGTCCAATTCTCATCTCCATCAGACCAACCATCGGCATCTCCATCTTGACAACCTCTTCGATCATGTTGGGAAAAGCCATTTTGGTTTGGACAGGCGTCAAAATTTGTTCCACTTGGGTTATCTCCATAGCCATCCCCATCGGAATCAAGCCATTGTGTGGGGTCATCTGGGTAAACATCAGAATGTTCGCCTAAATCATCCCCCCAACCATCGCCATCTCTATCGGCATGTTGGTCTCCATTATTTGGGAACAAATCTGCATCGGTACCGGCTTGATTATCTCCAAAACCATCTCCGTCTGAATCAAGCCATTGAGTGGGGTCTGAAGGGAAGGCATCACTATTATTTCCATCACTATTATCTCCCCAACCATCACCATCCGAATCAATCCACTGAGTTGAGTCATTGGGGAAAATATCAATACTATCTGTAATTCCATCTCCATCGGTATCAAGATCAAATAATCGAACCAAGGTATTAGTTGACAAGGCCGAAATAACATACAACTCTCCTCGTGAGCCGCGTTGGGTTGAAATTGTTGTGCCCATTGTTTGTAAGTTTTCTATTTCACTCAAAGAGGATGATTCAAGAACCCAAAGAGATTGCATTTGGACTGACCCAATATACAATTCAGTATCATTTTCTGAAATTTCTAAATAGTCCAGTTTTGAAGATGTTGATGCTAATTGAATGGACATCAAACTCCAGTCTGATATTTGCCACTTGGCAACCTCTCCTCCACTTGTTATTGCATATAGAAAAGTCTCAGTAGAATCGATTTCAATAGAAGTTATTCCATTACTCATAGTGAGAACTTGTGCTGGCTGGCTATCGGAAAAATCATGAATGAATACATTGTTATCATTTCCTGAAGTTATTACTCTGCCATCCGATAATACTTCCACATCAGTAATTCCGCCGAGGTGGAAATCGGTTTGGTCGCCACCGGCCAGTGCGGTATTCCCGCGGTATTCTGTTGCTGCGCGTGAATCAACTGCTCCTCCAACCCACATATCCGCATCAACATCGAAATCAAGAGATGAAACTGAATTATTTGATGTACTTAGGTTGTTATTCACTTCTTGCAGAACCATATTTACCATTAAGGCCCCACTTGAATGCCCAATTGCAAGCCAATTATTTTGTGAATCTAAAACACCTACTTTAACTGTGACTCCCAAAGAAATATTCCACACAGGGGTATGTACTCCATCATTTACTGTAAAATATGTGAGTTCTCCGATGCTATTTACAAATACTACATCACCAGATATTGTTTTTTCGTAAACTATCCCTCTACCTGATAAATTTTCCGCAGTTCCAGCATCTAATAGCCCATCGGCAGAAACCGATGATGCTAATGTTGCCAAAGGCAATAAAATCATGACTGCGAGGAAAATCCTAACTCGGTGCATGATAATCCATTAGGCTAACACACTTGAAAGGAACGGCTACGCGTTAATCGGTGATGAGAATGAATTGAATCAATTTTCGTTACTCTTCTTCACTTGAAGCGATGATTAACGGTTTAAGAGTTGTCACTGGTTTTAATATTGTAGTAGTAGGTTTCTTTGTAACCGGCTTTAATTCAGTCTTTGCCGGTGGTTTACCGGCACCCGAACTTGGAGGAGGTCCTCTGCGACCAGATTGTGGTTTACCGGCACCCGAACTTGGAGGAGAACCTCTTTCACTAGAGGTTGGCCGACCAGTGCTTGAAGAAGGAGGTGTTCCTCTTTTCTTCGGTTGAAGAATACTTACTGGGGTTAGGGTAGATGAGGAAGATGGTAGCTTTGATGACACCTTGCTTGGACCAAGTATTTTTGTTGTAACTGGCCTCAATACTGAGGTTGAAGCGCTTGGAGATGAAATATTCTTCATCATTGAATCAGCAACTAAATCACTCATGTCAGGTTCAAGTTCCGCTACAACTTCATCAATAGATTTCAAATGCTGAGAAATCAAATCTTCTTCTACTCCAGATTCCAATACAGATTCTAGTTTTTGAGTTCCTTCCATTTCGGCGGCTAAGTTGGAAATATTGAAAGGCGTTGAAGGTTGGACCTTCACTTCATTTTCTGGTCGTAATGGTGACGGTGGTTGTTGTGAAGTCAAATCTTGCTCTATTGGTTGAATAGGGGTTATGGGTTGACGTACCTTTGGTGAAACCGGTTGTGGCAAGTTCCCAGCGGGGTTAGGCCCAGCTATTGGTTGATGAACTGGGCGTAACATGCTTTGATTTGGACCTAATGCGCCTCCGCCCCCAAGATTACTTGGAGGGGTGCCGAGAGGTTGCCTAACTTGCCTTGTAGGCGCACCGGGCATTGAACCTGCTAGCGAGGATAATTGCTGCCGATCTCTCCTTCCACCTGCTGCACCAAAGGCTGAAGGACGGGCTCCAAGAGCACTAGGGTCACTTGTGCCTCCCATTAGTCCAGGGCCGGCAGGATTATTCCCGGCGATGGCCTCAAGCCATCCTGAACGCTTTTCCATTCTCGAGCCATCATCCTTCAAATCCCTATATTCTGCTTCCTTTTCATTGAGGAGATTTTCTGATTCATCAATTTCACCTTGTATTTGATTTTCAACGGCCTCCTTCATTTTAGATTCAGCTATTTCACGGAAATTGTCCATTTGCTCAGTTAAGTTTGCCAAGCGGTCACGGATTTCAGCGCGCTTGATTCCTAATTGCGCCTCTATTTCTGCCCTAATCTGTGATTCCTTACGGCGGATTTCTACAAGTGCCTTGTTGCGCATGATTTCTTCTCTCTTAGAGAGTTGACGTTCAAGTTGTTCTGCAACCTCAACTTCCTTTGAATCTCTAAAGGATTTGAGGCGCTCTTCCATATTGACTTCAAGTTCAAGTGTAGTTTCGTCGCGAATTAGGTCAAGGTCGGTTTCAAATGTTAGCCTCTCATTGCGCAAAGTAGCATCGATTTCGGACATTATTGCCTTTCGTGCAGCTTGTTCTCTACTAAGGAATTCAGTTTCAAGACGTTCTGTCCAGTCAACTTTCTCATCTTCGAAGGTGGATGTTAAATTGGCACGAAGTTCATTTTCTTGGTCATAGCGGAAGCGGGAAAGACGATTCTGAATTTCAGCCTCACGAGACATTCTGTATGCTGAAAATTCTTCCTTCATTCGCCTTGAATGTTCTTCCTCTAACTCATCGTTGAGTTTGCGAGTAATATCATCAACTGCTTGAGAGAATGAAAGGTCAAATTTCTCACGAAGTCGAGATTTCCTTCCTTCAAGGCGGTCTGCATAGTCTTCGGACAAATTGCTGTTAATGTGAATTCTCAATTCATCACGACGGCGAGCAACTGCCATTTCGACATCTTCGCGCATTCGTTGTTCCAAGTCTTTTGTTTCATCGCGTAGTCGTCCTTCCAGCTCACCCTGAATTTCGCGAGCAATTTCCTCTTCAAGGCGATGGCTTCGGCGGTCATACTCGGCACGAAGGCGGGATTCCCTTTGGCGCATTTTTCCTTGCAATTGTGATTCAAGTCGCTTACGAATTCCTCGGCGCAACTGATCTTCACGTTCTGCAAGGCGCGAAACATGTTCATCTTCTAAAGAAGTGATTTCGGATTTTTCAAAATCCTTGAAACGGTTGTCTAATTCATGTTCAATATCCCCTTCAGCCTGACGGATTTTGCTCTGTAATTCTTCATTGAATTCTATTTCTAAGCGTTGGCGCTGAAAATCAATTCGCTTTCGGTATTCGTCATTGACATCTTGTTCAAGTCGGGCGCGAATACGGTCTCGATGCTCTTCAAGGCGACGCTCTTGTTCGACATCTAATTGTTCGCGAAGAACTTCCTGCTCTCTCTCTAGGCGCAGATTTAATTGTTGACGAAGATTATTCTCTTCTTTTTGTAGTGTTTCAGTTTCCAATTGCGATAATTCGGATTCCATCTCTTGGCGCATCTCGCGTTCCAATTGTTCAATGGTCATATTATGTTGATTCTCAAGTTCTGTTGTTATAGCCTGTTGCATTGAGGCAATTCTCTCTGATTGTGCCTTCAATTTAAGACGCCTATCTCTGCGCAACCGTGAGCGAAGCCGCTCTTCCTCACGGAATCGTGCAGAGCGATTAGTTGCTCCGTCAAGAGTTGAAGATGAAGAACTGGTTAAATTAGAGCGCAAAGATGCCAAACTTAGATTGTCACCCTCGGTAATCCTCTTTCGGATTTCCTCAAGAGAGGTCATTTTATTGCTATCGCTAACACCCATAGGCACCCATCCCGAATAGTATCGCACTTTACCACTACATAAGTTAGAGGGGTTGCCAAAGAAGATAAATGGCTGCTTTGATACCTTCGCATAATCTCCATATTATTCAGAAGAATCATTTTGCAAGGGTGGACAAATGCTCGGCCCAAAAGCAATATATCCAACACAAAGAAGGAATGAGATGCCAAAGAATACCATGGTGCCCACTCCCGCTGCCTCTTCAATCACTCCAATATTTCCCATTGAATAGCGTAATTGAAGAATTGTTCCAGCCAATAAACTTCCTAAAGAAACTATTGACAGCCACATTGGGATTCCACTCTTTAATTTTGAAAGGCGCCGGTCGGATATCATCATTGAACCTGAAAAAAACATTGCTGGGATGATTAGGAAATCACCCCACGGCTTATTCTCGCCAACTCCCCAACACACATCGCATTCCCAAGTGGTTAATTCAGGACCAATACCTGAAGAAGGTTGAAGCCAAATAAAACTTGAAAGTGAGAGAAGGAAAATTGCATTTCCTGGTGAAGAAAGGCCGGTAAACCATGAATAAGAAGACCCCGATTCATGCTCAAATCTAGCCAAGCGTAGCATCCCGGTAGCAATCACCCAGCCACAGGCAATTGCAAGTCCTAGCGTCCACAAAGGAGTTGCTTCTCCCATTCGCCCAAAAAGTACAAAAATTAGCAAACTTGGTGCTACTGCAAAAGATAAACAATCAGACATTATATCAAGGCTACCACCGAGAAGTTGCTGCTTTGAGTATTTTCTTGCCACAGGGCCATCAATAACATCGCCAATCATTGACATGATAATACACAATTGCGCTGCCCATAAATACTCGCTACGAATACCGGCTTGGTATGGATTTCGAAGATCATCAACTGCGAGAATAATGAACATAATTGATAAGGTACCAAAAAGAGCATTTGTGAGCGTAATATAATCGGCTAAGCCCATCATTCTGAATGTGGTACGCACTAAAACCCCTCCCTCGTAATTGTTGCCAATAATTCAACCGTTTTGAATACTACCCACCATAGATGATATTAGATAAGTTTCACAACTTGAAATTAATTATTCACGGGATGTCGGTGAAATAATATGCGTCTTTGATTTTCAAAAAGACACTTTAAATGATATTGAACATGCAGGACAACTAATTTGTCGACTACCAGGGCGCTTGGATAATCTCATTTTACGGTCGCATGAAGGACATTGTACTTCTGCCTTGGGAATGTGGGGGGTGACTAGAAATTGGCTCTCGCAACTTGAACACTGGAGGTTTGCTGGACGCTTGTCAACTCCAACTAATAGTAAACTACTACAAGTTTTACAACGTATTTTTTCAGCGATCCAAGCTCTCCTTGTTGGGGGGTGGTCAACCTTCACATGGGCATCGCAAAGCACACATTCAATCTCACCTAACTGCGCAGGAAGTAATCCTCCACACTTCGGGCACGAGAGATCTGGTGTTTCTATTTTTGATTCAACATCAAGAGATTCGTCATCCATTTCAAATCCTCCAATATCAATCATTAACGAGATTTTGTAAGTAATAATAGCCCACCTGGTACAAAGGTGAAAGGAAGGGAGAGATTAACACCATGGTGGTGTGCAATATTTTCAATTGCCTTGCGGGTATTTACGATGTCACTTGCATCATTACTGTTCAATGGTACAAACTCGAACTTGGCTCCTGATTCGAGCAAGGCGACCATTTCGACAGGAATATTTTCTGCCCAAGAAGGTGCAGTCAGAGTACCGCTAGGGGATTGTGATTTTTGGGGCGAAGGTATTTCACCATCTATTTTAGATAATATTCGCCACCATCGAGCACGCCCTTCATCACGATGGTTTTCAATTAGACCTGCTTTTACCATTTGGCCTAAATGATGGTACAAATGATAGCGTGTAACATTCAATTTCTTTTCGAGGGATACAGTTGCTAATTCATCTTCTTTTGATAATTCAGCATACAAATCGTGGCGAGTTGGGTGAGCCAAAGCAATAAGCCTAGGGTCTCCTCGAATCTTACTCATTTTGCCGCCCCATACGCTTCGCTATTTGGCCGGAATATATCAATGGCTCGTCAATTTTACATAGATGCCCTTTGTGCTAATAGGGCAATAAATGCTTTTTTAGTATCATAAAATAACCCAATAAATAAATCTCTTAATAAAGCAATTGTGCCGCTATTACCCGATAATCTTGCGCTATTGAGAATCACCAATATTGCACTTGCCTCATGTGCCAACACTCCAATCCAAATTTGGTCATTAATTCCCGAAAGAACTGTCCAAACTAATATTGCGGTAACACCAACTGAAATAATTATGTTTTGCCGTACAACCGCCCTTGCTCTACGTGCAATAGCGATTAAGCGCGATAATTGTTGTGGATCTTCGCTTGGAATTAGGACATCAGCGGCATCTAAGTTTACCTGTTCCCCACTTCCTACTGCAACACCTACATCTGATTTGGCTAATGCTGTAGAATCATTAAAGCCATCACCGGCCATTAGTACAATGTGGGTATTTGCGCGACCCTCGACCCAAGATGCCTTGGATTCGGGGTCCATTTCACCCCTGCAAGCAGCCTCTGGGATGCCAATGCTCGGACCGAAGTTTGCAACTGCTGCAGAAGTATCGCCAGATAATAGCTCAATGTTTATTTTCATTGAATATAAGTCCCTTATTAGTTGCCCTGCTCCATTGCGAACATCATCGTGAACAAAGGATAATAATGCAAGTGCTTTTCCATCCCTTGCCAAAACAGAAACCCCATATCCCGATATTTGTGCTTCAAGGTTGGCTTGTTCTATTTCTTCAGGGATTTCTATTCCCTCCTCAAGTAACCAATCCATTCGTCCAATCATTACTTTCTTGCTTGAGAATTTACCATGAACGCCCGCTTTGGCATCAGTCAGTCCGGTGATTTTACTTGGATTCAAATTTAATTCGTTGGCATGATTGCGGATTACTGCAGCATATGGATGGTTTGAGCGTAATTCGAGGCCAGAGGCTAAACGTATTATTGATTCCATCTTTTTGCCCTTTGCAATAATTACTTCATTTAATCGTGGGTGTCCACTAGTAAGCGTACCGGTTTTATCGAGCAAAGCAAGATTTACTCGTGCAGTTCGTTCAAGAACATCGCCTCCACGAACGATCATTCCTTGATGTGCAGCATTTGATAGCGACGCTGCATGAGGAATTGGAGCTGCAAGTAATAGAGCACAAGGGCAAGCAACTACCCAAAGTAATAGCATTATTTTCCAATTTGAAACATCTCCAGAAAGGAACCATGCCAATGGTGCACCGATTAAAACAATAGGAATCCAAATAGCAGTAAAAACTTCAACCAGTGATTGCAATCGAGGCGGTTGGTCGCGGAATGTATGTACCTGCTCAATTAATCCTGACAGACGTGTATCCTCGCCCACTGCTATTGCAACTATTACAATTGGGCCTCTTTTCAGCACTAAACCAGCCTCAACAATATCGCCAGATGTAACACGCACAGGGAGTGATTCACCAGTCAATGGAGCCTTGTCTAGTGAGCCTATGCCTTCAACTATTTTCCCATCCACCGGTATTAATTCGCCACTCCTAACCTCAACCTTATCGCCCAATTGAATTAATTCCAAAGGCACTTCTTCAAACCCATCAGATAACTTTTGCGAATGGAGGGGAGTAGATGGTGTACTAGTGAGGGCTGATGCTTCTGAAAGAGAGGATATGTCAAAACCTTTTGCAATTACACTTGGAGAGGGGGCCTCATTCAGTAACCTAGCCGTTCGAGGAAGTCTGTCAAGACCACCCTGCATTGCTTTTCGTGCCTTGACCAAAGCATCGCCCTCCATATGCGAGGTTAATGCTTCAAGAACAACCACTAACAAAGCCTCAGTCCAAGCCCCAAGCCAACATGCACCTATTACTGCAAGAGAGGTCAAAATTTGAAAACCAAGTTGACGGTTACGAATGCTCGCCCATGCTTCCATAAACATTATTCTCCCTCCAATGATTACACCAGGGAGTCCAACTATTGCCAATGCCCACGGTGGTGATGAGGTGAGTTCCAATACAAGTGCAATTAGCATCAATGGTATTGCAATGCCCGCTCCAATGAGTCTTTTTTGGTCGGGGCGAAGTTTGATTGATGTTGATGAATGAAGTTCTATTTCTCTTCCGGTTAAATTCTGTAGGGCATCATTCCTTGCTTTGACTACATTGGAGGAAGAATCAATAGGTACTTGAATAATTATTCGCTCATCGGAAGTAATGTCTACATCAAGAAGTCCCGGTTGATTCTTTAGCATCTTTTCTAATCTGCGCATATCCATTGAAAGACGTTCTCCGAGACGAGTTGCGTTGACACCACCCATCTCTAACCATTCTATTTCTGGTGCGTGTCCCAAACTAGTCAATATTGAATTTACTTGATATATACTTCCAGCCTCAAAATTGAAATCCAAGGAAACCGTGGCATTAGTGGCAGAAACCTCACACCCTTCCACCGAAGGAAGGCGAAGCAGTGCTTTAGTTGCTTTCATAGCACAATCGGGACAATCTAATCCGCGCAGACCCCATCCTACCTTTTCAACACCTGCAATAGACATTTTTGATAATAGATCATCAAATGGAGTCAAGACTTCAACCGGCTCAGTTATTTCCTGTATATTATTTTCATCAGATAACATCTCTAACTTGATTCCTGCTTGTTTATTGGCAGTAATAGCGGAAGTGGTGGCAGTGATTGGAGTGGCATTCTTCGCCTCGGATGAAGTAGGGGGGACTGCAATTTCATCCTCGAGAAAAAGGAAATCTTCGCCCTCATCACCCTTAGGCATGGTCGATGTGGCGTGGCACCCCGACATGAACTTACGGGCAATAAAACAAGTGAAAGGTTCATTGATTATGACATATTAGAACAATTATGGGACTTTTACCAATGGGCTGGATTCCAAAGGCAGTGGCCATTGACATTGATGGCACGATTACCGATACGAATAGAGCCCTTCACCCTCATGCGGTTAGTGCACTAAGGATGATAGAAGATTGTGGGGTTCCAGTCATATTCTCAACCGGAAATGTCCGGCCAGTAACCTATGGCCTTTGGCGACTAATGCAGTTGAGCGGCCCGATGGTTTGTGAAAATGGAGGGGTTGTTTGGGACCCCAATAGCGGCCGAATTGAGATTAGAGCCAGCGGCACTCAAGCAAAAGAGGCTGCAGAATGGCTGGCACAACATATCCCTGGACTTGATGCTAAAGGAATTGGTTCAAATGCTTGGCGAGAAAGTGAATGGTGTTTGAAACCGAGTGAAAATTATGAATTAATTTGTGATTTCATAGAAAAAAGTAAATGGGATAATTTGAATGTTGTAAGAACAGGATTTGCGATACACCTCATGGAGCCGCACCTCTCAAAGGGTGAGGGGCTTAAAGTGGCTCTTGAATGGCTTGGTATTTCTGCTTCGGATGTATTAGCAATCGGGGATGCACCTAATGACATTCCTATGTTCAATTTAGTGGGGCACTCCGTCGCCGTTGGAGGAGCATATGGCGTAACTATTGAGAATGCAACAATTTCTTCCGAGTTGCCTCATTGTGAAACTGTAATTGAGATTGCTAATGAGATAAAAAATAATTGTAAATCTGTTTGAAAATCAAGTGAAATAATGTTCTATTAATGCGGGAATTTAAACTAGGGTAGAAAATCAAACAAATAGAAAATTGGTGCAGGAGACAGGATTCGAACCTGTGAAGCAGTACGCAATGGAACTTGAGTCCATCCCCTTTGACCGACTCGGGTACTCCTGCAGTAAGCCCTGCGACATGAAAGGTATTGTTGATAGTTGCGCTTGAAAAATGTGTGAAATAAATAATTTATCACACAAAAAGAAAGGGAGGGGAAGGCATTGGCCTATTCTTCTTGAGAGTAATGCAAGTTTTCATATTCCCTTTCGGATTCAGATGAAATGCCAATATTTGCTGAGAAGTTTCGACTCCTAATTAAGATAAATACGGCAAGGCTGAGGAAGAGGACAATAATGGACAAAGTTGAGTATAATAATGCAGCATTTTCCCCTTGGATTGGATCTGCTTGGATTTCAAAATTAATCAATTGTGAGTCATTATATCCTTCAATAATGATAGTAAATTCATAATCTCCATCCCTCCATGATTCAACTGATAATATAAGATATTCACTCTCCAAGGAATTTAGATTTGCTGATATTTCATCCATCACGACCTCTCCTTCAAGAAGTTGAAGTGTGACTTTGCCGTCATAATATCCAAAATTGTGAAGGGTGGCATTTACAGTAAGCATATCCCCCACATGACTTGGATTACTGGCTGATATTTCTATGAGGCGTGGTACAAATTGATAAATTAATAACTTAGGCTTTTGCTTACTATTATTACTTCCAGTACCAATCAACTCATTGCCGGCAATATCGGTTGCCGAAATCCAGACAAAAAGGTTATACTCCTCGCTTAAGTCAATATCATTTGGTAATGAAATATTCAATACAACATCATAATACCAAATTCCATCTGCATGGGTGAGTAAATTACAAATTGCTATTCCCATCCCTTCTATTTCTTCATATTCAGCTCCTGTTATTTGCCAATTTATCTTGACATCTGAATTCATCTGCTGAGGTTCATTTATTTGAAATGTAAGAGGGATCATTTGCATTTGGTCTGTACGAATACTTTGGAGTGATGCTAGAGGGAGAGATAGGCGTGGGCTCTCATCATCAAGTATCACCTCTCGCTGAATGTGTGAAATTTGAAATCCAGAATAATTGATTTCACCTATTACATTCAATTCGGCTTGAGCATTTAGGAAGATTGAACCATTGAATATTATTTGCATCAGTACCGGTTGGGCATTTGCGTGGTAATAATACTGCATTGATTGGTCAATAATTCCACCATCCACATTTATCATTATTTCCATATCAATATTTATGGGAATATTTGTGCCCTGATAAACCGGTATTACTGTTAATTCAACTATATCATCATCAGAGATATGCAATACTTCCCCATATACGCCCCCATAAGGCTCTGTAGTATCGATTAGAGAAATTTCAATTAGTTCAATTTCATTTAAATAATTCCATTCAAGAGGAGTTAAATGACCCGTACCAAGACCTACTTCTTGACCTAAATCAATTACAGATAAACTAGGAACCCATGTCTGATTTGCTAGTGCCCCACTAGAACTCCAAGGGATTACAAATGAAAACTCCACTTCCCACCTATCATGTTGTCCCGGTTGAGTGATTGGTTGAAAGGTAACTTCTACTTGTGAAAAACAGTCTTGATCAGCATTGATGCGTTCATCCCAAGGTTGCCAAGATATACTACAATTTGTACCATCAATATCACCGGTGAGGTCTAACAAGATTTCATCGAGACTTTGCAAACCGTTTTCCTCTTCAATAATTAGACCAAAAGTGTGCACTTGCCCAGGTAATATCTTACCATCTCTCAAGTCTAAAGTCAAATCAGTCCAGGAAAGTAAAGTTGGAGTATCAGGCATTACTACTATTGTAGCCAAATCATTACCAAGTCCAAAAGAACCTCCAAATCCGTCTGTTTGCCATTCTGTATTTCCTTCAATGGGGATAGGGTTGCCTGCAAGATCAGATCCGGTTATGTACAAACTGATTAGACCAGATGAATCATTTTCTCCGAGTGCATCATTAGATACTAATAGAGGGAAATCAACAGTTTGCCGCACTGAAGCCTTGGATAATTGGGCAATGATTGTGCGATACTCCGATTCCTCTGCGATGCTGTTTTCATTAATATCATCTATTTCTTGCATCCAATAGTGTAATTCAAGGCTATCGTTTGAGCGAACCGATTCTATCACTTCTATTGATAGAGGCAAGGTCCTGTTTTGATACCAAATATGATTATCAGCAGGTTGTTGCCCACCGGGTGGACTGACCATCAATAATCCAAGTGAAGGGGCTTCGGAATCCCAGATAACATCAACCCACTCGGTCAATGTTCGGTCAATAGCGCCACCTAATGCTGCATCACCAATCGGAATTACACTTGAGCGTATGCCAATTCTTTGGCCAGAACTCAAAATGCTATTATCTGCATTGGGTAGTTCAATCAGCCCAGTCCAATCACCAGTATTTGTAACAGAAAAGGAATAATTATTTTTCCAATAGGCTGGGTTTTCGGTATAGGTTGTGATGTTAGTTGAAGTATTTGTTATTGGGATATACTCGTCCTCATAATTCTCTAGTTCAACTAAAATATTTGCATTTGGTGCGCCAATTCCAAGATTAGGTGAACCCGCAAAGCGGACAAAACCTGAAACTTGAATTGAAGAATTTGCCATTACTGGCAAGGGGTAATCGGGATTCCCTACATCACTTAGGAGTTGGTTTTTCTCTAGCAACAGAACTTGAAATTGAGTTGACTCCATATCGATTTCCATTGCAGGACCGGTTGAGCCTCCAGCCCTAACTACAGTTGGACCCAATGGGGTATCCGGAGGTTCTGTAGTTTCCGTCATCCACCAAAGGTTATCTTGGTGACCATGTTTCCACTGCGGGATAAACTCCCAACCTATTTTATAATGGCTTTTTAATGATGCACCAGAAGGGTACTGGATAGTTGTGCCGTTTAGCATTAATAGGTCCGAACCGGCTAATTGTTCGACCAAAGGCGGTGTATGAGAAGTGTTGATGCTAATAATTATTTCAGCAAGACTTAGGTTTCTTGTTGTGCTAACATAAAGGTTGATGTTTTCAAAAGAAGAATTCGAAAACATATGTTGATGCTCGGTCCAAATTGTATAAGATTGTCCTGTTGGAAACAAAGTTTCAGGTTGAGAAATAAATTGAGATTTGGCTTGCCAATCATATTGCACATTGCCCGATATTCGGAAACCACCACCCTGTCCTGTAATCAGCAGGGGTATTGTAAAATAGCCGGTTGTAGAATTAACAGGAAGTGTCTGGCGGAGATAATTCAAATATGAATTATTATAGTGAATTGTGGTGAAGTCTTCATACGGAATCAATAATTTTGTTATAGTTACCTGTGCGTTTCCTCCCTGAGAAATAACTGAAAAGGCATGCCTGTTTGAACTATTTTGAGGATTACTTCCCCCAAGAGATGCATCGCATAAGGGGATATACAATCCATACTTTGAACCACTAATAGTTTCTATTTCTGGTCCACCAGAAGATCCATTCACCGGTGCATTACTTTGACTCCAAAAAGAAATGTCTACGTCCATTCCTGCTACTACATCAACCACTGCATAACCACAATAATAGATGTTCGCCGGAGGAGTGAAGTTGAATGTATGTAAACTACCATTGGATAATTGTGAAAACAATTGTGATTCGCCAACTTCTGAATGCACCCCATATATGCCATTATGTTGCCAATCTATGCCTCCATCTGAGGCGAAATCTATTTTGGGATTATTACTATATTCAAGATATTCAGCCGAAAATTCTGTAGAGTTAATCCAGCCATTATTTAATACCGTTATTGTAATTATTAGTTCCTGAATATTTTTGAATGCCGGATTGCTGTAAGAAATAGTTCCACCATTATTGGCCATTTGTGAAAGAAATACTGTGCCATCAGATGAAACTACAGAATATACTACTTTTGCGCACTCACAATCAATACGTATCGTTTTTACTGGACGGTGAAAGGTACTAATTGAGGAAAGTGAACTCAATGATTGGGTAGGAATCAACCGTTTGGCTTGAGAATCCCACTCAAGGCCTGACGAGGTCCACGAAGAACTGGTTGAAGGAGGGGTGATTAGATATGATAGCGAGCCTACATGAATTGCTGAAATAACAGGGGTGTGCGTTGAATTTGTGCTCAACAAGTTGATTTGAACCATAATGCTTGGATTCGCATTACTATCAAGAGTCGTTAATACCACAGGTAATAGCAAGTTCTGCCAACCGCCTATTTGAGTGCCATCTGGTCGAAGAATAGATGCCGAAATACTCGTATTGCTTTCAAGAAGACCGCGCGCAGACAATGTGCCATAACCAAAAATATCTGCTTCAATGACCGGTGAGGTCCAACTTCCAGAATTTACAAAATGGTCAATCTCTATTCCAACATTGTCTATGTACCACCCTGCTAATTCAATATACTGGTCTGAGAAAAACATAAATTTAAATCTCACTTTTTGCCCTGTCCAATCCGCAAGGCTCGCCTCCTTTACTTGCCATGACTGGCCTCCACATCCTCCTTGCGCCCCACTACCATCAAAAATTGATAAATTGTACAAAGGTGAGCCCATATTCACTGTTGAAATAGTATCGTAAAAGTTTGTTTCATTTTGCCCGAAAGGTTGCCATGAGTCACCTGAATCTGTTGAAATGAATATCATTCCTCCATCCCAATTGGACTCAGCGCACATCCAATGATCAAAACGCAGACGCGCGTTTGCCCCCATTGGCACAATAAAGTCGCGACTAATTAATGAAGATAGGGTTTCATCAGAATATCGACCATGCATTGTAGTAGCGGCACCCGTTGAGCCATCCATAAATGGGCCTGGGCCCCACCCGCTTTGGCTTGTTGAATTGTCAATTTCCCATCCTCTCTCCCCTCTTATATGTTCATAAAACCACCCGGAGGGGAGATAATTTATCTCTTCAAAGTCAAAAATTGTTGTTGAAGGGCCATTATGTCCATATGCAGTAATATGTTGCCATTGATTGAAATAATTACTAAGTGCTCCATTATTGGTAGAATTTGAAGATGTGAAATTGTCAAGTAATATTGAAGTGATGTTTGCTGTTGTATTTGCTGCTTTTAGAACAACATCATCAATCATTACCCCTTCCCATCCATCGATTTGCCCACCTCCATAGCCAATTGCATAATCAGTAATTACTCTAAAACGAAACCAAACTGAAGATGAGTTTTGGAATGCAGAAAGCACTGGATATTCTAACTCAAGCCAACCATTAGAACTATCCATATATGCTTGGCTGTTCAAGATGATTCCATTGCCGGGGATACCAGGGGGCGGGTTTAATGTTAACCAAGTTTGATTATTATAACTGGCCTCAACTAGTAAATTATCATTGAAGTTTCCTTCGAGATCCCAATCAATAGCAAAGGAAATTGACATCGGATTGTAAAGGCCAAGAGTTGAAGTTTCAAGACTCAACCACCCATTTGCATCATTTTCGTATGCACCCGCAAGGTTACCGTGGAACCAAGCACCAAGTGGCTCTCCCGTATTTGTAAAAGAAACATTGTCAATAGACCATCCAGTATCGTTTGAGGTTGAATTAGAAGGTGTCCAAATAACGAATCTAAAGGAAACAAGATTACTGGTGTGTATATTAGGAAGGTTATCCAAAAGAAAAACATCGTGATTCCAACCAGAATTATCATCGCCAATAAAGGCAGAAAAACCACTTGATGAACCATTTGGAATTGGTGCCGAAGGCGACATAGAATGGTTGCTGAGGTTACTTGGTTGTAAAAGACGCCAAGGGTTTTGGTCAAATTTGTATTCAACCCACGCCCCACCCTCAGTAAGGTCTAACCAATGATCCATTCGCAAGTAAAGTTCCCTTTGTACAGAAGGTATTTTTAATTCGGGACTAGTAATCCATGCATGTGTTCCTGCCGGCAGTGGGGCAGAAGAAATTGTACTCACTACTAAATTACCTTGAGGTGGAGATAATGGAATTGGCCCATCTCCAAGAGTTGAATTAATTACTGCACTCCCATTACTTGTATTGACTTGTTGGCCCTGATAAGAAAGGTCATCTGCAGACCAAATTAATGAATTGGGTCCACCTGATTTCCAATTCGCCATCGTTGGAACTAACATTTCAAAATCATCAATATCACTCTCAATATTATCGACTGAAAGAGAAAGAGAATCAGAAAAAATATCTGCTGTAGTTGTGGCTAAACCACCTAAAGAAAAATTGCTAACTGGATCGCCGCTAAGCCAACCTGTTCCATTTCCGGCTGAACGCGAAATGTCAGTTGATACATTTATCCATGCATCTGTCATCGTGCCATTGGCCGGAAGGAGAAATCCATCGGTGGTAAGATTTACCTCTCCATGGGGAAATTCGGGCTGGGGTGTTGACTCTCCCTGATATGAAGTGGTAATTACTGCTGAAGATGGAGGGACAAAGGGAGAAAAAAGTGTGGCAATGAGAAGGAGGGAAAGTATGCCCGCCAACCTCACTTGACTACCTTTCATGATGTCCGCCCATTCTACGAATAAAGGAGTGAGGTTTCAACACACCGTTTCCAAGAGTGGCAATAAATTGAAGAATAATGCTAATTATTCATAGTGTTTGAAGCGCATTGTTCAAGGAGCCTCGTTGGCCGAGGGTATCCGAGCGACATGAGTGAGACGGGCGGACGGATGATTGATGCGGCGATGGCGAAAGCCATTGAAGATCAATTATATTCGCTTCAACGCCAACAAGTTGACCGCAATAATCCCATTAGTTTGCCACGACAAGACTTTTGGATTGAGGTCAATAAAGTGCTCAATATGCATGAGGAAAATCTAAATTCAATCCTACAAAACGAAGGTCATTCACAAAAGGCAGTAACCCTTACTCGGCGAATCTCAAACATTCGTCGAGCCATAGCAGATTTAGCCAGAAAGCGCTTAGTGACCTTCCTTCACCATACTGTGACTTCTAATTTACGCGGCTCGGCAACAGATGCAAAAGCAGGACTAACTCCAATTGATTGGACTAGGCATGATACTCATGAACGTGAATTTACTGATGGCTTAAAACAGTTGATAAAGAAATTTAGAATGAATGTCAATTGGGATGAGATGATTTATGGTTCAGGAAATGCGCCAATCATTCCTGTTGTACCAGCTGGAACGACACAACTTGATTCATTCGTTGCCAAACCCGGTGGACTAACCGGCAGTGGACCTCCGCCGATTGAATTAGAGGAAAGGACCGAACAAGCATATCAAGAGCCAGAAATGGATGAGGAGGACAGGATTGCTTTAATGGACGCCTTTCCCGAAGTAAATGACATACCCTCCGAGCCATATTATCAGCAAATTGAGCAAGAATCTCCTGCAAAAAATGTAGCCCCTCGACCAATGGACACTGGAGTAGCTTGGGAATTAGCACCAGAAACAAACAACACAGGTGCTATGGTAAAGGCAGAAAGTGATGAGTTGAATGAGAATCAGCCAAATGATACTACAGTCGATGAGCCCACTGAACAAAGTGACTCACCCGCCAATAACGGCTTAGGAAATACGTTGACGCGTATTCGAATAATTCTAAGCCAAGAGGAACCCGTATTAACTGAAGAAGGCGAAATTAATCTTCAAGAGGGAGATGTACATATGCTAGATGTAGATACTGCTGATTGGCTTATTGAAGCCGGAGTTGCTGAGTCAGCTGCGCTATAACTCTGTAACTCTACAAATCATCTTGCTCAAATAATGCCATGGGTGGAAAACCCCATCCAACATTTAGAACGCAACCTATTGTTACGAAAGTAATCAAGAAGCCAGATAGTTTCAGTTGACATTGCGCATTGAAAGTTCAATACTTACAGTATCTGGAATTGACACACGAGCAACCTTACGAAGTGCATTTTCATCCTTACTTGAAGAAATTTTCATCTCAAGAAGGCGCTTGTGAATGCGCATTTCCCAATGATCGTAGGTCTCATTGCCTTCACCACAAGGAGTCTTACGGCAGGGCACAATTAATCTGCGAGTAGGTAGTGGAATTGGACCGCGGAGGTCAACACTATCTTGGTCGCATACTGCTTTGATTTGTTCACAAACGAAATCCACATCTTTGTGACTCTCACCGGTTAATTTGATTACTGTTATTCCTGCCATTTGTCTTCACTTCCGTGCGTCATCCATCAATTTCGAGAAGTACTCATTTCTTTTGAATCTTGATGCAGACGCCGGCTGCGACGGTTTTACCCATGTCACGGATAGCGAAACGGGATAATTCAGGGAATACATCCATTTGCTCAATGGCCATAGGCTTGGTTGGTTGAATTCGGATAAGACCTGCATCGCCAGTCTTCATGAAGGAAGGGCTTGCCTCCTTTCCTGATTTGTTTTGCTTCTCAAGAAGTTCAAGGAAGCGGCATGCAACTTGGGCGGTGTGGCAGTGGAATACTGGTGTGTATCCAACTGAGATTGCCTTGGGGATGTCCATCAATTGAACTTGTGCGACGAAGGATTCGTCGTGACGAACAAACATTGGCTCGTTGTCAGTATATCCAGCAACGTCACCACGGCGGATGTCGGTAGCGGCAAGACCGCGGATGTTGAAACCAACGTTGTCTCCAGGTTCTGCCTTTGCGACATTGGTGTGGTGCATCTCAATACTCTTGACCTCAGCACTCTGTTGGCTTGGGTTGAACATTACTGTCTTTCCAGCGTGAAGAATACCGGTTTCAATTTTTCCAACAGGTACAGTTCCAATTCCACTGATCTTGTAAACATCTTGAATTGGTAGGCGAAGAGGCTTGTTGATTGGCTTTGGTGGCATTTGGACCTTGTCAATAGCTTCGAACAAAGTTGGGCCATTATACCAAGGGGATTTGTCAGACTTGTTGTAAACATTGTCTCCCATCAATGAACTTGCAGGAATCATTGGTATGTCATCCGGCTTGAAACCAGCCATACTTAGAAGTTCGCTTACTTGCTTGCAGGTTTCCTTATACTTGTCTTCATTCCAGTCAACACCGGAAATATCCATCTTGTTAACGTGAACAATAAGTTGCTTAACACCCAATACACGTGCAAGGAAAGCGTGTTCCTTGGTTTGTGCGTTTACACCGTCGTTAGCAGCACATAGAAGAACTGCAGCATCTGCTTGGCTTGTGCCAGTTATCATGTTCTTTACGAAATCACGGTGACCTGGTGCGTCAATAACAGTCCAGTAATAGGTAGGTGTGAAAAATTCTTTGTGAGCAACGTCAATTGTAATTCCACGCTCACGCTCTTCCTTCAATCCATCCATAACATATGCAAATCCAAATCCGGCTTTACCACGGTCTGCTGCATCTTTTTCCAACTTATCAATTTCGTGCTGTTCAATGTGACCACTGTCTAGCATTAAACGACCTACTGTTGTGGACTTTCCGTGATCAACGTGACCGATGAATACGATATTCAAGTGTGGCTTGCTTTTGTCTTCCCATTGTGAACCCATAGATATCAACTCTACTTAGCGACCCGCCGACATCCCTCCCCTATTTGAACGCGTCGGCGCGCTCAGAGGTGGTGGAGTGAAAATAAATGGGCCACTGCGAGCCAAGAGGGGGTTGGTAATGTAAAGATAGTGTAAGAAAATAACCTTCTCCGACAATGTCTATTAGGCGAAAGGAACAAGTATCTTGGAGTGCATCTTGGTATATGGGGCGACGAACTAAGCCGATTTCAGTTGCGGGGGCAGGTGGTTTTTGGGGAGATCAAGTAATGGCCCCAGTTGACCTATTAGAAAATGCTGATGTTGACTATATTACAATGGATTATTTGGCTGAAGTAACAATGTCAATAATGCATAAGCAAAAAAATAGAGACCCCACAGCAGGTTGGGCAACTGATATATTTGAGTGGTTAGAAGCCGGTGGGCTCAATTTACTTCGCAATAAAAATACCAAATTAGTAACCAATGCAGGAGGAGCAAATCCAAACTCATGCGCTGAGGCAATACTTGGTCTTGCATGTGCACTCGGATGGACCGATTGTCAAATCGCTATTGTAGTGGGAGATGATATTCATTCGCGAATAGGAGAACTGTGTTCAGATGGACTAATTAGCGATAAAAAAGAAAAACCCGTTGAGGATTATATGGTTGATGACCTTATTTCTGCCAATGCATACCTTGGCGCAGGCCCCATCGCAAGGGCTCTTGAAAGAGGTGCAGACATCGTATTAACTGGAAGAGTTGCAGATGCTAGCCTAATTGTAGGTTGTATGCTACATGCCGAAGAGTGGGCGAAGAAAGCAGAAGCACTAAACTTGCCATTCTGTAGCCCAATAAATGATTGGGCACCAGATGAAGTTGATAACCCCCTAGATGTAATTGCAGGATGGACTCTCGCAGGGCACTTAATTGAATGTGGAGCACAGGTAACTGGAGGTAATGCTGACGGATGGGCAGAAATTGAAGACCTAGTAAACTTGGGCTACCCTATAGCGGAAATAGAATCGGATGGAACTTGTGTCATCACAAAGCCGGAGGGGAGCGGTGGTGCTGTCACCCGAGGTAATGTTGCAGAACAGATGATTTACGAAATCGGCGATCCGAGCGCATACAAAACACCCGATATCGTTCTTGACTTTCGCCAAGTTACTTTAGATGAAGTTGGAGAAAACCGTGTGAGAGCCTGCGGCGCAATTGGCAGGCCGAGACCAAAACAATTGAAAGTATCTTCATGTTATTTGGATGGTTGGTTTGCAGCAGGCTCACTTCTAATCCCTGGGCCGAATGCCATCGCTAAAGCAAATGCCACCGACCAAATATTACAAGGCAGATTGTCTTATCTTGAAAATATTACGATTCATAGTGAATTAATGGGAACTGGCATTACCATGCCTAAGGGAAGCACATCAATAACGCAATATGGTAAATTGACCGAGATTGGGGGTGGAGCACATGGCACACAAGCCATGGAGTTACCAGAGGTCCTTATTCGCTGGTCAGCAAAGTCACAAAGCCGAAAGGACATTGAAGTATTTGCAAAATCAATTGCCCCGTTAGTTCTCACTGGACCTGGTGGAGTTAGTGGCTATGCAGCTAGACCGCGCCCAAGAGCACAATTGCGTTTCCTACCCCTCTTAGTTGAAAGGGAAATTGTCGAAGCAAGTGTACAAATCCCAATACTTCGAACCCTTAGAACGGCATTAACAGAGAGAAGGCCGGACCTTGAAGCACGGGTATTTAATCGCTTACAAAAAATTGCTGAAAGAGAGCGCAAGGGCTTGACAAAGCGTATCGCTAACAGAGTAATCAAAGGCTTAGAAAAACCCGTTGAAAAAGCAGGGGGCAAGTAGAATGGCAGAACTGAGCCTTTCAGACTTGGGTGACGAATACAATACCCTTGGAGATATTGCCCATGCAAGATCAGGAGACAAAGGTGATTCGGTGAATATTGGAATCATTGCCCGAAAACCAGAATGGTATCCAATTCTTCAGGAATTAATTACCAAGGAATGGATGAGAGAGGCATGGGGGGAATTCTGTGAGGGTAACATTCATATTTTCGAAGTACCAGGTATTTTTGCAATCAACTGTATACTTGAAAAAACCTTACAAGGCGGGGGAACTGTTTCTCTGCGAACCGATGCGCAAGGGAAATCAATGGGTCAAGCAACGCTTACACTTCCACTTCGCCAATAACAATCTCAAACTACTTTTCATGTATAAAATACCATAATAATTAACCTATTATTGTGGCATGAATGAATTATTTGTAGGTCAATAGTATTCTAAATTCTACTACTTGAACATCATTATACCTTTCATTGTATATTTTTACTGTCCAATCTCCATCATCAAATTCGGAGCGCATTCTACTACCCGATACAGAATATTCTAGACAATCATTATCTTCACTACAATCGCCATAAGTTCTACTATCAAGTTGTATTCCTGAAGTATTACCCACTTCTTCATCGGTATCATTGTAAAGATACAAATCAAGGCGATTACGGTTTGAATCGCTACTTCCACCTGCAATCCAATCAGAATCTTCTTTTGGATAGGTCAACCAAACCTCTGTTCGCTTGATGGTATTTCCCGTGTCTGAGTCATAAGTTACTGTGAATTCAAACCAAGTTTCCCCTGGCCCCCCACCACCTACGGAAGTATTTGCTGGCTGATTGAAATCTTCCCAAATGCCGACATAATTAACATAGACTTTAAATGAAACAATATCTGTCATTCCTTCGCTATTCTTCACCTTAAGGCTTAGTTCATATTCGCCAGGAATTATATTTTTCCATTCATGGGTTTCCCCAGTTGCATCCTCGTCATTCTCAGGGTCTCCATCTCCATCACTATCTGTATTTACATCTAAATCCCAAGACCATTGACTGATGTAGGCTTGAGAATTACCGGCTTCACTTTCTGAGGCATCGAGCATGACGCTGGTTGAAGCATCAATCTCGCGGTCATTTTCTCCTTTATCTTCGCAAATGTAGTAGAGATATTTGTCCTTTGAAGATTGGGTGGGTGAATCCTCATCATCACAATCAACCTCAGCCCATACTTCACCGGGGTCAGCAGAAGGTGGAATTGCATCTGCACCCAAAATGGTAATTGTTTTGGCTAATTGAGAATCTGTATTTCCATCAGAAACAGTAAGTGTGATATCATAATCACCGGTATTTGAATAAGACCAAGTCGGTGTTTTTCCAGTTCTATCAACGGCATTATCGCCATCAAAATCCCAACGGTAGGTTAGTGAGCCATCATTTGGAAGAGAGGACGATGCATCAAAATTAATGGTCTCATTCTGCTTCATATTCTGATTTGGCGAATAGGAAAAAACCGCAGTTACTTTATCCGAATTAGTGTCGTCATCATTGAATAAACAGCCAGCCATACTTGAGGTGATTGTCAATGTTGCGAGCAAAATCACCAATGCAATACTCTGCTTCATTAAACCGCCGTCAACGTCGTCTAACATCAATGGTTCGCCTCAAAGGACGATTTTTGCCCAATATAGTAGGTCTTAGTGGATTGCGGATGAATAATCACATTATGCATTACTGATATTTAGTGCGAGGTTGAGATTAACTTCATGCAACCAACCAAATGGGTCTTCACTCTTTTCAGTTTGAAGATTGGTCAAGGCATCATATAGTTCTCTTGTTATCGCACCAACTCCGCCATCTCCGAACACCTTTTTCTTTTCACCTTGGGTGATTGAGGCAATTGGAGATATTACTGCAGCCGTTCCACAACAGAAACTCTCATCAGCAGTCATGGCAAATTCGGCAGAGACTAGCGTCTCATTTACCTCATAACCACGATTGCGAGCAAGCATAATGATTGATTCACGAGTTATTCCGGGTAGAATAGTGCCGGTTAAATCGGGTGTGTAAAGCACTTTGTCTTTGACACAGAAATAATTAGCAGCACCAACTTCTTCGACGTATTTATGCTCAACTGCATCCAAATAAATTACCTCTGCAAAACCTTGTTTTTTAGCATTTATTGATGGCATCATTCCGGGTGCATAGTTGCCAATTGCCTTTACTCCACCAGAACCACCTGGTGCTGCGCGGTGATTTTCCTCAGAAATAAGGAGGTCGATTGCCGAAAGCCCTCCCTTAAAATAAGGCCCAACTGGAGTTGCAAATACACAAAAAGTGTAGGAAGGTGCAGGCGCAACCCCCATTATTGGGCCTGTGCCCCAAAGAACTGGACGAATATAGAGTGCACCTCGTCCAGAGGGAGGTATCCAACTAGAATTAGCAGCGACTACTTGTTCAACTGCATCAATAAACATTGATTCGGGTACTGGTGGCATTCCGAGGCGGGCAGCACCGCGTTGAAAACGTCGGGCATTTTCTTCAGGACGAAATAATATTACTCTGTTGTTTGCTGTTCGTTGTGCTTTCATCCCCTCAAATATTCCTTGCCCATAATTCAAGACGCCTGCTGCAGGATCAATCGATAGATTACCATAGGGACGGATTTTCCCTGGAGACCAAGCGTCACCTTGATTACATTCAGCGACATACATCTTTTCGGTTTTAGTCAAAGAGAAAGTCAAGGAGTCCCAATCAAAATTATTATCCGGTCCCGACACTAATAATCCTCCATGAAATCTCGTCGTAAATCATCACGACAAGCAGACCCAACGGGCGCTGGTTTTCAACACTTGCGCGGAAAATTATTACCGCTTCCTTCCGAAAAGAACTTCACCACTCGGCATTGTGGATAACTTGAGCCACCCATGCAAACCACCATTGATTGTGCCGTCATTACTGCTCGTTATCAAGCAGTTGAACGAAATGATGGTGAAACTACAGTCCTTGAATTGTGGTGCCGGTGTAAAGATGGGCGCTCAGCAGTCATATTGATCAATGGCATTAACCCATGGATTGAAATTGCCTCGCCGGGAATTTGTGAAAACCCGGAGGAACTTCCTCATGACATATTAGCAAAACTTCAGCGAGTATTAGATGATAGTGATGTTATTTCAGTTGATGAAGAAGGAATAAAATGGACGGATATGGGAGAAAAGAAGCACTGGCGGGTTGGGGTTAGGCAACCATTTGTTGTTCGTAGTTTACGCGACAGGTTGCAAAAAGAAGGGTGGGTATTGTCTGCATCGGATATTGTATATCAACACCGTTTTTTCCATATTCGTGACCTCGGCACACATGTTTCAATTAGAGGCGATATACTCTTTGAAAAGGAAGGAATTGATGGCAAGGAATGTGTCATTGAGGATGATTTCTCAGCCTTGACAAAAATTAAGACTGCCGGAGGGAGTGGAATATATCCCGTCGATATTATCGTCTCTGCGAATTACGATGATTGCAATCAGTGTGAACCTTTCCAAGCACCATGGACCGTTTTTTCTTTTGACCTCGAAACTTCTATTCTCCATGATACCGTGCTTTGTGCAGCAGCAACAATTGAAAACTGGTCCACTGGAGAAAGAACCACTTATTCATTTAATGGTAAGGAAGAGGATATTCTAATAGGGCTTACAGATTTGGTAAGAGAAAATGACCCAGACATCATTACTGGATATAATATTGACAACTTTGACCTAACCCGATTATCCGAGCGTTGTGAGGTGTTGAGCGGGAAGAGAAGATGGAGGCGGCAAGCCGAATTGTTCGGTTGGGGGCGGGTGGATATCTTAGAAAATGAAAGTAAGCGGAGGCGCGATGGTTTATTGCCTAAACGCGGGAATACTCGTGCTTGGAGTATTGCAGGGCGTTGTGTGATGGATGCTTGGTGGCAGGCGAGAATGACTCTGCGGCCAAAGCGAGAAACTCTAAAATTTGTTTCTAATTTATTATTTCCCGATAATATTGAATTACAAAAAATGGATATTGATTCGAGCAAAATGGATGAAGAATGGGCTACTCGACCGGAAGAAGTTCTCAAATATTGTGAAAGGGATGCCGAATTGCCCCTTTCTATCCTTAGATCCATTCAAGCAGTTCGGCGAAAAGAGGCAATAGCAGCAGTTGCAAAAACAAGTTTAGATGTCGCGGCAAATGGAGTCACCAGTCAATTATTGGATAGTCTGGCGATCAGATATGCTGATGCGAATGACATCGCAGTTCCTATGACACACAATGTTCGCAGAACCTCACACATTGAAGGAGGATATGTTCATGATGTTGAAGCCGGAATTCACCCGTGGATTACTGTCCTTGATTTCAAATCAATGTACCCCTCAATCATGATTGGAAATAATATTTGTTTTACCACCAGAATTGACCCCATTCATCCAGATCAACCTCTCAAAGACGAAACCATACACACCTCTCCTACAGGGGTTACATTTCACAATTCACAACACAGAAAGGGTATGGTGCCTGCACTTCTGGAGCATCTAATGGGACTTAGAGACACCCATAAGGAAGCGATGAAGGAAGCGCGAATACAAGGAGACGAAGCCCTTGTAGCATTTCATGATCAAATGCAATATGCAGTGAAGATAATGATGAATTCCTTTTATGGGGTATTTGCAAGTGTATTTTATCGCTTTACCCACAAAGATTTGGGTGCATCAATTACCGCATGGGCGAGGCATAATATCAAAACAATAATTCAGAAATTAGAGGATGAGGGGAATCACGTGGTCTATTCCGATACTGATTCTATTTTTGTATGCGCCCCAATTTCCAAAGAAATTTCGCCGACTAAACCTAAGAAAGGCAAGGAACTCAAGACTTGGAATTCTGCAAAGAAAGAGCTCATTCGTTTTGGAAATGAGTTGGCCGAACGCTTTAGCCAAGATGAAGCGGTTCTAGAATTTGAAAAAGGGCTTTCTGTATTCTTTTCTCATGGAGCCAAAAAGCGATATGTTGGACGAATAATATATCCTGAGGAAGACATGATTGTACGCGGATATGAAACTCAAAGAAGCGATTCTTTTGATGCCCTCACTAACAATATGCAAAATATGTTCGAGATGATTTTGGAAGGGCGCTCAGAAAATGCAGTGAAATCAGTAGTAGATTTAATCAAGGCAGCAAAGCGAAATGAAATTCCAATTGAGCAACTGATATTGAGCAAAACATGCAAAGGGGTATTGCTAAAAAATGGCGAAGTGGATTTTTCAAAGCACTATGCAAACCCCGATAGTATGGCATCAGTTAGGGCGGCGAAAAAGAGAATGGAGAGAAATTTGCCTTTCACTCCTGGAATGAAAGTGGGATTCATTGTTACCAATGGGAAAGTAAGCCCAATGGAAGTTGAGCCGTGGGATGAAGGGCAAGAAAATGGTGGTATTGCTAAATATGACGGTGATTTTTATGCCGAAAGGTTGGCTACTGCTTTGGGGCGAATAACTGAAGCGTTTGAATGGTCATCAAAAGAATTACTCGCTGGTAATCGTCAGGCAAATTTGTTTTCGTTTTAGCAACAACTCGTATACTCAATGCTATTGTAAGAGTGGAAACGATGGAGTTGAAATCATTTCTCCATTGCCCAAAACCCCCTTTTCTTGAAAGATTATTAGAAAACTAAGACAACCCCCCCCCTCTCCCCCTCAACATGCTTTGGTGGCAATTGGTGATTAGAGGGGCCGTTTCTGGCGGAGTGATAGTTGGAGCAAGTGAATTGGCCAAACGCTTTGATTTGCTTGGTGCTATTCTTATTTCTCTACCTCTTATGTCGATTATTGCAATAATATGGTTATACAATGACACCTCTGACACCGAGAAAATTGCCGATTTTGCTACAGAAATAATGTGGCTGGTAATACCTTCTCTAGTATTGTTTTTCTCATTACCGATTTTTCTTCACCGAGGAATGGATTTTTGGCCAGCATTGGGCCTAGCGTGTGGACTAACAATTGTCGCATACGGAATTGGAGTTGGCTTAGTAACAAAATATGCAAACCCTGCTTGAACATATAGTGAATAAGGGAGTTACTTCTTCCATTTCTTGCGCCCATGTGACTTGCGTGATGCGGTGGCGCGGGATGCTGCTTGTTTGACTGAACCGGAAACTTTGCGCTGTGACTTTGCTCGGCGATCACCTGCTTTTGGACCGGCTTTAGTTGCCTCTCTTTCTTCACTTTTCCGTTCAAGCAATAATTCTCGCCATTTTAAGCCGACCATTTGCATGATTTCTTCTTTATTCGCTGAACCTAAATCTTTTTCTGCGCCTTTACATGAAACCCAAAGCCTACCTTCTTTGCCATGCGGCCTTGATGGGTGAGATACCTTTTCATCCGACTTGATTTTACGCAAACCAAGACTTCTTGCTGCCCAAATAAGTCCATCCAAATCTGGCTTTGGCACAGAAGAATCTTTTGCAACACGGCGGCCATTTCGCCGCGAAGATTTGGAATCAAAATATCCGGGCCACAACACGATTCGGTCGGGATTGAAGTCCATCCATTACTCCTCCATATGTGCGAGAGGGGGCATCACCATTGAGGGTGACGGTTGAGTTCACCCGATTAGAACGCCGTTAATTACGCCGTCCTTTCCTGGGCGACTGGTGATTTTGACATCTCCAAGTTTGGTTTCAACAACTGCACCCTTGGTTAAAATATTTCTTCGCACATAGTTTGAATTACATGGATTTTCTGAAACATTAGTCATTTCAACGCGGTTTACTGAACCGTCTTTTGGATTCGCTACGGATATCATATTCTCTGAAAGAACACGGGTCATACAGTTTCCGCCAGTCTTGCGGTAAACCTTATTCTTGGATTCGCCAATGAAAGCAATTTGCTTCTCAGTACTGATTTCAGTACTACGCTTTGAGCGTGCTTGAACTCGTCGTCCACCTGTGTTTTTTCTGCGGGAAATGCCGTGCCACTGAGCCATAATGAAGTCCTCCGGGGCTCTTGCCGACTTAACCTCTCTATTTCAAAGGGATGGTCGCGGCACTGCGCAGCAGATTTTGGGAACAATACCTCATGAAAGAAGGGGGAATTGAATTCCTTTTCAGCCACTAAATACAAACAGCATCAATAATTGACAATAATTCTCCGTTTGAATGTTTTAACATTGCAACCACCTTTTGCCCTTTAGACAATGGACCGACTCCCGAAGGGGTGCCTGTAAACAGAGTATCATTTGTGCACATGGGAGCCCACTGCACTAATTTCTCCAATTGTTGAGAAGGTGAATAAGACATTTCAGAAATATTTGCGGATTGTACTTGCTTACCGTCAAGGCTTAGAGAAATATGCAATTCTGCAACATATTCGTCAAAACCAATTTCTAATAGACTTAACTTATCACCCAATTCAAGCCAATTTCCAATAACCGCGGAATTAGAAAATGATTTGGCTCTTGCCCATGGTAAACCACTTTTCTTTAATTCTGCTTGAATATCACGAAGGGTTAGGTCCAATCCAATTGCAATAGCATGTGGCTTTTGATTTTGGTCTAATTGAATTACCAGTTCTACCTCATGATGAATTTGTCCATCCATACAGTTAATTTCAGATATTGGATTACTGCCACCTATAATTGCTGCATCTGGTTTCAAAAAAAATACCGGCTCAGGAGGGGTTTCACCACTCATTTCTTGCGCATGTTTTGGAAAGGTACGGATCGCACACCATGCTGTCATGCTTTGCCCAGTAGTCTAAATTTGTTGAACCTACCTATAATATGCCTCTTGGAAATGCATAGCAAAAACAGCCAATGGAAGCAACTGCAATTAGTTGTATTGAAAGGTAGAAAGGTTGACCACAACACCGGAAATCACAATGTCGGGAAAAAGGCATGTGTCACTAGCAGTAATGTATGTCATGACTTTACCCAAATCCGTTGATGCTGTGGCTCATATCGCTGAACGGATAATATTTCAGCAAGCAATATCAACTTGCGACAGCATGAAACCGCATACCTCGTGCGGCAATCATGGCAAAGGATTGGCAAATCCGTAAACGCAGACCCGTAAGGCGAAAGAATATCGCCCCACTTCTCAAAGAATTAGAGGAGCATTTGGGTATTGACATGGCACTTGAAGGTGCATTTATTGAAATGGCTGAATATGGGCCTTGGAAGTTGGTTATTGTTGATAAAACCGCTCACGCAATTGAATTTCAAAACCCTCAAGGCGAGAGGGTTGTGTTCCTTACACTAAGAGGAATAATGGCTAGGGCTCCGCCAGATAAATGGGTCGAAGTTGACCATGGAGCAATTCCATTTTTGATGAATGGAGCCGACTGTATGGTTGCTGGCATTCATGGAGCCGACGAGGGAATTATTGAAGGTGATTTGATTTGGATTAGGGACCAAGTTCACGGCCGACCTTTGGCTCTTGGATGGGCAAGTATGCCTGGACCAGACCTCATTACGGAAACAAAGGGTAAGGGTGTCAAAACCATTCACTTTGTCGGTGATGAACTTTGGGAAATGGAACTCTAAATATTCAATACACTTTTTTGAATAATCGCAAGGGTAGCATCTATTTCGGCCCGCTGAAAGCCCTTTTATTCGCCACTTCTGAATCAAAGGGTGTTATGCACTAACCCTTTGCTTCTATGTTAAACAATTTGAACAGGGTTTCAAATCTTTGTGGATTATTCAACAGAGTGTCGGAGAAAAAATAAAAACACAAAAAGAGTCCAATGAACATCATGCGCAAGGAAGTATTGGCCCCTTCTGCTTGGCTTGCTATCATTCGCCCCTACTCGTCTGGCGGCCCCATTATCCACTTTACTCGAGAAAATGTGCTAATATCCTTAATTAGACCAATGTCTTAATTGACAAAATTGAATAATGATTGTATGCTTAATTCTTAGAAACTACCATCCAACCGATAAGGCCAACAACTACTGCTGCTATTGCTCCAACTCCAATAATGCCTCCTGGAATCATAGCCATAACACCCTCGGTTTTATCTTCAATATCGTCCGAAGAACCATCGTTATTGTCATTGTTACTCGTATTTGAATTGCCTAAATCAATTTGACAAGAACCATCATCTTCGGTTGCTTCTGCATTGAAATTAGATGCGGTTGAGTCCATACAACCCAACAATGCTTCAGGCTCTGGTGCAGGGTAAGTACAACTGTTATCATCTTCGGTGGCTTGTGCATTGTAATTTGTTGCAGTTGAATTCACACATCCCAATACCGGCACATTTGGATAAATGCAAGAACTATCATCAATTGTAGCATCGGCATTGAAATTTGTTGCAGTTGAATCCATGCATCCCTCAACGCTTTGGCTAGCAGCGATAGCGGCCATCATTTGGTCAACACTGTTTTCATTAGGGCCGAAAGAGCCATTGGTTGCTACCCACGCAAAGGAAAGCCCTTCTTCCACATTTATTGAAGACACTCCTAACATTGAACTCTCCCATGCATTTGTTGTGGTATTAGTTGTATAGAGGGCCCAATACCAGAAATCAGCATCTCCCCAAGATGCTGCTGAAACTAATCCACCGATTGATACTAAGTAGACTCCATACGTTTCAATAGAATAATCATATTCATGGCCCAATAATGCGAACCCCATTTCAGATGCATTCCAAGCATTGGCTGAATCAATAACTGAAAAATTGGAAAATTGCGATGTACCGTCTGGCATGTAAATCATCATGCTGACAGAAACATTATCATCTCCTCCATTATTATTATTCTCATTATCTATTATCATTTGATCTACACTAGAACCGTCAAATGGACCCCATGAGCCATTTGTTGCAACCCAAGCAAAACTGTCTTGACTACTGGCATTTACAAATGACACACCATCTATTGAAGGAGCCCAAGAACCATCTGAAATATCCAACAAGTAAAGACTCCAAAACCAATAATTTTCTTCACCAGATGGTACCTCACTCATCATACCCGCTATTGAATATAGAAGTACTCCGAGTTCAGGGTCTTCATCAAAGCCATATTCTAATTCAAGTTTTTCAAAACCAATTAGTGAAGCATCCCAAAGTGTTCCATTTGAAGTCATGTTAATCGTTGTTGCTCTCTGAGTACCATCGGGCATGTATACCATCATTCTCATGTCTTGAGGGCCATTTCCTCCATTCCCGCCTGTGCCATTTGTATTATTTTCGTCTCCGCCGCCGGTAGAATTATTCCCGTCACTTCCGGTACCTCCACCATTAGGGTCAATGACATGGATAACGCCAGTCATGCTTGTGTGGTAATTGCATTGATAATCATAAGTCCCAGGTGTCTGAAGAGAAACACTGAAAGTACCCCCTTGATTGATATTGCCGGAATCAAATGTTTCCGGCCCAGTACCCATATCAGTAACTGTGTGGGAGTTTGAGTCAACATTTGTCCATTCAACTGAATCCCCCATATTAATAGTAAGATTATTTGGAGTGAATGTATTGGAGATTTCTACTGGATGAGTTGTTGCGCCTCCTCCGCCACCGCCTCCGGCAGATGCTGTAGAAATGATTGGTGCGGTTACTGAAATAAGCATCATTATGGCAAAGAAAGTCATTATTCCACGCTGGGTTCGAGATGGCTCTTGAGAGGTCATGGGTTTCATTGGTGTGTGGTACAGTACTTCAATAATTTGGCGCGTTAATCTAGTATCATCAATCACAAATATGATTCGGTGCAGGAAATGTGAAGGAAAGCCCCCTGTAATACTATATACTCGCCAAAAAGTGCAGTTAATATCATGCGACATAGAGCACTCTCATTCTGCCTATTGGCGACGTTGGTATTGCTATTCTCAATTATGCCGGTTTCGGGGTCTGTGGCTGGAGTCAATTTAGATGCTGACACTGAAGGGACACCTGTAGATTCGATTGTGCGAGATAATATTTCATTTGATTTTAAGGTATGGAATGTCTCAGTTTCATTGACTGAAGATGCTATTGGCAATAATACATCCGTTGCTATTTCAACCCAAATATGTGTTAATTCCGGATTTTGCCACACCCCTGCTACTATGACTCTTGAAGAAATAGCAAATGGAACATATTCTGGTTCAGTAACTCCAATGGATGATCACACCTATATTAATTGGCGAATTATCTTATCTTATGAGGACAACACAACTGAAAGACTGCCCGCCTCCGGATGGTCAAAAATTTGGTCTGATTGTTGGCTAGATTTACATTCAGAACCTCCTCTTTGGGGAGGTAATGGTTGCCCTGAAGAAGTTGATGATGAAGGCTTTCTGCCCTCAATTGGTGTATTGGGTACAACTGCTACTTTGATGCTTGCTGGTGCAACTTACATTAATAGAAAGAATAAAGATTGAACTTCTTTCAGTACTATTTGAATAAAATAGGTTCACAAGCGCTTTTGGTGTTCATTAATTCGTGACAGAAGTCGCCGCACATCAACACCCCAACTAGTAAAAATTACACTTGCTGAAGAATTATTTTTGCTTAATTTTCCGGCTTGCATTCCGGGAGACATTAGGTCTGAAGGGACGAGTGGTAAGTTTACACAAGCGAGGGTTGCTTGAACTCCATCGGCTACAACATCCAGTTTCAGCCATTTTTCACATTTGCCAATATTATCCTTAACCTCAATATTTGCCTTCTCACTTTTCAGAAATCTTACGAGTGCTTGGAATAAGTCTTGTGGGTCATCAGTTGAAGCCGAAGGAGGTAAGCCCGAAAGGGCTTTTTCGTCAGCAGAACCGTAAGCAGAAAGGAAGGGCAAATCGGTGTCATGGGCATCAAGAAAGTCATCAAGACCACGCCCCAAACCCCGTTTTGCCGCCATTCACATCTCTCCTGTTACCTATTTGCTAAGCCCCAACGTAATGCAAGATTTTCAGCCAAACTACGATAATCATTTCCACCATGACTTTCTGGTGCATGTAAGTGAATAGGAATGCCGTGGCTTGGGGCTTCTGCAATACGGATATTTCTCCTAATTGGGGGCTCAATTACCAAACCAGCAAAGGTTTCCTTCAATTGACCTGCAACTTGACCATTAAGTAGGGTTGGGGCATGCATTGTCATTAGAATAGCATCAACACCTAAGCGCGGATTGAGGCGGGTTCTGATTTCTCGGATTGTCCCTGCTAACAAAGCAACTCCCTCTAAAGCAAAATATTCGGTTTGAACTGGGATAATTACTGCATCGGCCGCACATAGGGCATTTATTGTCACAATTCCAAGACTTGGCGGAGTGTCAATTAGTACAATGTCATAATGCGGTAATAGTGCTTCCAATCCTTCTGTAAGGCGACGTTCTCGCCCTAATTCGCTCATTAATTCTTGCTCGAGCCCTACCAATGTCCGGCCTCCCACTACCAAATGCAAACCATCAATATTTGTTGCATATCGGCATGAGCCGGCTAATTCGGGATTGAGCATGAGGTTACGGGAAGTAAATTCTACCTTTGATTTATCTATTCCCAAACCAGTTGCACAATTTCCTTGGGCATCACAGTCAACTACCAATACTCGAAGGCCAAGGGTAGCCAAATGTGCTGCTACATTGATGACAGTAGTTGTTTTTCCAACTCCGCCTTTTTGATTAATACAAACAACAACTCTAGCCAAACCAGGTCTGGTAGGGGGTGCAGGGGGTAATTTCATTACATTACGTGGCCTAGATATCGAAATTTCCTCCGCCGCAGAAGGCGCTTGCCTTACATCGGAAAATGAAGGTTCAATGACTTCAATTTCATCTTCCGAGACTTCAATTATTTGCCCAATAGCCTGCGCAACCTCTTCATCATTCACGTACATCCCGAATTCGGTGGGATAACCGCCCCTTTTGATAATGACGCTAATTGAATGGGAAAAATAGCCTTTTCTTTACTAAACTGACTTTACCAAAGACCAACCCACAACTCGCCCGTCTGATAAATCGGCTGCCAAATTGAAATTATTTGACCATTGGCCTTCATCCCATGAACGACTCAAGTCAACAGTTGCTGCCGACGCCCCGTCTTCAAGATTTAACCAGTCGCTAATTCCATCCAGCCCTGTACTTGTACTTGCTACAATATGGCGATACATTACTTCTGAATGAAGTCCAGAAGAAGTGCCCAAATATGAGCCACCAGTACTTAGTTCGGAATATCTATTACTATCTAATAATCGATTTTCCATTGCCGAAAGAGAAAGAGTCTGTGGCAATGAGGAACGGTCATGATTAGGTCCATCTTCAATCACTCCAGAATTTAGAAAAGTACAATTCTCCGATGATGGTGAACCCGAAACAGTCAACTCAACCCAACCCGAGGTGCCACCATTATCAACCCAAGAGAGATTCCAAGTAGTATCTTGGGAATTAGTTCGATTGTCAATTGCTCGCCAAACATATCCGTCATCGGACATTGCTGCCTTTGCTCCTGAAGCACCATCCAAGTATGGGATACATGCAACAGCATCTTCAAGTGGATGAGATCGTGAAGTTGAATTATCAGCAATATGTTGTTCACCATCTTGCCAATCAGTCAGTTCAGAATCAAGAGGTCTTACTTGTGATGAGCGAACGCGATTATCATAATCGCGTCCAAAAACAACTGGGGATTCGCCCCGTTGTAATTCCTTTTTACTCATTGACATTCGCATCTCGAATGAACCTTCGGGCACCACCAAATCGTTAATTAATTGTGAAGTTGATGAACAATCATTTCTTTCCTGACTATCACCAGATAACCTAATATCTACTTCTTGATATATAGCCCACGGTGAATCAGCATTAACCCAGATATTGATGTATGCATGGCCGAGGCAAAGCGATTTAACATCCTCATTGACCATTAGAATCCGCCATGTTAGTTCGCCCAATACCTCTTCGGTTCCAAGTACTGACCAAGACCAACCCATTCTGCTACCAGTTGATGATTCTTGAATTAACTGATCACCAATTAATTCCTTTAACTCCACAGGTGATACCGCCATGCCAATTGCTGATTGAATATCCTCTACCGAAGAAAAAATCCCCGAAACGCCAAAGGATGTTGCGGTTCCTTCGATGGCCCCACTTTCATGAGTTAATGAATAATCTACTTGCGAACGCAATACATCCTGATCCCTTATTTCTGTCCAAGTAGTAGAACCCACATCAAGGCTATTGCCAAATGAAGAGGCCCCGATATCGCTACATTTTGATTGGTCAATGACGCTTTTTAAATGCCTTGTTATTGTAACATCTTCAAATGTGTATTGATGCTGCTTTTCAACAGTTAACCACTCGAAACCATAACTACCGCTTTGGCGAATTGCACCTGATAAATAATTGCTCGATTGGTCAAATAATTCTGACTCACCACCCTTGGTAACACCAACATTTCCCAAACCACCATATTCAATTTTTATCTTGCAAATATCATCTTCGGTATCCATTTTCTCAACAATTGCCTCAATAAATTCACCTTCAGCACTTATAATTCCATCTGAAATAGAATAACGCATTTCATCACCATAGCGAATTGTGTCAGGAGTAAAGGGGTCTATACTTCCCGTATAATACCAATAACCTACACCACCAACTAAAATGATTAGTGCTAATATCAATGCCGTTTTTGGCTTTGTGCCCTTTTTTGGCATTACCTTTCGCTTACTGCCAGGAATTGGGGTGAGGGCGGATTGGTCTTCTTCTTCTAATGTAGAAGTGGTGGAAGAAGGAAGTCCATCATGAATTATTTTGCTAGATTTCGTAGATTCTTCTTGGCTGTCCTCAATAACTTCAGCATCAATAACTTCAGCATCAATTATCTCTGCTTCAACTATTGAGGTATGGTCGTTTGAAATAATCGGCTCATCATCCATAGCACCAACAACTTCTGCATCAAATATCTCAGCTTCAACTACTGAGGGCTGATCAATTGGAGTAATTGGCTCATCATCATCTGAATTAAGATAAAAAGCCTCATCATCGTCCAAAATTTCATTATTTACTTCTATTGATTCTTCAAATACGATTCCTAAGTCCTCGGGGTCAACATCTGCTTCTAGAAGGCGCCCAATCAGTACGGACTTTTTCCCTGAAACAGAAAGACCATTCTGGCGACAGAGGTTGCGTAGTTCGGCCGCTTTGAGAGGCGATGTGAGTTCGTCAGACATGGGTGGCAATGGAAGGGTCGGCATTCAACTGCTTTCAAGTATCACTGTCCCCGAGTAGGTATTAATGCTCTTTTGATAGGTATGTTTTCCTAGCCAATATCACTCTTGATATAGTATATATTGACCATCTGCTTCCAAATAATATGCTTGAGGTTGGAAAGTTCCATCCTCGTTTTGGATGAAGTAATACCCATCACCAGATGCTACATAATTCACTTGTGGAGCAGTTGGGGTTGGAGTTGGAGTGGGTGCTGCAGCCTCAACAGGAGGTGTTTCCTGGGCTGGTGCCGGTGGACCGGCGGGGCCTGAGTCGGCTGGACTGGGGGGGGCACCTGGGCCAGACACAAGTTTTTGCTTTCTTGCAGCATCCATAACTTGTTTTTCAGTAGAAGGTGATTTCTTTGGACTACTCAATTCTTTTAATCTATTTCCTCTTTTTTGTGCACCAAAGAATCCAAATATAGACCAGCCAAGTGATAATACTGCAAAGATACCCAAAGGTACTCGTAACATATACGCATGAATTGCCACCTCTAAACTCTCTTGCCTTTCAGTGCTACCTTCAAGATATTCCACAATTAGGCAGTGTGGGCCAGTTGGATTTGACTCCAATTCAATAGTATGTTTTGATCCAGGTGCAGCATTTTCAAGAAGAAAATAGCCCATGGAACCTTCGTCTCTCATTGCACTAATTGTGGAAACAACATTGGAGTCATCACAATCATTAGGAACTAAAAACACTTCAATATCTCCGCCATGTTCATCCATCACCCAAATATCTACATCTACATCAATAGTCATTCCCGGCACACCATATATTGCGAGGGGAGCCTCAACCGTTCCTAAACTGGAAAGTGAATCGCTTTGTAAATTACCATCATCCCAAATACCAGGGGTTGAAAGTGGAAATAGTGAAAAAGCAAAGAGAATAGCACCTACGCCAAGGAATAAATAAACGTTCCAGCGGGCCTTCTTTACAGATTCACGAAGTTCTTCAACCTCTTGCCGACGTGTTTTTTTTACCGCCTTTACATCATCAAGGCCAGCGGATGCCGAAAAAGTTCCAGTGGGGCCCGCTGTTGGGCCAGGTGACGACTCGGGTGGGCCAGTTGCCGGGCCAATGGAATCGGATGGGTGGGGTTCGGCAAGAGAATCTGCAGGATGGGTTACTTCCGTTTCCGCAGGAGGTGAGGCTGGCGGCTGCATGGACCTGCGATTACGGACCACACTATCAAATCCACCCAAGAAAATGAAGTGATATTATTGAGGTTCCTTGAGTATTTGAGATAGGAAGAAAAGTTGTTCTGATAGCATTGATGGCCGAAAAACAGGAGATTTCTGTTAGGGAATAACTCAAAAAGGTTGAACGAACGGAACAATTTGAGAGATATGCGTCTTGCCATCTTATCCCGCGGACCGCGTTTGTATTCAACTCGGCGTTTGGTAGAGGAGGCGCTAAAGTGCAACATTGATGTAAATGTCCTCGACCCATTACAATTTAGCCTAAGTATTGGCACTGAAAATGTTGAGATTCTTCACAAGGGCGAACCAATTAGAATTGATGCTATAATTCCGCGTATTGGCCATTCAATTACTCGGCATGGAGTTGCCTTACTGAATCAGTTTGAACAAATAGGCATTTATGCCGCTAATAGCGGAGATGGAATCCGTCTTTCACGAGATAAATTACTCGCTAGTCAAATTCTAGCAAAAAATGGCATTAAAATTCCAACTACCGCATATGTCCGAGATATTCGCGATGTTGAGGCTGCAATTCAACGAGTTGGAGGATTGCCTTGCGTGATTAAAGTAAGTGAAGGAACTCAAGGACTAGGGGTTTTCCTGCGTCATACATTACGAGAGGCAAAGAACCTCGTAGAGGCATTATTACTTGGAGATAAAGCAGTACTCATCCAAGAATATATTGCCGAGAGCCATGGAAAAGACATCCGAGTATTAGTTGTCGGCGACAAGGTTGTTGCAGCAATGCGCCGTCGAGCGAGAGGGAGCGAATTCCGTTCCAATTATCATCTAAATGGTACCATAGAGGCCGTTACATTATCTCCTGAGGCAGAAACTATTGCCCGTAGGGCAGCACGCGTACTCGGTTTAGGTATAGCCGGAGTAGACCTTTTGGAGGGCGAGGACGGACCTCTTGTTTTGGAAGTAAACTCATCCCCTGGCCTTGAAGGTATTGAAAAAGCAAGTAAAGTAAATGTTGCCGCTGCAATCATTGAATATGTTATGGATGATTGGGAGTTTTCTGATGTTAATCTTAGCCAATTGTTGCGTACTCAAGCCGGAAGTAGCGTACTCTCCATACATTTGCGAAACCATCCCAAATTAATCGGTAGAAATATTGAAGAATTATTTGCCGAGCAAATAAAAATGCCACTATTTGCTATTTCACGTGATAATGACTTGATTTGGAATCCAGACGGGACTCTCCAATTGCGCTATGATGATGTATTAATTTGTTATGGGAAAACAGATATTTTACGAAACACCCTAAAGCGAGCAATTAAAATTGATTCAAATATTACCTCTCAATACATAAATTATCAGTCAAAAACAATTGATAATTCAAGTGACATTATTTCTCAACAATAATCAGGCTAATTTATCCATAGCGTGGCTGGCATAGTTCCAGTAATATTGGCAGTATTATTGAGAAAATATATTGATTGAACGAGAGGGCGGATACTATTAGTTTGGCTGAGTTCTAATGCTATTTCGCCGCAAATAGATTATGCGAACTTCACTGTTATTGGGGGGGAAATGCACGAAGGCTTGATATTGTGGAGGGATAGACTACCTTCGGGATGCACTCCGGCTTCGGCTGGAGGAGGGATATTCGTGGCTGGACCATATCAACATAATTTCTCGCAAAGGCGGGGTATTCAACAAAGGTTGAATCCAAATGTTGCTGGACCAGAATTACCACCTAGATTACAACGATTATCTCACATTTCTTGGAGTTCAACCTATCGTCAACAATTAAAGGCTGAAGGGAAATCCAATAATACCATAAAAACATATTTTTGTGGGTTAAAGAAATTCATAGAAACTCCATTGGAGGATGAAGAAATCCTTACTGCATCTGCTTATGAGCAAATGCCGCTATCTACTTTGCACTCAAGAATTGAGCCTATAAATGGTAGAATTGACATTTGGCATCACTCCATTTCCCATTTGAAATCAAGAACTGTATTAGCAAGAATGGCTGCAGTTGCGCATTTGTTAAATTGGCTTGGGCTAAATATGCCCGATTGGATAATCCGCCCCCCCAAGGGAAAAACATTACCACGCACCCTCACTGCGCGTGAATTAGAATTGGTAATATCAGCATCAAAACAAAGTGAAAACCCAATTGCAGAGCCAATCGTAATCCTCCTACTTGATACTGGAATGAGAGTAAGCGAATTGTGCGGACTGGACTTGCATGATATTGATTTAGCAGGAAAAAATGCTCGAGTTGTTGGCGGGAAGGGAAACAAAGATCGTTTGGTTCTGTTTACTCAAGATAGTGTTGAAGTAATCACATCTTGGTTGAAAATTCGAGAAGTTAGAGCCCATCCCGATGAAGTTTCATTATTCGTTTCACGAAGAGGCAAAAGGCCTCACCCACGTTCTATCCAAAAAATGATGGTTAAATTATCACAAATCGCTGGATTGCCTGCAAGGAAACTCACCCCGCATGTACTTCGCCATAACTTTGCCACAGGATTATTGGAAAGAGGCGCTGACCTCGTTTCAATTCAGCGATTACTTGGGCATTCAAGTATTGCTACCACAAGAATGTATCTTGATATTACGGACCAAACATTGCGTGAAGTTTACAAGCGTGCTCAAGCATTAAGGGACACTATTGAAGAAGAAAGGGATGAAATATAATTTCCCTTAGGACGCAGATCGCCTTTGACCAGGGTGTTTTTTATTGAGACGCTTGTTCAATTTTTCAGGCCCTTTCCATTTGCGACAAGGTGCAATAACATAGCCTCTATGGGTTGGTATCGGACAATATTTGCCCGAGCGGCAGCGGCTACAATTATCCAATTTAGGAGGGTCTACTTTTTTCCGTAGACGGCCATACTTGCGCCTTGGCATGAACTCCCTTCGCCTAAAGAGTCATTCAACATAACGGTTGTATTTTCCATTAATTGCCAACTGTACAACAATTAGCAAAACTCGAAATGAAAAGTATTGAAAGAAATAATTTACTTTCTAATTCGCTTTAACATATCTTTGAGAGAGAGGGTCTTGAGAATTCCACCCTTTGTTTTTAGATCATCGCTTGGTTTCTTTTTTGCCTTGGCCTTTGCAGCGGTTTTCTTTGCTACGGATTTTGCTTTGGTTGTTGCCTTTTTGCTTGTTACCTTGGCTTTTACAACGGTTTTCTTTGCCGCAGATTTGGCTTTGGCAGTTGCCTTTTTGCCTGTTACCTTGGCTTTTATAGCGGTTTTCTTTGCCGCAGATTTCGCTTTGGCAGTTGCCTTTTTGCCTGAAGATTTAGCCGCAGCAACCTTTTTCTTCGTCTTTTGGGTCGCCTTTGCCAAAACAAGTAATTTCTTTGCAGTTCCTAAACTTATTCCAGCTTTGCCTAAACCATCTTCACCTGCTTTATTAATCCCTGCAAGAGTCTTTATGTTTGAGGTAAGAAGTTTTGCTGCCGTTGCTCTTCCCACACCGGGAAGTTTCATCAATTTTGCAATTGCTTTCTCATTCGCCCCGCCAGATTTCTTAGCCGCCATATCATCGCCTCTAGATGGTGAGGAGGGATGGTAATATGAATACTTAACCAACCGATTTACCCCGATTATGCAATATTCTGGCATTAATTATTGAATAATGTCAATAATAATTAGATTATCCCACTAAAAATAATATGATACACTCATTGTATTATAATTATCACGCAACAACCCTTCATGATAAAATACAAACAACTAATCCAATTATTTAGTGGCAAAGGAATTAGACACTCGAAAGTCCCACCTTTGGGCTCAAGTAAGAAAAGCTAGAGTAAGTCATCTTTGCGAAGATGAGAGTAATTTCCTTCGTCCGGCAAAATACCCTGTAGATGCGCGAAAAGTATTACTTGGTGATATTGCTGAAATGGTTCTTCACACTTTTGGTCCACATGAAATTCCAGTTTTTTCCACCCCCCCGAAATTTGATGAGCAGAGTTGGGCTTTGATTATTCAAGATTCTGAATTAAAGGTTGAAATTATTAGTAGACCATATTGGGGCTTTGGTTTATTCACTCAGTGCTATATTAATGAAATTTCAATTACGGGCCATGTCCAGCGAAGATGCAGATTGATTTACGATATGTTATCGAGTCTTAGCCACCACCCTTGGGAAGCTGTCCGACAAAATAAGTTTGCAAAAGTAAGTGGAAGGAATATTGATGAGAATACCTGTGAATGGCAAAAGCACATTGAACATATTGAAAATGAATTTAAAGCAGAAATTAATTCCTTAATGGAAAAAATTGCAGAACACCAAGAGGGTGAAATTTCGGAAAGTAATAGAAAATTGTTTAACGAAGCAAAGGACGATATTGAAATGGCTGAAGCAGCACTAAGAGATAATAACTCATTTGCAATTGAAAGAGCATTAAGCAGAGTAGAGGAGGCTTTGATTGAAGCAGACCCAGATTATGAATCCAATATTCTCGCACTCAAAAACACAAGCGAATCCGCGCAAGCCCCCCTTGATTTGATATTGAATGAAACTGGTTCAAACTCAATCTTGGGAAATCAAATAGATGATATTCCATTAGTTGATTTAAGTAATGAACTATTGGAGGAGGAAGATATACCCCTGATTGATCTTACCTCTATTTATGAAGAAGAATGAGTTTTTCTTGAATATTTACGCGCGGCGGTTTCATAAATGCTGGGCTTGTCGGAGGGTTTGGTTCTCATGGCAACGAAGAAGAGTAAGAAGGACGGCAGCGGCATTCAACAAGCCGCTGGATTGATTAGATACTTCGATGAAGAATCTGAAGATGCATGGCATATTACCAAGAGTCAAGTCTATGCTGCTTGTATTATTTTATCCGCTGTAGTATATTTTGCCAACAACGGCGTCATAGGCTGGTTTACCGGTTTATTCTGAACTCAAGTGTGTGCTTTTTCATTTCTTGGCCTACTTGCTAGACGGTCCAAGATAAACTACTGGTTCATATTGCCTTTGGACCTTGAACAATTAATTTCTCGGTTCAATAAGAACAACTTGTCCTTTAGTTTGAGCAAGATAATTAGCATAAGCAATTGCCATTTTGAAATCTTCAACGCTACCAAGGGTTGTCGGGGAATCTTCATCATGAAGTACAACTCGGTGACTTAAACCAGCGAGTATTTCTTCACTAACTTGTTGCCAAACCCACTTTTCATCTTCAATAGTTAGCATAGCAGGAACATCGACTGCCCCTCCCTGCTCTCCAAGGTTAGCATTAGACCTATGCCACAATTTGGAAAGCTGACCTTCACCAATTGCCAAGTCCAATTTCTGTTGTTGCATTGAGGTTGCAGCCCGATTTTCGGGTGCAATTCCTTCTCTAAAAGCTCTGCCCATTCATTTCCCATCCCATCGGCCCCGAAGGCCCAACAAAGAGTCAGCCAATTTTTAGCATTGATAACTGTTGGGGGTATGAACAAGGTGAATAATGCTATTTCAAGACCTTAGAATAATATTCATAAGCCAATTATTCATTAGGCACGAATAATCTGAGATTTACTAATAATAATCATTGGAATTACCGACAAAGCTGCACCAACGAGTAAAGCCAAACCGATTCCTAGCCCGGTAATGGGAGAGACACAAATAGCAACAAGAGATACATCAACAATAATCACTGAAACAATTGCCTTCTGTCGTGATTTACCTTCAAGGCGAGTGCCTTTTTCAACAATAGCAGGTATTACTGCTGCGGTTGAAAAGCCAACTAATATTCCCGGAAGAAGCAATATTGAAAGCGGATTAATTGCGACCAATAAGGGAAATGACATTGCCGAAACAAAGCGGTACCCCCATAATTCTGGGCGAGGGCGGTCGTCAAGTCCAGCAATTGGAAGGAGCATTCCAATAAGGCCTGCAATTAATAAGGGGAAAATTAATTGCGTGGACAACCAAAGAGACCCAAACCAAACTCCAACATTTGGTAATTGGAAGGCCAATGTGGTAGTGGTAAGCCATATTATCGCAACCGAATGCAATACTGCACTGCCTAGGCCTAGCCACCTACCGCGACCAACACGAAATTTACGCTCGGCTAATAGATGTGCATGAAGCGCAGTACCAGCAAACAAAAATAATCCTGAAAGTCCAAGTAAGAAACTTGTTCTTGCTCCAAAAATAGGATCTATCAATAACAAGGCTAAGACATCATCGCCACTGGGGCTTGAAGAAAGAATAATGAAGCCAAGTCCGATAAATGGTAATAATAATAACCAACCAACTTGGTGTGGAAATGGATTTTCTGGATGAAAGCGATCTGCCCGCTCCATCAGTAACGATAATTGCATTACTGCAACACCAAAAACTATTCCAAGCAAAAAAAGAGCAATCCAAAGAGGTAAGGTGGAAGAAAGACTACCGGTAAATTCACCCAAAAACACACTACTTTGAGAGGGAGGAAAGGGCTCATCTGGAAGTAATCCATATAGTAATAACATCCACAACCAACCACCCCAGCGGCGAATATTATTTGCTAAGCGAATATTGTCTTCCTCACTCATTCCGCCAAAATCCAATTCATGCTGGGTTGGCAATCGCGTAAGGACAAACCCCAAATACAATCCAAAACCGAGTAATAGAGCCATTGTTCCCGATACCCAGCCCGATAATGAGGCTGCAATTCTTTCACTAATTCCAGAACTATCTTCAAGTGCAACCAATACTCTCTCATGGTCGGTATTTAGTTGGGCAAAGGCGAGTAAATCTATCCCCCAACTGACAAAAACAAAAATAAAAGGGGACCAATCTATTGCAAGTAATAATAATGTATTTATTCGTCTTGATTCTGATTGCAATAATTGTTTTCGAATCACTGGGCCAATAATGAGCACCATGCTTGCAATTAAGGAGGCCGTGAGAAAAACCTCGGCTGCCGGAGACGCCATTGAACCCTCGTTTACACTTTGGTTTTTGAATAAAACCCCCTCTCGTTGCATTTCAAGTGTGGGTTTGGTTTTCATAAAGAAGGGTGTCCGACCCATTAGCAGAGAGGAGAGGGTAGGGGTGAGAAACGCGAATGAAGAGACCGATCTGCGGACAGTTGTCGGAACTTCAGCCCTCGCCGAGTTAGCCAGAAATGTATGCAATTATTATGACAAAGATGCTGAAAAATGGCTCGACGTGGCAATAACTCCACTTCCCGAAACGGCTCGCTTAAACCCATTGAGGCATGACATTGAATGGACAATTAGTCAACTTGAGGCATTGGGGGCTAAGCCCTTAGAATGGTTTGAACTGAAAAAAATTAATAGTAGCATAAAAGGAAAAGTTGTGGTGAAAGGCGCTGGCGCATGGCAATTCCCTTGGCCAAGAGGGAAGGCACCCGACGAAGAAAAAAAGAAAATACTTCAGGCATTACATGAAACTGGAAGAATTACTCGTCAAGAAGCTGCATCTATGCTTCCAATACTGATAATGAAACCAATGTCGCATGAAAAGGTCCTTGACTTATGCGCTGCACCTGGCTCAAAGACTACTCAAGCCGCAGAAGCAATGTGGGGTAAAGGAATAGTATTGGCAAATGAGAAAAATCCTGGAAGGTCAAATCTATTATCGACCAATAAAAATAGAATTGGCGTGGCTAATATTTCGATTTGTTGTCATGATGGAAGACACTTCCCTAAAGTTCCTCTACCTGGATTTGATGCAATACTTGCAGATGTGCCTTGTACAGGAACTGCGACTACACGTAAAAATAAGGCACTTTGGTGGAATTGGCAGCAAAAGGCCGGAAACGGCATGCATAAACTTCAGGTTGATATCTTGTCAAGAGGAGTAAAACTGCTTAGACCGGGTGGTAGAATTGTATATTCAACTTGTTCCATTGACCCAATTGAAAATGAAAAGGTTATTGCAAAAGTTTTACAGCAATTTCCATGGCTAAAACTACAAGATATTTCCAAACAATGTCATCCCGGTATTGAATTGGACGAGGGTATGGTTGAGTGGAAAGGAAGTGAGGAAATACCACAAAACATTCTCCAACAACTCACAAAGTGTAAACGCCTTCCCCTTGGAAAGTATGACACTGGCGGATTTTTTGTCGCCTTACTGACTCATGAAGGAGAAGGTAAAGTCGCTGAGACATTAATCACCGACCCAAATTGGACCCCAACCTACCGGGAATTACCCATCCCCTCAAAGCATACACCGGTACCATTAGAGAATGAAAGAAAAGAGGAATTGGTTAGGGAATGGGGAGTCGATGATGAGGGATACGCGTGGTTCACACGTGGCAAATCTGTCACCCTCGCCACCCGAGAAACCCTTGATTGGTTACACGCACCTGAGCGTCCTGCAGGGAATAAGAAAATATGGCCAGGGGGGCATTGGCACCCGGTGAAAGTACTTCACGCAGGGATTCCTGCTTTTGAAAAAAGAAATGACAAGTGGCGTCCAAAGGGTACAGTAATGCAAATTCTTCGCGACAATATTGCAGGGTCATATGTAGAATTAAGCACATCAGAAATGCATAAATTGCTTCATGGCGAGCCGGTGGAAATTGAAAATTTACAATATCCTAAAAATGCCATAGGACCTATTTTAGCCGGCTGGGGTGGGGTCAAAACAGAGGATAAAAACGAGGGAGAGGTAATCCAAAGTTTCGTAGTTGGTGCATGGATTGGTGAACGCCTTACTTCAATGACAAATAAATTTGAATCACAGATTCGCCTATTACAACTCAATCACACCCCAATGGATGACTCGCTATATAATGAGGATGAATGATTCACACACCCCTAAACCTCCTTTACCTATTCCATCTCGCCCAAACTATGCGAGGCAGTAAGTGGCTATTGGGCTGCATCATTATTATCCTCCTTTCTGTAAATGTTGCAGGGTTCAACAATTCTTCTTTTAATGAAGAGCAATCCCAACCAATACTGGTTGAACTTTTTTTAGATTCAAATGATGAAAATAGTTCCAATTTTGAAGACCTATTGTCTCCTTTGCGTAAAGATCCAAATGTAATAGTTATTTCATGGCATCCGAGAAACTTAACTGACGCAGACCCTTTGGCAACATATGATGCAAGTGAGAGGGCTAATGAATTGCAGGTAGCAACCCTACCTGCAATACGGGTTGAACAGAAATCAATAACTGAAATAGATGATGGATACAGTGAAGATAATGCTTCAGAAATACCTTCGTTAATGAAGGGAATTGAGGGTGAAAGGCTGGTTGAAATTTCATTGGAATTATCTCTTGAAGAAAGTGGATTGCGGCAAGGGGCGGATGGATTAAAAATACAAGCCACAGTAACTCCCCTCACTAATTTATCAAATCAATCAATTCTACACTTTATGATAATTGAGTGGGAATCACCTATGGAAGGTCATAGACCTCAAAATGTGGTAAGAGAATGGATGCCGCGCTCGGGAGTGCCAAGGACAATTGGCGATACTCAAGTAATTGAATACACTTTCGGGCCACAATATTTAGACCCTGCAAATATCATAATTGAGCCGGAATTGGCCAATAATTGGGGAGTTGTGGCAGTATTTACGGGACACGACATTGGAGACAGCCCTCCTCGAGATGCGACCCTTGAAGATGAAGAGGTTGTTCTTGGCATATCTGTTTCTACACCGCCTACTAAATGGCAAACCGGGCAAATTACCGATGTCTTGATGTGGTTCGTTGCAACGTTGGCAGTGGTCGGAGGAATGATTCTTGTTATTTTGGCAGAACGCACTAGGGAAATTGAATTACCGAGATTGTCAGGAAATCTTGGTCAGGCAATTAGTGCTGGAAAAATGATATCATTTGAAGTAAATATTGAGGTGATTGCAGGCAATACTCCTGCTGAACTTATCCGCTGTGAAGTTGATGACCCGTGGAAAATTAGGCGAGCACCAAAGCGACGAACTCTGAAAAACAACGAAAAGATTTCTTGGACAATGGATGTTAGAACAAAAACCGAATTTATTGATGAAAGCATATCCATTCATGTTGCCTTTAAATTGCTTGAAAGAAATGAAAGTTGGGTAATGGATTTAAGATTATATCCAAAAAATGATCGGAGTTCTGAAGAATAACAACTCCCTGGGGGTTGAATATTTTATTAAAATAATGCTAAAATCAGCACGTATGCTATTCAAATGAAGTGTAATTGTCAAAATGCTGAGGCAAATGTTCAATAACTTCATTCTCTCGAAGATTAACTCCGAGAGGATAATTATGCAATTAGATGGCCTTGACCGCAAACTTATTTCAGAACTGATAAAAGATGGTAGAGCCAGCCAAAGACAACTGGCCAAACTCCTCGATGTTTCACAAGGAACAATTACCAATCGCCTGTCGAAACTTCATGCTGAAGGAATCATCCGCGGCTATTCTATTGACATTGACCCCGAAAAGGTGGGATGGGACATGACTGTAATGGTCGCCTTGAGAATTGAAAAGGGAATGATGATTAATGTTCAACAGAGCATTGCCGCCGACTCACGTGTAATTGCAGTTTATGACGTCACAGGAGAATATGATTCAATGGTAATTGCTCGCGTCACAGGTAGAGAAGATTTAAATGACCTTACGAAAAATGTTCTTTCAATTGAAGGCATTAGTCGCTCTTTCACCCACGTAGTCCTTAACACGGTCAAAGAGAGTGGCGTTTCGCTACCAAAGTAGTGAAGGGTTCAATAACGGTTGGCAAAGAAAACAGATTGATGCAGCCCCAACCATCCTCAATGGACTGCGCCAATTCTATTGAAATGGACCCTCTAATAACTAATTTGCACCTTTGTGTCCCGACAACTGATAGCGCCCCAATGATGCGTTTTGGCAAATATGATGACTTGCCACACCAGCATCTTGCTCTCGCTCGGCTATCATCCTCTGATTGGAAAGGTATTCTGATTGCCGACGAAGTAGGATTAGGAAAAACAATTTCAGCGATTAATATTTTGTGTAGCCTAAGGGCAAGGGGTAAGAATGGTGGCGTAATTGTCATTTGCCCCGGTGGATTAAAGCGTAAATGGAAAAATGAATTTTGGCATAGGGCCGATTTGGATGTAGTTGAAACAAAAACTGGTGCTGACTTTAGACATTCTGTTGAACGAATCAATTCAGGAGAACCACTAGTGGTAATAGTTTCTCATGGGGTTCTTCGCCGAGCAGAGATTCTAGATTGGTTAATTCAAAATACTCCACAAATAATGCTTACAATAGTTGATGAGGCACACCACATAAGAAATCCAAAATCTCGTTTACATGATGCAGTCACCATGTTTTCCCTACAAAGTGAAAAGGTTGTATTGTTAACTGCAACTCCAGTTAATCTCTCAACTGACGATCTACATGTGCAATTATCTCAATTATCTCCTGACAGATGGCCAGATGGAAGGGCTTTCTATCGCTCACTCCGCCCAGGAAATATTCTCAATGATATGCTTGATTGCTTAGCAAAACCAGAACCAGAAATCATGGAATTAGAACATAATTTATGCCGTTTGGAAAACATTGTTGGCTATTATGGTGATTCAAGACTTGAAATGCTATCACAATTAATCCGTGCGGGAAATTGGCTCGAAGAAACAAAGTCATTGCGAACCGCATCGGCAGATTTGGTTCGGAAATTACGACCACTAAATGGATTAGTTGTTCGCTCAAGACGCAGAGATATGGATTGGGATTTACCCAAGAGAAAGGCAGTTACATTGGACCTGCAATTAACAAAAAAAGAATGGCACCTTTATTTGGCAGCAAAGAACTGGAGTTTACGCCTAATTGAATTACGAAATCCAGATAATGAACATTATGATTGGGCTCTATTAATCCCCGAGAGAATGGCGAGCAGTTGCCTCCCTGCTTTTTCTGAACATGTATTGCGAAAAATGCAACAAACCGCAAGGTTTGTACTCAATCCAGAGGAATTTGAGGAAGGAGAAGAAGAAATTGAGCTGAATGAAGAAGAACATTTGTTATTATCGCGAATAGGCGACCCCGAAGTGCTTATACGGGCAGCAGCAGAACTTGGCGAGACTGACTCAAAAAGCAACGCGCTGCTTAACTGGATAATCCCTTCATTACAAAACGACCCCGTTGGCGGAGTGATTATTTTTAGTCATTTCAGAGGAACTTTGGCTTACCTTCAACGAAGAATGGATGCGGCTGGTCTAATAGCAGCAACGATTACTGGTTCAACGCCAATGGCATTAAGAGAAGATATTAGGAATAGATTTTCGCGTGGCGAGATTGAAGTTTTGCTTTCAAGTGAAGTTGGAAGTGAGGGTTTAGATCAGCAGCATTGCCACCGAATAGTAAATTATGATTTACCGTGGAATCCAATGAAACTGGAACAAAGAATTGGAAGGATTGACCGTTTCGGACAAAAGGCCGACCATATTGAAGTGCTAAATATTGCCGTGGAAGGTACGATTGATGCCGCAATACTTGGACGCTTATACACGCGTATCAGCCTGTTTGAACAAGCACTCGGAATGCTTGACCCTCTGCTTGGCCAAGCGATGCGCTTAATCACCAAAGAAGAAATGAAAAGGCCACAATTTATCGCTGCTGAAGATGTTGCAAAAAATGACCCAGAGAAAATTCATGGTATGCCAATCCACAAGGCTTGGGAAAGTCCGAACCCAGATGATGGCGTGGAGACACTATTAGCAATGCGAGAAAAGTGGCACAGAGAAAGAGCCTCTGAAGAAAGAGAATGGGTTGGCCCCGACCCCGGAATCAAAGAGATTAGAAATAATACTCTGCATTTTGGGTTGCAGATTGAACCAATTGCTCTTCGCAAATGGTTTGCTAATAAAATTGAGAATAGGGGTGGTAGCCTATATGAAAGCGGAGATGAGTTTTTTGATATGATTGAAATTAACCATCAGGATGCCAAGGAATTACGTAGTCGTTGTGAAGACCCCTTTCAAACGGATTCTCAGACTGTTCATTGGCACGATACAATTGCAAAACTTTCAGGCGGCCCTGGCCCTTATTGGCTGACTGTTACTTTTGAAAAAGAAGCGGCGAGAAGTAATCCCGAACGCCCATACATCACCCCAAACCATCCCTTGGTCAAATGGCTTGTTGAAAAGGAAAAAGAAACCATTAAGGAAACAGTTTGGCTAAAGAATAACTCCTTGCCCAACCTACCTAAGGACGGAGAGTGGCTTATCTGTTTTGATTGGAATATTGAAGGATTACAACCCAAATGTCTCCGAAGATGGCTACTAATTGATTCAAAGGGTGAGCCGCAAAATTCGCATTATTCACACTTTGCCAATTTGACTACCCAATGCGAAGAATATGAAGTAATGGAAGAAGAGTCATTATTCATCGATAATTTACTTGACAATTTGCATTTAAGTTTACTCAACGAAGAAAAAAGACGACTTCATCCTTTATTGGAAGAATTACGTTGGAATGCCCGCTCTTCATGGGAAGAAAGAATCCAGCGCGAACAAACTCAAATTAGCGATGCACAACATAAAGCCGAAAGAGATGAAATTCCTGTCAATTTCCGTTGGCTAAGAATGAAGCAAGGATTGATTCGTAGGTTGCAAGAAGAATTGGGTAACCGTATTGCAGAATTAGACCGACTTGAGCATGATTTATCCGGCGATTTAAGCGCAAAAATAATAATAAAAATATAACCTGTCACTCCACTGTAATTGGATGATTAACATCGTATTCATCCATCCATATTAGCAATTCATCGGCAAACCGTCTCAGCCCCTCAACTACCTTTATTTCACTTGAAAAAAACCTCCCCAATGTTTTTCGCGGCTCCAAACTCATCTCAATTCCATAAGCATCAAGGCGTCTAATTAATTCACGTTGTATCTTGCCACCAGTACGATCCCAATCCATCAATAATATGATCGCTGCCCCTCCATCAATTTTATTTTGACAGCCGTATTTCTCATACAAATATGCGCATAATTTGGGCATGCTCCACCCCCTATTCACTAATTCAATTGGGCCGCTAAAATCCAAACCTCTTAATGCGCGTTCATCCTTCAACCCTTCAACTAGAATCGGGCAACCAATACCCGCGCCCGTATTACTACCGGCATCACCACTTGGCCAACCTTCACTTTCCTCTCCAGCATGACTTTTTGAAGGAGGGTTTGTTTGTGTTTGTTGGTGAGGATTATTCCTTTGTCTAGCGAGTGCTAGTGCATTTGCAACTTCCACGTAACGATGTTCTTTCTCAAATGAGTCAGCCCTTACTCCGCGTAAAGATTTTTGCCCTTTCTTATTATTCTTCAATGACATCTTTTCACCCCACCTCTCTCACAAACTATTCCATTGACTTATTCATTCTTCAATTTTAACACTGCACCCTTCACCAATATTTCACTTTCTTTCCTGTTACATTTTGACATTCAACCATTATTCTTGAGACAGGATTTTATTCACTGATTTAGACACATCTGGGGCCGAGATATTCTTCAACTTCACCATCTTTTGTCTTGAGGTATGACCTTGAGTTATTTCGAGATCAATACTTGGGATTTCTAATATTTCACTCAGTAAACGGATTACTGCTTTGTTTGCTGCACCCTTTTGAGGTTGAGCTTTTACCGCCACTTGCAGCCTTCCGCGCCACTCATTCAACCCAATTATTGAATCTCGACTAGCGTTAGGCTGGACCTCTATTGGTAAGAAAATATTTCCATCAAGGCTTTCTTGAATGATGCTAGAAATTTCCGCCATAACTCTGCCATGTCGCCTTTGCTCAAAGCACTACCCGCCAAATGACATTTATTGTACTTAAATTTGTTTTTTCTCGGCCTAAATCATTCATCCAATGAACCTTACATGTAATGCTGTTTTTAGTTAATACTTATTACCGGTAAACCAACCGCACAATTTAGGTGCAATCATGCCTGCTGAGTATACTGTCTTTGCTTCGCTTTATGCGGAATTCATTTTTTTGTCCATTCTCGTTGCCCTTTTTGTCTTTGCATGGCTCACCTATACCGTATTAGTCCATCGCCAAGGAGTTAATCAAAATCCAAACTTGGAAAAGTTAACACCGGGTACTTTTCCAAAAGAAAGGGATAATTTGAAGGCCGAAATTACTTGGTTTATCGGCCCAATCATTTTGATAGGATATTTGACATTCCTCGCCTGGGGCTCAACTGTTACCATGTGGGCAAATCAACCAGACCCCAATGCTGCTAATACATTTGACATGGATATCACTGCATATCAGTGGTTTTGGGAGTTTGAGTATAATGAAGATATGACTTGGGATGAAACTCATGCAGCCCCACAGGGCACAATTACCTATACAAATGGCACCGAGGGGGTTACTGTATTTATTTGGGAAAGTGTGAGAGACGAGTTCCCTGGGCATACCTTCCAAGCTGAAGCCGGAGGGGATGTTGTTGAATTTATCGATGGAAGTGGAATGGTTAGTGGGGAATCTTCGAATCATCGGAAATCCGGGCATTCAGTATTAACAGTAAGTGCAATTAATTCAAATGGCGATGAAACTATTCTTGGAGTTCAACATCATGTTGCTGCTGGTTTCACTTCAATCAATGAAGTTTGGTTGCCAAATGAGATGGATATTGTTTGGCACATGAATTCAATGCCAATCGATGACAATCCCGCGGTTCTTCATTCTGCTTTCCCAATTGAATATGCAAACAAGGAAGACATTGTACCAAATATTGAAACTACGATGTTTTTCACTCCACAAGATGTGGGAGACTTTGAAATGGTATGTGCTGAATATTGCGGCCAGCAACATTCAGTAATGGTTGCAACGATGCATGTTGTTGATTCCACTCAAGGAGGTGTTGCTTGATGCGCACCCGTAGTCTAATTCTGGCTCTTGTTGCCCTTGCAGCTCTAATCATCACCCCAAGCATGACTGCTATGCCTGGGGGAATAGATAGTAAGGCCGACAATGGATGTACTTGTCACGGAAGCGCCTCAGACAATACCCAATTAGTCATTGATGGTCTTCCAGATGTTTTCAATGGTTCAGTGGTATATGATTTTAATTTGACTATTGAAAATAGTGCGGTAACCGGCGAAGGCGGAAATGGGCGTCTCGGTGGTTTCCGAATTATTGCATCAAGTGGTATACTAGTTGGGGAAGCCGATAATACTACGGAAAAGGATGGTGGAATAACTCATTCAGATTCAGGTAATGCGCAGAGAACTTGGTCCTTCACATGGACTGCTCCAAGCGATGATTCAGTGAACGTTGAATTTACCGTACTTGGCAATGCAGTTAATGGGGCAGATGGCCCAGGCGGAGACCAATGGGCAATGGATCAATTCACAATTGCTGGCGCAAGCGCTGGTGATTCTGGACCACAAGCGCCACCACTAACAGTGTTAATGACTGCAATTCTACTTGCAGCAGTATTGTTTGTCCTTGGCCTAATGTATGTATTCTATGCACGAAACCCTGAAGGTTTTAGTTTTGTAAATTTCTCTAGTTTTATGAAAGAACTTCTTACAACCACAGACCATAAAGGAGTAGGTTTACTTTACACCTTATATGGGCTATTCTTCTTTATTATTGGTGGAATGCTTGCTATGATTTTCCGCATTCAACTGATGTTCCCTGAAAATGACTTCCTCTCCTATAGCGAGTACAATTCATTCTTTACCCTTCACGGAACTACAATGGTTTTCCTAGCAGCAATGCCGATGGTTGCTGGATTTGCAAACTATATCGTCCCACTCCAAATTGGTGCAAAGGACTTGGCATTCCCTCGAATAAACGCACTGGGTTTCTGGCTAGTTGCATTTTCATGTATTCTCCTATATGCCGGAGTTTTCTCTGGAGAAGGCGCAGATATCACTTGGGTAATGTACCCTCCATATTCAAGTCTACTTGGAGATGGGGACTTTGCAAATAGTAGCGGGACTGTATTTTTCTTTGGAGGAATTGTTATGCTTGGTGCTTCTTCAACCCTTGCCGGAGTTAACTTTATCACCACTATTTTCACCATGCGAGCACCTGGTGTAAGTTGGATGAAAATGCCTCTATTCACTTGGAGTATCCTCGTGTCAATGTTTATGCTATACATCTCACTTCCAGCATTAATAGTAGGTATTTTGTTCTTATTCCTCGACCACACAATTCACACTAGTTTCTTCGCAGTTAATGCAGGAGACCCTATTCTTTTCCAGCATTTGTTCTGGTTCTTTGGACACCCGGAAGTGTACGTGATTGTCGTGCCTGCGTTTGGAATAGTTTCAGAGGTATTAGCAACCAGTGCGCGTCGTTCAATCTTCGGCTACAAATCAATGGTATATGCTATGGCAGGTATTGGTATTGTCGGTTTCGTTGTTTGGGGGCACCATATGCTAACCAGTGGAATGGATCCTGGTCTTCGTGTAATAATGATGGCTACAACTATGCTTGTTGCAATTCCGACTGGAGTAAAGATATTCAATTGGCTTGCAACACTTTGGGGTGGAAGTTTAGTTATCAAAACTCATACACTTTGGTCACTCGGATTCCTATTGACTTTTACACTTGGAGGGATTTCAGGCATGTTCTTCCCCGTCACGGGATTAACCGCACACTTGCATGAAACCTATTTCGTTGTTGCACACTTCCACTATGTATTCGTCGGCGGAGCTATATTTGGCCTATACTCTGGATTATACTATTGGTTCCCCAAGGCAACTGGTCGCCGCATGGACGAAAGAATGGGAATAATCCACTTCTTGGCTTCATTCATTACTTACAATGCAGCATTTTGGCCTATGCATGAAGTCGGAGTAATGGGCATGCCTCGCCGCACCCACACATATACAGTTGAGAGTGGCTATGCAGACCTCAATTTCGCAATTAGTCTTGCCGCATTTGCCTTTGGTATCGTTCAACTATTACTCATTTGGAATATAATATACAGTGTCAAAAAGGGCAAGCCAGCAGGTGAAGACCCATGGGGTGGATGGAGTTTAGAATGGACCACACCAAGTCCACCTCCAACGCCATCGTTTGAAGTAATTCCAACTCAACTTGATGACAATGATCATCTTGAAGATGGTTTCCTCGTGCGAATTGTCAAGAGACTTTGGGCAATTGGAGATAAGGAGGAGGTGAGCCAATGAGTTCAGAAGATGATACATGGATGTCAGCCACCGTTATTGGTATTGGATTAATCGTATTTGGAGCAATGATTTTTGCCATATCTGCTGGACTAGTAGCAAGTGGAGCACTTCACTCAAATCATCAACTCGAAGAAGCAATACATGTGGGAGGAATTGTGGCTGCTGCATTAGCAATCCTATACGGAGTTGTTGGCGTTCTCGTTGGAATCGTCAATCAATCTACTGCAGGAGAGTATGAAGACCACGGAGATGAAGACCACGGAGATGAAGACCACGCACATCACGGAAGTTGGTCTCCAGTAATCATTGCATTTGGTGTAATGCTCTTCTTAATGGGCTTCATCAAGGCAAACCTTAGTGGTGAATTTGGCATATTAGCAGTAGGCGTAGTTATCGTTCTTGCAGGAATTGCCAATTGGTGGAGAGAAGATTTCGGCAATGATGGAGTTGACGAACCTGTTTCAACCGGTGAACCTTTCGGTGGATTAGAAGTTAGAAAGGTTGGTATGTGGGTTTTCTTGATGTCTGAAATAATGATTTTCGGTTCATTCTTTTCCTCCTACCTTCGTCTTCGAATGGGTTGGTTAACCCATTGGGATGCAACCTGTGATCCATATAATGGCGTAAATGCACATGCTGCAGGGGGGCATGAAACCCTCGTACATTGTAACAGTCCAGAAATGGTCAGTCAAGGATACATGGTAGTAGCAAGTGAATTCATTGGAGAATCCTTCTGGACTCTCCTCCCTGGCGCAATTAACACCTTTGCCCTGATTCTGTCTTCTTTCACTGTTGTTTTGGCTCTCAAGAACGCAGGTATGGTTGATTGGCAGGCTCCAAAGAACAAGTTTGTTCGAATGTGGATGCCTGATCAGCGTCGCGCAGTACGAAATAACTTGGCTGCAACATTATTCCTTGGAAGTATGTTCTTAGTCCTCAAGATTGTTGAGTGGAATCACTTGATTACTGGAGCACCTAACTTCAATCTCGGCAATCCGGATGTGGCTTTATCTGCATCTGTATTCTATGTGACGACTGGGGCACACGGATTCCACGTATTCGTTGGATTACTATTCTTACTATTCTTTACCTTCAAAGCACAGAAGGGCGGTTGGACGCCTGAAAATAAGCAAAGTATTGAGTACTTTGGCATTTACTGGCACTTTGTGGATTTGGCTTGGGTTGCCATATTCCCTGCATTCTATCTATACTGAGGTGAAATTATGAGTGAACACGCAATGAGCAAATGGGAAAATCTATTAGCAAAGCCTTTTGGAAATATTTACAATTTCAATTTCTTTGCACTAATGTTATTGACAGTTGTCGAAGTAGGTGCGGTATATCTTGACCTACCCAAATATGATACTTGGGCTGTGTTGGTTGGAGTTGGATTACTAAAGGCATTTGGAATTGCTGCTTGGTTCATGCACTTGCGTGGAGACCCCTTCATCCTAACAAAAACAGCTATTTTCCCTCTATTTTTCGTTGCTTTGATGATTTTTGGGATTGGTTTATCCACTCCTGCCGGTATCGATGCTTTACCATCTTGGTGTAGCCCTCCTTGGGCTCCCGTCTATCAGCCCTAACTGTTGAATATTGCCACTTGGTAATTCTTACCAAGCCTTGTTCATAGGGTGGTTTTATTGACGCAGGCATATCCCGTCGTTTCATGCGCAGAATTGTCCTTGCTCTTTTGCTGACCTCAAGCATGGTATTATCCGGTTGTTTTGGGGGCGGAGATACAAGTGATCCAAACCCAGATTTCTATGGATTCGGTATTAATGGGGCTCAAGTTACCGACTTTACTGCTATTGACCAACATGGCAACAATTTCACCTATTCTGATATTGACTCTAAAGTAACCATTGTTGCATTTATCTTCACTCGGTGTCCGGATGTGTGCCCTATTACCACTCAATTGCTAAGCCAAGTTAGTACTGAACTTGGTGATAAGATGCAAGATGTGACAATTATTTCAATTAGTGTTGACCCCGAATATGATACGCCAGAGAGGCTGCTCGAATTCACAGAATCTCATTCTGTTGACTGGCCGCATATTACAGGAGATGTTGAAACTATGCAGGCGCTGTGGGATGACTTTGGAATCTTTGTAGATAAGGGGTATATTGACGCACATGTAATCGAAGATAATAACAGTACAATGGAGCATCGCGTTGGGGTGGTTTTTCCTGATAATTCTTCAGAGATGCACATGGGACTGTATGACATGAACATGAGTAATATTTCAGCAATTAACCACACCGAACACACCTTTGCAAATGAAAATGTGAGTTATGTAATAGAAAATGGTAGTGTAACCTCAATAAATGGAATTGAAGATGCTTGGGAATTATACATTTGGAATTCAACCGAGAGTGAATGGCAACCCTCGCCTAAGACGCCTGAAAACATTACCATCATGATGGACACTGGTCATATTGGATGGGTCGCAGCAGGGGCTAATGCAAGTAATTTGATGGACCTTTCAATGAATAATTCATCAGCACCAGATTCAGATTGTGATGGTAAAGGATATGTGATGGGCGAAGGAGATGGCGCACATTGTATGTGTGATGAAGGCTATGAATGGGGAGAAGATAATGGGGCAAATAATGGTGGCTACTTATCTTGTGTTCCAAGTGCAGATAACGATGAATATTTAGTTGGGCACAGTACAATCATGTACCTCATAGATGAAACTGGAAATAAAAGAGTTCTCTGGACTGGAGTTTCTTGGGACCCAGAGTTGGTAGCCTATGATGTTAGGTTGCTACTCTAATCGGCAAACAACAATAATGCATTCAATTGATTATTGGTAGTTATACCCCATCATAGCAATGATGTGTGAAAGGTATTTAGAGACTGAAATCTGAAAAATCATCCTCAGCAACTGAAGGTGAAGAACGCTTCGGTTGGCTCTTTGGCGGACCTCTTTTACCCGGTTGCTCACTTGCTTTTGGTTGCTCTTGAACTTGTGGCTGGTCTTGCGGATCCATTTGGGATTTAGCCCGGCGCGTTTTCCTAACTGCAAGATTTCGTGATGCTTGCTTTTCCTTTATTGGGGAAGAACTTAGGCTTGAACCCATTGAACTGAAATGCTTTTCTTTCTTTGGGATGGACCTTGGATTATCGTCGGTAAGAGATACAACTCCTCTTTCATTTCCGTCATTTCCACTAAACATGCTTGATCCTCTCGATGCTTCTCCGTCTGAGAATCTATCCCTGCTCCCTCTACTTGGAATATCATAGCCACCAGATTCTATTTCGGGAGGAGTAAATGCTCCAGATTCTAGATCCTCCTCAAACACTTCTGCCTCTTGGGTAAGTACAACTCCCCCACCTGATGCTTCTTTTACGCCGCCTTCGGATGGTCCAGATTTTAGGATTGACTCAAGGTCAAAACCTTTTATTTCAACATCTTCAACATCTAAGTGTTTTGTCTTTTTGGCTTCAGCGGCATCTTGCTTTGCCTTTTTCCGCACTCCTGTATGTTCAAGACCGTCTTTCTTGGCTTGTTTAGAATCTGATATTACGCTCTTAGCTGCTGCCATTCCTTCTCGGCCGAGAAGAACTTTTGCCGCAGCCGAGGCACCTTGGCGCTGAATAATTGTCGATATGGTGAAAACGCCAAAGGCACCACCACCACCAATTGCTAATACTAACATTGTGAATAACCATGTGTTCACGCCCCCCACTGGAGCGCTATATCCAGATTCTAAGGAAATTGTTGTCTCTACAGTTTCAATCTTTGTGACCAACATATTTCCCCTGAACCCATCGGTTCCAAGGCGGTATAATTCACATTTGCCACCAGAACGGAGAGTTTGCAGTACAGAGGTAGGATAATAGTCACTGCTTGAAACACCAGGGCTATACAATAGATAACCACTGATTTTCACCGGAGTGTGCCATCTAAGTGCCTCTGTGCCTTCTAATACTTCTTCAGTTGCGGGGATTAATCCTGCTACGGCATAATTGGTTACAGCATCGCCACTTCCATCCAATTTAGGATGTCCTGCCGTTTTTGGCGAATAAGGGAGGGCATTTCCATTATCTACGGGATCGCCCCAATCTTTGACTTGGACTCTCGCCCCCATCCCGCCATCATCATGCTGCTTTACCGCATCTTCCCAAGACATTTTTTCAATGACTACAGATGTTGATAATGCATTACTCAAACTAGTTTCACTATTTCCCGCTCCTTCTGTAAAGTGGTGTAATGCAGAAAGCCAACCTGTAATAGTAACCGGCTCCATAGTTTCCCATGTTGCTGCTTGAGAATTTGTTGGTAATGTTTTATTATCGTCGCAACCTATTGCCTTCATATTTTGCATTTTTGAATTATCGCCAAATGCAGTATCTATTGACACATTCTTTGCTGGCCCAGCCCAATTTACCTCAATTCCATCATCACCCCAATTGGTAATTTCTGCACCCAAACAGCCTGAGAAAACGCTGGTCAGCAGGAGGAGGAGCATGAATTTCGCTCGGGCCATGAAGTAGGGATGAACCGTTCGGTTTGAAAAGGGTGTGCATCTCCGCACAGAATAGAGGGGGCATCTGCTCCCTTGACAAGCAGCGGAGTTCGCATAGCCTGGTAGCGCGCCGGATTTGAAATCCGGTGGTTTCGGCCACGGGGGTTCGAATCCCTCACTTCGCGCCAATAATCAGTAGAATATAGCGTAAGAGAAAATAATTTGACCTTTCATCACTCTTAGAATCTAAGGTATCTGCTTAGGCCTATGAGTTTGTCGAAACTGAATAGTATGGCGAAATTACATTTGAAAATCATTCTTTACTTCTGTACCTTTGTTGCCTTTCATTTGTTCGGTATCTAGATAATATACTTCCTTCCCTCGGGAGAAAACATGGAAAATATGGAATCCAAGTACCCCGAAAATCGGTGGTTAATCCTTGCAGTAATGAGTTTGAGTCTCGTAATTGTAATGCTTAACAATGTAACATTGAATGTTGCGCTTCCAGAACTTTCTACTTCCCTTGGCTCAGATAATTCTGAATTACAATGGATTATGGACGCATACGCACTTGTGTTCGGCGGGACCCTACTCGTAATGGGGGCAATCGGAGATCGATTTGGCCGGAAGGGAGCTTTGCAGATTGGTTTGGTTATTGTCTGTGTTGCATCTGCTTGGACTGCCTATTTTGCTGATTCATCTACAGATGTCATCCTTGCACGAGCAACTATGGGGTTAGGTGCAGCTTTGGTAATGCCCTCCACATTATCCGTGGTACTGGTGGTTTTCCCGTCTAGTGAACGTGGAAAAGCCATCGGTATTTGGGCTGCAATGGCAGGAATTGGTGCGCCCATAGGGCTCCTCGTTGGGGGTTGGGCAGTTGAAAATTATAATTGGGAAATGGCCTTCTTGATTAATGTCCCAGTCATTATCATCGCCTTAATTTTGGGTGCAATTCTTGTGCCTCGCTCCAAAGATGAACAAGAACGGCCCCTTGATGTCTTGGGTGCCTTGTTATCGATAATTGTTCTTGGTTCTCTTCTGTATGGAATAATTGAGGGCCCTAGCCTTGGTTGGGAAGATGGAAAAATAGTTGGCGCCTTTGGCACCTTCATTGTCGCGACCTTTTTGTTTGTGAATTGGCAAAAGAAGGCTGAATACCCTCTGTTACCACTAGAATTCTTCAAAAATAAGAACTTCACAATAGGCTTAATCGCCATTTCCATGGCTTTCTTCGTCATGTTTTCTTTTATGTTTATGCAAATGTTGCACTTCCAACTTGTCAGGGGTCATTCACCATTATCTGCTGCCATCCGTTTCCTTCCATTACCACTAGGATTAATGCCTGCAGCGGCCAATAGTGATAGATTAGTGGCGAAATTTGGCCGGCCAAATGTAATAGCGACTGGATTATTTATTGTGTCAGCGGGATTAGGCCTCTTTACCCTAGTTGACATAGACACCAGTTATCTACAAATTTCAGCCACATTTATTCTCCTCGGCCTTGGTATTGGGTTGACTATGGCCCCCTCAACAACAGCAGTAATGGATTCAATTCCTGAATCCAAAGCCGGTGTTGGCAGTGCAACAAATGATTCGAGTAGGGAAGTTGGTGGTGCTCTTGGAATTGCAATAGGGGGAAGTGTACTAAACGAAATTTATCAATCAACGATTGTCATCCCCCCATCAGCATCCGCCCAATCATCAATTATTCAAGAGTCATTTCCTGCGGCAATGTCAATTGGTCAGAAAATGCTAGCTGCTGGAAATTCAGAAGGTGCATTGCTGATTGCATCGGCGAGAGAATCTTTCATCGAGGGCATGGTTGGAGCGTGTATAATTGCATCTTTCGTGGCAGTGATTGCCGCAATCATAGTCAAATGGAAAATGCCTGACGATGTTGGCCATTTAGAAGAAGAGTAACAAGTTCAAATCCAAAAACCCTCTGTATATTCTTAATCGATACGTGGGTTTGCAGTGGGTCTTGTCAGACGCTACCCATTGAAACGCCCCCATACGAACACAAATCGGCACCAATGACTGCCTGATAACTTGAAACATTATATCCTAATAAAGATTGGAGCCACTATGAACAAAATGAAATCGTTGTCTCTCGCACTAATTATGCTAACTGCAAGCCTAGTTGGTTGTCTTGGTGGAGATTCAGAAATACCCGATGAGGATTGGGATGGCGTGGAGGATGGACTTGACCTTTGTCCACAAACTCCGGGACAAGGAGTTGAAAGCGCGAAAGATCTAGTAGATGAATATGGTTGCTCTCAATATCAATACGATCAAGGCGATACAGATGGAGATGATGTGATGAACAAAGACGACCTCTGCCCGGACACCCCTGCTGGAGAAGCCGTCAATACAGACGGATGCGCTCAATCACAACTCGATGATGATGAAGATGGTGTAATGAATGATGTTGACCTCTGTCCGGACACCCTGCACATATCTGGCGCACCAACTATAGCAAATGCTGACGGATGTGATCAATCACAACTCGATGAATTAAATGATGATGATGGCGATGGCGTGTTGAACGATGTTGATCTCTGCCCGAACTCCCCCCCTATTACTGGAGGGAATTGGCATGTCGCTGACGGGTGTTTGGCGACCCAGGTTGATGATGATGGAGATGGTGTGATGAACAGGCGGATTATAGAAAATGATCCTGGTTCCACAAGCATTCTGGACCTATGTCCTAACACGCCTGCTGGAGAAACAGTAGATGCTGACGGGTGCTCTCAATGGGGACGCGAGGATGATGATGGTGATGGCGTAAATAATTATGATGATTTTTGTCCAAATACACCTACTGGACAAAGTCTTTATGGAACTGGAAAACCGGGTGGCTGCTCTGCCGAGCAATGGCAAGACCCTGATGGTGATGGCGTAAAGAATTATTTAGATGATTGCCCAAACACACCTACTGGAGAAACTGTAGATGAAAACGGATGCTCGTATGGGCAACTCGATGATGATGAAGATGGCGTGGAGAATAATCTCGACCAATGTCCTGACACTCCTGCTGGAGAAACAGTAGATGCAAATGGTTGTGCACCATCTCAATTGGATGATGATGGTGATGGCGTCATGAACGATGCCGATCTTTGCCCGAATACCCCTGCTGGAGAAACCTTCGATGCAGACGGTTGTACTCAATGGCAACTCGAGGATGATGATGGTGATGGCGTAATGAACAGTTTAGATAATTGTCAATCCACACCTACTGGAGAGACTGTCGATGCTAACGGATGCGCTCAATCAGAACTCGATGATGATGAAGATGGTGTGATGAATGATGCTGACCTATGCCCTAACACTCCTTTTGGAGGAATGATTGATGCTGACGGATGCACTTATGGGCAACTCGATGATGATGAAGATGGTGTGGAGAATAGTCTCGACCTATGTTCTAACACTCTTCCTGCAGAAACTGTTGATGTGAATGGTTGTGCACAATATCAATTAGATGATGATGGTGATGGCGTGATGAACGATGTTGACCTCTGCCCAGACACCCCTGCTGGAGAGACCTTTGATGCAGACGGGTGCACTTGGAAGCAACGTGATGATGATGGAGATGGTGTGGTGAATAATGCTGACTTATGTCCACGTACTGCAGCAGGTGAAACGGTAGATGCTGACGGGTGCTCTCAATTACAACACGATGATGTTGATGGTGATGGCGTGATGAACGATGTCGATCAGTGCGCAAGAACGTCTTTTGGTTCAAACGTTGATGCAGCGGGTTGTGGAAATTACAATGATATGATATCCGCAGATAACATTTGGGGATTACACACACTCAACGACGAGGTGTATTTCTTTAGTGTTGATTCCACTAATGGTCGAGCGCTTTGGAAAGATGACCCAATATCTGGCCTTACACTGGTAAAAGTTATCAATTCAGCCGCAAAGTTGCCTTGTGAGAATTGCGGAATGACCAAAGTGAATACTTTTTCAGGAGATATTTTGTATTTTTATGAGCATGATGGACCCCACATGCTCGAATTATGGAGAACCGATGGAACAGAATCAGGCACAATGATGTTGAAAGACATTCATCCTCATGGAAGCAGCATGGTCACCACAGGTCCAAACGATCCTGTTGCAATGGGCAATATGATTTATTTCTGGGCCGACGATTATACTCACGGAGCCGAATTATGGAAGAGCGATGGAACAGAATCAGGCACAGTAATGGTCAAGGACATCAGGGCAGGAGGAGGGTACAGTTCTTATGGTGGCTCCGAATTGATAGTCTTTGGCAATAATCTCTTTTTCAGTGCAATAACAGGTGCCGCGGGGAACGAATTATGGAAGAGTGATGGAACAGAAACAGGCACAGTGATGGTCAAGGATATCAACCCATCGTACTCTTCAAGCACACCCACAAACATCACAGTCGTTGGCAATACACTCTATTTCCAAGCGTCTGACGGAACCCACGCTAAAGAATTGTGGAGGAGCGATGGAACAGAATCTGGCACGATGATGATCAAGGATATCAACAGCGGAGCTGGCGGCAGTAATATGCAGTATCTCACAGCCTTTGGTGACCTCTATTTCGTAGCATTTGATGAAACCAACGGGTATGAATTGTGGAAGAGTGATGGAACAGAAACAGGTACGGTGATGGTCAAGGATATCAATTCAGGCTCAGGTAGCAGTTCTCCTAGCCAACTCATAGTCGTGGACAATGTTTTGTATTTCGAAGCGGATAATGGAATAAATGGTTGCCAATTATGGAAAAGCGATGGTACAGAAACAGGCACGGTGATGGTTAACAGCACCAGTTCTTCTACATATTCTGGCCATAACTGTGGGAGTGATTATTTGAATTTCGGAACTTCACTATATTTTAGAGCAAATCAGTCGACAAACAGCAACATCTCAGGATGGGTTTCAGATGGAACACCGGAAGGGGCGAATATTATTGATGGCTTCTATGGTAGTGATTCAGTAGTAGATACTAATTGGTGGCTATTTGGTCATGGAACCAGTCTGTATATTCAGGTGAACTTAGCATCAGGACAGGTATTATTGGTGAAGATTTCGATTTGAACAAAACCAAAATTTTCAACACCCAGGTGTTCAAAGTAAGTGTTCACAAGAGCTTGCTATGGCTTTCCTGTAAGAACGTACGCATCAAAATGAATGTGATCTAGTGAAGTGGATAAATGAATAGCATATGTTCACGAGGGCTTCACCATAACACCCTTGTGCATGAAATAGACATTCACAAGGGTTCGCAGTCCGTCCTATTCGTCACTACCCATGCAAACGGGGATTAATCTCATTGCATTGTGTAATTTCGTTCATATTCAGTAGCACTATTTTGGTCCCATTCTATCAACTCTTTAGCCATAATTTTTTTGTATAATAATGGCGTAATTAATACCAAATATAACATGGATAAATATCCGTAGGGTAATAGCGGCGCATCGTTATGAGTTGGATTTAGCTCCCAAAATTTCAAAGTTGTAGATCTATGATGGTCAGAATGCCTTGTCACATTACACAAATAGATGCTACTGAGTAAATGATTGGAATTCCAAGAATGTCTCATACCTACTGGTTTTCCTTTTTCCCTTACTAGGCCATAATGTTCAATATAATTTATGCCTTCTAACAATGATTTTGCAAAAAATGCACATAGAAGGAAAGACAACATTCCAATTAGCCCACCGAAAATAAACATTGATACCGTAATAATCAGGCTTCTTAAATATCCAATTATCATTCTATTATGAATACTAAAAAGATTGTGATTTCTCCTTTTTAATCGACCTGCTTCAAGTTTCCAACCACTGATTTGTTCTTCAAAGCTAGCCCTAATAATAAATAAATAAATATTTTCACCTCTTTTGGCTGAGGCTGGATCTTCATCTAAGCATACATCTTTATGATGCCCATAAACATGCTCGATAGCAAAAGTACAATCCCAAGAAAACGCAAGCAACCAATTTCCTATGAACATGTCAATTTTATTCTGCTTTCTATGAGTTAACTCATGACCTGGAACCGTACCAAGTATACCAATAAGCAATGTTGTTTGGAAAATTATCGAGATTTTATCAGCGAGGGTAAAAGAATCTACTAATTGGACAAAATCAATATTAAACATAGAATATAACCCTTCAATATACCAATCCGGTGAATTATCACCAAAAATAGATACAACCAAGAATATCAAACAAAATAATATTGGTAAATTGATGTAAATTGTAAAATTCAATATGGCTGGATATGAAAACTGTTGAATTTCCTTGTCTCTAGGAAAAACATAATCTCCAATGATAAGAAATAATGACCAAGCGATGGCAAAATATGTAGAATAATTTTGTCCCATTAAAACAAAAATAATGAATAAAATACCCGTCAGAGCCGGAATATAATGCTTAAAATATTTCAGCATATCTCACCCAACTCTTCTTCCTTCACATCATTGCAAGCAATGAATACTTTTCAATCCAACCCTATGAATGCGAGCGCTTGGAAACGGATTATCTCGGCCTCTTGTTTTGTTGAATGGCATAAGTCACTATTGCAACAAGAAGCAATACGCCGGATAATATCA
>PSPT01000025.1 GCA_004195635.1 Methanobacteriota archaeon
AACTAGCATGGATGAAGTTCTTTCTTTTGTTCGCAGTGATACATCGGAGGAAGAATGAGATGCTGGTCATTATGGATATGGATTTCACACTGATAGACACTACAGAGCCAGAGAAACTGAGGCAAAGGGGGAGGTTAGACGAGGCGTCTTCGCGGTTGGAGGACACCACTGTTTACCCCGGTGTGGAAAAAATGATGTGGAGGATAATATGAAAAGAAAAATTCTGTTTTAGTGCAGTTTCCGCGGTTGAAACAGTGCTTTAGAAATCATAGAAACACTGGGTCAAACAAACCATCAAATTAGACATGCATAGACCGTACCCCCTCTTTCTATCAATAATGGATTCAAATAATTCCGATATAACAATAGCCCAAATCTTCTCGTAGTGTCCGTGAACTGGTGGTCAAGAACTCTCCCCTGGCGCGGACTAACAATTATGCTGATTGCCTTTTCACTTGACTTTATTCTCCACATCATTTTTGCCGCGAACGATTGGGATTTAGCATTTCAAATAGTCGCGGTTGAAATCGCAATAATTGTTCATTTCTTCGGACCTCTTGCCCTCCTTTGCGGCGGGCCGATTGGAATTGGAACTCAAAAACAAGTAATGAAATATGGAATTATCATTGGTTGTGTACTTACAATGGGATATTGGTGGGCTGTAAATGGAATGGCATTTGACTGGTGGATTCTTGCAACACCAGCCCTGTGTTGGCTCGCACATTTTTCGCTAAAGTCAAGATATGATTGGATTTGTCACCTCCTTTACACTGGTGAAGTTCAAAATGTAGAGGCGGGTGGCGGTGTTTAGAGGAGATGCTATGACTGGTTCACCAATAACTCAGCACACGCCGAAATCGCCCAAAGAAGGAGATGAAAATCCATCCGGTGAGAAAGAAGAGGATGCCACACCCACTGCAGACCAGCAACGTCAAATGGAGCAAGCATTTTCTCAGATGAAGCGTAAGATGACTATTCAAGAAATGGGAGACAAGATTAAGCATAAAATCATGGTTCTTTCAGGAAAAGGAGGAGTTGGCAAATCTACAGTTGCAACAGGGTTAGCACTTTCACTTGCAAATCAAGGTAATACTGTTGGATTACTTGACATTGATATTACTGGACCAAATGTGCCAAAGATGCTTGGACTTGGTGGGCATCGATTGAATGTAGAAGGGGGAAGAATATTCCCTGCGGTTGGACAAAGAGGAGTCAAGGTAATCTCCATGGCTTTTTTACTTGAAAGTGATGATACACCTGTAGTTTGGCGAGGGCCAATAAAACTGGGTGCGATTCAGCAATTTATTGGCGATGTAGAATGGGGTGAATTGGATTATTTGGTAATTGATTTCCCACCTGGAAGCAGTGATGAACCCCTTACTGTAGCCCAAAGCCTTCCGAATATTGATGGCATGGTAATTGTCACAACACCACAAGAGGTAGCCCTCTTAGATAGTCGTAAATCTGTAGGCTTTGCAAATTCATTAAAGGTGCCAGTAATAGGCATTGTTGAAAATATGAGTGGCTATACAATTCATGGAACCGCTCAAGCAAATCAAACTATTTCCGTTACAGGGCCGACAAACGAAATAATTGAAATTACTGCGAATGAGGCAGGTGATTGGTCAGTGACCTTAGATATCTTCAAGCAAGGTGGTGGACAGACTACTGCTGAAGAAATGGACGTCCCATTCCTTGGTCGCCTACCCTTTGACCCAGGCGTAATTCGCGGAGGAGACGATGGGGTGCACAGAATAGTTGCTCAACCCGAAGGCGAATCAGCAATTGCATTTGCATCAATTGTTGAAGCGATAAAAAAACAGATTAAGGACAACAAAGATTCTCAATCCAGTGGTGGCTTGGAAATAATTTAAGGCGATTTTATGGAAAATATAACAACAAAGGGACGTGAAAAATTACTCGCGTTTTGGCTTTTCATTTCCTCTTTTGGCATTATGTTCGCGGTTCTATCTTGGATGCAAGAAGGTGGCGCCCTTCCCCCTGCATCTGAACTTGGCGCATGGAAAGGAATGTTAGCGGTAGCGACTGGAGCAGTTCTATACTGGATAGTTGCTCGAAACATCCCAGGCGGTGCAGGTGATGAGTGAAAATCTAAATCTTGTGAAACTTGAACGAATGAATTCCGAAATGGAATTAACTTGGTCCGATGGTAGTATCAATACAATTGCTTACCCAACACTTCGTTTCTGGTGCCCTTGTGCTAAATGCGGCCCTCGACGTGATGAAGAAGAATTATCTAATCAATTCCAAGTTGAAGTCGATTCATTACCAACTGAAAAACCAATCGTCAATCCAGTTGGCGGTTATGCACTCCACTTTGAGTGGAGTGATGGATGCAGCAGCGGGATTTTCCGCTTTGAACGCCTGCACGATATCGCATTAGGAGAAAATCCCGATGGCGGCAAACCCTACACCCACGGTGCTTGGTAACATTCCAACTCCCCTTATTCTCAATATTCTAAGGGAAGATAACTTGAACTCAACCCCGCCTCAACTGTTTAGGGGAGCATATGGGGTCTGGAGTATATCTCACTTGGGTTGTCAGTGCACTGGTACTTGGGGTACTCCTTATGCCCATATTGAAACCCCCTTGGCAAAAAATAAACATGGTTGGATTCATTGACTTAATTCGTCGATATTGGGCACATATTGCTTTAGTGTTCTCAATATATGTTTGGAAGGATATTCTCGACAAGTTAGATCGTCTAATCATGGCAAACACCGGAATTGAGGCGACACCATGGATCTATGCAATTGAAGGTGACATGGTTCTTTGGGTACAACAATTATTCCAGTCAGATATTTTAACAACAGTATTGACTCACTTCTATGTTTTAGGATACATGCTGGTATGCTATATTTCAGTATTATATTTTGCATATTTTGATGACCGCTGGATGAGTGACCGTAGCAGTTTAGCAATTTTCTATGTCTATGCTCTCGCAGTTCCTTTTTACTTATTTTTCAATGTCCGAGTAACCGGCGACCACATTCCCGAAATGGCAACTCTTGCATATGATTTAACTCCTGAAATAAATGATTGGTTTACTCGTATTGACCCGTTCACTAACGGAATGCCAAGTTTGCATATTGGCATACCATTTGCAGTTTGGTTAAGTCTTGTCAAATGGGACAAGGATCGCAGATGGGCAAGATATCGCTTGTTTATTGCAGGTTATATTTGGCTTACAGGATTTACAATTATTTATCTCGGCATACATTGGTTTTTGGATATTATCGGCGGCATGGTAGTTGCCTATATTGCTGTAAGTTTGTCTGAAAAAAGTCAAATTATATGGAAAGTTTTGGATGAGCGAACTTTTAATTCCCGTTTAGTAATCCTTTTTACTTCGCGAGAGAGAACCTACAAGTGGCTAAAACAGGGACTGAAGAATATCAAAAACAGTCTTTCATCACCCACATCAAGGGAAACTGGAATTGCTATTTTCGTAGTGCTTATCCTAACCTCAACAGTTATTGTTTGGGATGTTACACATCAGGAACTGCCAGTAGGTGGTGTTGATTCTCCTCTGCAAACAACTGCTGCCGATGGCTGGCTTGTCAGCCTAGATAATCGCACTGAAGGAGTCACACTTGTGGTAACTGAACTCGCCAACCCTACCATTGAGATTATTCCTTCTCAGCCACTTCTGGATAAAAATTCAACCTTTGATACTGCTTGGGATTATGTCGCTATGGCAAATGAATCAAATGTCTGGATAATTGATCTAACTAACCTCAATGCTGAACCTTGGATATTACCCGCAGATAATGCTACCTCTATTCGTTTGGCCGAATGGCCTGGCTATGGTGTTGTTGTTTTGCTAATTGAAAATAATATATTGCGAGGCATGACACTTGATGGCGATGAAGTCCCTTTACCCCAAACACCACCCAATTCGGAATTGCTTATTCTATCTGTGCATGAGAACAAATTGGCTCTAACATATTCAGATAAACCTGCAATAATTCGCTTAGGCCAAATTGGACGCACTTCCCTATTTGACCAACCACTTAACTACCAAGCATCCCAAGAAGAAAATGATGTATTGATAAGTTGGGGGCAAATCGTTGATGAAGAAAATGCATATATCGTAGATATTGACATGGATCACGAATGGCTAGTAGCAACTGTTAATGTTACTGCTGTTGATAGATTAGTACTGGTTGATTTGCAAAGAGGTGAAAGCCATCTTCTCACTGATGCCAAATATCCCGCTCATGACCCAACTGTTGGCTTTGGACTTGTTGTTTGGGCAAGCCAAGATAATTTAAATCCGAGTAATCCAATTCCTTCATACTTAGACCACGAAATATGTTTTTATGATTTGCTATCTAGTGCTAAAAAGGTGCAATGCCTAACTGATGATGATGATGAGCAACGAAACCCGAGTGTACTTGATAATCATATTACTTGGGTTACAACTGATGAAGATGGACAAGCAACAACAACTATCCATTCACGTCAAGTTATTCTTGATACTTATTCCTCAAAATCCTTGCAAATCGCAACCCTACTTACAATTGCATTGCTCATTATTTATTCACGTCAAAAAATGCAGCAGGGGTCCACTCCAATTATTCTTGAAGAAGAATAGGCGGGAAAGAACACCGCACCTCCAAAGTATTACTCTCCTTTCACCCAAGAGATGCGAAGAAAGAAAATAGAATTATTTACGAATTGAAAGCATTCTATCAAGAGATAATATTGCTTTAGCAGATATTTCCGCAGGCACTTTCACTTGATTTGGAATTTCACCCGCAATAATTCTCTCAAGGACATCAAGCAGATACATTGGATGAATCATATACATTGTTGAACAAGGACATACTAGTGGATCAAGGCAAGTAATTGTTTTATTGGGATACATTTCATCCAAACGCTTTACCATATTGATCTCAGTACCGACTCCAATCACCGAACCGGATGGCTGATCAGCAACATAATTTCGAATAAATTCAGTTGAACCCACTGCATCAGCAGCAGCAACTATCTCTTGTCTACATTCAGGATGGACAACGATTATTGCTCCCTCATTCTCTTTTCGCATTGATGAAATTTGGTCTAATGTAAAACGGCGATGCACACTACAATAACCGTGCCATAGTACAATTCTGGCTTTTTCTATTTCTTCCCAATCGGGATCTTCTTGATTTGGATTCCATACACACAATTCATCTTCACTCAAACCCATTGCTAAACCTGTGTTTCTACCAAGATGTTGGTCTGGGAAAAACAATACTTTACCATTCTCACCTGCCCTTTCAAAAGCCCATGTTAAGACACCTGCTGCATTTGTTGAAGTACATACAATACCTCCATGCTCACCGACAAAGGCCTTTAAATCAGCACTTGAATTCATGTAAGTAACTGGAATGACATATGATTCTCCTTTCGCTGCTGGAAGGGTCGGGTCCTTTCGGGTAATAGGGTCGCCTAAACCTAATTCATCAATGATTTCATCCCAACACACTTGAACATCAGCAACATTTGCCATATCAGCCATTGAACAACCAGCGCGCAAATTGGGAAGAATAACATGTTGTTCATCAGAAGTGAGAATGTCTGCACTTTCAGCCATAAAATGGACACCGCAAAATACTACAAATTTTGCATCTGCCGAAGCTGCTTGTTCTGAAAGAAGAAAGGAGTCACCAAGAAGATCAGCGTGTTTTACTATTGAATTGCGCTGATAATGATGGCCCAAAATAAGTAAGTCATTGCCAAGTTCTTCCTTTGCAATAATAATACGCTGAGAGATTTCAGCGTCCGAAAGACCTTGTATTCGCTCTTCAGGATTGATACCGCATACTGGAAGGCTGATTGCCATTTCATCAACTCCAAGCCTGAACATTAGACCTTGCTATTTGTATCGAGGGTCGCCACCCCTTTGAAGGCATCCCTGTTGGGGTTGTTTGAGGGGGAAATGAAATGCAGGCATGGGTGGAGCACGAAATCCTTCATATTGGTGCCGAAGCAGAAGTAACCTCAGGTTTATTTCTCGGCCGCAAGTCTGTGCAAAAAAGACGTACTGAACGCAATTGGCGGCACCCTGACCTCGATAGAAGACTCTGTAAAAGTAGAATGTCTGCAGAGGCAAGAATACTAATTCGCCTACACAAAATAGGGATTCAAGTGCCCAAGTTAAGACAAGTAAACCTTGAGGGTAGGACAATGATATTATCAAAACTCTCCGGCCATCCAGTAATTGATTTATTGCGCGGAAAGTGCGAGACACCGGATGGAGACGAATGGCAAAAGGAAATGCTTTCCGAAATCGGCATTATTGTTAGAAAACTACATAGAAATGGAGTATCACATGGTGATTTATCAACAAATAATATTTTTTGGTGCCCTTCAAATGGAGCGTCATTACTTGATTTCGGCCTGTCCCGAATTACCGAGGATATTGAGCACTACGGCATTGATTTACATATATTGCATGAAATACTCGGAGCAAGCCATCCATCAATTGAAAATGCCATGCAAATTCTATTAACGGGGTATCAATCCATTGACATTGAAGGAAAAAAACTCATTATGACTGGAGGAGGAGTATTGCCGACTTGCAAGCAAATCATCAAGCGGTATGAAGATATTATTACCCGCGTAAGATATGCAGATAATTAATTCAACTCCCTCATATTCCTAACTCCCTCTCAAAATGATTCAAGGAATAATTAATGGCGGGGAATACCAAACCGAACATGTCCCCTAAAACATAAACCATAGGAAACCTATACGGATGAATTGAGGGAATAGGCCGCCTCTGGTATACCCCCCTTTCCAGTACTCAAGGCCTAACCCCCTCACTTATTGAGGCCCAAATATGCTATATAATGAAGAAATTGCCAACATGAAAGTTTGTGACATTGTAACCAAATCGCCTGGTCGAGCAGGGGTATTAACCAAATTTGGACTTGATTTTTGTTGTGGAGGAGCCAAACCTCTTAATGAAACATGTGAAAAGAAAGGAATTGAAATCGCCACAGTTGTAAATGAATTACTCGATTATGATGCACGAAACGAAGGAGAATCAATTGAAAATGTAGAAAACATGAGTGCAACTGAATTATGTGACTTGATAGTTGGACGACATCACAATTTCCTCCGAAACCACTTACAAGTCACTGGATTGCACGCACAAAAAGTTGCCCGCGTACATGGTGAAGCAAATCCTACATTAGTACAAATTGCAGAGATTTTCGCTGGCCTGCGCAATGAACTAGAACCGCATATGATGAAGGAAGAGAGAATCCTATTCCCATTAATCAAGCAACTTGAACATGCAACTGAACCTCTTGAAGCGCATTGTGGAAGTGTTCGGAACCCAATCCGCGCCATGTTCATGGAACATCACTCAGCAGGCGCTGCTTTAGCGAAGTTGCGTGAATTAACCAATGGATATCAACCACCAAATCACGCCTGTAATACCTACCGCGCATTATTTGCAGAACTGGAAATGCTTGAGAGGGATACTCATGCTCACATTCATCTTGAAAACCATGTTCTATTTGTTAAGGCACAGGAAATTGAAGCAAAATTAATGGGATTCTCAACAGAATGAAAAAGTGGGCCTACGGTCAAAACCTCAAATTCGTCCATTCATTTCAACCCCTCTGCAACTAAGCCTCAAGTTGGCAGGATTAAAGGTAAGTTTCTCTTGGGATAAACTATGGAGGGGAAACAAATAGTCATCTTGATTCCAACGCTGCGTAATGCTGAGCAGTTGGATGTAGTACTCACTGCTCTTTACTCACAAGATTATGGCAGCCCATCCAAGGGCGATTTTTCCATTGCATTAGTCGGCCCAACAGGAGACCCTGGTGAGGAAATAGGCAAAGCACATGGAGCGAGATGGATAGACGACGAGGGAGCGAGAAACCGCGCTGATGCTTGTAATGTCGGGATAAAGCAAGTTGATTGCGACATAATGTTATTCACAGATGATGATGTAATCCCCACAAGTGAGTGGGTTGGAAATCTAGTTCGCTGGTTTGAACGAGAGGAAGTAGGCGGAGTGGGTGGTCCAAATTTTGCCCCCGATGAAGATCCCTTTTGGGCAAAAGCGGCAGATGTCGCCTTTACTGCAAAATATGTCACTGCGGGAACAAGGTATGGGCAAGTCCCTCCTGGAGAATTGGTAGAAATAGAGCACAATCCTGGGTGCAATAGTGCATATCGCAAACATATTTTGGATGAAGTGGGTGGATTTGAACCAGGTTGTATCGGGGCAGAAGATGTGGTACTGGATGAAAAAATTCGTAAAGCGGGATATCGATTATGGTTTGACCCAACTGCGATAATGCCTCACAGGCGTCGCGTTCCAGTGAAACCATACATGCAGCAATTGCGTAATTACGGATATGTGAGGACTCTTGCCAACAAACGCTTTCCTGACCTTGCAGCATGGTCGCACTCAGCCGTTGGCCTTTTCCCTGCGCTAGTATTATCTGCAATTATTGCATTCGTTTGGGGCGCGTATAATGGCGGAATTGCATGGCCTAATTTTTGGGATATGTCACTTGAAACCACTCCACTAGAATTGCCTCGCATAATTGCTCATTCAAGTGCAAGTTTAGGTATTTTGTATTTTTTATTATGTCTATTAGGAGGTGCATTAGGAAATTCACCGCATCGCAATTTTGCTACAATATTAGTATCTCCAATCCTTATTTTCTTGGCTCACTGGGCATATGGTTCCGGAGTTGTAAGAGGTTGGAAACAAATCTATTTCGGCGGTGGAGCAGAAGCCGGAATGGGAATTCAACTCGACGATAAGGACCGAAGTGGACAATAATTGCACAAACCTCCTTGAGGTAAGTGTATACGAGCCTTACTTGGGGGCATTATGGTTCGAGAACTAATTCAAGCAGGAATTGCCGCCGTTAATGCTCCTGACGAGCGTTCAGAAGAAGAAGTTATTTGGTTGACAATAAGAGGGTGGCTCGTCATTTCAAGGGTTGCCACAATCATTCTAATGATATTAATTTCTGAATTTACTGAAGAATACTATATTGCTAATTTATCGGTTTCAGTTTGGGTAATCATCTTCAGCATTCCGCTTTTTATCCTTCTCTCATTTTTCATTACTCTTGGTGACAGGCATTATGGGACTAATTCAAGTGAAAAAAGGGCAAAGGGAAAAATCAATAATATCGTTCAAAAGCGACCAATTGTTAGGCGAAAGTAATTCACTGTCCTGCAATTTCACCGGTTTGGATTGCCCATTGAGATGCATAAACACCCTCGTTTTCCAATAATTGCTTGTGCATACCTCTTTCGACAACAGCCCCATCAACCATTGAAATTATTTCTTCGGCATTTCTAATCGTCGATAAGCGGTGAGCAACTGCGATAGTTGTCCTTGCACTACCAGTTGAAAGCAAATTTTCTTGGATGCGCTTTTCTGTCTCTGCATCTAAGGAACTTGAAGCCTCATCCAAAATGAGTAGACTGGGCTTTTTTAGCAAGGCTCTTGCCAAACTAATCCTCGCTCTTTGACCACCTGAAAGCATCACTCCCCTGTCACCAACCATTGTATCAATTCCATTATTCATTTCGCCAACAAATGCAGTTGCGCCTGCTAACTCAATAGCATCATTTACCTCTTCTTCACTTGCTTGACGAGAATACATTACATTTTCACGAACTGTACCATAGAAAAGGAATGGATCTTGATTTACAAATCCCAAACTTTCTCGAACAGACTCTAATGTCAATTCCTGAATATCAATTCCATTTATCAAAACTTGTCCACGATTTGGCTCATAATAGCGCAGAATAATTTTGAGTATTGTTGACTTTCCGGCGCCAGTATGCCCCATTATTCCAAGGAACTCTCCAGCGCAAACTTTGAAAGAAATACCATTTAGAACTGGGGCCTCAGTACCTGGGTATGTAAAATGAACATTGCGAAATTCAACCTCAGTGATTGGCTCAGCAAGAATAGTTATTCCTTCTTTATCAACAATAGTTGGCTCTAAATCAATCATGTCAAAAACACGTCGTGCTGCTGCTTCGCCGCGTTGTAGTTGATTCACAAGAATCCCAAAAATGAACATAGGCATTGTCATTCGCGTCATTATTAATAGAAAAGTGACGAAGGAACCAGTGCTTATTTCCCCCTGTCCCATTAACCAGCCTCCAACGCTAACCAACAAACCAAATACAATTCCAGCAACCCCATAAATTCCAGGAATAAAGCGATTTCTATCTCGACTTGCACCGATTGCTTGGTCACGGTATCCCTCGCTTTCCCTCGCAACTCGCTTTGCTTCCCATTGTTGAGCATTATATGCTTGAACAACATTAATTCCTGAAATAATATTTTCAAGAACTGCGTTAATATCTCCAGTAGATTCTCGTTGTTTTCGATACTTCCTTTGAACTCTTGTTGAAAACCAGTAAACCATTGGGAATATTAATGCCAAAGGACCAAATAATACAGCTGCCAATTTCCAAGACATTGACATCAAAATAATAAAAGCAAAGACAAAAGTAACCGTTATTCTAATTATTGAAGTAGAGGCATCTGAGATAACATCTTCTAATTGGTTGACGTCTGCTGAAAGTACAGACATTAAGACACCCGTTTGCCTCAAATCATAATATGATGCCTCCATTCTAATCAAACTACGAGTTGCATCCATCCGAACATCATGCTGAACGTTATATCCCAAAGTTTGCCAACAATATTCAGAAATACCTTGCCAAATCGCCAAACTTGCAAAACCTAAGAATATTAGAATACCATAACTAATTGCAAGGTTTCCATGAATCATCTCCAATAATTCAACTGGCCCCCGTCGAGCACCCGATGAATAATAATCAACCGCAAATCCAATGAATACGAATGGAAGTAAATCACTTGCTCTTGCAAGTCCATTTGAAATTACGCCAGTCATTGCACGCTTGCGGTAAGGGCGGATATATGGCAATACGCGCCATATTTTTTGACCGAACATATTGACTTTTTCCGAATCCTCCATATCCTCGGAATTTTCACTACGGTTGGCAGCAATAGAGTGCGTCATTATTTGTCGCGGAGGCTTGGCCGCTTTCAATACTTGCTTACATGTAAGGGGGTCACATGTTCTAACCTTCATTTGAAAGGTTGAAAATTGCATTTTTTTCTCAAAATCAAAAGCAACTATCTATCCCATTGAAGCATAACCACTAAGGCTGAGTTAGTATCCTAGGCAACTATGCGAAAGGAACTCGGCGCCCTCATCCTTCTCCTCCTTCTTGCTTTGCAACCATTAAGCCCCTTGACAGAGAATATTATTGATGGCCCCACAATGAGTGTCCAAATTAACCAAAAGGATACGGTCGCCCCCCTCCATATTCTCAAATCCTTAGGTATTGAACCAAGTGCTGACCTTGCACACGGATGGGGTCAATTAGCACCTCAAGAGACTCCTGTCAACCTGATACACCGTAGTGCTGCACCGGTTTCAATGAGTGAATGGACAAGTGTAACGGGAGATTCTACTATAGATGGTGTTGCCATTTTGCAACACAGTTGGCCGGTTCCTACATCTTGGTTTGATGAATTAGAAGATGCTGGGATTTCTTGTTTTAGTTTCCTCCCACCTTCCTCTTTTCACTGCGAAGTTCCAAACAAAACACCTGCTCAATTATCTGAATTAGGAGTTCAAGCGGGAATGTACCTTGATCCAACCGATAAAATACGCCCAAGTCTTGCCTTTTCTTTGTCAGGAATAAACACTTCTTTCTATGCAAAAGCCGACCTTGCCACAATGCAAGTTGTCCTCTCGGGGACAACCTTGCCGGACATACCTGGAATCATTATTCATAGCCATAATGGCCGCTTTGCTACTATTACTGCAGATTCTCGTGGCCTTGCTGCATTATCCGAAACTGACGAAATAGAATGGTTGGAAGAAAAATTACTATATCAATTATTTAATGATGAAGCAGATAGTGTTATCAAATCAGATTGGGTAAGTTCATCGGTAAATATGCAGGGATTAGATGCTGCTTGGTCTGGATTGGATGGCACTGGGATTGTCGTAACTGTAGGTGATTCTGGACTTGACAACGGAGTAAACAATACGAATATGCATGGTGACTTCAGAGACCATATCCTTGATATTCTTTCTTGGCCTATTCCACAATCAGGACAGGGGTCTTGTGGTGGGAACGGAGGTGTCTTTGATGATGGAGCCAGCGATGAAAACGGACATGGCACTCACGTAGCCGGTTCCGTTTTGGGCGATGGAACTCAATCGACAGGAGCGATTAAAGGTTCTGCGCCAGAAGCACAATTATTGTTTCATTCAGTGGCGCAAGATTGTAATGGCGGCGGCACATTGATGGGGATACCTGATGACTTTGGCGATATGATTGACCTTGCAGCCGCAAATGGCTCACTCGTGCATACCGACTCATGGGGAGTCAGTACTATCACATATCCTTCAATGGCAGGCGCATACGGTGTTGGTTCTATGCAAGCAGATTCAGCAGCAATCACGCACCCTCTCCTAACTGTTATTTTTTCAGCAGGAAATGATGCAGTTGATGGAAACAGTGATGGAGAAGTTGACCTAGGGGCACTAGGACCTTCTGGTACAGCAAAAAATGTACTTACCGTTGGTGCAAGTGAAAATAATCGCCCTTCAATTACAAGTACATGGGGTACAATGTGGCCATCTGATTTCCCTACAAACCCAGTTAATTCCGATAGAGCAGCAGATAATATTGATGGAATGGCTGCATTTTCAAGTCGTGGCCCTGTAGATGATGGCCGAGTAAAACCAGATATTGTGGCCCCTGGAACTTACATCATGTCAACCAAATCAAGTCAAGCCGGTGCTTGTGGATGGGGCCCTCACGCCTCCAATCCAGAATACTGCTATATGGGTGGAACGAGTATGGCGACCCCCTTGACTGCAGGAAGTGTTGCATTGCTCCTTCAACATCTAAAGGATAATGTTGGGCATCAAAACCCCTCTAGTGCCCTCGTCAAGGCGATTCTTGCAGCAAATGCAAATGACATGGCTGGCCAATATGGAAGCGCAACAAATGGAGCAGGAGAGGCTGCTCCAAATAACCACGAGGGGTGGGGGCTTCTTGACCTTCAATCATCTATGAGTACTTCTTTCATTGATGGAGAAGGAGTAGCAACTGGAGATGAAAGAAAATTTTCATTCATAGTACCTGCTGCAGCTCCCGATTTGCAATTAATGTTATCTTGGACGGACCCTGCAAGTACGACAGTAGCCGCAACTAACCTAGTGAATGATGTTGATTTTGAATTAAAGGACCCGTCTGGCACCATTATTACAATTTCCAATAATTTGGATAACCTAGTTGGCCATACGATTTCATCACCTGCTGCTGGGACATGGGAGGTGCACATCTCTGGAACTAATATTCCAACTGGACCACAACTATTCGCCTTTGCACTGTCTGAAAACTATACTTTGGTAAATTTAACACAAGATGCAGACTTTGACGGAATAGAAGATAGCCTCGATGATTGTCCCGCATTGGCAGGAACTTCCAGTGTCGACCGCTCGGGATGCCCAGATACTGATTTGGATGGATATTCTGATGCTGATGGAATATGGCTTGCGCACCCTACTGGGCTAGCAGATGCCTTCCCAAATGAAATAACACAATGGATGGATTCGGATTCGGATGGATTCGGAGACAACCCCTCTCCCGCTGTTAATTGGGATGATTGCCCGATTGATGCTGGAGACTCAACTATTGATCGCCAAGCATGCCCCGACACTGATACAGATGGTTATTCAGACCCAGACATGGGTTGGACTACAGGAGATGGGGCTGATGCTTGTAATGCAATTGCTGGAACTTCGACTCAAGACCGCATGGGGTGCCCTGATACAGATTCAGATGGATATTCTGATGCTGATGGAGTTTGGTTAGCACACCCAGTTGGCGCCGCCGATGCATTCCCTTCAGACTCCACACAATGGGCAGATACAGATTCAGATACCTATGGCGACAACCCTCCGCCGGCGAATAATGGAGATGATTGTCCTGCTATTGCAGGAACTTCCACTCTCGACCGCATTGGTTGCATTGATAGTGATGGTGACGGGTATTCTGATGCAGATGGAGGATGGTTTGCGCATCCAGTTGGCACCGCCGATGCATTCCCCGCCGAACCAACTCAATGGGAAGATACCGATGGAGATGGGTATGGTGATAATTCCGCAGGAGTTGACCCCGATGCCTGCCCTACCGATGCTGGATCATCATCAAGCCCTGGCTCGCTAGGCTGCCCTGATTCTGATGGAGATGGATTTCCCGATAATGAGGATGATTTTCCCAATATCCCCTCGCAATGGGCAGATGCCGATGGAGATGGATATGGAGATAATCCTGCGGGAGTAGAAGCAGATGATTGTCCAGCAGAATATGGTGACAGTTATCTAAATGGCACATTTGGTTGTGCAGATAGAGACAAAGATGGATGGTCAGATGACGAGGATGCGTTTCCTGATGAATTGACCCAATGGTTAGATTCAGATGATGATGGATACGGAGACAATACCGCTGGCAATCAATCAGATGAATGCCCCGGTGTTGCTGGCAATTCAACTGAAGATCAACTCGGATGCCCAGATGGAGATGGAGATGGATGGTCAGACATTGGAGATGATTTTGATGCTGAACCAGAGCAATGGAAAGATAGTGATGGCGACGGCAGAGGAGACAACCCTGCGCCTGCAGTACTTTGGGATGATTGTCCATTAGTAGCAGGTGATTCAAGAATTGACCGTTTTGGTTGTATAGATGAAGATGAAGATGGATATTCAAACCCCGAGGATTCTTGGAATTGGAGTTCGGGAGCAGATGCATTTCCGCTTGACCCTCTACGCTGGGTTGATGACGACCAAGACGGATTCGATGATATTCTTGAAGACGAATGCGACACAACGGCTGGAAATTCAACAATTGACCGTGTAGGTTGCATTGACAGTGATGGAGATGGTTATTCAGACCCGCAAAGTTCATGGAATATTTCACAAGGAGCAGATGCATTTCCGCTTGAACCAACCCAATGGGAAGATGCCGATGGAGATGGATATGGGGATAATCAAACTGGTTTTAAGGGAGATATGTGTATTCATGGATTTGGCAAATCAACAATTGACCGTATTGGCTGCCCAGATGCAGATGGAGATGGATGGTCGGATGCCGATTCAAACAGTAGTGCCCACCCCCTTGGAACAGCAGATGCATTTCCGCTTGAACCAACCCAATGGGAAGATGCCGATAATGACGGATATGGAGATAATCAAAATGGCTCAACTGCAGATGATTGTCCACTGGCAGCAGGCAATTCAACTTCCATCCAATTAGGCTGCCCCGATAGCGATGGAGATGGGGCCCCCGACCCCGGAGTTGGATTCACCATTGAAGATGGAGCTGACAAATGGGAAATGGACTCAAGCCAATGGGCAGACACAGACGGAGACGGATATGGAGATAATATTACAGGAACAGATGGAGATTTCTGTCCAACAGTTTTCGGCAACTCAATTGGAGGAGATTTCTTTGGTTGCCCTGACTCAGACGGAGATTCTTGGGGTGATGATTACGATGCCTTCCCATCAGAACCAAGTCAATGGTTAGATACTGATGGAGATGGATATGGCGACAATAACTCGCGTGGGGCATTCTCGATAGATCACTGGCCCAGTGATGCAAATAAAAATATTGCAGAAACTGGATTTTCTTGTAGTCCGAATAATGTTCAAACATCAACTATTTCTAAGACCGAGGTGGAAATATCTTGTACATTGAACAATGAATTGGCGGTAGACATGGTTGCTATTGTTCAGTGGCTGGTACCATATGAAATAGATTACACAATTTCAAAAAGAGGTTTCGATCTCTCGGCCTCTGGAACGAGCGGTGATTCCGTTGAAATGACCTTTACTGCAAGAATAAGAACACCTGGGACATATGAAACCTACATTGTTGTTTATGAACCGGGGTCCAAGGACGTAATGTCAAATGAAACAATTACCTTAATCGTAGAATCAAGTGAAGAAGAGCAAATTACTGAAGAAAATAATACCCAGCCTATTGAGGAATACGGTGACTTTAGAGATGACTTGCCAATTGATCTAGCAGATAGTGCAACGCTGCTAGGAGGGCTTGGAATCATTTCACTTCTTATTCTTGCATTGATATTTGCGATAATAAAGAAACGAAGAGATGAGTTTGCATGGATGCAAACATGTGCCCGAAAGTATTGAGTCCTCAACATAATTATTGTGTTCTTATCCCTACTAACTTTTTTGATATTAAGGTAGTTCAATAATTTCAAGCCATTGGTAATAATCGCATTTGCACTAACATATACACTAACAAAGTCAAAAAGAATCAAGTGCGGATAGCGGGAGTTGAACCCACGACATGAGGTTGGAAACCTCAGGTGATACCACTTCACCATATCCGCGTGCTAACCCGCCCACCACCACCCCCTTCTTATGAAATTCGGTTGCAAAGTTGACACATTTGTATAGGTGAAAGACCATGGCCCTTGAGACTTAGTTCACTATTGACAATGTCTTGTTGTTGAACATCCAACGCCAAACGAATATTCCTTCGAACCATCATCTCCAACTTGCACATAGTTCTTCATTTCCTCTGCAGATTTTTCCAACAACATGTCCAATGAGTTCCGTGGGGGCGGCACGTATTCTCTGAAAGCGAGACTTATTTGTTGTCCCGATTCTATCCAAGAAGTCAATTGAATAATTGATTTTTCAATTGAAAACTTCGCTTCAAAATGTTCAATTGAACTTCCAATATGTAGAACTATATCGCGTGGGTTCAAATGCATGCCCATGCGCATGCATTTCTGTACTGCTTCTTTTACAGTCCAGCGCAAAATAGCAGAATTTGGTGTCGCATTTAACTTGTCTAATTCATCACCTTTGGCCATCATGGGAAACGCACTCGGTGAAATAATTCTATCCACTGGTTCTGCATCAACACCAATAAACCAATCCTGATTAACAAGAGCAACTATTGCCCAATCACCAGAATGACCGATGCTAATATTTGGCAAAGAGTGAGTTTTAAAGGTCCCTTCAATCCATTCAAGTGATGGTGCTCGCTTGTCATCTCTGGTTACCTCAAGAGCAGATAAATCTCCAACCCCCCAATCAAGTAGCATCTGACAAAGTAGATGCCTACCTGCTAAATGTTCCTCAACTCTTTTTGCAGTAGCAAATCCATTTACTTCTTGAGGAGATGCTAATTTAGGTATATCGCCAAGTACCCATGATTGTCCATTATTTGGAAGCGGGGTTGTTGGCGTTGTTGGACGGATTGGGCAAATTGCTAATTTTACCTTTACAGGTGTTGTATGAGACAATCGCAGGGCATCTGGAACTTTTGCTTCCAGCCAAGTAACTTCTCCCCAAGCCTTCCACATATTCTCGCCTAAATATTCGTTCTTTGTAAAGAAAACCGTTGATTATCTTGTACAATTGCCATGGCCTTCAACTTCAAACCCTTCATTGCCAATACAGGTGAATCATCATCTCCAACAACGATTACATCATGAGTAGTAACTCCGTCATCAAGAACTTCGGTGATTACTGAGCGCAACCGCAAGGATTCGCCTTCATCGGGAACTCTTAGAATTGTTGACCATTGAATTCCCACTGGCAGGGAAGAGAAACCTTCTGCTTCCATTGCCACAAGACCTGCATTCTGGAAGCCTGCTTCAATTAACATTGGAAGTGCCTCCAGTAAGACGTTGCCTCCTGCGGTCTCGCTTGCCCATTGATCGGTTTCGGGCATTTGATGGCGCATAAGGGCAACTCCATCACAACCGAGATTGCTGCCTTCACCAACACCACGAATAACTCCGCCATGTGATTGGAAACGAGGGCCATGGAAATATCTCTCATAGATGAATTCCGGTTGCAAGTCAACTTCACCTGGCATCGGAATACCGATTTGGGGAGATGCAGATAATTCATTGGCAAAATGTCCAGTTAAATCATCAGACTTTCTAATGAGGCGAACGATTGCATCATGATGCTGTCGTGGTTTTCCAAATATCTGTCCTGTTGAATTAACCAAATCACTTTCTAACCAAGCCTTTACCCAAATAACCTCGCCCTCAGATTTGCTAATCGTTGCTACAGTTCTTATTGTAAGTGGGCCTTTTACCAATTTTATTGGGAGACCAAATGTCACGTCCTCAAAACCTGCCAGAGCATATTCAGGGCAGAGAAGAAGCGCATGTTCAGCAAACATTTCGAGAGCCATGACACCAGGGTGATATGGCACCCCCTCTATTGAATGATCTACAAGGAAGGGCATTTCTTCGGTTGAAAGTAAACTCTCTCCGGCAAGGGCAACTCCCTCCTCAAAGCTTAGAATGCGGTCAATGAAGGGGAAGCGCGTTGGGTCAGCAATTATCGCAGCCATTTCTGCAGGTAATTTTAGTGGGGGGGCGCGGAAACTGTCATATTGATCCATTAATCCAAGCGCACCGCAAGCCACAACCCGACGTTTACCACCGGCTAATACCTCATCGACAAAAATATTCACTCCGACATCAACGGGCAAAGTATCAATTCCCGCTGCTTCGAAAATAGACTCTAGTGAGCCGCGTGTAGCCATTCCTACATCTTTCCAACCAGTCCATGCAATTGCAACTGCTTGAGTTTTACCACTAGCACTAAGCCGAGCCATTTCAACATCAAGCACACTATTTGCGGCAGCATAATCGGTTTGGCCACCGTTACCAAATCTGCCGGCAACACTGGTAAACGAACAAGCCACTCGTAAATCTTCAATTCCACTTACCTCGGCGGCAGATACCAATGCCTTCCAGCCATCTACTTTCACTCTAACCACGGAGGAAAATACCTCCCAATTTTTATCACTTACGAGTTTTGAATCTTCAATTCCCGCCCCATGGATAATTCCTGTGATTGCACCACGGCCTTCACCAATTTCTTTTCCAATCTCACCCAAGGTCTCAGAATCAGTAGTATCACAAGCAAAGTATTGTGCGGAGTTTCCTGTTGCGGAAATCGCTGAAATAGTGGTGCAAATATCTTTACTGCGCACATATGGCGCCCAGGCATTATTCCAAGCAACGATGGAGACTTTTTCGCCACTGGCCTCCTCAATCAATTCTTCTCTCAATTGCATTTTTCGTTCATTGAGTTGTTCATTTGACCAATCGAGCCATTCTGATGTTTCTTCAATTAACTTAGTTCGCCCAAGTAATACGAAATGAGCCCCTGCATCCACGCTTGCTTGAGCGGCTCCGATTATTGCTGAAGCGGTAACACCTGAGCCACCGCCAGATACTAACCAAATATCATCCGATTGCAAGGGTGTTCTCTCGGTAGTTATTTTCTCATCAAATAATACCAAAGCCCAACGGCGTCCATCCAAATCAAGACCGATTTCAACCTCACCGGATTTCTCAAAGAGGTCATTTACCAATCTCTCTGCTAATTCTTCAGGCTCCATTAATGCCTCAGGATGAATGTCCCAAGCGCGACAACGTAAATTTGGTCGCTCATGAGCATAGGACTTTACGATGCCGCTTGCACCTGCTGCTAGGCTATTGAATCGCTTACCTTTGTTTCCATGTCTGCCATCAAGTGCAGTCAAAGATGCTACACATCCCGCCCCATTGGCAAGTGTGGAATCAATATGCTTCAATATTCCAAATAAACCTTGCATTGCAACAGCACCAGATGTGTCTGAATCAGCAATTGTCCATTCTTGACTAGCCAATTGTGTAGGTGCAAGGTGGATAATTCCGGCACAATCACCAGAGGCTAATATTGCTTCACTTGCTTCTTCCAATTGCTGCGGAGATGTAGGATCAACTCGGAGTATTCGTTGGCCCCCTTCTTTTTCTTCCGTGAATTTTTTGTGAGCGGGTTCAAAAGAAAGACGTATCGTTGCAATGTTTTTCTTCTCCAATAAAGAACAAACTCGGCCCGCAATATCCCAACCATCCTCAGTTACAACAACTAATTTATTTGTGAGGTCAAGAGACTCGGCAATGCCCTCTGCCTCTTCTATTTCTACTTGCCAACGATGAAGGCCAACTCTTGGCGTAATCAAACTGGAGTCAATAATTGCTTCATCGACAACATCAATTGTTATTTCATTATCTTCTAAGGTGGCGACTGACTTCGTGGCTTCTACCGGAGATTCGGATTCGACAGGAGAGGCTGATTCGTCAGTCTCGATGATTTCTGCGCCATCTGTTACACCTTGTAGCATTGAAACAATATAGTTGACAAAGTGATCTAGAGTTGGATAATCTGATAAACTGAAGTCTTCATCAAGTGGCAATAAATACTTTTCACGAATATCTCCCATTATTTCTGCTTGTTTTACCGTATCAATTCCTAATTCGCCCTCTAAGTCCTGATCTAACTCTAAGAAATCCTTTGGATAACCAGTATGAATTACTACCAAATCTAGAACTCCGTCAATAATTCTATCTTTGTCAGAATCATCTTGGTTTTGGAGTGAGGAGATGGAAACTGGTAGAGTTGCTTGAGGTGAAGGTTCGGGTGTTGTGCTAGTGGCAGGATCAGCAGGGGTTGGAGCAGAGGGAGTGGTGGTGGTGGGAGTGGCTACATCAACGCCTTTTTGCCCTGCAATATAGGTCACGAAGTGACTCAAAGTAGGGTGGTCTGCAAGGCTAAAGTCCTCATCTAATTCAATGGAGAATATTTGTCTAATATCGCCCATGATTTCGGCTTGTTTAACCGTATCAATACCCAATTCGCCTTCCAAATCTTGGTCTAACTCAATGAAATCAGCAGGATATCCGGTGTGTTTTACCACAATATCAATCACCGCACTAGCAATATCTCCGCCATCCTTGGAAGGTTGAGAAGATGCAACCATGGGCGTTGAGGCTGGAACAGGAGTTGGTGCTACAATAGTGGCAGGATCAGCAGGGGCAGGAGTTGGAGTAGGAGCAGGGGGGGTGGCTGTGACCGCAGCTGAAGAATCACTTGAACCAATTTTCCCTGCAATATAGGTCACGAAGTGATTCAAAGTAGAATGATCTGCAAGGCTAAAGTTTTCATCTAACTCAATAGAAAAGCGCTCTCTAATATCGCCCATTATTTCGGATTGCT
>PSPT01000026.1 GCA_004195635.1 Methanobacteriota archaeon
AATAGTCCAAGGACATTCCATGGCCAATGTCAATAAGGGTAGTGAATTGCTCTTTGTGATTAGATAGCAGTTGGGGCTACATGCCCATCTTCCTTGTCATCAGGCTTACGATATCGCGACCAAATACCGCTCATCAAATCATCATGATGTTTCATGCAATAATGAAATCGGCGATATGCCTCGCGGAAAGAATAGGCTTTTTTCCCAGTAGCAACTAGGAAACCTTCAGGTGAAAGGCGGGATACAGTCTCCCCCTCATCATCGCAACCAGGGTAATCGCATTGTGTTTTTTCCGTCATTATTCTCTCTCCTTTATTATGTAAGTACTTCTTTACTTCTTCTGCTTAGTCCTCATCTTCGGTTAGCGGCGCCACGATTTCCATGAGAGGAATATTGGCCTCAATTGACTGGCCCTCTTCGCAACTAATTTGCTTCACCGTCCCTGAGATGGGTGCAGTTATCTCGTTCTGCATTTTCATGGCTTCCAAAATGAGCACTACTTTTCCTTCACTGACTTCATCGCCTTCAGAGACTTCAATAGTTACTACCTTCCCTGGAATATTTGCTGAAATCACACCTGATTTCTTGCCTTTTCCACTTCGTGGGGCGCGCTTTGGCGCTGCCTTTACCGCGTCGGGGATTTCTATAGAAAAGGTCTTACCGCCTACACTAGCATGAAAAGTATCGCCGTCCCTTTCAACCTCAACCTCAAATTCCTCGCCGTCAACGATTACTTTTCGGGTATCACTCATCAATTCACCTCCATGTACTTCGGGCTTGACGTCCGCGCAATATTCCAACTTCACCACTTGCTAAGCGACGGTGATCACTTGCCCAAACTGAACCTTGCTGCCTTCCAATTTGGGCAGGGTCTGGGCCACTGCTTTCAATCATCGACAATACAGCAGCGATGGCAGCCATTCGCAAGACATCATCGCTTGTGCTTGATTGTGAGGAGTTAGTGGATTGTTTTTTTGCCATCTTCTCACCTCACTATTGTTTTTGATTTTACTTTTTAGACATTGACTTCTGGTTTTTATATGTGATTGAAAGGTTATAATGGGATATTTCCGTGTTTGCGCGCAGGACGTAATTCTTCCTTATCTCTCAACATTTCAAGGGCCTTTATCATGCGAATACGGGTTTGATTAGGAGGTATAACATCATCTAAATATCCGAGTGCTGCGGCCTTGTATGGATTTGCAAATTTGTCATTGAAATCCTCAATCAAACGTTCACGCTCACCTTCGGGGTTTCGCGCACCAGCAATTCGGCGACGATGTATGATTTCAACCGCACCTGCAGCACCCATGACTGCCAATTGAGCACTTGGCCAAGCGATATTGTAATCACCGCGAATATGCTTGGATGACATAACATCATATGCGCCACCGTAGGCCTTTCGTAGAATAACTGTCAACTTTGGAACAGTGGCTTCGGCATAGGCATATAGCAGTTTGGCACCATGGCGAATGATTCCGCCATGCTCTTGCTCGGTACCCGGTAAAAATCCAGGTACATCTTCAAAGGTAATTAGTGGAATATTGAAAGAGTCACAAAATCTTATGAAACGTGCCGCTTTAGAACATGCGTCGATATCAAGACAACCAGCAAGAACCTTGGGTTGATTTGCGATTACCCCGACCGTGTGGCCATTTAGATGACCAAAACCGACAACGATATTTTGGGCGAATTGTTCTTGAACTTCGAGGAAAAAATCACCGTCTAATACTTCGCCAACAACATCTTTGACATCATATGGCTTTCCAGGGTCATCGGGAATAATGGTGTCGAGAACGGGGCACTTTCTATCTGCAGGATCTGATTGGGGAGCGCGCGGAGGGGTATCGAGGTTGTTTAGAGGGAAAAGGGAGTGGAGTTGCCTTGCAAGGCCGATTGCTTCTTCATCCGACTGCGTAGTAAAATGAGATACACCAGACTTTGCACCGTGAGTCATTGCCCCTCCGAGGTCTTCGAAACTGACAATTTCATTTGTGACCGTTTTGATAACCTCGGGCCCAGTGATGAACATGTGAGCAGTTTGGTCAACCATGATGATGAAATCGGTAATTGCAGGAGAATATACCGCTCCACCGGCGCAAGGCCCCATAATCACACTAATTTGTGGGATTACTCCGCTGGCTCGAGTATTACGGAAGAATATTTCAGCATATGAACCAAGACTGGCAACTCCTTCTTGGATTCTAGCACCACCACTATCATTCATACCGATGACTGGGACACCGGTTTTCATCGCCATGTCAAGAACTTTGCATATCTTCAAACCATGCATTTCTCCGAGACTCCCACCATAAACTGTGAAATCTTGAGCGTAGCAATATACCGGCCTGCCATCTATGGTTCCATGCCCTGTGACCACGCCATCACCGGCAATGGTATTCTTCTCCATACCGAAATCTTTGCAGCGGTGTTCAACTAAAGTATCCATCTCTTGGAAACTTCCTTCATCAAGTAATTCTTCCAATCTCTCCCTTGCAGTCATTTTGCCGCGGTTGTGCTGAGCATCTACCCTTGCTGCCCCGCCACCGGCAGCAGCCTGTATCTTTCGGCGGCGCAAATCGTCAAGCCGCTCCTGAGTAGTATCCATGACGTTCAAACAGGTGGGAGACTTGACCGTCTTTAGGACTTAGGGTGGCTAAATAATTATTGAGGGAATAATAATGTGAAGGAAATCTTGTGCTGAAGGCAATCAATGGTGGCCAAGAAGTTTACTTTTCATGCGGAGGCTCACCCATTCAAAATGGTGCGAAAATAACCGTGACGGGAATTCTATTGCGTTGGATTGAAGGAGGGTGAACTCACCCGAGTATCATGGCAGCACCACTTAGAGTCGTAGTTGCGAAGCCCGGGCTTGATGGGCACGACCGTGGAGCAAAGATTGTCGCAAGGGCATTACGCGACGCTGGGCACGAGGTGATTTACACCGGTTTGCGCCGCACTCCAGAGCAGATCGTGCGCATTGTTATGGACGAGGATGCACAATTGCTCGGCTTATCTTCACTTTCGGGAGCACATGCTCACCTATTCCCAATAATCTGCCAATTACTAGTAGAGGCTGAAATGGGTGATGTAGTAGTATTTGGGGGCGGCATTATCCCCACTAACGACCGGCCAGCATTGTATGAAGCAGGAGTAAGGGCAGTATTTGGTCCTGGTACCACCTCGACAGAAATAGTCGAATTTATTGAAACAGTAACTGAAAAGACAAACTCGGGAGAATCTATCGGTTGTGGAGCCAAAACAGATTGGCATTGGGGGCAGTGAAGTGGAGCCCAATGTGGCGATGAAAGCGGCATTTGATGGCAGTCGGCGCGGGCTTGCACGAGCACTTTCCCATATTGAAAATAACCAAATGGGTTCAATTGAACCACCATCAAATTATATTCCTCCTGACAAAAATGAATGGCAGGTATTGGGCGTTACCGGCGCACCAGGGGTTGGTAAGTCGTGCTTAGTTGACAAAATAATTCAGCATTGGATTGAACAGGGTCACAAGGTTGCTATTCTCGCAGTTGACCCGACCTCGCCTGTTACCGGCGGGGCACTACTTGGCGACCGACTTCGGATGTCTAATTCAGATGGTGAAGAAAGTGTTTATTTTCGTTCAATTGCAACACGAAAGCATGGAGGAAGCGTACCGGGAGTAGTAGCAAAAATGCTTGAGTTGCTTATTTTTTGTGGATGGACAAAATGCATTGTTGAAACAGTTGGTGCCGGTCAAGGTGAAATTCGTGTCGCTGCTATAGCAGATCGAATTCTATTGGTTGAAGCACCAGGTCGTGGCGATGGAGTACAAGCTGAAAAGGCAGGACTCATTGAGTTAGCCGACCTAATCGTGGTCAATAAATCTGATTTGGATGGAGCACAACGAACAGCCGACGAAATTCGTCAAGCGTTGCAAGTAGGAGCAACATCACCTCCACAAATATTGCTGGCTAGTGCAGCAACCGGCGAAGGTATAGAGGAAATGTGTGTTTCTATAGACCAGATGGTTGAACGAGAGGGAAGTAGTAGAGCAAAACTCCTTGAGCGCGTTAAGGCAGTGCATGAACAGGCACTATTAGATAGTCCTCAATTGGAAAATATACTTGAGATAGTTGCCTCGGGAACATCTGCCGAAATGGCGTTACAAGCACTTGACAAGCAATCACAACAAAATACCCAAAAGGAGTGAGACGTTTATGGAAGGTATGGTGGAGATGACCAACCCTATTGAACAGTCGGTTGGAGGAATGGGGGGGCATATTTTTCGCAGAGCGATTCATATTGCTATGGTATTGATACCAGTCTTGTATTATTGGTATGCTGATTCAATTGCAGAAAAAATTAATTTTGACAAAGAGCGAGTAGCCTCTCTTGTGGTTTTTACCCTACTTATTATTGAAGCCGGGCGGCTAAAATTGGGAATTACAATTTATGGGCAGCGTAAATATGAATCAGAGCAAATGAGTGCATTGGCATGGGGTTCATTAGGAATTGGTATATCTCTACTAATGGCGCCAGAGTACGGAGTTAGCGGCGCTGCATTCGGTCTGCCGCTCATCGCATGTCTTTCATTTGGCGACCCATTTCTTGGAGAATTGCGTCGCTTTGGACTATCGGACCGTAATGTATTCATCGGCGGTACCGCACTTTGTGCAATCATATGGATAATCTCATGGCAATGGTTGGAAACTCCATGGTGGTTTGCAATATTCCTTGCACCAATTACAGTTGCTGCTGAATGGCCACGGCTTCGCTGGATTGATGATAATGCAACTATGATCCTCATACCACTATTTGCCGTAATTCTTCTCTTCTCTTTCGTTTAATTCCGTACCGTCCTTCTGAACCTAACCTCTGCTAATATTCACTCAATCTTGGTTGAAAGTAGTACATGAATAGTTTGCCTACAGCACATGTATGGTTATTGTGGCGGTAGCATTAAGCACTAAGGGCCTGTGGACATTTTGAGTTGAACCGGTAATGTCTGAGAACGAAGTTGATGATGACCCGAGCCAAGGATTGTACCTCGGCGTATTCTTAGTGGCCTTTGCAGCCCTCATTGTAACCATGTTGTGGGTTCCTCTTTGGTAAGTTAGCCCTCCGTGGATTTTGCGAAACTTTCAGCTTCGTGCCTATTGTATCGCAGTATTATTCATTATCCCGCATGCATAATCCGAATATTTTTTGCCTGGATTGGCCGGGTATCAATTTTGATTATTACTCTAGGGATTATTGGCTATCCCCAACATTTGATTATTCAACGATAGACGAAGTAGCAATTTGTCACAATTATTTTTCTTGTAGGTTTAAGGTGAGCCGTCATTTGGGCAGACTGTGTGTGGTATTGGCGGAATGCTGGGCGAGGTTGATTCAGCCGTTCTGCAACGGATGAATTCCTTGCAATCTCATCGCGGACCAGATGGCGCACAGATTTGGCATGATGAGTCGTGCGGATTGTCTCATACGCGTTTGTCCATTGTTGATTTGGCGGGTTCGGACCAGCCAATAGGTTCGGATCATTCTGCAGTCCTAGTTGCCAATGGTGAAATATACAATTATTCAAATCTGCGCCAAAACCGCAACCTCCAGCAATATGCTTGGCGAACAAAAGGAGACTCTGAAACTATCCTCGCTCTCCACCAACAATCATCGCTAAAAGGCAATATTGGCGCTGGCAGCGCTGGCCGAGGCGCGTCCGATTCCGCAACTGGTTTGAGCAAGGGTAGCAGTGCAAGATTACATGCTAAGTGGATTTCTCAACTCGATGGAATGTTTGCTTTTGCCTTATGGGACCCAATTGTTGGAGAATTAATCCTTGCGCGTGACCCGTTTGGAATAAAGCCACTAGTTAGAACATTAGTTGAGGACACCTTGCTTTTTTCCTCGGAAGTCAAAGCACTTCGGGCGCATGAATCACATATCCCAAAACTCGACGAAGTTGCTCTCGTCGCTCGTCTTGCCTACGAATACCCCATTGACGGAACTACTCTCTTTGCCGGAGTTCATCAAGTGCGCCCCGGGACAGTTGAGACCTGGTCCATCATTGACGGTAAGGCAACTCTCACCGGAGTTGCTCGCTTTGAGATTCAAGAGGTTGCGCCATTACCCACTTCTGCTTGGAACCCTGATACTGATGCAAAAATACTTCTTGACTCTTTCACAACAAGTGTTAGTGAACGCTTGATGGCGGAAGTACCAGTCGGAATTGTACTATCGGGCGGCCTCGATTCTGCCCTTGTTGCTGCTGTTGCACACGAGGCCGCCGAGATTGCCGGCCAACCGGTTCCAGCATGCTGGACGGTTGCGGAGTCGGAAGAAAATCCTGACTGGAGGGCAGCAGAAGTTGTAGCCTCAGCACTAGATTTGGAACATCACCAGTATATTTTGGATGATTCCACCTTTGAAGATTACTTACCTAAACTCGCTTGGCATGGTGAAGATTTAGATTTCACAGTATTGTTCTTCCAGCCACTATTTGCGAAAATGGCCGAATCGGTCACTGTAGGGCTTTGTGGACAAGGTGCTGATGAATTGCATGCAGGTTATCCGAGATACACCGATATTCACTCGCACATAAAGACGATTGACGAGCGATTATCTGCCATTGAACACCCTGCTGCTAGGGCCCTACAAAGAGGAGATGTTCCTGCAGGTAATGAATGGTGGATGGATAATATTTCCCCGAATTCACTTATTGAAACTAAAGCAATTAGCGCAAGACTAGGCGATGATGGAATATCAATTGGCGGCCCATCTGGTAGTGTTTTGACTGACTTTTTGCAATTTGAATTGGAGCATGGCCAACTGAGCAACTTCCAACTGCGCCTTGTTGACCGCCACTCAATGGCAGCCAGCCTTGAAGTACGCGTGCCCTTCCTTGGTTCAGCCCATCGGGCTGAAGCACATCGCCTGCCAATGAATTGGAGATTGCCGGCTGGTGGAGTAGATGCAAATCGTATTGATGGTCTGGAAAAGGCTGCATTGCGACGCGCTGCCGACCTCACAAAACTACCAAGTGAAATCGTTCGCCGGCCAAAATTACCTGCCGGCACCGCCACCTCACCTACTCTTATTGGCGAATTGTTGAGAGAGTTGAGCCCTCGTGCAGAAGAAATAATTGCGCGCCATCCATTGATGGCTGGTGCTCTCAATACTCAGCCAGATATTGCAATTGGGCTGGGGATGTTTGAAGCATTACACATTGTTGACCGTGGATTGGGTGGTAAAGGAAAGTCCGTAGTTGACCTATTAGACGGAGTTATTTAGCCGGAGTCTGCCGGAATATTTGTGGAGGAATTTGCATGGACGCCAACAACTACAATCTATTAGACAATAAACTGCACGTCATTGAGGATAATCGGCAGCGTTTGACCGAGTGGTTTGCATTGAAAAGAAGTGAATTAAAAATGCCCATTTATGGTTCTGTTGATGTTAGGGATTCTGGTTATAAAATAGCAGTTGTTGATGCAAATCACTTTCCCGCAGGTTTCAACAATGTACCTCAAAGTGAGAGAGGAACATTGGCAGAGTTGATGAAAACACACATTGAAAGAGATCACCCTGGGTCAAAGCATGTTCATCTATATCCCGAAATGCACACTCGCAATCAAGCCTATGTTGAGAACCTAAAAACTTTAAAAGAGATACTAACTTTGGCAGATTATTCAGTGACTGTTGGTTCCCCCGAACTTTCGCAATTCGGTAGCCTCGCAGGTATTACCGGACCTCTCTGTTTAACGAGAACTGGTATTGATTATGATGGAGAACTTAAGGTTGAAGGTTATGGAAGACCCGACATGGTGCTACTGAATAATGACCTTACTAAGGGTGTTTTGCCGGGCTTAGATGTCAAATCCGTATCTCCTCCTGTTGAGATGGGGTGGCATAGACGACGTAAATCAGAGCACTTTGCAGCACTCGATATCTATGTAGCAGAAGTTTCCGAAATGCTTCAACTCGACCCTTGGATGCTGAAGCCGCTTTGGTTTGTTTCAGAAGAAAAATGCTTGGAGAGAGATTCCTGTATGATTGAATTGGCTGCAGAAATTGACCATTTCATTGGTAAAATACAAGCCAAATATGACGAGTACGGAGTTGCTGACGAACCAGTTGTCTATGTAAAAAATGACCGAGGAACTTATGGATTAGGGATCTTGGTAATCTCTGAGGGAAAACAATTACTCAATCTAAGTAAGAGGAAATTGCATAAGTTGACTTATGGAAAAGGAGGGGCACTAGCCGAAGATTTCCTTATTCAAGAAGGTGTCCCAACTGCACTTGAATTGAATGGTTCACCAGTTGAGCCGGTAGTATACCTCGTAGATGGTGAGGCCGCATCATGGTTCTACCGTCATAACCCAAAACGTGACCGTATTGGTAATCTAAATTCTCCTTCAGCACAATTTATCAGCCGCGAGGATATGTTGAAAGAAGAAAATGGAAAATCTATTACTCGTCATGCAGAGAATTGGCATGCTTTGGCTGCAGAATTATCAATGCTCGCAATGGGACTTGAATTACAAAATCAACAGGTAGATGAATAATTGCACATATTCGCAGCCACCTCCTTGGCGGAGATGGCTGTCACTAAAGAGTGGCTATTGCCGCCTCAGCCGCCAAATACACGCACGCAGCGGAACTCAGTGCTTTGTAGGTCGTATGCCGTGAGAGTTGGATTGTGCCTTAGACCTTGGCAGGCGCCAGTCTCCATGGCTATCCATGCAGGGCGCTTATCGTCCAGTAGGACGGGAGAAGGGAACGGTTCACCCTTCTCGCCGCTAATGCCTGCAGCAGTCTTGATGGTGTGAGTGGCTGTGTGACCAAAAATCACTTGGCGGGCGGGGTCAACCGGAGCGTCGTGTTTGTGAAACTCCCCGCGAATAGAGAGCATTTCACCATCGGTTTGGAATTCCATGTCAAGACCAGGAGCGTAACCCGCATGTACTAACCGGTAGTCTTCAAGGACAATTTGACTTGGCAATTGACGCATCCACATTGTAACTTCACCCATGGTATCACCAGCTTCGTCGCCAAATTTCTTTTCGAAGGAGTCGGTTGTTGTAGTGCCGCCATTGGTAGCCCATACTACAATGTCAACACCTGCGCATCTTTTGTTGATTTCTTCATACGCGCGTATCATCATATCCTCGTGATTGCCCTTTATACTGTGAATGTTTGAATTGTCACGGACTATGTCGATGACACCACATGAGTTTGGCCCGCGGTCAATCATGTCACCTAGTAGCACAACATGGTCGTTTGGACCAAGGGCAAGTTTTTCAATAAGGCTTGTCAATACATTTGCGTAGCCATGCACGTCGCCAATTACCCATACGTGGTTGCCTTCAGCAAGTGCTTTGTTTAGTCGATTTTCCAGTTCAATATTTCTCATTTGTAACACCATTTCGTCCATAATTATTCATCCATAAATAACTATCCTCAGCGGTATATAAAGCCGCAATTTTCATTCATTCAGCAAGCAATAATTGCATTATTAACAAATGTAAAAATAAAGTACAGGGGCACTATACTATTGAAAAAATATTGCTATTTAGTCAAAAAATTAACTTAGAGTTTGAAAATACATAGATGTATTTCATCGAATTAATAATCGCTTTTCATGGCTGACAAACCATTACTTTGTTTCAATTATTCTTCCTTCGCTTCATGCATTTCAGCAATTGCCTTTTCACCTTCATCACTAAACCAACCACCGGTTTGGTAGGTATCGGTATTGCCGCTTGGCTTTCGGCTCAACTTTTTCTTTGCCTTTTTCTTTGTTTTTTCCTCTGAAACTGTTTCAGTGGCAGTAGATTCATCTTCTTGCATTCCGACTATCTCGAAATTAGAGGGGAAGAGTGCGATAATTGTTCCAGCAATAATCAGCCCAATCCCCCAGCCAGGTGAGCCTTGGACGAGTAACATTTCAAGGCCAATAACAACTAGAATCATTCCCCCAAGGTTGGAAATCCAAACCAGTTGCTTGAAAGTCCCTAAGGTGACTCCGGAAGTAGTTCCACTCATGCTCTGTGGACCAAATTCTGCTCCGAAACGGATCGGCTTCTCCTCTTCAGACATCTGACTCATGCTCCCCTGTTGGTGTCCGTGTTTGAATAATTCCCTTATAGAAAAACTATAATTATTGCTAAAACGATATTATCGGTTCGTTTGCTTTGCTACTAATCATATGATGTGGATTGAGATTATTAGCGATTGATCATATCAATCGCATCTGTTGGACAGGCCAAAACACAAAGTCTGCAACCAGTACAGGGGTCTCGCAATATTCTCGCCTTGCGATTATTCTCAACCTTCATCAATGCAGATTTCATTTTCTTATCATACAACTCGATTGCCTTGTCATCACAAACTAAGGTGCATTGGTCACAGCCAATACATTTGTCCTCATGGACAAATGCTACTGCTGTCTCGCCATGTTTTAGGGATTCATATTGCTCGCCTTTGGCTTCAGCCAAAGTCTTTGCTATGCGCTCTTGCTCAGCTGCTCGACGCTTTTGTAAATCTTTAATTGAGACCACAGTTTACCCCTCCTTGTGTTTATTGTGTGGGGCAGTTAGCCTTCAAGTCTATGGTGCAAATGGAATATGTTTGAGGGAGAGGTGTAGAAGTGATTAAACTTCAGCTTTTGAGATACTTGCCTCATTTGTCTCTACCGCATTAGCGTTGATTGTACCTTTCATTGCATTTACTTGGTTGGCCAAGAAGGAAACAATGTCAAGGATTTCAATGTCATGGCGTGGATCGCCTTCAAACTTCATACATTCAAAGTGAGAAACACACTTTGGACAAGATGTTAGGACCAAGTCGGCACCAGTTGCTTGCATTTCATCAAAGCGCTCCATACGGATTGTACGACTGTTTTCGTTACAAGACATCATGCTTGAAACTCCACAACACATTGCATCTTCGCCATGGTGTTCCATCTCAACGAGGTCTACTCCTTCAATAGCAGTGACCAAATCTCTTGGCTCGTCATAGATGCCCATTTGTCGTCCAAGACGGCATGGGTCGTGATATGTAACGGTCAAGCCATCATCGACCTTGAGATTCATATCGAAGCCTTTCTCAAGTAAAAATTCAGTGGTGTGCATTACTTTGATGCCTTCCAATTCATAATCCTTGGCAAAGGTTCTGAAACACTCTGCACAACTACTGACAAGAGTATCAATTCCACTTGCTTGGAGTTTCTTTTGATTGTAAGCCTTCAATTTGTCAAAGACTTCAGTCATTCCTTGCCATTTCTGGTCGTGACCACAGCACTTTAGGAAGTCCCTTCCTAAGTAGGCAACATCCTCACCCATTTCTTCAAACAGAGTGAAGGCAGCGGTTGTGGAATCTCCAAGATTCATCTTGCCATCGTTGACATGACTGAAAACCATCTCTTGATCCAAGTAATCTACACAACCAGGGTAATAACCAATACTAGAGTCAATTGGGTAATCTGCTGTAGCAATGAAGTCATTATCTGCTTCAGCTTCGGCCTCGGCATTAATCACGGCTTGCATGATTGTGTGAGGTATTTCAGCAGCAGGAGCGCCACCGACAATCAAATTTCGGCGTATGTCAACATAGGAGTCATAATCAACCAACTGGGGGCAAACATTAGTACATGCAGAACAGGTTAAACAGGTGAACATAGGCACTCCGTCATCCTCATTATTCCATGTATTGTAAATAATATTCAATTTGTCTCCACCTGTGAATAGTCGCACAGGACATGCATCATCACAAAGGTCACAACCGTAACATTTGTTCATTTCATACTCGTATCCACGGGCCATCTTGCGTAGGATTGTCCACATCATAACACCAACTGTCAATGGTGGAATAAACAAACCGTAAATGAGTTTGGCATCCAATCCTTTGGGATTATGGTGATAGGTTGGATTATCAACGATTCCATAAGACTCAAGAGTTGGGTTTGAAAGGTTTACCACTTCCCCTGAATTGTCATACAAGAGAAGGGGCTGATAAGCGGTTATAGATACAGATGTAGAAACATTAATGCTCTCGTTTGCCGCAAGTGCACCTGTACTTGCTACGGAGAAAGTCCAGTCATAATCGCCTGAAGGCAAATCAATGGTTGTTGCAGTGCATCCATTGATATTGGCTACTTCATTTCCACCGGAGTTGGTCAAAACCAAACTTGCGGCCATGAATGTAGAAGTTGAGATTCCGTCAATCTTTCGCTCTGAAGCGCGGTAATCACAAGCGAGGTCAACTACATAGGATTCCTGTTCATAAGTCCCTTCAATCGCAATAGTTCCACTTAATGAAGTTCCAGCAGTGCCAGCAAATTCATTCATTTCCTGTATGGCATTAAGTCCAATATCGGGTTGTTGATGATAATTTGAATCAGAGAAATCAATTAACACTTCTCTTGTTGGCTGATAAATATCCCATTGCAACCAATCGCGAGCAGGTACGACATCATCGGGATAGTCAATTGTAAATTCATTTGCTGAATGAACATGTACATCCCCCGGTTGAGTGCGCATTTTTGCAAGAGTTTCTTCATCTTCCATTGCACCGAAACCGCCAGCATCCCAGAATCCATTATCGTATACTGGCCAAGACCAAGCGGAAAGAGCAACTGCGAGGATTAGAGCACCGGCAATTGCTCTCTTGCCCATTTCGGGTGAAGCTCTTGCACCGATTCCGTGAACCATGAACCATTTGTAGGCATAATACAATAAGAACCAAACTAGAATACCAGTCATTACCCACGGTATTGAATTGAAAACATCGGCAACCCACGGTTCTCTCACACCACAGACTAAATCCCCGTGGCTATCTAACTTACAATAATCGGTACGGTTTTTGCCGTATAAGTCTAGGAAGATGTTAATCGAGAAAACAGAAATAAACCATACGTGAGCCAAGTATATTACTCCGGCTGTTGCAAATGCTGGGTCTTCCACACCGCGCTTTTCGCGCCCACCAAGAAGTGGCGGAAGTGTCAGTATTCCGACCGGAATACCGGTGATGAATGAACCCCACCATGCTGCACTCCAAGAGATAACTGGCTGGCCGAAGAAGGCGCCAATTGGTCCGGCTGGAATGTTGAACTGAGGCAGATATTCTCCTAAACGAAGGTATCCATAAGAGAATAATACATACCAGTCAGGGAACACGAATCCGGCTTGAGCGAATGGGTCGGCTGGACTGTGTAGAGGCGGTGGGATGAGCCATGAATAGAAGGCTAAGACAGCAATAATTGCACAAAATATCAATGTGTCACGAAGGGCTTCATGCGGCCAAAGAGGATGGCCAATCATCACGCGCTGACGCTCTTCGCCAGCTGATTTTAATTTCTCTTTCTCGGCCATATAGGTGCCGGCGACTTTACCAAAATTTTCTATTAATCCCATGATCACCTACTCCTATCAATGTGGCTCCGCAATTCCTTGAACCCAAACTATGAATAAATGCACAATAATTAGTGAAGTCACAACAACTGGTAGAATAAAGACGTGAATAAAGTACATTCTAGTTACAGTTCCAGGGGTAAGGCTGGTTCCGTTGAACATGCCTGTCGCCGCCCACTTTCCAATGAGAGGAGTTGAGTTGGCCATGTTAATTCCAATTGTTGCAGCACCAAAGGCGAGGCTATCCCATGGTAGTAGGTAACCTGAGTAACCGAAGAAGATGGTGAAGAACATGAGGGCTACACCGATTAGCCAGTTTAACTCGCGGGGGTTGCGGTATGCGCCAGTGAAGTAAACTCTGCACATATGCAAGAATACTGATGCAACCATAAAGTGAGTTGCCCAGTGGTGAATTGAACGGATAATATATCCGAATGGCAATTCTAACATGATGTATTCCATGCTGGCATAAGCAGGACTTGGGTCGCCTTCGCCGCCAGGAACATAATAAATTCCAAGAACAGTTCCGGTTATCACAAGGATAATGAAGGCGAGGAAGGATATTCCACCAAGACAATACAATGGATACCAGTACCAAATGATACGGAGTTTATATTTCTCAGCGTGAGTCATTGGCATTTGCCGGTGGACATTATAGTAAGCCTCGCGTGACATTGACCAATAATCCTGTAATCTAAAGCGGGTGTCTAACCAAGAAAATACCCACAAAAATAATTTCTCGGCCAAACCCATTTTCCCAGTTGATTCAACTGCCCGAAGGATGTCGCGGCGCGGCATATCTTCGCTTTCCTTACGAAGTGTAAAGGCGATGATAATTATTACAAATGCTATAAAAAACCAAAGTGTAAAGAATAATGCGCTCATAATTAATCACCTCAGTCACAGTATGTCAACCAATCCAGATAATCTGGGAGCCCTTCTATTGCATCCGCGTTGATTGCCACGGGGATAATAGGTAATCCTACGGGTGCTGGGCCGCCGGTTCGGCGGATTCCTGCGTAGGTGTAAGTAGTACCATTGGAGCGGTTACGGTTGGTATTTGCTTCCAATGCGGTTGGGTCAAAACGACTGGAGTGGCAAATACAGAATAATTTACTGCCTCCGCCGTCTCCACCACCACTTGCCCAAGAATCTTCAGTTAAACTGTTTTCAACAAGTTGCCATCCGGGGATACAACAAAGGTGAGGGCAGCGGCTGAAAACCATGATGATGTCCTCACTTGGCATGATACGGGCATCCATATCAACCATATCCTCAAAGTGTCCGATGTATTTGCCAGTTGCGTCATGTCCTTCCAATAGTTGGAAACGAGGTTTGTTACTGACAAGAGGGGTTCCGGCATTTGCAGTGTGGGGTACAAAGGTGACATTTACGGGCAGGCCGTTCCACACACCCTGTGCGCCAGACATTCCGGTGACGGATTTTTCGGCCTCGGCGACGAAATCACTCTTCTTCATTCCCTGCAAGTGCATTGCACCATACCATGCGGTATCTTCACGACCTTTTGCCCAGTATTTCACCTCGGTATCTCCGCTACTGCCGCCGCCACCTGGCATTAGCAAGGAGGCGAAACCAAGAGCCCCCACGGATGCAGCAAGCACACCGGCTGCTGCACCGAAACCGTAGGTCAAAAATTGTCTGCGATTTAGAGACTTGAAATTAGCGGAAATGGAATCCTTAGATTCGCTACCCGGTGCTGGTCGAAGTTTGTGTTCTGCCATAATAATTCACCTCAAACCTTGTACTCCACCCAGTCTTTCCTGTGCTCTGTAATATATTTATTTCGGCGATACTTAACGATTATTAGGTCGGGAAGAACCCACTTCATGTAAACTATGCCCATCATGACTAGAGTAGTGAAAGCCATCCCAAGATGGTAGGATAATTGTTGCTGGTCCCAGTGATGGAACAAACCATAGAGCATTGAAATTGACCAATACAAAGTCCAAAACAGTCCCCACAAAAAGAAGAAGATTACCAATGCACTGCCACCGCTCGGTGCGAGTGAGGCCTTGACAATTGTTCCCGCATCCACAGGGTTGAATACGCCGTGGTCTACTGCTGCAAGGTAAGTCTCTTCATCGAGTTCCACCCCTTCGAGAGCCTTACGTGCATCCTCAACAGAAACTTTGCCGCTAGCAACTTCATCCAATAATTTGGAGATAGTATCTCTAGCCATCACTGATCACCTCGGCGCATTGTCTTGTAACGAAGACGCAATAAATTAGTACGTCCCTTGTAAGATGTTGAGAAACCATAACGCAGCATTAAACCACTGAAAACGATGACCATGATGACCGCATTGAAACCTAGAAGGCCAAGCCAATGGGCACGGAAAGGCGCACCCATATCATGGAGGTTAACATGGCCTTCATCAGCAGCAGGAGGCTCCACATTTCCATCGCCGGCAAAGATTGTACGGGTTCTACCATTATCTTCTGCAGTTTCAGAGAGCGGGAATGAAAGGGTGTTCCATAAATCGGTTGGAGTGTTGGCATGGTCGCCATCAACGCTATTTCCAGTTACCCAAAAGAAAACATCTCCGCTGCCAGTTGCCGGTGCAGTCCAAGTAATGCTCCAAGTGCGTTCGGCAGAAGTTGCCCCTGAAGATTCGTGAACGAGTGTAGTGACATCATCCTCCCAGTTACGCATAGAAGATTCATCACCTTCGCCTGCGGCCAATACGCCATCACTGACTCGCATTGAAAATCCAGCAGTATTTGAGTGGGTGTCGGCAGTTGGTCCTCCGATGATTTGAATTGAGAATGAGTAAGTTTGACCGGCAACCCAATTGTATGGGATATCAATTGCAAGAATTTGAACGGTATTTGTCGGTGCGCTACTGTGACACAAGCAGCCCTCTTGAGCAACATCGCCGATTTCCGAACCTGCATTGGATTGTGTGCCACCAATCCCCCCGGAAAAAGCCATTGTTTGGGCTGGAATAAGGAGAGTGAGGGCAATCAATAGCCCAAGTCCGATTCGCTGAGAAATGGTACTTCTGCGCATGGGCTCACCTACTACGCTTTAGCCGACCAACATTAGCCCAATAAACGTTATTCCCCGAACAATACGAAGTGTTGCAAGCAGCACGGCATTCTGTCACATCCAACAGCCATTTACATGCCCCAGCGCTTGCGAGTAAAGTATCCTCAAATCGCAGGATATTTATTTAGTAAATTTGGAGGAAAACGGTGGAGTTGGATTTCCTATTCTGACTTACGAAGTGGGAGGTTTGATGGCCGCTTATTCCAAATCGCCCAAGTACCTGATGCAGAAGCAATTACACGACCGTTTTGGTTAACAACTTCGCCAGCGAGATGAGCGACATTTCGCCCGCGGCGAACAATTCTTCCAGAAGAAATGAGATGGTCGCCGACTTGTCCGGCATCGAGGAAATTTACATTTAATGCGGTTGTAGCACACCATTCTTCTAATTTGAGAGTGGAAACTAATGCACCACCCAGAGCCATGTCGAGAAGCATTGTAGTAAGCCCACCATGAACAACTCCGCCTTTATTGGTATGTTCTTTTGTTACCAACACTTGAACGCTAACCTTCCCTTGATTCCAACTATGTGGCTCAATTTTCATCGCTTTGGCAATTCCCGAAAACTCCGGAGGTTGACTAAATGGAGAAGTTGATGGTGATGCATTTGTAGCGGAGTTTGTTTCGTCGTTTGCCATACATCTCACTCCTCAATTAGCCCAACAACCTTTACCAAAATACGCTTTCTCCTTTGGCCATCAAATTCAGCGTAATGTATCTGCTCCCATGGCCCTAAATGAAGCCTGCCATTTTGCACAGGCATTGTAACCTGATGTCCAAGAAGTTGCCGCTTTAGGTGAGCATCACCATTGTCTTCACCGGTACGATGGTGACGGTATTCAGCACCATTATTGCCGTCTAGGCCACCAAATGGAGCAACCCTTTCAAGCCAATCCATAATGTCCTCATGCAAGCCGTATTCAAGGTCATTTACATAGACGCTGGCGGTAATGTGCATTGGATTTACAAGAACTAAACCATCTGTGATTCCGCTTTGAGTAATGATTTTTTGAACATCTTGAGTGATTGGTGTGATCATCCTTCTCTTGGGAGTTTCCACCCATATTTCTTCCACATAAGTTGCGGCTGTGCCGGTTACTAAGTTCCCCATACATGGGTGGGGAGAGGGTGAGAGGTTGTATTGCTTGCGCCACCGGTGGAGCGAGGATTTACTCATTGAAAGAAAGTAAAAAACACTACAAAATTATTGACTCAATAACCGGAATACTGCTTTTCTTCCTTTTTACCAAATAATGAACTATTGTCCAAGCCATTATTCGCAACCATCAATGGTATGGCAACCAATACTCCACAAATTGCACTGCAGATTACCGAAATTCCAATGCCAATTCCGGCAACTAAACCTCCAGCGCCGGCTAAAATATCTGCTTCTTCCTGAGTCATATCTCCATCTTCAACCATTTGGATGGTAAGATCAGGCAGCATGGACATCGAAATAATACTAACGACCATGCCAATTCCAATTAGTACCCAAGCCAAATGAATTCCCTTTTTCTGAAAATTTAACACTTGTACTCCTGCGAAAATAATTCCTGCACCCGTAAGGGTTGAAACCACCATGAGGAATAAATAGAAGGTGCCGAAATGCGATTCAGAAAGGACAGAGAAAATACCGTCAAAGGCGCCAAAGACTCCCCAAATGATAATAAAAATCCCCATCACTTTTGCTGCCGAACTCGGCGGTCCTACCATGAGCACCTGCCCATATGGATTTACCCCCATCTGTTGTTGGACATTGCCGAGGATTACTGTTTGAGCACCGACCATTGGTTGGACAACTGGCTGGCCGGCAGGTTGGGCGGCAGTCCCCATCATTACTGATTCGAGGGTGGAGGGCGTAGGTTCGGGAGTGGAGGGCGTAGATTCGGGAGCGGAGAGCGTAGGTTCGGGAGTGGAGGGCGTAGGTTCGGGGGCCACAACAGGGGATTCTGAAATAACACTGTCATGAATATTCTGAGTGATATTGTCGGTGACTTGTGTTTCATCAGCAGCATTATTTTGATTTTCAACGGCAGCACTAGCTTGCTCTATTGCAACTTTAGCGGCTTCAGCAATTGCAGTAGCATCAATGGTATCAAGTGAAGCCGCATCGGAGATTTCTGAATCATCGTCGCCCTGCATATTACACCGGAATGGGTGTTTGCTCATAGAACCTACTTATTCTTGAGAGGTGAAAATACTCTTTACTATTCCATCAATAAATGCAAGGCATCAAGAGTGACCAACCCTTCGGGATATTTGTAGGAGGAGGTTTACAGTTATGCCGACAGATGTATTACTGGTTTACAAAAAAACCTTTGAAGCAGTTCATGATGATGCACTTGACTCGCTTAGCCAAGTCCTAGATGCTAAAGTTGAGGGCGGCGAAGTTCGCCTCGACATGGTTGCTAGAGAACAAGTTTGCCGAGCCGATTTTATTGGCAGAGATTTAGTAATCGTACTCGGTGGCGACGGAACATTGACCTCAATCTCACATAATATAGATTCCACTACTCCTGTAATGGGAGTAAACTCTCACCCTAGAAAGAAGGACCCCGATGGAAGTTTTGGTTTTTTTATGGATTCGGAAGTTTCAACTTTTAGGGAAAACTTAGAGGCCGTATTGAATGGAGAGGCAATTGAAAATGCACTGCCAAGATTACAAGCGACTATTACTTCAACAAGCGGAAATAGGATAGTATCCGATCCTGCATTGAATGACCTATTGATAGCCAATACCCACCAATATGCACCCTCAAAATACCGAGTGCAGCGAGGCGATATGGATTTGAAACAATTGTCCTCAGGAATTCTATTTTCAACTTTTGTTGGCCAAGGCGCATGGTTTCGCCATATTGCGAATATTGAAGGGATAAAATTTGCACCGACAGAAATTGATAGCCATTATTTAGTAGTTTCAAGAGACTTAAATCGAACTGAACGTGAACTTCATCAAGAAGCACATATCGCCTGGACCAGTGAAACAACTGTAGTTATCAGCGATATGCATCGAGGCTATGTAGTGCCTGATGGATGGGATGAATATCACTTTAATCGCGGGGCGAGCATTAGTGTCAATCTCGATGGGCCAAAGTTGAACCTACTGACATTCAATGGTAAAATTACCGACAAAATGGCACATTTAATCCAATGAAATTATTGTGATTTCTGATAAATGACTTGTAGCGCACAAAAGTAGTGCACCAGTGGTGTAAAAAGTAAAATGCTAGGGCGATAAAAAAGTTGGAACGGGAGCACGCTAGCGTGCTCCCGCCCCGGTTTTCTTAGGAGGTGATCCATCTGCAGGTTCCCCTACAGATACCTTGTTACGACTTAACCCTCCTTGTCGAAACCAGGCTCGAATGCGCCATAAAGCGCAGCCTCACCCAATCCCAACTAAGATGGTTTGACGGGCGGTGTGTGCAAGGAGCAGGGGCATATTCACCGTGCCATTTTGAGACACGATTACTACGGAATCCAGCTTCATGAGGGCGACTTACAGCCCTCAATCCGAACTATGAATGGGTTTCGGGATAGCTCCGCCTCTCGGCGTGGCTTCCCATTGTCCCATCCTTTGTAGCGCGCGTGTAGCCCAGGACATTCGGGGCATACTGACCTACCGTTGCCCTCGCCTTCCTCTGACTTCGCGCCAGCGGTCTCCCCATAGTGCCTCAGATCCGGAGACCTGAGTAGCAAATGAGGATGAGGGTCTCGTTCGTTATCTGACTTAACAGAACGCCTTACGGTACGAACTGACGGCGGCCATGCACCACCTCTCTGACAATCCGACAAGCTCATTACGCTGGTCTTCATTTGACAGTCGGCCCTGGTGAGTTTTCCGGCGTTGAATCCAATTAAACCGCACGCTCCTCCCGTTGCAGTGCTCCCCCGCCAATTCCTTTAAG
>PSPT01000027.1 GCA_004195635.1 Methanobacteriota archaeon
AGATAAGGGCAAGGCTTGCCATAGATTGTTCTCCACCGGATAATTGTTCGAGTTTTACTTTACTGGATTTACCAGGTGGTTTTGCCCACATAGAGAGGCCACCCTTGAATGGGTCATCTGGTTTTTCTAGGAAAAGTTCACCTTTTCCTCCTCCGGACAAGTTTTTGTAAACTTCTCTAAAGTTACTGTCAACTTCCTTGAGTACTGCCGACAAGCGCTTCTTGCGCTGCTTTTCAAGACGCTCGGCGAGGCCATCTAATTCCCTACGACGAGCATTCAATTTCTTATTGTCTCCCTTCAAAGATTCAACTCGGTCAACAGTTGAATCATATTTTTCAATTGCTAACATATTCACTGGACCGATTAAATCAAGACGACGTTCAAGTTTCCTCACATTGGTTTCTGCTTCTCCCACTGGAGGTAAACTGACTCCTGCTGAGGCAGGTGCGAGATCCATTGTTGCCATTTCATTGGTGAGTTCAGCAAGTTCAGTTTGCTTTTGTTGGATTTGTAGAGTTAAATCATTTGCCCTATTTAGCAGAGTTTCAGCTTGGGCGGCTTCTTGTTCCAAACTAAGGCGTAGCCCAATTCGTTCTTCAGTTGCTTGAATTCTTTTTTGGTCAAGGTCAGAATGTTCCGATGTGATCTTGGAATGAGCATCTTCAGCAATTGATAAGTCAGCAGATAAGTTTGTGATTTCAATCTCCAACTTCCCATTTCTTGAACTGCGGTTAGCATTATCTTTTGCAAGACGGTTTCGGCGCCCAGCGAGTTCTTTTACTCGGTCTGAAAAAATACTACCATGGGTGCTTCCACTAGAAAGAACGGCTTCGGCTTTGGCCTTTTGAGATTCTGCATTAACACGCAATTCTTGTGAATTGCGCAACATGTCTTGAAGATGTTGTGGGCTCGCACTTTGAAGGGCCTCATTTGCGGCAGTTCGGTCCTCATCGGCTTGTTCGAGTACAGATGCTGCAACTGCCAAACTGTCTTCCTTCGCCTTCAGCGCCTTATCGGATTGGGCTAATTGGGCTTCCACTTTCTTGACAATTCCAATTGCCTTTGATAGGCGTCCTTCTGCAAGGCGTAATTCCTCTCGCCATTGACGTAATTTTAACGCTGAATCATCATTTGTGAGTGCATTTATTTGCTGGCGTAACTTTTGTTGCTTTGCTCTTGCTTCGCCAAGTGATGCATTTACTGTGTCCGCCATTAATTGCAAACGATTTACCTCGGCCTCAAGTTTTTCTATTTCCGAAGCACCAGCTAATTTTCCACCAAATCCAGTCTTTATCTTCATTGGCGCACCACCCTGCATGGCTCCGCCGTGTTCGGTGATGTCTCCGCGGATAGTCACAAGGCGAACTCCGCCCATGTGCTTCCTTGCAGTTGCAAGGTCGCTGACAACCAAGGTATCTCTTACCACATAATGAACTGCATTTTCAAAGCGTGAGTCGAATTCAAGTAATTCAGATGCCAAACCGAGAACACCTGGTTGGCGTTCTATCATTCTCGCCTTTCCGCCTACGCGATATGATTTCATTTGGTTGAGAGGCAGGAACATTGCACGACCGACGCGGTTTTCACGTAACCAAGCCATGCATTCAGCAGCAACTTGGTCAGATTCAACAACGATTGCCGACATCCCGCCCATGCCAATTGCAGTAGCGAGGGCGAGTTCGTGCGATGAATCACGAGGCTTGCACAATTCACTAATCGTACCGATTATCCCGCGCTTCTGTCCACTATCGCGTAGGTGCAAGAGTTGTTGAACTGCAGCGATATGCCCTCCGCGACCTCCTGAAGCGCCCTCTAATTCGGCGCGCTTCAAAGCCAGATTACGGTCTGCTTCGCGCAGACGTGAATTAATTGCTTCAAATTCAGTTGATAATTTTGTTTCACTTCGCTGCATTAGCACTAGCGATTCTCCAAGTTTTTTGCGGCTAACGACTGGGCTATCCTCGCCTAATTCCTCGCCTTCAAGTTTAAGATCATCCACAGACAATTGGGCCTCGGTTACTTGTTCTTGGGCTTCAGCAAGTTGTTGAGCGGTTAATTCCACATGTTGGGCTGCGCGGTCACGTTTGAGTTGGGCGTCGGACAATTTACCTTGAACTTCGTGAGCTACCTCTCCTGCTTTACCAAGAGTGCGAGTTAATTCGCGAGTGTGCTTATCTCCAGTTGATAAGGCATCCTTCGCTTCTGCTTCAGCAGTTTCAGCGGAAATGAAATTTGCTTCTGCCTCCTTTAATGCGGATTGTGCAGCGAGTACTTCCTCTGTGTGTTCATCTAATGCGGATTGTGCTTCTTTTTCTTCGCCCAGGAGTATTTCAATATCTTCTTCGGCGTCAGCAATCGCCGTTTCTGAATCAGTGATTTGGTCCCTTCTGCGATCGGTCTCGCGGTGGAGTTTGTTGATGCGCTCTCGTAATTGACTGGCTTCCTCGCCAAGTACATCAGCGATTTGCTTTTCTAAATCGGCGACTTTTTCATCCAATTGGAGAAGTTCTTTGGCGCCGATTTGCACCTTTGCCTTCAAGGCTGTACCTTCTTCATTATATCGCACCTGCTCTTCACTAAGGAATTGGATTTCGTCGTAGCGTGAACGATGCTTAGCGTGAAGAAGGGTTGCCTTTGCAGCACTCAATTCATCTATTAGACTTTGAGCGCGGATTGCTTGTTCGCGCTCTCGTTTTAAGTCCTTTAATTGTGAAGATAATTCAGTTTCAAGTAGTGTGATTCTTTCAATGAACTCATCGACTCGCTCTTTTTGCTTGTGGGCCTTGCGAATTTCATCATCGTAGTCGGTAACTCCAGCAACTTTGTCCAACACTTTTCTTCGCTTTGAAGGAGTCATTCTGGCTAAATTGGTGACATCTCCTTGTAAGACAATATTGTAACCATCGGCACTTGCATTGGCACCGGCCAACAACATGCGGAAGTGATTGCGCGAAGATGCCTCCCCATTGAGGTAATATTCTGAAACCACATTATTGCTCTTGGTTAGACGAATTGAACGGGTAAGACGGACCTCATCTGTGTCAATGTTTAGAGAACGACGCCCATCTTCAGCGGCAGGGTTGTCAAAAATTAGCGTTACTTTACAGCCTCTAGCGGGCCGGTTTGAACCTCCGCCGTTGAAAATTAAATCCTTTGAATTGTCTGCTCGGATATTTTTATTTGATTTTGTGCCCAAAACGAATTGTATTGCATCGCCGCAATTTGATTTCCCAGAACCATTCGGCCCTGTTATTGCAGTAAAGCCTCTAATGAATGGTACATCTACTTGTCCTTTGAACGATTTGAAATTCTCTAATTCCAACCCTTTGAGATACATATTATTCCCTCCCCTCAACCAAAACGGCTAACGACATTCTATCATGCGAACCTTGACAGGTAATAAGCAATACGACCAGAGATGTGCTCCCTAAAGGCTTTCAAAGGGTCATTTTTCACCGCCAAAAAGGCCTTTCCTATGTGGATTTGGATGCAAGGCGGTAATAGAAGGAGGCAAAGATTGAACATCAAACGCTCATACGCAACGATGTAACATATGCCTTCTGCCATCATTGTTGGGTCGGGAATTGCCGGATTATTCGCCGCCATATCCTGTGCGGATGCTGGCTGGAATGTCCAAATTGTTACAAAAAGCGACCCTAGTGATTCTTCAACAAATTTTGCCCAAGGAGGAATTGCAGGTATTCTTGACAAAACCGATGGGGCCGGCATTGAATCTCATATTGCCGACACACTAAAATCTGGAGATGGACATTGTGATGAAGCCGTAGTCCGTGGAATTGTTGAAGAAGCAGGAGATCGGATTAGAGATTTACTCAATATTGGAGTTAAGTTTGATGAGGAAGAAGGCGGTGGATTTGATCTGGCAAAAGAGGGTGGACATTCCTCACACCGAATCCTCCACAGCAAGGATGCAACTGGAGCCGAAATAGAGCGCGCTTTGATGCAAGCGATTGAAAATAATTCCAATATTTCACTGCTCCCCAATCATCTCGTAGTTGACCTAATTCTTGAGGATAATGAAACTGAGATTCATGATATTGTTGGTATTTGGTGTCTTGACCTTGATGCAGAAGAAATGCATACAATGGCCGCTGATGCAATCATTCTCGCCACAGGAGGTGCTGGACAATTATACTCCCATACAACAAATCCACTTGTTGCAACTGCAGATGGTGCAGCGATGGCAATTCGAGCGGGAGCGGCAGTGAAGGACATGGCTTTCATCCAGTTTCACCCAACAGCACTGGCGGCCCCCTCGCTCACTAAAGCATTCTTGATTACCGAGGCCTTACGGGGCCATGGCGCTGTATTACTCGATATTGAAACCCATCAAAAATGGAAGGCGGGAAGTAGCACAATAGCCGGCGGCGATATTGAAGACCCTTCGTCACTTTCTTTCACCCTAAAGCATAGCCCACTAGGATCCCTTGCAACAAGAGACATCGTTGCCAGAGCAATTGATTCTGAGTTAAAAATGAGCGGGAGGGATTTCGTGTATTTAGCTACAGAGCATCTCGCTCATGATGATTTACACAAGAGCTTTCCAATGATTGCAGAGTACCTAAAAACCATCGGTCTTGAGTTAGGAGTTGACCCCTTGCCGGTGTCTCCAGCAGCACACTATTTCGTAGGAGGCTTGGAAGTTGACCATGTGGGCCGGGTAAGGCAAAAAGGCATTCACCATTACATGAGACGTCTGTTCGCTATTGGCGAAGTCGCTTGCACGGGGATGCATGGAGCCAATCGCTTGGCATCAAATAGCCTTCTTGAAGCGGTAGTATATGCACATAGGGCTGCAAAATATGTTATTGAAAATCCTCCCACAGAAGGTGAGGAAGTTAATGCAATAGACCTCCCCCGATGGCGCGCAGATAAGTTAAGCACATTACGAGAACATGGGCATCTGCGCCATGATAGAGAGGCGATTCAAGCAACAATGACTCATGATGTTGGGATAGTAAAACGCGACTACAGATTACAAAGAGCAAGCCGCAGGCTTGCTCTTTTAGCCGATGAAGTTGACCGGATTTGGCAGAGGTGTAAACCAACGCGAGATTTAGTTGAGTTGAGGAATTTGATATTAATTGCCAAGGAAGTGTGTTATGCGAGTATTGCAATGAAGGTGAATATTGGATTGCACTGGAATGATGACTTGATTTAGATCAAAGTGCCATCTTCAACATTGGACTTTGGCAAACTAATGATGTATGACTAATTGGTTTTTAGACCGCTTTCAATGCCATGAATTAGGATCTGCAACTGACTATTTAGTGGCACCGGCATACCGAGCATCTCAGCAATTCTAACAACTTCACCTGTGATCGCATCTATCTCTGTAAGTTTACCATTTCTAATATCTTGAAGCATACTACAAGAATTTTTCGCGGTCGTCTGCAATACCTCATTTAGAGTGCTAATTAATTCTTCATCAGGAGGTAAATTTATTCTTGAGAGCCTCCCTACATTTGCTGCTTCAAGCATCACCGCCGCTGATTGCTCACGTAATTCTGCGATTTCAAAGAGGACACCATTCTCAACACCACAAATTGCTGCAATTGGATTAATGGCGCAGTTTATTACAAGTTTCACCCAAAGCATTGAGTGGATATCTTCGCTCCACAGAGGAGACAAAGCACCTTCAGAGAGAACATCAATAAGGTCGCCCACTTCATCTATAGAGTGGAGGAGATGAGTGCTTTGCCCTGCTGACTGTACTCCTTTGCCCGCTGAAATATTCAATGACCCCAAGATAATATTTCCTTCACCAGCCCATTGGGTATTGCCGGGAGAAAGGCGGCTGGCTCCATGTGTGGTGATGGCGCCGATAACGCGGTGTTCTCCACACTTTTCTGAAAGAATTTTTTCAGCCAATATGCCATTTTGTAAAGATAATACTAATCCTTCTTGTGAGAGCAACTGAGTTGCTAATTCTCCTAGGTCAGAGGTTGATGCTGATTTTCCGCAAACTATGCAATAATCGGTCTGCCTCAACCAATTTTCAGGTAGTTCTGCCCCTTCGGGGTGCACAAGCCATTCAGATGCTGAGATTTCTTTTTCAACAACACCAGTCAATTTTAGTCCAGTTGTCATCAAGGCAAGGGCTTGCTCTCCTCTACTAGACAATAATAACTCAACATTAGGTATGCTTGCAAGACTTCCGGCAATTACTGTTCCAATCGCTCCCGCTCCAAGGATGGCGATTTTCATGACACTCAAACTCCAATTTCCCAAGAAGCAACATGTAATTCAATCAATCCGTCTGAATCCAATTGTAACCAAGCAGAAGTGGATACTATTTGCCCATTTTGCTGATTAATTGTGATGGAGTAATTGCTTTGATTAAATACTACATCAAAATCAACATTCCCGTGAGTTCGCAATTCTACATCAGCAAATGACAATACACCATCTAGCGAAAATTCAGTAGATGAATCACTGGTGATTATTGAATTGAGCAATTGCCCATTTATCATACTTAGAGAATATTCATCTGAAGTTGCTGATATTTGCCAATACTGTGATGGAAGCGGTGAATCTTCATCACAAATCATCAACCAACCTTCTGCAGGAACTGTCAAATTGAGTGAACCATTCGCCAAATTGGGAATTATCCCATATTCGCGGAACAATAGATCCCAACGCCATTCAGGCCCACCATCAGAACCATTTTCGAAGGCGACTCCCGGTAAGCGAGGGAATAGGTCTTCGCGACAAAAGGTGTACTCAGCATTCCACAACACATAGGAGTTAGAGGTGAAAGCCTCGATATCAGAGAGCAACATAGTGGGCTGACCAGAAGTAGACAGGGTGACAACAGAATCTACAACACTCGGAGTAAAGGTGTATATCTCACCTTCATCGGAAACCCAGCGCAAGGACAATCCCCCACTGAGTTGATGTATTGCACCAGATTCACCATTGAGACAGAGAGGTAAAGTGTGATTTTCCAATTCATTTGGAATAAGCGCCGCACTTGAAAGGCCATCTAAGGCCCACAACAAAGAGGAGTCCCCAGTTGTATTTGTGGCCGCAGTATCAATAATTGAAACATTACCGGGCAAGGCATCCTCAGCAAATAGGATAGAGGTACAGAGTTGCGGCGACTCGTGATTTTGATTCCAATTCCAATTGGTTGAAGCAAGGACTACATGGCTATTCGGAATAATTCTTATTGTTTGTTGTGATGAGGAACTTCCCGATTGGAGCCACAAGTGAATTTCAACAACACTAGAATTCATTTTTGAATCAGTAGGCGAAGCCCACATCAATGGTATCTTTACTTTGGAAAGCGGCTGGATTTGACCGGAGCAACCATTGTTGAGAGTTTGATTTGAGGTTGAAGTACATTGCCATTTGAGGTCCCAATAAGTATCGTTTGTCCAACCTCTAACGCTCCAATCTTGAGTAAGAAGTGCCGATGAATCCAGCAATATATAGAATTTACCAGTGGAGTTTAAATCCAAATCAAGGTTTGTAGGTATTGACCATTCAGGGGTAGCGTCCCAATCACTAACCATCTCAGTAGGCATCTCAGAAGGAAGAGCGAGAAGAAGGGCGACAAAGAGGAAGTGGGAAAGACGGGTGCCAGTTTTTTCATTGAGAGGTTTCAGGTCATCTAGAATACGCGGCGTCCTTAAGTTTGATCCGAAAAGAAGAATTTGCAAACTACCATAAATTGTCAAGAAAGACCAAAGTGAATGCCCATCAAGAGCGCCAAACATCAGCCCAGTGACTGCAACCATCAAGAATAGTGTAACCTGCCAGCGGAAACTTCGAGCTGCCTCAAGTCCGACAAAGGAAATAAGGATTCGACTGCCAGGGAACCCAGGGATTGGTAATAGGTAAATCCAGCCAAGCATCATTAGCCCAAGACCTGCTAAAGCCAAAGGATGCGCCCATGCACCGAGAAGATACAGGGATTCGCTGCCAAATGCAACAGAACCAATTAAATTGGCAATAAGCGGGAATGAAAGGCGATTTGGTTGCTGAGAAAGAGTCACATTTTCGGGAGTTAGCCAAAGCCCCAACATAATGCAAAAGAACCCCGAAATGATAAGTACACTTGGTGCTACAATGGCAGAAAGGGCAAGGCTTCGGCGATTTGGCCAAATAATTCGGTCCATACTTGGACTACTCGGGGCATAAATAATGCCGAAAGGCCACGGGAAGTAGGGCAAGGGCATTGGAATTGGCAAAATATGGCCGAGACGCACTCCCAATTTTTTACCGATTGATACTTGCAAGTAAGAAGCAAGTGCAAGTGTACCCGTAAATGGGATCGCATAGAAAAAGAGGGCTGAGGTAAGAACAGACTTATCTGTAAAGTTACCTCCTATGGTAGATTCAATCCAGTTTGAACTTACGAGAAAGGTTGAGAAAAATGAAGCAATCCAAAAAAGCATTATTGTTTTTTTACTCATTGAAAATAAGCCGATAGAAGTCGGAGTGATTTGTATTGCCCATGGCTCATCATCGAATAACTCCGCGCACATATCAATTTCAGCCAAATCAGAATTGGCTAATTCAAGAGCAATATGTGGGTCACCATCTTCCACTCCTTCGAGCGGCAAAACTGACCAAGCAGGGTTTATACCACCTAGGTCCTCAGTGAGTGTGAAATAGCGGGCAAGGATATGCTCGATGAATTGCCGCTCAGACCATGCTTTGTCAGCGATTATTATTGGTTTTGTATTTGAATCAGACATCACCAGTCACCTCCCTCAACAGTTTGCCCTTAAGGCGCTCCTCCAATAAGGCTCCTATGCAAAATAATACAATTGTTGAATGAGAAAGACTAGGCAGAACGAGAACGGTGTGCGAGCAGTTTTGCTCACTTATTCTTGAAACGCTTTAGACGGAAAGTCTCTTCTCTTTCCATTTCCTCAAGTCTTAGTTGAATGAAGTCACGTGCTTCTTCCATTTCAGGAATAACCTTGTACTCAAGAGCATTTACTCGGCGCTTGGTGGCTTCAATTTCTTCAAGCATTCGCTTTAGAGTGGCTTCCATCTCAGCAGCCTTTGTTATTTTCTCCACAAGGTTTCCATATGCTTCAGCAGCCTCATCGACATAAGGGCTTGAACCAATGAAACCAATTCCTCTTTGTTCAAAAGAAGGATTTAGATCCGAACCAAATACACTTGGCACATTGACACCCATGATATTGCGTATTTTGACATCAACTTCTGGCTTTGTTGACACAGCTAAGGCAACGGCCTGAACTTTCAATCCACCTTCAATGGCGATTGCTAGCCCAATTCTTTGCTTTGCAGAACGATATACTTCGGTTAATTCTTCCTTTGCTTTAATCATCTCAGCAAGTAAAGTTCTAAACTCAAAGAATAAACCATCTCGCTTCATTTTTAGCAACTTATACCCATTCTGGGTCTGCTTGATGCGGCGCTTCAGGTTGATGAGTTCACTACGGGTTGGTTTGATGTCCAGTGCCATGAATCTCACCTCCTTCTAATCTAATGCCTAAGGCACTTTACTCCTTCTTGTCGACTGGGTGGTACTTGTCAATCCATTTTTGGTCAAGACGTACTAGATACTTGGTTGAAATAGTCTGCAGTAGGTCCCAGCATAGATCAAGTGTCTCATCGATAGTTCGCTCTTCATCACGGCTTTGGCGCAAGAATTTATCCTCAAATAACCCAGAGAATACCAGTAATTGCTTGTCACGTTCGTTCAGCGCATCTTCGCCGACAATCGCTACGAGGCCGCGTAGTTCGCGGCCTTGAGCGTATGCAGCATACATCTGGTCAGAAACCGACTTGTGGTCCTCGCGAGTGGTCTTTTCACCAATACATCCACCCATAAGGCGGCTTAGACTTGGCAATACATTGATCGGTGGGTAAATACCGGCTTGATGTAATTCACGACTAATAACAATCTGCCCCTCTGTAATATATCCAGAAAGGTCAGGAATTGGGTGAGTAATATCGTCACCAGGCATGGTTAAAATTGGGAATTGGGTAATACTACCTTTCTTCCCCTTGATTAGTCCAGCGCGTTCATACAACATTGCAAGGTCAGTGTACATGTAACCGGGGTAACCACGGCGTCCGGGAACTTCTTCACGAGCTGCACCAATTTGGCGCAGAGAGTCACAGTAGTTTGTCATGTCAGTATAGATAACCAAAACGTGGTAATCTAATTCGAAAGCAAGGTATTCAGCAGCAGTTAGAGCAAGACGAGGTGTAATCAAACGCTCAACAGCAGGGTCATCAGCCAAGTTAACGAATAATACCGCATTCTCGAGAGCACCAGTTCGCTCTAAATCGCTTCGGAAGAAATTGTATTCTTCAGCAGTAATTCCCATTGCACAGAAAACCACAATGAATTCTTCATCGCTATCGGTTAATTTTGCTTGACGGGCAATCTGCAAAGCAATATCGTTGTGTGGCAGACCGCTTGCACTAAAGATAGGCAACTTTTGTCCTCGGACAAGAGTTGTACAGCAGTCAATTGCGCTCACTCCAGTTTGAATGAAATCGTGTGGGCTTGCTCGGCTATAGGGGTTGATAGCTGCACCAATAATGTCATGGTGAGCATCAGGGACAACGTCAGGGCCACCGTCACGAGGGCGTCCTGCTCCATCCAAAATACGGCCGATTAAGCCTCTGCTCACTGGCAACTTGAAAACGTCACCCATGAACTTCACTCCGGTGTTTAGGTTAACCCCAGCAGTTCCTTCGAAAACTTGGACAACTACTAATTCATCAGATGTATCGAGAACTTGTCCGTTCTTTAGAGTGCCATCTTCCATGCGCAATTCTACAATTTCGCCGAAAGCAACAGGTTCAGTTTTATTCAAGAACACGAGTGGCCCTTTGACATCAGTAATGGTTCGGTATTCCTTTCCAGTCATCTCAATCCCTCCTAGTTTTCCTCCGCTGTATCAGCGATTTCACTTACCATTGCTTCGGTAAGTGCGTCTATCTTTCCAAGATAGCCCTCTTCAAATCTTCCGCGCATTAAATCAGTACGCGCTTGAACATTCACAACATCTTCGAGAAGTCCGCCAGCCGCCATTGCTTTAGTTGCTGCATCACGGAAGGTTAGAATAGCTTTTGCCATCTTATATTGTTGTTCGATGCCAGAGTAGGCGTCGACTTCGTGGAATGCATTTTGTTGTAAGAAGTATTCACGAATCATACGAGCAACTTCAAGGGTCAATTGTTGGTCAGTTGGCAGAGCATCTGAACCGACTAACTGAACAATTTCTTGGAGTTCGGCTTCAACCTGAAGAAGACCACTGATTTCAGTGCGTATCTCAGGGAAGTCTTGGGCGATATTGTCACGGAACCATTGGTTTAGTGATTGCGGGTATAGGGAATAAGAACCTAACCAGTTAATTGCCGGGAAATGGCGTTGTCGGGCGAGACGTGCATCTAATCCCCAAAATACCTTCACAATACGAAGAGTTCCTTGGGATACCGGCTCGGAAATATCTCCACCAGCAGGCGATACAGCGCCGATAACAGTAACTGAACCATCTCCGCCATCCATAGTTTCCACACGTCCAGCGCGCTCATAGAACTCAGCAAGACGACTTGATAGGTAAGCAGGATATCCTTCTTCCCCTGGCATTTCTTCAAGACGAGAGGAAATCTCACGCATTGCTTCTGCCCAACGACTTGTTGAATCAGCCATTAGTGCAACATCGTAACCCATGTCACGGAAGTATTCCGCAATGGTAATTCCAGTATATACGGATGCTTCACGAGCAGCCACAGGCATATTCGAAGTGTTTGCAATCATAACTGTACGGTTCATCAAAGGCTGACCGGTATTCGGGTCAATCAAATGAGGGAATTCGTCCAATACTTCAGTCATTTCATTTCCGCGCTCTCCACAGCCGATATAAACAACGATTTGAGCGTCAGAGTACTTTGCAAGACTTTGCTGAGTAACTGTCTTTCCAGATCCAAATGGCCCTGGGATTCCAGCCGCTCCACCCTTTGCGAGCGGGAAAAGGAAATCAAGAATACGCATACCAGTAATTAGTGGTGTGTCTGGTGCGTACTTTTGCTTGTATGGGCGAGGAGTTCGCACTGGCCACTTTTGCATCATTTGAACTTCGGTTCCATCTTCAAGAGTACAAACTGTTTCAGTAACATTGAACTCACCTGATTTAGCAGATTTAACAACGCCACTTACACCGGGTTTAAGCATTACCTTGTGAACGATAGTGTCGGTTTCTTGAACTGTTCCAATAACTTGACCAGATGTGACTTCATCACCAGCAGAAACTGTGGCCTCAAATGCCCACTTCTTTTCCATGTTAATTCCGTCTGCATCAACACCACGACTAATGAAAGAACCCATAACCTTCTCCAATGTCGCTAATGGTCTTTGAATACCGTCATAAATCTCAGTCAATAATCCGGGGCCAAGTGCAACAGAGAGGGTTTCTCCGGTGTTAACTACTGGCTCACCGGGGCGAATACCACTAGTGTCTTCATACACTTGGATGACAGCCTTATCGCCGTGAAGTTCAATTACTTCACCCATAAGTCCTTCATTTCCAACTCTTACAATATTATACATAGCCGCACTCATACCAGTCGCTGTTACTACAGGTCCTGAAATTCGATATATCACTCCTTCCTTACTCATTTTTTCACTTCCAAAGGTCGACGCCAATTGCTCTACGAATACTATCACGTAGAGTTGTATCCTCTTCTGTTCCGATACCCAAAACAGTTGGGGAAATACTGTCTGATAATTGCTGACGCAATCTCTCAGGCAGTGAAGCCAGAACTGTGGAGTCAACCACTACAATTCCAACTTCTTTATTATTAAGTAGACTTTTTAGATGAGAAATTAATCCCTCCTCATCAGCGGGGTTATGGACATTTGATACTCCAGCTAACTGGAAGCCCATGGTGAAATCTTGTGAACCGACTACTGCTATTTCCATACTTCATCACCTCACAATATATGTGCCTCGAGTAATTCAGGTTCTAATCCTGCTTCACGTCCACGCACAATTAAACGCAAATTTGCAACCTCTTGGACCTTTGAAGAAAGGTAGTGAATAATTGGTAGTGCTGAAACCGGATGAAGGTAACTCATACGGGACAACACTGCTTGCTGATTTGATTGTAACCAAAGAACAACTGGGTCCAAGGAAAACATTTCTTTTGATTGATCAAGTGCCTCTTCAAAGGCAGACGCATCAAAACGAGTTGAGCGGCGCATTAAATCAACGATTCCATCCAAATCGGCATTAGATGCAGCGATGATTTGTGACTTGGGAATTAATGAGCCGCCAACAATTAATCGCGATTGACGATCTTCGGGAGTCATGCCGATTGCTGCACCTTGAATTAGGTTCAACAAGTTTCGGTGGTCGATCTCAGACTTTAGGAATGAGCGCAAGACACCTAGTGCCGCACCTTTTCTTGATACTACCTTTAGAGCATTTGAATAATAATGGCGGTCAAGAGCATCCTCGTAATCGGATAGTGTTGATTCTTCTGATAAAGATTTGAATGCACCACGGTATTGCTTTTCGCGCATGTTTCCTGCCGCTTCATGGAGTGTAGAATTATTCTTGATGATATCAAGCCAAATGCCATTATCCTCATTTTCAACAGGCAATAAATTATGCGCTACATCATCCACATCTACCTCGTTAAAGACTGCACGTAAAACGATTTTTGCATTTGCATAACCGAATCTTGCTGCGAATACACGCACCTGGTCGCCCAAATTGCCACCACAGAATCCTAATACTGAATTAATTTCCCTACCGAGATTATGGGAGAGGGCAACCTCAACCAATTCGGCACCAGTAAACCTTCCAGCATACAAATCCATTTCAGCCCGGTAACCACTATCTGCAACTGTTGCAGTAAGTTGTTCAGGTGTTTGCTGGATTAACTGACGCATGCGAGTGCTATCAATGAGAGAACCACGACGGGATTTAGCCCGTGTTGCGGCATCTGCAGGATTCACTCCACTCATCATTCATTCATCTCCAGTTCAACCAAATAGGGTGTCGTTTACTTGTGGCAATTTTGCTGCCCATGAGTCATCCAATAGCCCATCAAAACGGAAATCATAACTTACAGAACCATCTGCTGCTTCAAGGATAAATCCGCCGAGTCCATCTACATCGTCACCGAGAGTAAAACTACCGGATTCTTTGTCTAAGACCTTGCGGTCAAGTGCGACCGGACGCATTACCATCTTGCCTTCTGATATCTTTTCTGCAGTAGCAACCAATGTTTTTAGCATTGCAGCACGACCTTTCATACCGGCAGAGCCGACTTGCTCGCGGATTGAACTTAGAGTAGACTCTATTTCCTCTCGCTTTGCAATTAATAGGCGCTTTTGGTTTGCTTGTCGGGCACTTGCAACTAACTCACGTGAAACTTGCTCAGCCTCGCGGCTAGCCTTTTTCGAGTTGGCTTCTGTCAATGCCTCTGCTTCTGTTATTGCTGCAGCCATTATGGCTTTTGCCTCAACCTTAGCGTCGGCAATAATTGCCTTGGCTTCAGCCTCTGCAGTTGCAGCAATTTCATTGCTCAAATTTTCTAATGACATATTCTTTGCCTCCATGAAACTCCGATTACCAGAGCACATTAGAGCCAGTCTTCCTCATAGGAAGAGTGGCAGGAAACCAAGAATCATAATAGACTCTGGCAGAGCAGTGAAGATAATAGCGTGGCCGAAACGGCTCGCATCTTCAGCTAGCATTCCAACAGCGGCTGCGCCGATGTTGCCTTGGCTTAGTCCTGTGCCAACTCCGGCTAGACCGACAGCAATACCTGCTCCAATCTTGGCCGATGCGGCAATTGTGCTTTCATTATCATCACCAGCGGCACTGGCACTTCCTGCGATCAATACGACCAACATTAGTACAATTAGGGCGCGTAGGCTCATCTTCACGATGTTCATTTTCATATTTTTTTCCTCCAATTTTTGTCCAAGGGACTATGATTGCACCTCCAGGTGCATTTTGGAATCACCATGTGATCCCAAGTTAACTTCGCCAAAGGCGTTGAATGGCTCACCAGAGCCTTCGTGGAATTTGCCCATCCATTCTACAAAGTGCAGACGAGCGGTGTGTATACTTGGGGAGAATACCCCCAATACCCATGCGAAAGTCTGAACTCCCGCCCAGAGCATGAAATATAGGATAAAGAGCAGTAATCCAATTGGTTCACCGTTGAATAAGTCGGAAAGGGAATCTGCCATTGCGGGATAGACCTGATTTCCAGCCTCGGCGATTTTTACTCCAACAACACCAATTACCATCAAACGCAAGTATGATAATGTGTTTGAGAGAAGAGAAACAGTTTCCAACGGACCGAGAGGGATGGCTATTGGACCAAAGCCCTCATACTTCCATAGACCCCAAATGACACAAATTAGTCCAACAACAAGTCCAACCAATCCGAGATTTAACATTAAGTCGAGATCTGCCAAGTAGGCTGCATTAGGATTAACGAACGCTTCATTGTGAGACTTGGCTGCTAGGGCACCATATGCGGCAGCAAAAGTACTGAACAAAACAACCAACCAAGAACCCTTTTCAAAGAACCCAGCAGTCATCCCATGCTCCTTTGCAACATCTCTCCACCCGATTAGGTATCCGAGGGCGAGGTGAAATACGCCGAGGTATACTGAGATGAGAATTAAGTCACCCATATTGTGTCCAACACGGTGGAATGGATATGCGAGGTGAACTCCGAAGCCAACATAAGTTTCAAGAGGCTCCTCGGGATATAGGTGGCTCATCCATGCTAACCAACTAGGCACAGTATGTGCTGCATCAGCGGCTGCATCACCGCTTCGAGCACTAACATGTGCGGCAGCACCATTTTGTAGGTCACCAGCCGCTTGAGCAGCAGCAGGTGCTACTTCAAATCCAAATGCTTCACCATAGAGTAATCCAAAGATAAAAGTTGAAATTCCCATGTATAATAACAAATTCCTTGCCATCTTGCCCGTTTCAGTGTGGCCCATTTGTCCGGCTTTGCCAGATGCACCACCAATCCAAAGACCGAGAAGAATAGTGAACATACCATAGACCATGTCACCAAGCATTAATCCAAAGAATAATGGGAATGTTAGCAGCATGAAGTAAGTTGGATCAAGGCGGCCGTAGCGTGGACGCCCCACTAAATCGGTAAGTAACTCAAATGGTTTTGCAGCACTACGGTCAACATATTCAATCGGCGGTAGTTCTTCATAAGTGTCATGATGATGCCCATGGCTAGCAACGAATTCTTCAGCCTCAATATGAGTAGAAAGTGGCTTTAGCGCAAGGATTGTTGATTTCATTTCTCGTGACTTAACCCAGCCATCCATAATGAAAGCATGTTCGCTTATTGCAACTCGCGTTGGTGCTTCAAAAATTGATTTTTGTAATTCCAAATGGGCCAAGGTACCAAGAAGAATTCGAGAATTAGCATTACTCCACTTTTCCTGTGCAGCAGAAAGTGTCTCAACCTTCTTTGATAACTCTATTACTTCTTTTTCCATATTGTCAATAAGTGACTTAGCAGAACCCGTTGCTTCGGGAAGAGTAAATGGACGTAGCCCCGCCGAGGTCAAAGCGGATTGAACTACAGAGGCATCTTCTAATTTGCAGAATACTGCTATTGATGATTTTCCGTCATCTACTACAAGGATTTTCTTGGCTACATCTGAAAGAGATTCCTTTGTAGTTTTGACATTGCTTACTTCACCAACAAATGATTCCAAGGACTCATATCCACTAAGTAATTCAATATCCAAGCCGAGAGGTTGAAGGGCACTCAATACTTCCAATTCATTTTCAAGGGTTTCAATACGAGAATTTGAATCCTCGCATTCATGAAGATTGGCTAAAATATCATCAACCTTAGCCTCAAAATCATTTTCTAAAGCCTTCTTTACTTGAGGAGTGGACATTGGTTCATGATGTTGATCAGGATTAAGGTGGGATGCAGCGGCCCTTACCTTAGTAAGAACTGGGGAGATTTCACTCAATGACTCATGAGGTGCACCTATGCCAAAATCTCCATTATTTTCTCCTGAATGATCAACTAAATGAATAGTTTGAAGTTTTGCTGACATTGCAAGAACTGCTGGAAGTTGCTCAAGAGTGCCCGCCACTGTAAGGCGAGACATCTTTGCAGTTCCAAGAGCCATTGATTCACCACCTAATTATTCGTTGAGGGAAGAAAGAATGAAATTAACTGCTTCCTTTCTTCGCTTGTCACCAGAACTGTGCAATTTCTTTATTTCAGCATCACCGGACTTGGCAACCTTGGCTGCTTCAATACCCGCTTCATCCTTTGCAGCATCAATAATTGAGAGCATGCTTGCGTGACTATCGCCCGTGGAATTCTTATGCAAATCAGCGGCCTCAAGCCTTGCATCTGAGATGATTTTTGCTGCTTTAGCCTGCGCATCTGAAATGGTTGCAGCAGCAGAAACCTCTGCATCTTTTATCGCTCGGAGAACATCTGACTTAGCCATTAGACCACCTAGGTTGTACGGGCCAAAAGAAAAGGGTATTTGATACTGATGGTTATGCCTTTTCACTATTTCAATAATATTACCCTGACAATTTGCTAATAATTGTTGCTGGCGAAGAACAATAGTTACATAAAATGAAGGAAAAAGTGATTCAATAAGGAGGGTTGAGAAGGGAGAGTATGCGATGGTAAGGTAGGCGCACAAACCATTTGTTTGAATTATTAGAGACACTGGCGGCAGACTGAACAGCATGGCGAATGAGGGCATGCCGGATGGCGAAAACCGGCAACACGGCATTGATGCAACAGGCATAGATGCAGAGGAGTGGGCCGAATTAATGGTTAATTTGGAGGCAACCATCCCAGCATATGACAAAGTCAACACAATAGTCACCCTTGGACAAGATGCACGTTGGAGAAGGCATGTACAATCATTTGCAACAGCAGGCATGGATGTACTTGAAGTCGGTTGTGGACCTGGGACTTTTTCAGAGGGTTTAGTTGGAGTTAACTTAACCTGTCTTGACCCAAGTAGAGAAATGTTGGCCGTAGCTAAGAAACGAGTAAATGCAGGGCGCAAAGCACGGAAAGAAGAAGATGCGATTTATGTTGAGGCAACTGCCGAATCTATTCCGCTACAAGATAATTCCTTTGACCGAGTATTTTGCCTTTTTTCATTCAGAGATTTCCATGACAAAAAAGCAGGTTTAACCGAAATACTTCGCGTTCTAAAACCTGGCGGAAGATTAGTAATTTGTGATGCTGGCAAAGGGCGTTTCCCACATGGCTTGATGGGCCGGATATGGATGGGCACAGTAGTTCAACTGGTTGCAAGAATGGTTACTAAGGACCCCAATCATCCTTGGAAATGGCTCGCAAAATGATGAAAGAAGTTGGCTATGAGAATGTTGGAGGAAGACTTCTGTTTCCTTTCTTAATGGCGGGCAGGCTAACTGGAACCAAGAAAACCGAATAATCGTAGACTACATCCCATACTCGGCATCTCTCGTCACAAATTATTGCATATAGAAAAATAATAATATTAGTGCTTCGTCGGGAAAATATGACAGATGATATTGAGGAAAAAATCAAACGTTTGGAACAAAGAATTACAACTCTTGAAAACAAAGAAAAAAATCGAGTCAATACACCGTATGGCGTCTATGATAAGGATAGCTTCACACAGATAATGTGGATTACAATATTTTCTCTATTGGGATTTGGAATATTCTTTTTTTGGGCATATGCTACTGAATCCTTGTGGTTTGAGCCACTCCCAACATATCCTTAGAATGCCCCCCTGATAGAGAATACCGTCAGTCGCGCTTCATCTCACCAAGATAAGAGCGATGTGAAACGCAATCGGAATAGTGATAATTCAACTCAATCCTTTCTTCTTGATAATACAAAGACTGCCGAGAGCAAACCCATCAAACCGATACCTGCCGTAAAGCCAGGAATCGAAGAGGAACTAGAAGAACCATCAAGGTTCACAGTAACGGTGCTAGTGGCAGTATCAGTGCCGTCAGTCCAAGTGATTGTCACATCTACTGTTTCAGCAACATCAGGTCCTACCTCAATTATCGCTCCAGCCTGCACAATTCCAGAGAGTGGACCTACAGTAATGTCGTTAACCGTCACCGTGATATCATCGCCATCAGGGTCTTCACAGACTGCAATAATGTAGTAATTACCTGCTGGGATTGTAACAGATTGGCCGCTTCCAGCAGCCGCTGCTCCAGAGGCTGAAAGAGCAGGAATCATAGCAGTTCCTGAAATGGTAGCAGGAATTCCATCCGCTTCAAGAGTGTAATGTACACTACAGGCTGGCAAACGATTTGCTGGCTTTGAATTTGCATCAAGCGGATCGGTTCCGCTGACGAGTTCGTCCAAGTCAAGGAAACCATCATTATCGTCATCATCGTCAAGGTCATCACAAAGCCCATCATTATCGGTATCAACAGGCATGATATTTGCATCTAAATGCCATCCTATGCTAGCAAGGTCACAGGCGATTTCATCGCTATCGGGCCAGCCATCAGCATCAGTATCCGAACAACCATTTGCTTGAACGCCGGGAGTGCCTGCAGGTGTGTCTACGCATTCATCGTTCTTATCGTACACACCATCTTGATCTATATCTGAAATTGATAACTGATTCCAGCAAATAGCCGCAACGGTTTGCAATACATCAGTACCAGCAGAAAACGTCACAAAGAAGCAAGCATTGGTTGAGTCATCGAGGGCGCGGAATTCAATTACATGAGTATCGATACCATC